>NZ_VYKD01000002.1:0-52297 GCF_032424295.1 Pseudomonas sp. JV449 | reverse complement strand
AACGACACATTGCCCGCGCTCGAACCAATAGTGCTGCCGGTCAAGGTCATTTCATTGGCCGTGCCGTTGTGCTTCGAGCTGTTGATGTACAGCTTCTGGTTGCCGGTCATGTCGTCCAGACCGAGCTTGTTGCCGGTCAGCACGCCGGTGAGGTCGCGATTTTTTTCCTTGTGCATGTCGGTGCGGGCGAAGGTGTTTTGCGCCGCGTCGATGGTCAGGTCGCGGCCGGCCTGGACGGCGAGGTCGCCGGTGCTGACCAGGGACGAGCCGGTGACCGTGGCATCGCGTTTGGCGGCGACCGTGACGGTTTCGCCGGAGACCATGCTGCCCAGGGCGGTGGTGCGTTTTTCGTCGACTTTGTCCTGGACTTTGCTCGACTTCAGGCCGCCCCAGCTGCTTTTGCTTTCCTTGCGTTCGTGGCGGGCGCTGTCGGCGTTGCTGACGGCGAGGATGTTCACGTCCTGGCCGGCCACCAGTTGCGTAGCGCCTTTTTCGGCAGTGACGGCGCTGCCGGCCAGCAGCAGGTCCGCACCGGCGACGACGGTGCTGTTCGTCCCCGCGCTGACCAGGCTGCCGACGTTGTTCACGACGTCGGTTTCATCCAGGCGGAATTTCTTGCCCTGGGAGGTTTTCTTGGTCTTGCTGTAGAAGCTGTAGTCCTGGTCTTGCGCGGCTTTGAGCTCGAGGTTTTTGCCGGATACCAGGTACGCCTCGTTGCCGGCATTGACCTGGCTGGCGACCAGTTGCAGGTTCTGCCCGGCGCTCAGGGTGGCGTCGCCGCCGGCCTTGATCACGCTGGAGACTTGCTGGACGTGGTCTTCGATGCTTTTGATTTTTTCGAGTTGTAGGTCGAATGCTGCTCGTTGGCTGCCGCGATGGCGTTGAGGTTGGCGCCGGCTCGCAGGGCGACGTTGGCCTTTTGATGCCTTGCGTGTTTTTACGCTGAGGACTTATAGTCCGCCGGTCGTCCAAAAGGGCGATCGGATTTGGCGATCCGTTGACCGTATGCGAAAGCTTTCTGCTTGCTTGCAGGGGTTTCCGTACCCGCATCGCTGCTTTATGGCAGCTGTGCGCGGGAGACCTTCGGGTCTGCCGGAACTCGGTCCCGGTTCGCCAACCTGCGTACAGCTGTCACCCATTCGTTTGGCGACGATAGGTGACAGCTTTCATTACATCGACCGAGGCTTTACCTATGAATAGATACATGCCGCTTACAGGCCATGACTCAACCATCCCCGCGCTGGTGATCGACACGCAAGCGCCCCTAGATGTTCTCTATGATGCCGCCGCGTATCGCATTCGTGCGGTGACTCAGTTTTTGGAGAACCTCGCGTTTCGGGAAGAGATCAGCAGTGATGCGATTGTGCTTCACGATTTTGCGCTGTTACTGGCAATTCCGCTGCGAGATGGGTGTGATTTGCTGGATGTGATTGGCCGGAAGTTGAACTCAAAAATTTCATAAATAAAATGGGCGGTTATTTTAAAAACCGCCCAGCTTAAAAACTTCCCAGACAAATGAAATAAAAAAGCCAATTATTAAAGAACGTAACACCTCCAGATTTGCTTCTCCACAAGCATTCAAACAAAAACGTGGCCTGCCCCCTAATGGATAGCGCAATCACAGTTACGACAAACGACACAGTGAAATACTTGCACGTCACTGCACATCTTATTTAGCCTTTATTAATTGCATCCAATAGTTATATGTCTCTCGAAGCCGACCTAATGTCTTTGATCCATCAGCAATAGCGCACGCGAATGCATGAGCAACTCTTACTGGATTGGTAGGCAGCGAGCCAGATGCGGATATAACAGGCTGCCCGTAATCCGCCTGTTTCTTATTACCTTTTAACTGACTCCAGCTCAGTTCAGGGTTATTTCGAACCGCCACTTCACCATAATACATTCCAACTAAAACAGCCAAAGACATTGCCTCTTCGGATAGAACAGGTGTGTTCAAATCAGCCGTGCCGGCAATTGAATCATTTCCTGTTTCGTTAACCGTTGATGACAGTTGCTCTTTATAAATCCGTGAAGCTAACCACTCAGCCACACCATCTAAAGATTCCGGGGAAAAATCCGCGTTCCAGCTTTCATATCCCGGCGTATGCCAAACAGCTTGAATTAACTCATCTAAACAGTAGGGTTTATTAAGCATAAAGAGTTCATAAAAACTATTTAGCTCTTTCGAATTCATAGATGAAAAAAAATCTGTGACTGGCGTATAGGCGGTTGTAAATTCCATAATCAATGCACCTTAATTTTGATTCCCGCGTCGGACAAAGCTTTTTCAAGGGCTGGCGCAGGTCCAACGCGTCCTGTGACGGGGCTCCTATAAAAATTCCATGTTACCCCATTAACCATACCGCGGCTCAGGAGCTCCGTATCCTTCATCACCTGAAGGGCTGTATTGGCGTCGAGTGAAGTGTATCCAACCTTGGACTCATGAGCCAAAGCACCTGGAGCTAGCTGGTCGACGACACGCACGCCTTGGGTCGTTTGGAAGGTAACTTGAGACTGACCACCCAATGGTTTTAGGGCATCCTCCCCGATTTTCCCTGTTGCTCCAATTCCGGCGGACGGATTAGGAGAAACAATTCGCGTCGCTCTATCCTCGGTCAACGTGTAGTAGTTACCATTACCGGCCAGAAACACCTGATTGCCATTGGCGTCCTGCGTTCCGGTAGGTTTGTAAGTCCCACCACCGGGGCCGTTCACGGTTCCATCAATTTCTTGTGTGTAGCCTTTGGGAACATTAAAGCTCGCGTCGTTTGCTGCTGATTTTCCGGTTCCGACAACTTTGGCCTCTCCAGAAATCAAAGTCGATGCAGGCACTTTTGTAGTAGACGTTAACCCTTTTAATCCGTACCCCCCAGCAATCGCCGCCGTGATGGCATGCATCGTCATGACAAAATCATACTGTTGCTCAACTTCCGCCCGCGTTTTCTCAGAACGGCTCGCAAGGTCCGTTATCACGATGTCGTGGAGAATGCTGGCATCGTCTAAGCCACGTAATGCAGCCTCGGCATTTTTTGCATCAGCCGGGTAAAGTTCTTTATAAAGCAGACGGACAGAGACAGGAGCCTCGTATTCCGCAAGAGCCTGACGTGCAGGTTCGATCAAACGACCGCAAGCGGAACTGGACAAATTTCCGGTAGTGCAGGCATCGCGAATCGCTTCATCTCGATCTTTATCGATAACGTTTATATACGCGAGTTCATCTTTTTCTTTGTCAGTGATGGTGCCCAGCATTTGCTTGCGTGAAAGCACAAACTTACGGGTCGCTTCCGGCACGCTGAGATAGTTATTCTCAACCGCATTCCTCCCAACCTGAGCCGCTGCCACCGCATCCAGTGCGCCCTTGCCGGACAACGATCCTGAAAGGCCACCCGCCAAGGTCGCGAGGCTGGAGATCGTCTGCTTTTGCGCCTGGGTCAGGTTCTCGTTACTGACATCGCCATACAGGTTCTCTTTGATCAGACGTGCGGTTTCCTCTGCCGCCACAGCACCGGCTGCACCAGCGAGTGCTGAGTTACCGCCAGCCTTGGCGAGCACAGCACCCAGTACCGCATGGGCCATCAGATTGGCTGTAGGGTCGCCCTTGGTCCTGTCCCTGATTGTTTCTGCCAGATATGGCGCCGCCGCCCCCGCCAACGCACCGCCCACGCTACCGCCCATCGCCGCTTGCACCACGGCAGTCACCGCCTGGCTGGCCCTCTGGAAGCTACTGCCGACGCCATAATCCTGCTGGGCACGTTGGTTGATCTGATCCTGCGTCGGGGTGGTAATCCCTTCCTGCACGAGCTTCTCTCGTGTCGCTTTGTTCACATCGCTGTTAGGGTCGTTGGCGGCCCTGATCCTGGCCGCAGCAATCGCATCACCAATGCCCTTGGTCAACTCCATCGAACTCTTGATCAGATCCATGCGTTCCTGCATGGCCTTTTCATCAGGCTTGTCGAGACGCTGGTTGGCGTTGGCGGTGTCGCGGTTCAGGCCGACCAGGTCACCCGCGCCTTCAGGGTTGCGCACCACGATCGTGCCTTCGCTGACGGCACTGCGCGTGTAGCTGTGGTCCGAATCGTTCAGCGACATTCCATACAAGGCACCCGGCGTGAGGGTAGTCGCGCCGCCACTGTAGGAACCGGAGACGCTGACGCCGGCCGATTGGCTCTTGATCTCGCTCTTATTCTTGATGTCGCTGACCAGCAGCCGATCGGTGAGCAGCAGGTTTTTGTCGGCCGTGGCTTCACTGGCAATCACCGCACCTTGCAGGGTGGTGTTTTTCGCCACATCGATGGTGTAGCCACCCTTACCGGCAAAGAAGCCGCTCTGGTCGGTCACCGCCTGGTAGTCGCTGTTCATCTTCGACGCCGCCAGGTTCGCGGACGCGGTTACCGGGGAGCCATAACAGATCGGCGGAATGCAGATGCTCGCACCGAAGCCTGCGCTGTTCTGCTTGCTCTTGGACGTTTCGGTGTCTTGGCGCGACAGAATGTTGAGGTTGCCGCCGATGGTGGCATCGATACGGTCAGCGCGTACCTGCGCGCCGATCAGGCTGGTGTCCTGGCCGCTGCGCAGCACCAGCGAGCCGGTGTCCAGAGTGGTGTTGACCTGGGTAACCGAGCCACCCGAGCCAAGGTTCTTGGCGGTTTGTGCACCGAGGTCGATGGTGAAACCGTTTTGCTCGCCTATGTTGAAGCTGGCACCGATAGCGGTCCTGTTGCGTGAACCGTCGTTTTTGCGGTCGGTGGTGTTCTGTGCGCTTTGCATCAGGATGTTGTTTTTCGCGGACAGCAACGTGCTGTCGGCTTTCAACGTACTGCCGGTAATCGTCAAGTCACCCACAGTGCCCGGCGCATCGCCCGCGGCGATGATCGACAGTTTACCCCCGGCGTTGAGGTTGCTCTGGTGAGCGGCCTGCGCCGTGTATTCGCTGCTGCTTTTGGTGCGGGTGTTGGCCAGTTCGGTACCGATCTTGATCAGTGACCCGTTGCCGGCAGAGCCACCGGTCTTGTCCTTGAAGCCGGTACTTTGTTTAGCGAGATCGCCCGCCTGGTTATTCAGGTTGTACATCGACAGCGCCGCCTGAGCGATCTTCACGGCCTTGAGGCGCGGATCGTCGGAGCTGCGCGCCGCCTCGGCTGCGTCGCGGATGCTGTTGGCGGTGTCGACCACGGTGCCCGCAATCACTCGCCCAACCGCCAAGCTCTTGGAACTGTCCTTACTGGTCTGACTGGCCGTCTCCATCCCCGAAGTAACGGTGACATCAGCCCCACTCAACTCCATGTTCTTGGTGCTCACCAGATCACTGGCCACCACCTTCAGCTCACGCCCCGCCGTCAACGACACATTGCCCGCACTCGAACCAATCGTGCTGCCGGTCAAGGTCATTTCATTGGCCGTGCCGTTGTGCTTCGAGCTGTTGATGTACAGCTTCTGGTTGCCGGTCATGTCGTCCAGACCGAGCTTGTTGCCGGTCAGCACGCCGGTGAGGTCGCGATTTTTTTCCTTGTGCATGTCGGTGCGGGCGAAGGTGTTCTGCGCCGCGTCGATGGTCAGGTCACGGCCGGCCTGGACGGCGAGGTCGCCGGTGCTGACCAGGTTGGAACCGGTGACCGTGGCGTCGCGTTTGGCGGCGACGGTGACGGTTTCGCCGGAGACCATGCTGCCCAGGGCGGTGGTGCGTTTTTCGTCGACTTTGTCCTGGACTTTGCTCGACTTCAGGCCGCCCCAGCTGCTTTTGCTTTCCTTGCGTTCGTGGCGGGCGCTGTCGGCGTTGCTGACGGCGAGGATGTTCACGTCCTGGCCGGCCACGAGTTGTGTGGCGCCTTTTTCAGCAGTGACGGCACTCCCAGCCAGCAGCAGGTCGGCACCGGCGACGAGGGTGCTGTTCGTCCCCGCGCTGACCAGGCTGCCAACGTTGTTCACCACATCGGTTTCATCCAGGCGGAATTTTTTGCCCTGGGAGGTTTTCTTGGTCTTGCTGTAGAAGCTGTAGTCCTGGTTTTCGGCGGCTTTGAGCTCGAGGTTTTTACCGGATACCAGGTACGCCTCGTTGCCGGCATTGACCTGGCTGGCGACCAGTTGCAGGTTCTGCCCGGCGCTCAGGGTGGCGTCGCCGCCGGCCTTGATCACGCTGGACACTTGCTGCACGTGGTCTTCGATGCTCTTGACCTTTTTCGTGTTGGTCGTGGAGTGCTGCTCGTTGGCCGCCGCGATGGCGTTGAGGTCGCGGGTGGCAATCAGGTTGACGTCGCGTTTGGCATTGACCTGGCTGGCCACGGCGCTGATGTCGCGCCCGCCAATCACATGCAGGTCGCGGCCGGCCTCGACCACCGAGCCTTGCTGGGCGATGGTGGTGAAGCTGGAGCGGTTGCCGATGGCGCCGCTGTCGAGGCTTTTCGAGGCGGTGATGTTGACGTCGCCCGCCGCCTTGACTGTGGCATCGGCACCGCTCTTGAGCACGCCGCCGACGTTGTTGATGTTGCCGCCAGCCTGCATGGCCAGATCGTTGGCCGATTCGATGCGCGCGGCGCTGTCGACGAAGTCGCTGCGTTCGCTGCGGTAGCTGCTGGCGCTTTCGTGGGTGGTGACGCTGCGTTCGTTGAGCAGGTCGGCGCCGGCGGCGAGGTTGACGTTGCCCGCGCTGATCACACCGCCTGCGCGGTTGGTCAGGTTGTTGCCGCTGAGCAGGTCGAGGCGACCACCGGCTTCCATCAACCCACTGTTGGTGAGGTTGCTGCCGACGTTCGCCAGCAGGTTGCCGGTGGCGCGCAAGGTGCCGGCGTTGTTGAGGTGGCTGCCGGTGATCAGGTTGACGTCGGTGCCGGAAATCAATGCACCGTTGGGTGCCAGGCGGTTATTCGCCTGGGCCAGGTACAGCACCGGCACCAGCACTTGTTGCCCGGCAACGGTGGCGTTTTCCAGCCACACGATGTCGTGGGTCAGGGCAGCGACTTGTTCGGCGGTGAGGCTCACGCCTACGGACAAATTCAGGGCGCTTTTGCTGCTGATGGCGTTGTCCATCAGGTGCTTGAACAGGTCGGCGTCGCTGGTCTGGCCATCGATGAAGCGCTGGCCGGTGCGGGCGAGCACGGCTTGCTGGATCAGGCGTTGCTCATAGAAGCCGTCGCCCAGGCGACGTTGCGCAGTGTCGGGGTCGTAGCCGAGCTTGGTCAGCATGTAGTCCGAGCTCATGAACTGGCGCATGTCGGTGAGCAGCGGGTTGGTTTCGATCAGGTACTTATGCGGGCTGGCCGCGAACTGGCTGGTGGGCAGCCCGGTTGCGCCATCGCGGTCGTTGAGGTGGAACAGGCCGTTCTGGCCGGTGGGCAGGTCGAAGCCGGGCAGGCCCAGCGGGTTGACCTGTTGCTGGGCAACGTCCGGTGGCAGTTGCGCGTTGAGGCTGACCAGGGTCGAGTAGCCCGGCGCCTTGGTGTTGGCGCCGCTGCCGACGTAGGTGTAGCCACCTTGCACGACACTGTTGTCGATGCCGGCCTGGGCTCTCACGTCCACACTGCCACCGGCCTGGATGACGGCGGCGTAGCTCTGGTCGGGCACCATCAGCTGGGTGGTCTTGCGCAGCTTGTCCTTCTCGCCCTCCATCTTGCCAATGAACGACGCCAGGCCGGCTTCGACGCCGGTCATGTCCTGGCCTGCCGAATAGCGTTGAGTGAAGGCCGCGGCTTCACGGTACCAGCCTCCGGGCTTGCGCTCGCGGGCTGAGGTAAAGACGCGGTCATACTGGGTATCGTGGGTCACGACGCCGACGTTGGTGAGTTGGTTGACGATGGCCGTGAGGTTGCCGCCGGCGGCGATGCTACTGCTGCTGTTGAGCAGCTCGCCGCCGGTGAGCAGCATGTTGCCGCCCGAGGTAATGCTGGACGCTGCCGTGGCATCGCTGACGATGAAGTGATCACGCTGGGTAATCTGGAACGGCCGGTTCTGCTTGCCGCCTTCGCAGTCGCCACCGGTCACCCCTTCGATACAGGCGATGGGCGTGATGGAGGCGCTGTAGATGCCGGACTCGGTGGTGAGCACAGTACGGATGTTCTGGATCGTGCTGGCCGCCAGGATCAGGTTGCGCTCGCTCTCGATCGTCCCCGAGCTGTTGATGATGCTGGTGGCCAGGCCGCCCTGGCCGTCGCGATCGACACGCAGGTTGCCCATGGCGTAGATCGCGGCGCCGAGGTTTTTCAGGCGGTCGACCTTGAGGTTCATGTCGCCGCCACTGAAGATCAGGCCGTGGTCGTTGAGCAGGTTGTCCACCGAAAGATCCAGGCTGCCCTGGCTGGCGACGCTGCCGCCCACGGTCCAGTCCTTGCCGCTGCCGACCAGGGCGCGGATGCCGAGCAGTTTGCCGGTGGCGGTCTGTTGCAGGTTATCGACGTTGACGGTCAGGCGCCCGGCCTGGATCGCGGTGCTGTTGGTCCAGTTGGCTTTATCGAGGATCAGGTCGCCATTGGTCACCAGGCTACCGCCGACATCGTCGAGGCTGATGCCGCTGAGGTCGAGTGCACCCGTGCCCACGTGCAATACCTTGCCGCCGGTGTTCTGGAAGCGGGTGGCGGCGAGGCTCAATTGGTCGTTGGCGGTCTCGAGGCTACCGCTGTTGTTGAGCAGGCCGCCGATGGCGTAGCGGGTCTTGCCGGTGGTGCCGAGGGCGCGCATCTGGCCGCTGTTGGTGAGGCTGGCAGTGTCGACGTCGAGGGCGGTGGCGCTCTCGATCAGGCCACGGTTAACCAGGGCCCCGGTCAGGCTGACGTCGATCCGGTTGCCGGCGATCTCGCCGCCGCTATCCACATTCATACCGGTCAGGTGCACGCGATCCCGAGCAAACAGCGCGCCGCTGCCGTTGTTGAAGTCAGTGGCGTCGATCTGCGCATCACCGGCTTTGGCGGCGATGCGGCCACCGTCGTTGTCGAGGGTGCCGGCGGTGAGGGTCACGCCGGACTTTTCACTGTGGATCAGGCCGTTGCCGCCGTTTTGCAGCAGGCCGCTGGTGGTCAGGGTCAGGCCATCGTTGGCGGCCAGGGTGCCGTTGTTGCGGTTGTCGATGCTGTTGGCGAACAGGGTCAGCAAACCTTGGCTGGCGAGCTTGCCTCCCTGGTTGTCAACGTGGGCGGCGCGCTGGATCAGCAACGGGCCGGCACTCGCCAGCTTGCCGTTGCGATTGATCAGGTCGCCGATCAGGTCCAGGGTGATTGCGCCGCCACCGGTGAGGCTGCCGGCGCTGTTGTCCAGGGTATCGCCGTGCAGGGTGAAGGCACCGGTGCTGTCGATGATGCCGCCCTGGCTGTTGTCCAGCAGGCCGCTGACGGTGAGGGTCTGCGTGCCGTCGCTGAGCAGGCGACCGTTGTTGCGGTTGTCGACGCTGGCGGCGGTGACGTTCAACACCTGCTTGGCGTTCATGGTACCGCCCTGGTTGTCCAGGGTATTGGCGGTGGCGCCGAGCTCGCGATTGGCGATCACCGTGCCGGTATTGCTGATGTGCTGGGCCTCGAGCTTGACGTCGCCGACGGTGTTGCGCGTGTTATCGGCGTTGACCCCGGCCTCGACGATGCCGCTGTTGGTCAGTTGGCCGTTGCTGGTCAGTGTGATGCTGTCGCGGGCGGCGAGGGTCTTGCTGTTTTTCAGGGTGCCCTTGGTCTGTGCCTTGAGGGTGGTGCCCGCGTACACGGCGCCCTTGGTCTCCAGGCTCGCGGCCTTAATGTCCACCGCACCGCTGGCGGCGGCCTGGGCCATGCTCAGGTGGCCGTTGGCGTCGAGCTGAATATCGCCACCACTGGCTGCCAGTGTGCCGTCGAGCTTCACACCCACGCCGGCTTCGGTGCCCACCAGTTTGATCGCACCGGCATACATGCCGCCCAGGGCCGACGAGTCGATGGCCAGTTCCGGCTTGGTGCTGCCGTCGTCGGCGCGCGCGGTGGTTTTCAGGCTTTGGGCGTCGACGTCATTGCGTCCGGCAATCACGGTGAGCTGGCGCGCATTGATCTTGGCGTTGATCTTGGCCGAACGGGTAATGATCTCGAAGCGGTCGACGTTGCTGGCGTTCAAGCCCTGGCCGTCGATGGTCACCGCACCGCCATCCACCTGGTAGCGGTCCAGGCGCCCGGCCTGGTCAAGAATCGGCTTGCCGGTGGTCAGGGTGACGTTGGGGGTATTGATAAAGCCGCAACCGTTACAGCTCACGCCATACGGGTTGGCCACGATGACCTTGGCGGACTGCCCCGCCACTTCGGTGTAGCCGCGCAACTGGCTGGGGCTGCCGCCGTTGACTTCGTTGAGGATGACATTCGCAGCGCCGCCCTTGAGGTTCGGGTTGCCGACGATGATCCCGCCCAGCTGCGTGCTCTGCACCATGCCCGTGGCGTTGTTGAGGATCACGCCGTTGGGACCGACGTTGTAGTCCTTGAACTGGTTATGGGACAGCCCGCTGCCATTGGGCGTGGCGATGTTCACCACCGGAACGCCGTTGCCCGCCTGCCCGAGGGTAGTGCCGGGGCCGCTGACCACAATACCCTCGGCCTGGGCCAGCAGCGGCTGCCAGAACAACGCGTTGGCCAGGATCAGGGCCAGGCCGCGTTGGCTCAGGCTTTTCAGGGCAGTAACAGGGCGAACGTCCATATTCAAAATCTCAAGGCAGCGGTGTTGAATTACAGGAAGAAATCCAGGCGGAAATAAATCGGCGCTTCGCGCTCGGTCACGACGCCAGGCCTTTCCAGCGAATGGGCAAACGTCACGCTGGTGCTGACGTGCTTGCCACGGGCAAACAGCTCCAGGGAGTTACTCGATACCCGGCCGTGCTGGTCATCGTTGTAGCGATCGTTGCGAATCACGCCCTGGTCGTAGCCGACGCTGGCGCCGTACTCGGCGAAGGCCGGGCGCATCCAGTCGAGGGTCACCGGGCGCGCCCAACGCACTTCGTTGCGCCAGTAGCCGCCGCTGTCGCCGTTCAACTGCTGGTCCTTGAAACCCCGCACCGAGTACGAGCCGCCAAGACTCATGCGTTGCGGCGCGTACAGCACGTCTTCACTGCGCTGCCCGGTGGCCAGGCTGGAAAAACTCAATGACTCGCCCCACAGCGTGAACGGCTGCAGGTAGCTCAGGGTGGCGGTGTATTTGCGGTAGCGCGGCGTGGGCGTGAGGTTGCCGCGGATACGGGTCTGCTCATCCTTTTGCGCATCGAAGGCACCGATACCGTTTTGCATGCCCACATCAAGGTTGACGAACGCGCTGCCGATACGGCGCCCGTGGCTGATACCCACCTGGAATTCGCTGAGGCGGTTGCTGCTGACGCCCAGGCGTGTGTCGTTGATGTAGTTGTTGGTGCGCAAATGAGTGAGGCCGACATTGACCGACGTCTTGCTCACGTCATCGCGATGCACCACACGCTCGGCGCGCAGCTGGTGATTCTGGCTGTCGCCCCATTGCTTGTATTTGAAGTCATCGACGCTGCCCGGCGTGCGGTAATCGCTTTCACTGTAGGTGTAACTGAAGTTCCACCAGCCCCACGGCACGTTGTAGTAGAGCATGCTGTTTTTCGAGGTTTTCTGGTGGTCGCTGATGGCATCGTGGCCGCCGCGCAGGATCAGTTGGTCGGCCAGGCCCAGCGGGCTGTCCCATTCCAGGCCAGCGCCCCACTGCTGTTCGCCGGTACTTTTCTGGCCGTCGTTGTTGCGCGACAGGCTGGCGCGCCAGGGTTTTTGCGGCTGGTTTTTGACCAGCACTTCGCTGCCGCCGATCTGGGTGCCGGGGGTCAGTTCCATTTGCGCCTGTTTGGACGGCAAGCGGCTCAGTTGATCCACCAGTTGCTCGACTTCGCGCAGGTTGAGGGCCTCGCCAACCTTGCCGGGAAACGCCATGGCCAGCTCGCGGTCGGTGACCGTGCTGCCCTGGGCGCCCTTCAGGCCTTCGAGTTTGCCTTCGACCACCAGCACTTGCAGGTGGCCGCTGGAAAGGTCCTGTTGCGGCAGGTAGGCCCGGCTGGTGACGCGGCCCTTGGCAATGTAGTAATCGGTGATGACCTTGAGCAGTTCATTGAGCTGCGTAACGCCCAGGCATTGGCCGATATAGGGTTTGAGCAGGCGGTTACGGTCGGCTGCGGAGAGGCTGTCGGCGCCCTTGAGTTCGATGTCCTGGATGGGGAAGCAGCGGGTGTCAGCAGGCTGTGCCGGGGCCTGTGGCTGATTGCTCTTGCCGGGCAGGTCCTGGAGCTCTTCCAGGCGCCGACGCTGCTCTTCGAGAAGCCGGTTCTGGCGGTCGCGGATAAGGTCCTGATCCCCCGGCGTAGGGGCGGCCAAGGCACTGTTGCCGCTCAAATAAGCAAGCAGCAAAGTGCATAGCAAATACCGAGTCCGTGGCAATAAAAAAGACATGTTCGGTCCGTCGAAAATCAGGGGCCGCGAAACTAACATCGAACTAGCAGTAACCCAAGAAACAGAGTCAGTTGCATGTCCGCGCTAGTTATTCACGCAACACATTGATTAATAACAATAAAAAATTATCAAAAAGATACACGGCCTGACACTGGAAATATTATTCCGACAGGCGGCAGCTGTTCTGATAGCGATTCGTCGGAGAACTTATAAGTTGCCATTACTTGGCCATCAAGTTCTTGCCGAGATAAGTTAGTACCGAAAAAAGCAGATAAGTTCGCGGGAGTTTTGTGAATTGGATCGCAATAATCGGGATCGGCAGGGTAAGAGCCCCATGTGGGGGGCGGTGCGACGATTCGACTTGCTCCCGATAGGGGGTGTCAGCCAAGTATTCATTAGCTGATCCACCGCAATCGGGGTGCCCCCTCCCACATTGGATTGTGGTTTACACCACTAGCTGGCGTCTTTGTTCTGAGGCGCGCCAGGCACGAGGGTCAAGCCTGGTTTTTCCACGTCGCGGGAGACGTGGGCTTTGACTTCCGACACGCCGCCGTCTTCGTCGTTGTGGATCACCAGTACGCCCGGGCGGCGCAGTTGCTCCAGGTCACCCTCGGCGAGGCTGAAGCTCTCGCTCAGGTTCTTGTCGGTGAGAGCCTTGGCTTCGGCGCGGCGCTGGGCGAACTTGCGCCCCTTGCGTTGCTGGTAGCGTGCCCAGGTGACCAGGATCACCGCGTTGAACAGTGCGATCCACAGGTAGACCTGCAAGGTATTGAGCGCCGCGAAAATCGGCGCCTCGATACGCGGGCCGCCGTGGGTTTCAAGCATCGAAGTGACCCCGCGCGCCAGCAGCCAGACCAGTCCGGCCCAGGCCATCAAGGTCAGGATCACGTCGATGATCCACATCACGGTACTTTGGCGAGTTCTGACCAGTTTCATGCTCAGGCCTCCTCTTCAACAGGTTTGATACCGCGATCCGGGCTGACCCAGCGCGCGCGCTTCTGGTGCTGGTTGAACAGCACCTTGGGGAAACTGACCAGGGTGGTGAACAGGCTGACCAGCCAGAACACCATCGGGTACCACACGGTCCAGAACAGGGTTTTCCACAGGTCTTTCTCGTAGCGGCGGTCGATCAGGATGCTCACCGCAAACTGCACCAAACACACCATCGCCAGCACCAGGCCGGTAAAGGCCGGCGGGACCAGGGAGTCCACCGTGATTGCCGGCGGCAGCACGATGAATTTGCCCAGGCCCCAGAAAATCACCGAAAGCAGGAAGGTGAAGGCCCAACCGGTGGACAGGCAGTATTCGAACAGCAGCGGCCACAGGTAGCGATGGCGCCATTGCCAGATGCCACGGATATTCTTGAACAGCACTTCGGCACCGCCCTGGGCCCAGCGCAGGCGCTGTTTCCACAGGCCACCGACGGTTTCGGGCATCAGGATCCAGCACAGCGCGCGCGGCTCGTAGAAGATGCTCCAGTGATCAAGCTGCAGCTTCCAACTGACATCGATGTCCTCGGTGATCATGTCGGTGCTCCAGTAGTCGATGCGGTCCAGCGCCTTTTTACGGAACGCCACCACCACACCCGACACCGTGAAGATCCGCCCGAACACGCGCTGGGTGCGCTTGATCAAGCCGATGATCGAGGAGAACTCGCCCACCTGCACGCGGCCGATCAAGGTCGAGCGTGTGCGGATGCGTGGGTTGCCGGTGACGGCGCCCAGGCGCGGGTTGTCGAGCATCGGTGCAACCATGTAGGCCGCCGCGTTTTTATCCAGCAGCGCATCGCCGTCGATGCACACCAGGTATTCGCTGCGCGAGGCCACCGCACCCATGCGCAAGGCCACGGCCTTGCCCTGGTTCTGCGCCAGGTGCAGCACGCGCAGGCGCGGATGTTCCAGCGCCAGGGCGTCGAGGACGGCGGCAGTGTTGTCCTTGGAGCCGTCGTTGACCGCGATCACTTCGATGTTCGGGTACAGCTGGCCCAGCGCCGCATGAATGGTGTCGGCGGCGTTATCGCCCTCGTTGTAGCAAGGGATGATGATCGAGATCAGCGGGTTGCCGGCCAGGGTCGGTGCCGGAGTGTCTTCCTCCCAGGGCCAGTGGCGCTCCCAATGCAGCCAGAAGTACAAGCCACCGGCGATCCACAGCGCCGACATGAACAGCGGGTAGAAAAACACGAAGTCCATCAGGAACTGCCCGGTGACCAGGAAGATCAGGCCCAGGGGCACGCCTAATACCAGTGCCAGCACGAATAACGCCAGGATTCTGTCGAACATGGTCAAGGATTCCATTGGTTGGAAAGGGCCGGACGCACAGTCTTCAGGTCCGGGGAATTTTCCAGGAAGTTGTCCGGGTAGTAGCCAAAACTCGTGACACCCTGGCGCTTGAGCACACCCATCCATTCAGCCATCTGCACAGCGTCGATATCCGGCGCGGCCTTGGTGCGCCAGTCTTTGGCCTGCAGTTCGAATACCGTGCGCTCCATCGCGCCAGGACGCACCTTGACCGTCGCCACCAGCTTCTCCAGCCAGGCATTGGAGGTCTTGTACTCCTGGCCTTCCATCAGCGGCATGGCCATCGGCGCGGTCCAGTCATAGGTCTGGAGGAAATCATCGAGGTTCTGGGCGAACCAGGCCTCGCTCGCCGGGTTGAGCATCGGCTCGGCGAAGATATTGCGCGCGGTCTGCACCTGCGGCCCACCGATGGCGTGGACCTTGGCGGTCAGCTCTTTGGTGAAGTCGATCAGGTAGCGGCTCTTGAAGCGCGTCCAGCGCTGCATCACGGCCGGGTCGGCGCGCAGGGCCTGGATGCTGCCCGGCAGGCCGTTGGCGGCATAGGCCTTGAGCGCGGCGGGGCTGGCGTCTTCGAAGTCAGAGAGCACTGCGTCGTCGTGGTACAGCACGCCGTCGATGGCATTGTTGCGCGCCAGGTCTTCATAGATCTCGCCAATGATCTTGCGCACCTGCGGGTCGAACGGCGACAGGCGTTTATATTGGTCCGGGTCGGTGCCGACCTGACCGGTTTCCGGGTCCCAGCGCGTCACGCGGGGCAGCTTGGGATCGAGGGCAAAACTCAACACCGGCATCCACGCGTACACGGCGGCATGGGCACGGGTGTGCAACTGCCAGGAGACGCGGTTGAACAGGTCGGCGCGCACCGGCAAGTGACGGTTGGGGAAGTACAGTTCGTGCACCAGGCCATCCCCCTTGGGGTCGGCGAAGGCTTGCAGGAACACCGTACCGGCGCCCATGTCCACCACGCGCTGCACCAGTTGGTCGAGGTTGCGCGCCTGCTGGGCCGGGTCCGGGTCGTAGACGTTGTCCAGGTCCACATGCAGCACCCGCAGCGGTGCCGGGGTTTGCACGGCGACGATGCTGTTGGCGAAATGCTCGCCGTCCGGGTCGGAGGCCACCAGGAAGCGCGGGCTGTTCATCAGGTCACTGGAGCTGTCGAGGCCGTCTTCCAGGGTCAGGGCCATCTGGTAGCCCTGCTCGCCGACGATCGCCAGCGAGGTGCCCTTGGCGGCGCCGTACGGCCACACCCATACCCGTGGTTTCTTGCCGGTCACGGTTTGGATCTTGTTGGAGATCGCCGCGACATCCGCACGCAGCCGCGCATCGAACTGCGCCTGGGTTTCATAGCGACCCGTGGCCGGGTCATAGCGCAGCGAGGTCGCCGCCGGCTCGAGGTTGCCCTGGGGGTTGGCCAGGATCCCGGTGTGGCTGGCGTCGGTGTGCGCGGCGATTTCCACCAGGCCCGATTGCGACACTTCGCGGATCTGCTGCCAGGTAAGGAACTCGCCGCGCGGCCGTGGCGAGCCGGCGAAGTCCACCGGTTTGTTCATCGGCGTGTCGATCCAGTAGCCCACCGGCGCCAGCAAGGCCGGCCAGCGATAGGCGCGCAGGATCGGCATCACGCGGGTATAGAAGCTCGAATAGCCGTCATCGAAGCTGAGCATGATGGCTTTGGGCGGCAACGCGGGGCCGCCACGGCGGGCGGCCAGGATCTGGTCAACGCTGACCGCCTGATAGCCGTTCTCCCGCAGCCAGGCCAACTGTTCGATCAATCGCTCGGTGCGCACCGCCACCACGGCCTGGTCAGGATCGCGGTCCGACACGTCATGGTAGGCAATGCCCAGGAAGTGGTTTTTCGGCCACGCCGCTTCGTTGGGCGGTGTCGGCCGCTCGGCGGGGGGAGTGAAAGGTGCGGGTTGCTGGGCGCAGGCACTGGCCAGCAATACGCCCAGAACCAACAAGCAACGGCTGAGGAAGGTCATGGTCAGGCTCTTTTAGAAACGGTAAGTGAGGTCGACGAGCAGACGCAGATCGCGTTCGCGATCCCCGTCATAAGGTCGGCTGATCAGGCTCAGGTTGGCGCCGGCGTCCAGCACGTCATTCCAGCGAAAGCGTTGGCCATAGCCCACCAGACCGATGCCACCGGTGGAGTAATCCCGCTGGCTATACGTACCCGCACCGACCTGGAACTGCTGACTCCACTGGGTCTCGTAGCGGTGATAGAGCACATGGTTGATGTTGAGGACGGGCAACACGGTAAAGTCCGACTTCGGATTGAAGTACACCGTGTCTTCCTTGCTGTTGCGGCTGGCGCCGACTTCCAGGCCCAGGTCCACTTGCACTTTCGGCGAGCTGTAGAGGCCTTCGCGGCCGCTGAGCAAGGCTTCGAAGCGGTCGTTGCCGTCGCTGAAATGGGAGGGGCTGAGGGTGAGTTTCCATTCGCGGCTTTCGTTGGCGCGCCAGCGGATAAAGCCGCTGCCACCGTTGGCCGTGACCCCGTCATTCAACGCCCGCAGCGGCGTGGTGCTCAGCAGGTAGCCGAGGCTGCCGCCGTATTGCCAATTGTCGTTGATGTCGCGGGCAATCGACACCGCGGCGCCTTGTTTGGAGCCATCGCCGTAGGAATGGTTGGAGACCTCGGCTTCAATGGTCATGTCGCGGGTACGCCGCTCCACGCCCACGACCTGCCAGCGATGCTGGCCCGTGCCTTCGCTGAAGTCGGCCTTGGCATACCCGGCGCCGGCGAATACACGCCAGTCTTCGTCGATGGGCGGCGTGTAGATCCGACTCTCAATGCCCCAGTCGCGGCTACCCGCGACGGCGCCCGCGTCACTGTCATTGCCCCCGCCAAAACTTTTACCGGTATAGGCCTCGACCCGCAGCTCGGCCATGTCATGCACGTCGCGCAGGCGGCTCAGGCGCTGCACCTGGCGATTGTCCGGGTTGCGGGCGAGCACATCGTCGGTGAGCACGTCGAGCTGGCGCCACTCCTGCAGGTCCATGGCGGTGTAGGCCTGGCTCACTTCCAGGCCCATATCCCGTGGGGCCTGGGCTTCGGTTTCCTTCAGGATGCCTTCGGCACGCCGTGGCAGGTCGCGGGCGCGGTACATGTCAGCCTGGGCCAGGCGCAGGCCGACGTTGCCAGGGGCTTTCGCCACCAGCGCTTCGAGGCCGGCTTCGCTTCCCGGCAGGTCGCCGCCGTAGACGCCGGCCTGGGCCGACAGTTGCTGGGCGTCCATCCACGCGTCGTTGGGGTTGCCGATGGGCAAGCCCTTGAGCTCGACCCGCGGGTTCTGGCTGTTGGCGAGGCCCTTGGCGACCTCGTTGGCGTCCTCGGCTTTATCGCTTTCCTGCAAGGCGTAGAACAGCGCAGTGGTGTCTTCGACCCGATCATCGGGCTCGGCGTCGGTGGCGCTCAGGGCCTGGCGATACAGCGGCTCGGCTTTTTCCGGCTGGCGTTGGTCGAGGTAGGACGCGGCCACCCAGCGCACGGCGTAGGTCGGCAGTTGCACACCTTCGGCCTTAAGCACTTCGTACTCGCGGATCACTTCAGCGGTACGCGCACGGGCCTTGAGTGCGCCCAGGCGGTCGATACGCCAGCGCACCACATCGTCATGGGCGCTGGCGTCCGGGGTCCAGCGGGCGAGCAGTTTGTCGTAATCGGCCAGGGCTCGGTCGGCAATCACGTAGCGTTCTTTTTCGCTGCGGGTGGCGAACTCGGCCATGCGCACACGCTCGGCAGCGAGGTCGCCTTCCAGGCGGCGCTGGGTCACCGGGTCCAGCAGGCCAGGACGCTGGGCCGACAGGCGCAACGCGGCTTCCGGCAGGCGGGCCTTTTGCAGGGCGACGATGTATTCGCGGGCGACGTCAGGCTTGTCGCCCGCGCGGATAAACGCCTGGTCGAACTCAAACAGCGCATCGTAGTTGAGGCCGGCGCGGGTCAGTGCGTAGCCCAGGGCCATGCGGCGGTTAGGATCATCGGGCTTGGCGGCCACCAGCGCGCGGGTGCGTTGCACGGCTTCGTTGGCCTTGCCGCCGTCGGCCTGGGTCAGGGCCAAGCCCAGTTGCAGATCGACATTATTCGGCTCACGCAGCAACGCCTGGCGATAGACAGCCTCAGCCTGGGCCCATTGCCGCTGGTTACGATACGTACGCGCGACGGTGGCGAGCGCCTGGGTGCTGAGGTTGCGATGTTTACCCTGGGCCTCGTACACCTTCAGCACTTCGGCGTCCTGGCCGGCCCAACCGGCGATCACCACATGATCGCTGACCTGGCCTGGCGTCTGGCGTTCGGCAGACAGCTGGCGCAATTGGGTCAGGGCGGGGGTGAAGTTGCCGTTGCGCGCCTGAATAATCAGTGCGTCATAGGCCGGATCGGCCATGGCGAAGGCGGGCATCAGTAATTGGCTGCATAAGGCTGCCCCGACGAGCAGTCGCAACCGGCCTGATGCACTGAGTGGTAGGTTTCGCAACATATCGTGAGCTTCCTTACACACGGAAAGCTGTAACGATAGGTGGTCCTGAGCGAATTGCCGCAGGGTGCCGGCGTCCAATGACCCGGCCTAGCTTTCCTGTGTGAACTATCTCTTAGGAAAGTAGGAAAAAGACCAATCCAAAACAATTGTTCAGAATTGCGCAGCCTATCTGAAATGTGAATGTGGGAGCGGACTTGCCTGCGATAACGGGGTACCAGCCGGCACGTGCGCCGACTGTTTGACCCTTATCGCGGGCACTCCCGCTCCCACATTATTTATTTCCGGATGATGGCGAAATCTTTACTGTGCGCCGCTGACCGCGCCGACCTTGGCCATCACAAAACCAATGAATTGCTCGACGGTCATCTTCTGGCCGTTGAAGGTCACTTCATTGTTGGCGTAGTGCAACTTGGACACCACGTCGCTGCCGACCAGGGTCGCCAACTGAGTACCGACCGCCATGCCGCTGACCATCTCAGCGGCCATTTGGGACTGCTGCTCGATGGCTTTCGCGTCGCTCACGCCACCGAGTTGCGCTTGCAGGGCGGCAACGTCACCGATCATCGGCTTGGACAAGGTCAGGTTGGCATCCAGCAATGCAATCATCTGCTTGCCCAGCTCAACCGGCGGCAGCTCCATGGACGCTGGCTTGGCCAGGTCCACCAGCAGGTTGAACTTGCTTTCGCCATGGGTGGTTTTCAGGGACAGGTTTTCCACGGCGATCTGCGGCTTGGCGGCCAATACCTGGTTGACGTTCGCTTCGGCCAAGGCTTGCTCGGCTTCGGTCAATTGCAGCTCAGGCG
Source organism: Pseudomonas sp. JV449 (assembly GCF_032424295.1). NCBI lineage: Bacteria > Pseudomonadati > Pseudomonadota > Gammaproteobacteria > Pseudomonadales > Pseudomonadaceae > Pseudomonas > Pseudomonas sp. JV449. Next base: position 32,345 of record NZ_VYKD01000002.1, on the reverse strand, counting down.
CGGGCTGGCCCGCTGCGGCAGCGGCTTGCACCGGCTGCATTTTGTCCTGGTACAGCTTGGTCAACACCAGCATGGCCGGGATGTCGACGTTCTTCATGCTCAGGGCCATGGCCGCCGAACCCACGGGTTTGCCCTGGTAACCGATCTCGTCGATCTTGTAGTCGACACGGCCGGCCAGGTTGTTGTCCTTGGTTTCGCTGGAGTCTTTCTGCTCGAAGCCTTTGACCGTCAGCACGGCTTTCTGCGGGCCGAAGGTGAACGTGCTGTCGGTCAGCTCAACGGTATTTTGCCCGGTGTAGAAGCCAAAGGTGGATTTTTCCAGGTTGCTGGCGATGGTCAGGCCAGACAATTGAGCTTCGAAGTGTTCGCCCTTGCCGTCTAACCCGGCGATCTTGAAGCTGTTCATGAAGCCGTCGGCCTTGACCTTCTGGCCTTCGGCGGTGCTGTCGAAATTCAGGTTGGCGCCGGAGAAGTTCACCGAAGACGTGTCGTCCTTGAACGTCAGGGGCAGCAATTCGATGTTGCCGTTGACCGAGCGGCTGTAGCCGATATTGGCCACGCCTTTGAGCGGCGACACGTCTTTGGCGGCGGCGAACCACTTCTCGGTGGTGGGGTTCTTTTCCAGCTCATAGTGACTGGTGGCCATGACCGGCAGCCATTTGAGCGTCACCAGGCGCGAGAACGGCAGCGGGCCGTGTTCGATATGGTCGACGAAGAGCAATTCGGGATTGGGGTTTTCTTCGCCGAACACCGAGCCTTGGCCCTTCAGGCGGTAGTGCGCGGTGCTGCTGAACACGCCACGCTCCAGGGACACCAGCTCCAGGGCCACGGTGCCATCGACGCCGGCCATGGAGGTCTGCAGTTCCTTGTTGGCGTTCTGGATCGCGGTTTGCAGCACCGGTTCCAGTTGTTTACCGGTGTACCAGGCGCCGCCTGCACTGACGACGCCTACGGCGACAACTAAACCCAAAAGAACGACTGCTGGCTTATTCATGAAGTGACCTGATCAAATCCTGTGAGAAGTGGGCTGTCTTCCTTGAACCCTGTTGGGGTTGGCTCAAGCCCGCCGAAAAATCCGGGAGAGGTTAGCATAGGCTCCGTAGCAGCGGTCGAGCGCAGCGAGGCCGCGTTCGACTGCGAAGCAGTCGTAAAACCACGCACCTTGGCTTATCAAAAACCGTGCGTGCTGGTTTTACGAGGACTTCGTCCTCGAACGCGGCCTCGTTCTACTCGACCACTGCTACGTCAGGAATACTCCAATTCGATCTCGTCGAGCTGGTGGTCAAAACTCTTCAGGCGTGCGGTCCAGGTGTACACCAGCACCTCAAACTCGCGGTGTATCACCGCATTGCCGGGCGTGTCGGACTTGGGGTCGCAGAAGTCCAGTTGGTAGCGCTCACGGGCCATCTGCGTGGCAACGTCGGACAATTCCCGCGCATTATTCAGCCAATGCCGGCCATCGGCGACCTGCCGATCGAGGGCCACACACTGTTTTTTCAGGACTTCGAGGCTTTTTTCCAGGGGCGTGCCGGTAAGGTCGCCCATGACTTCCTGGAAGGTGCGCCCCGGCTGCCAATAGCTGCCCCAGAAATAGCGGTCGAACACGGTTTCGACTCGACGCAGGGCGACCTTGGTGTCCCAGATCGCTACGCGGGTCTTGCCTTGCTCGAGGAGTTTTTTCTTCACGCGCTGGTTCTGGTAGGACGCCCAGGCCACCACGCCGATGGACAGGGAGCCGATCACCAGGCAGGCGCTGTCGAGAAACACCATGGCCTTGTCGAGTTGATGGGCGAGCATGACGCCGTAGAAATACGCGGCCGATAACAACACCAGTGCGAAGAGCACGCACCAGAAAGCGGGAGCATAAGGGTTTTTCATTATTGGAATCCCCATGAGCAAACGCGAGCAGTGTCAGGCGAGTCGTCACGGCGACCCGCCTGTCCAAGCATAGCTATTCGCTCAGGGTTTGCCGGGCGGTGACGCTTGCGTTCGTCCGCTTTCCCAGCCGCCGCCCAGGGCCAGGAACAGATCGATCTGGCTCATGGCAACCTGGGTATTCGCCGCCGCCAGTTGCGCGCGCATCGCGGTGTAGGTGCGGGTGGCTTGCAGGTCGGCAAGGAACGATTCGCGGCCGGCCTGGAAGAAGCGGTGGGTCTGGTCTGCCGCCTCTTGGGCCGAGCGCTCGGCGTCCGCCAGCGCCTCGCGCCGTTGCAGCACGGCGGTGTATTGCGCCAGGCCGGTCTGGGTTTCGCGGATGGCATTGAGTACCACACCGTCGAAATGCGCCAGGGCGCCCTGGGTCGCGGCTTCGGCTTCGTGGATGCGCGCACGGGCGCCGTTGGTCGGCACCGTCCAACTGATCATCGGGCCGAAGCCCCAGCGGTTGGTCGCCGGCTGGCCGAGGTTGTCGAGCAGGCCCACGGTGCCCACCGTGGCGCCGATGGCGATGTCCGGGTACAAGGCGCCGGTGGCCACGCCGATACGCGCAGTGGCGGCGGCCAGTTGGCGCTCGGCCTGGCGCACGTCGGGGCGACGCTTGAGCAGTGCCGCACCATCGCCCACCGGCAACAATTGAGCGATATGCGGCAGTTCGGCACAGCTGCCGGTGCCCGCCGGCAGTTGGTCCACTGGCTTGGCCAGCAGCATCGACAGGCGGAACAGCCCGGCCTGGCGCGCCGCTTCGTAGCGCGGCATGTCGGCGCGCAAGGATTTGTATTGGGTTTGCGAGCGGGTGACCTGGGTTTCATCGCCACGGCCCGCGTCACGCAGGCGTTGGGTCAGTTTGGTGCTCTGGGCTTGCAGGTCGAGGGACTCGTTGGCAATCGCCAGTTCTTCGTTGGCCGCGCAGACCTGGGTGTAGGAGCGCACCACATCGGCCACCAGGGTGATGCGTGCGGTATCAGCGGCAGCCTGGGCCGCATCGGCGCTGGCCTGGGCGCTTTCGATGCCACGTTGCAAGGTGCCGAACAGGTCGAATTGATACGAGGTGGTAATGCCGACGCTGCCGATGTTATCCACCGGCACTTTGTCCGCCTGCAAAAACGCTTCGCCGGATTCCTGCAGCCGTTGCACCTCGGCCTTGGCGCCGGCACTCCAGCCGCCGGCGGATTCAGCCTGTTGGGTCTGATAACGGGCGCGCTGCAGGTTGGCTGCGGCCACCCGCAGGTCGGTGTTGGAGGCCATGGCCTGGCGTACCAGCTCGTCCAGGCGCGGGTCTTTGTACAGCTTCCACCAGTCGGCCGGCACCGGCGCCGACACCACGTCGCTGCCCTTGCCCGCCAGTTGCCCTTGCAGGTCAGCGCGGTTGACGGCAGACGTTTGCGGCAGCTTGTAATCCGGCCCCACCACTTGGCAGGCCGACAGCAACAACCCCAGCGCAGCGGTTGCCCACAGCGGCTTCATGGCTTGGCTCCGTCATTGGGTTTGTCGCCAATGATCGACACCGTGGCCGTACGCCCGGCGATCATGCGGAAGTCCGCCGGGACATCGTCAAAGGCAATACGCACCGGAATCCGCTGGGCCAGGCGCACCCAGCTGAACGCCGGGTTGACGTTGGGCAGCAGGTTAGAGCCGCTGCTGCGGTCACGGTCTTCGATACCGGCGACGATGCTCTGCACATGCCCGTGCAGGCGGGCGTTGTCGCCGATCACACGGATGTCGACGCCCATGCCGACGTGGATACCGTCGAGCTTGGTCTCTTCGAAGTAGCCGTCGATGTGGAACGAATTGCTGTCCACCACCGACAGCACCGGCCGCCCGGCGGTGACGAACTCCTGGGTACGCGGTGCACGGTCGTTGACGTAGCCGTCCACCGGGCTGCGGATCACCGAGCGGTCGAGGTTGAGTTGGGCCGAGTCCACCGTCACTTGCGCTTCGGCCAGGGCCGATTGGGCGCGGGCAACGCGGGACTGGCTTTCTTCCAGTTGCTCGCTGGGCACCAGGTTGCCGAGGCCACGGTTACGCTTGTACTCGCGGCTTGCCTGGGCCAGGGTTTCCTGGCGGTCGGCCACGGCGGCCTGGGCTTGGCGCAGGGCCAGCTTGAAGCGGTCCTGGTCGACGGCAAACAGTACCTGGCCCTTGGTCACCAACTGGTTGTCGTGCACATCGACGCGCTGGATCAGCCCGGACACGTCCGGCGCGATCTGCACGATGTCGGCACGGATGTGACCGTCACGGGTCCAGGGCGCAAACATGTAGTACATGACCATGCGCCACACAACGACGACCGCGAAGCTCACGATCAACAACGTCAGGACTACACGGCCGATGGTCAAAAAAGGTTTTTTCATGTCATCAGGTATCGACTGAGTGAGTCCACCGCGCCCAGCAACAGCGCGTAGAGCCCCACATTGAACAATGCCCGGTGCCAGACCAGGCGATAGAAGTGGACGCGGGTCAACAGCCCGTGCACCACCAGGAACAACACGTACGTAATGCCCATCAGCACCAGCAGCGTGGGCAGGAACACCCCGCTGATATCCAGATCACCGATCATAAAGGCGCTCCATCGGGTAGCGGCGCTTCCATCTCCGTGCCGCCAATGAATTCCACTCCCGGCAACAACGCCAGGCGCAGGCCGGCCAGCGCGTGCAGCAGGTGCAGGCGGGTATCGGCTTCGTCTTGCAGGCCCTGGTCGTTGAGGGCGCGACGCGTGCGGTCGAGGGTCATCAGCAGACCGCTGGGCGCGGGCAAGCGTTCACCCGCCTTGAGGCAGGCCTTGAAGTAACCGCCCACGCCTTCCACCACCTGGTTGAGCAGCACCCGCGGCACGCCGAGGATGCGCGGCGAATAGGCCAGCAGGTCGAGCAGGTTGAGCGCCACGCGCAGGTCGCGCAGGGCGATGCCGGTGTCCTGGCCGATCATCGCCAGGCGTGGCAGGTGCTGCATCAGGCGGTCAAGCATTTGCACGGCCAGGTAGCGGTGTTCGTTCAGGGTGGCGGGCTCGGTCAGGCCGACGATGTCGCGCCAGCTGAAACGGGTCAGGCGCTTGGCCGCCAGTTCGGCGCCGAAGGGCCGTGCGATCAACGTCCACACAAAGGCGAACAACAGGCCCACGGGCCCGGCCAGGTTGACGTTGGCGAAGTTGAGGAAGTCCGCGTCGTAGGCGCCCTGGATGCTGATGAACGATGAGGTGTTCACCAGCGTCAGCAGCATGCCCAGGTAAAAACGCGGCTGCACGGTCAGCGTGCCGATGCAGATGAACGGCACCGCGAACGCCAGTACCAGCATCGGGAAATCGTGCAGGTTGGGCAGTACCAGGAACAGGTAGAGGCTGGCGAACAGCACCGACATGGCGGTCCAGAAAAAGAACCGATAGATCTGCGGCGCCGGGTCGTCCATAGAAGCGAAAAAACTGCAGGCCACGGCTGCCAGGATCACCGCGCTGCCGCCATCGGTCCAGCCCAGCAGGATCCACAGCACCGACGCGACGATGATCGCGGTGACGGTGGAAAACGCCGAATAAAGCATCAGGCCATGGTCGAGGAACGGCGTGAGCCGGCCCAGGCGCCAGTGACGGTACACGGCGCGCCAGGTGTCCTGGCTTTCGCACTGGATGGCGGCTTGCAGGCTTCGGCAGTCCTGCCACAGGTCGATCCACTCGCCCAGGCGGTAGAGGGCGTTGGAGAACAGCAGTGTGTGGCGCTCGTCCAGCGCTTCGCCTTGGGGTTGCAGGGCGTCGACCTGTTCACGCAGGGCGCGCCAGCGTTCCAGCGGTGCGCTTTCGGTGGTGTTTTCCAGCCACTGCCGGGTGGCTTCCAGCAGCGGCGTCAACTGCTCGAGAAACTGCGGCGCACGCTGTTCGACGGCATACAGCGCATCGTCGAGTTCCTCCACCAACGGCAGCAGGTGGATCATGCGCCCGCGCAATTCCTTGGTATTGCGCACCGTCTGCGGCCGCGCGCCTTCGTGGGGCAACTGGCCGATCATCAATTCAAGGGTATTGAAGGTGGCGACCATGCCGCCGCGCAGGGCGCTGACTTCTTCCGGCTGCACATTGCGGGAAAGAAAGCGCTGGCTGTAGACCTGGGCGTCGCTGAACCACTTGGCCACCGCGCCATCGAACACCGGCATCAGCCGCCGCGGCCAAAACATCGCGCCCACCACCGCCGCGACCGCAATGCCGAGGAAGATTTCCTCGGTCCGCGCCTCGGCCACATCCCACACCGCCAGCGGGTTATCCACCACCGGCAGGGCGATCAGCGGCAAGGTGTAGCCGGCCAGCATCAAGGCATAGTTGTTGGCAGTGCGCAGGTGCATGGAGAGGAACAGCAAGGTGCCCGTCCACAGTGCGATCACCACCACCAGGATGTACGGCGACTGCACGAACATCGGCACAAAAAACACCGCCGCCGCCGCCCCCATCAAGGTGCCGATGGCGCGGTACAGGGCCTTGGAACTGGTAGGGCCGACAAACGGACTGGAGACGATATACACCGTGGCCATCGCCCAATACGGACGCGGCATTTGCATCAGCATGGCGATGTACAACGCGATCATCGACGCGGCGAAGGTACGAACCCCATAGAACCAGTCACGGGCGGGCGGAAAACCGGTAAAAAATCCGTTCAAAGCGTCGCCGCCTCAAAGGCCCGCAGTACACGCAGTGCCGCTTCCATGTCGGCGGTCGCAATGTCCGCCAGCACTTCGCGGCGCAGGCGCACCAGTTGCACCTCCACCGCCTGCACCAACTCGCGACCACGCTCGGTGAGGCTCAGGGCCTTGGCGCGGCGGTCGTGAATGTCTTCGCTACGGCACACATAGCCGTCATGGCACAGCCGGTCGAGCAGGCGCACCAGCGAAGGACTTTCCATCCCGGAGGCCTGGGCTACTTTGACCTGATGCACTCCGTCGCCCAGGCGACCGATCATCAACAACGGCACAGCGCAGGCTTCGGAGATGCCATAGCTCACCAGCGTGCTCTGGCAGATTTTGCGCCAGTTACGGGCGCCCACCACCATGCTGCTGCTGAGGTTCATCTGGAGGTGTTCGAGGGATTGAGGCACGGGATAGTTCGCATACAGTTAGTTTGCTAACTATCAATATGGTGGAAGGATCGGATTGCGTCAAGTTTTGAAACAATTTAGCGGATGGGTGGAGCGATTCAGTGGCAACACCGCAGGACGAATGTGGGAGAGGGCTTGCCCTGATGCCACTCAGTTAAGCCTACATCGCCTCCTGTAGGAGCGAGCTTGCTCGCGAAAAACGTCAACGATAACGCGTGCTTCCTGAATGAACGCGGCGCCTAGATTTTTTTACTGCTCACCTTTTTTTTTTACAAAAACACAATTTCCAAAAGATTTTTTTACACCCCTCGCCCACCCCGCAACATTAGATTCAACTCATCCACCACTTCCGCCCAATCGGCATCGTCCAAGATTTCCTCGCGCAAAAACGCTTTCTGGCTGTCGGTCCAGAAAAACGCATCTGCCAATTTGAGATCCGGCTTGAGTGGCGAATGGGTGGTCACAAACTGATCAATACTGACCGGGTCATCCGGCAGCCCAAGCTGTTTGAACAGTGACGGCAAGCTGTGCACAGGCGATTCCATGACGGGCTCCTGAAAAAAGGTATTTAACCGAGTCTAGCGGCAGGCCTCGGGTTGTGGTGGCGGCACGTTGCACAACACGAACAAACGCGCCCTGGCACCACCACCGTCCTGGCGACTGAGTTCGCGCCAGCCCTGGGGCAGTGGCGCGAAATCGTCCGGCGCTTCGTTGCTGCTGATCAGCCATACGCGGCGGGTGTCGGCGGGCAGTGCCGACAGATGATCGAGGTAGATGCGCCCGCCGTCCTGGTCCACCAGGGTGCCGAAGCCGTAGGCGTTGGGCCGGGTCGGCGTGCCATCGGGCCTGGGCGGGGTGTAGAGCTGCAGTTGGGCGTCGGTCTGGTCGTAATACACATAGCTGAGGTACCACATCATGTCGCTGAGGACGATGCGGTCGTCTTCCTGGTAATTGCGATTGACGAACTCCACCGGCACGTTGAATTGGTCGTGCTCATCCACCGTGAAGTTGTTTTTGAGGCCCACCAGCTCCACGCCGACAAACAGCACGAACAGCGCCGCACCCAGCAGCGACAAGCGCGCAGGCAGGCGGTCGATAGCCATGGCGACAAGGATCGGCAAACCCAAGGCGTACACCGTAAGGTAGCGCTCGATAAACACCGGGGAGATAAACGATACCCCGTAGACCAGCAACAGCGGCAGCAGGAAAAACAGCGCCAGCAGGCAAGCGGGCCGATGGCGTTCGCGGTCTCGCGCGGCAGTCATCACGACCACGGCCATCAGTAACAGCGGGACAAACCAGAACAGCGGTGGCCAGAAGCCGATACCTTCATCCTGTAACACGAACTGCCAGACCATCGAAGGCAGGGAAAACAGGCTGACCGGTTCTTCCCAGCCTATGTCCCCGCCTACCTTGAGTTGTTCGACGTGCTGCACCAGGTCCAGCAGGTTCGGCAGCCACGGTACGTACAACAGCACAATCGCGGCATTGGCTACCCACCAGGCCGGGCGTGCGATCAGCCGTCGGCCTCGCGGCTGCGCCTGCCACAGTACCCCCAGGTAAGCCCAATGCACCAGCACGCACAGGGCGGTGAAGTAATGGGTGTAGAAACCGGCGCTCATCAACGCCACATACATGGCCAGGTAGCGCAGCCGCTCGGGCTGGCGCACCCAGTACACCAGCGCCAGCGTCGCCCCCAGCAGCCACACGCCCAGCAGCGAATACATGCGCACTTCCTGGCTGTAGCGCACCGCCGTGGGCAGCAGCGCCAGCAGGATCCCCGCCAGCACGGCAGCACGCCGGGTAGACAGTTGCCGTGTCAGCCAGACACCCAGGCCCACGGCAACCACGCCGGGGATGGCACTCATGCCACGAATCGACCAGATGCTGTCGCCGAACAGCTCGATCCAGCCGCGCAGCATGAAGAAGTACAACGGCGGGTGCACATCATGAGCGGCGTGAAACCACAGGTCCGCAGCGGCGTATTCACTGAGCAGCAGGCTGGAGCCCTCGTCGCCCCAGATCGCCGCCGAAGTCAGGCGGTAAAACCGCAGGGCCATGGCCAGCCCCAGGATCGGCACCCACCACAGTCGGCTCAGCCAACCGACGCGTTCCCACGTAAGACGATTGAATGCGGGCAACGCCCCGACCTTTTCGTTTTGCTCTACCACAGACCGGCGCACCTCGATTCCCCCCGCTGTTGCCTTGAGTGCCTCAGCGCAAACACCGCCACTCTAGGACAAAAGCACCCGGTTCGCTTCTGGAATCGGACAAATCAGCAATTTGTGTAGGGCTTCACCGAAGCGCCCGCAGGAACACGCTATGATTGCCGCCCTCCAAGGACCCAGGATCAAGGACACGTCATGCGCATCGGTTTTCTCTCCCCCCTCGCACTGGCCCTGCTGGCCGGTATTTCCCAGCAGGCCCAGGCCAGTTCCGACGATTCGTGCTACCCCGATTGGCGTGTCTCGCGTGACAGCCTGGACCCTTGTAACAACGTGCCGTTCCTGAGCCCAGGCAATGACAGCCGGGCCAACCTGCGCCTGTTGCTGGCCGACAAAAAGGCCGCGCCGTTGGCGCCCAAAGCGTTGAGCGAAGATGACCTGGCCCAGGGTTTCGGCCCGGTGCCGTTCCCGGTGTATCGCCTGGCCGCTGCCTCCAGCGCAGAGACTGAGCCCGACTCGGACGATTCGCCTACCGCCGAACTCGACACCCTGCTGACGCCCCTGGGTATCAAGCGCGAGGAATACAAAACCGCTGGCGAAGCGTTCCTCAATGGCGAAGGCAGCCGCTGCCGCAGCAACGACGATGACAGCGCCACGGCGTTTATCCGCCAAGTGGTCAAGGCCGACATGCCGGCGGACGAGCGCGCGCTGCTGGCAAAGGCGCGGCTGCAACTGCTCACCACCTGCACCTGGGATGGCCCGGTGATCGCCGAAGCGCAGCAGATCCAGTCAGCCGGCGGCCAACTGTTTCGCACCTACCTGCAAGCCGCCGCCGATTTCTACAGCGGCCGCTTCGCCGAGGCCGCGCAAGGCTTTGCTGGCGTCGGCAGTGCACAGTCGCCGTGGCTGAAGGAAACCGCGCTGTACATGACCGCCCGCACAGCGCTCAACCAGGCCCAGGCCAACACCTATGACGAAGACGGCGTACCGCACCTGGACCGTGTGGATAAGCCCGCATTGGCCACGGCCGAGCAGGGTTTCAACGCCTACCTGAAAACTTACCCACAGGGCGAATACGCGGCCTCGGCCCACGGTTTGCTGCGCCGGGTGTACTGGCTGGCCGATGACAACACCCAGCTCGCCGACGCGTTCGCCTGGGCACTGACGGCCACCGACGAACAGCGCAATGTGTCTGAGGATGAGCTGGTAGAAGAAGTTGACCTCAAGCTGTTGATGGTCAACAGCGATACCGTCAAGACCCCGATGATTCAGCTCGTCAGCGACCTGATGGTGATGCGCGGCGGCAACCAGCCAGCCCTCAGCCGCGCCGACCTCGAGAAGCAAAAGGCCGCGTTCGCCAGCGAGCCAGAGTTCTATGACTACCTGCTGGCTGTGTGCGCGCTGTACATCGAGCATCAACCGGACGCTGCCTTGAAGCAGTTGCCGCAAAGCGTGCCGTCGAGCCTGAATTACTTCGCCTTCAGCCAGCAGACCCTGCGCGCCCTGGCCCTGGAAGCCAAGCAAGACTGGAAAGGCGCCGAGGCCTTGTGGCTGCAATTGTTGCCACTGGCAAAGCTGCCGTTGCAACGCGACCAGTTGGAGTTGGCACTGGCCATGAACTACGAGCGCAGCGGCCAACTGGCCAAGGTGTTCGCCAGCGATTCGCCGATCAGTGCCAGGCAGGTGCGCTACATCCTGCTGCGCAACGTTGCCGGGCCTGAACTGCTGCGCCAGCAGATCGCCCAGGCGAGCGATCCGCTGGAACGCCAGACCGCGCAATTCGTGCTGCTCTACAAAGACCTGCTGCGCGGCCAGTTCGCCACGTTCGCCGAGGACCTCAAGCAACTGCCGGCCCAGGCCCCCGAGGACAAGCTGGGCACCAGCCTGGGTTATGTCTACAGCGCCAGCCAGACGCTTAAGCTGTTCCAGTGGAACGGCGACAAGGCCGAATCCGGCTACGCCTGCCCCAGCATCGCGCAAACCGCAGCGACCTTGCAGACCGACGCGAAGAACCCCCAGGCCCTGAACTGCTTCGGCGAATTCATCCTGCGCAACAACCTGGACGGCATGCCTCTGGAGCAGGCCCGCGCCGCCGGCAGCCTGGGCAGCACCGCCTCGGACTTCAAGGGTGAAACCTTCTCGCGGCTCGACGGTTACCAACAGGTCATCGGCAACGCCAAGGCGCCGAAAAACGACAAGGCCTACGCCCTGTTCCGCGCCATCAACTGCTACGCGCCGGCCGGCTACAACAGCTGTGGCGGCAAGGACGTCGAACCCGGTGTGCGCAAAGCCTGGTTCCGCCAGCTGAAAAGTGGTTTCGCCGACACCCAGTGGGGCAAATCGCTGCAGTATTACTGGTGAAACACCTGTGGCTGGGCTTGCTGTTGCTGGCAAGCCCGGCATTCGGTGCCGTCGATGCCCGCGACTACGACGCCTTCTGGCTGTGGAGCGGCGTCACGCCGCAGCCGGTACTCAAGCAGGCCAAGACCCTGTACATCCTCCAGGGCCAGATCAACGCCACCCGCCGCGCGCCCCAGCGCGGTGTGCAGCTGATCGCCCAAGGCATCAGCGTACCGCGCCTCACCCGCGGCGACGTCTGGGTGGTCTACCGCGCCCACACCCTGCACTGGCCCGAACAGGTCTATACCCAACTGCTCGGCCAGGTACAACGCTGGCGCGACGCAGGCAACCCAGTGGTCGGCATCCAGATCGACTTCGACGCCCGCACCCAATACCTGCACGAATACGCCGACTTCCTGCGCGACCTGCGCCAGCGCCTGCCGGCCGATCTGAAACTGAGTATCACCGGCCTGATGGACTGGAGCAGCAACGCCGACCCCACCGCCATCAGCCAGCTCAAAGGCGTGGTGGATGAGGTGGTGGTGCAGACCTATCAGGGCCGCCAGAGCATCCCGGATTACGCGGCATATTTGCCACGGATGAACCGGATGGGGCTGCCGTTCAAGATCGGTTTGATTCAGGGTGGAGAGTGGGAGGAGCCGGGGTACTTGCAGGGGAGTGAGTGGTTTCGGGGGTATGTGGTGTTTTTGCAAAACCGTTGACATGAGTGTCAACCCTGTGCAGGAAAGTGTCCTCTGTCCGCGGACAGAGGACACTCGCTTTTGGAGCCCCATGAAAAGTCAAGACATCGTCATCCTGTTCAAACTGATCAGCCTGGAACTACAGGAAGGTTGTTCAACGCAAGACGTTGTCATCTTTATGCTTTTGCAGTCTTAAAAAACACTGCGCCCTGAGGACAATCACGACAGCCCTTGCTCGTGAAACGCCCCTATAAAGCCCAAGCTCCACATGCCCAGCCCGATAACGATCCAGATTGCGTTAGCCCAAGTCAGGCGATTGTTCGCCTCGCCATCTGTGTCGCCCTCGATCAGGTTCACCGCGCCTTGCACCTGCACGAACAGCGCTACCTGCACGATCATCAAGCACACGCTCAACTTCATTGCCGTCATGGCGGTGACGAAAAAAACGTAGGTAAAGGGTAACAACCCACACGCAATAAGCCCCAGCGCCATGGCTCGCGGCCACCAGCGGTACGGCGTACCGTCAAGCGCCAGTTTCTGCCTGATTTTCATCACCAGCGAATACAGAAAAAACACCGAGAAGAACGCTCGCACCAGCGGCAACACCTTTGCGCCAGTAGCCCGCCGATAGCAGGCCCACTGCTGGTAACACCAGTAGAAGAGATAAAAACCTTGGGACAGCAACACCATCAGGACCAGCTTGCGCGGCGCGACCACGAAGAATGTAGGTTGGATGGCGGAGACTGGAGTGCGCAGATCAGCTTGTGGAGGCGCGTAGGGGTTTTCGATGACAGACATCGGAAAGACTCACAGGTAATAATCGGACTGAAAGCTTAACGATCAAGGTTCACCAAGGTTTAAGGCAGCAAAAATCAAGAACGGTCCTACATCGGATACTCCAATTTCAATGCTGAGCCATTGCCACTGGGTAGACCGACTCCCACCCGCCCCCCAACGCCTTGTACAACCCCACCATCGCCAACGACACCCCGGTAGAACTCTCGACCCACTGCTCCTGCGTGGCCAGCAGCGCGCTTTGCACGGTGAGCACGTTGACGAAATCCACCACGCCTTCAACGTATTGGTGCTGTGCGGTGGTCAGGGCGATCTGGTTCTGGCGCACGGCTTCGGCGAGGCTGTCGCGGCGCAGCTGGCTGGCGTTGTAGCGGGTCAGTTGGTCGTCGATTTCATGCCAGGCACGCAGCACCGTTTGCTGGTAGGCCAGGGCCGCTTCCTGTTGCTGGGCTTCGCGCAGGTCCAGCATGCCTTGCAGGCGGCCGCCGCTGAACAGCGGCAGGCTCACTTGCGGGCCGAAGGCAAACGCACGAGAGCCCCAGGAGCCGAAATCCGACAGTTGCATGGCCTGGGAACCGAGGCTGCCGGACAAGGTAATACGCGGGTAAAAATCGCCCTTGGCCACGCCGATGCTGGCGGTGGCGGCGTGCAGGCGCGCCTCGGCCTGGCGGATATCCGGACGGCGTTCGGCGAGCTCCGACGGCAGGCCGATGGCGACCTGGCGTTGGGCCTGCGGTACGGCGGCGTCCTTGGACAATTGCGCGTGCAGAGCCTGGGGTGGCTCGCCCATCAACAGGCTGAGGGCGTTGATCAACTGGTCCTGGCGTTGCTGCAGATCCGGCAGCCGCGCTTCGATGGCGGCGACCTGGGCGGCGGCTTCGGCGACATCGAGGTCGGTGGCCACGCCGTCAGCCAGGCGCAGTTGCGAGAGCTTGAGGCTGTGGCGGGCGACGTCGAGGTTTTGCTCGGTCACCGCGCGGGTATTTTGCACGCCGCGCAGTTGGATGTAGTCCTGGGCGGTCTCGGCCAGCACCGATAACAGCACGGCGCGGCGGTCGTTTTCCGCCACTTGCAGGGTGGCATCGGCGGCTTCGGTTTCGCGTTTGACCCGACCCCAGAAGTCCAGCTCCCAAGACGCCGAGAACCCCGCGTCCCACTGGTTGAACGCGGAACGCCCGTTTTCGCCGGAGGGGTCGTTCAAGCCTTTGCCGCTGTTGCGTTTGCGCTGGTAGGCACCCGTGGCGTCGACAGTGGGATAACGCTCGGCGGTGGTCACCTGGCGGACCGCACGGCTTTGTTGCAGGCGGCTGCTGGCCAGCTTCAGGTCGAGGTTATCGGTCAGCGCGCGGCGAGTGAGGGCCGACAGTTGCTCGTCGTGGAACACGTCCCACCAGCGCTCTTGCAGCGGATCACTCACTGCTCGGCTGGCGGCTTGTCGCCCTTGAGGTTCGCTCCACCGCGTGGCTTGCGGCGTGTGCGGGCGCTGAAAATCCGGCCCGACAGTGCAGGCACTCAGGCTGATAACACTCAGGGTGAACCAGGCAAGGTGTCTCATTGCTGGGCCACCTCACGCTGCTTGACCGGCTGCGTGTCGACGCTGGCTTCAACCGACATGCCGACCCGCAGGCGCTCGGTCAGCGGTTGGTTGGGTTCGAGGACGATTTTTACCGGGATACGCTGCACCACCTTGGTGAAGTTGCCGGTCGCGTTGTCCGGCTTGACCGATGCGAAGGTCACACCCGTCGCCGGTGCGAGGCTCTCCAGGTGGCCGTTGAGCAACTCCCCGTCGAGGCTGTCGACCCGCACCTGCACGGCCTGGCCCGCGTGCATATGGGACAGCTGGGTTTCCTGGAAGTTGGCGACCACGTAGGCCTCGGCCAACGGCACCACCGCGAGGATCTTGCTGCCCGGGGTCACATAGGCCCCGACCCGCACCGCACGCTCACCAACCATGCCATCCACCGGCGCGACGATGCGCGTGTAGGACAGCTGATAGCTGGCCATTTCCAACGCGGCCTGGGCACGCTTGAGTCCACCTTCGGCTGCATCGCGCTGGGCCGTGAGGATTTCCACCTGCTTACGTTCGGCCGCCAGCACCGCGGTGGCGTTGGCCAGGCGCGCGTTGGCCTGGTCGATGCGGGTCTTGGCTTGCTGGGCGTTCTGCACGGTACCCGCGCCCACGCCGGCGAGGTGGTTGTAGCGGTTCAGTTCATGTTCGGCGAAGGCCACTTCGGCGCGGTCTGCCGCCACGGTGGCCTGGGCCTGGGCGATCACCGAGGTTTGGCGCTCCAGGGTCGCGGTGGCGTTTTTCAGCTGGGCCTGGGCGACCAGGGTGTCGGCGTCGGCGGCCTGGGCGGCGGCGCGAAAATCGCGGTCGTCGATCAGCGCCAACAGTTGGCCGGCCTTGACGCGCTGGTTGTCTTCCACCAGCACTTCCTTGATAAAGCCCGCCACACGTGGCGCCACCAGGGTGAAATCGGCGGCGACGAAGGCGTCGTTGGTGGCCTGGCGCTTGTTGCCCAACAGGCCGGGCGCGACCAGGTACACCAGCACCCCGACAGCAAACACGGCGATAACGGAGACGGCGATTTTGTCTTTGCGTTTCATGGGAAGTCCTTGTGGCTAGGTCGGTGCGCGAGGCGGAAAAATCCGCGTGGGCATCCAGAAAATCAGCAGGATCAACGCCACCGCGACAGCGGCCATGACGTAATAGAGATCCGAAGAAGTCAGCACCACGGCCTGCTCGTGCAGGCGGTGGGCCAGGCCCGGCGCATCGCCGTCGGCCAGCGGCGAGTTACCCAGGCGGTCCACCAGCATGGTCGAGTGAAAGTGCAGGCGCTGGGTGGTCAGCGCATCCAGCACGCCGGTGGCAATCACGGCGGCCAGGCCTTTGACGGTGTTGAACCAGGCCGAGGCGAACGGCCCATCCGCCGGTTGAATGCTGCCGGTGGAGAGCATCAACAGCGGCAACACGGCCATGGGCTGCCCGAAGATTTGCAGCAGGTACAGGCCGTAGAAATCGTCGCGAATCCACGCCGAGGTCAGGTGCGCGCTGCCCACGCAACACAGCACCAACATCCCCAGCCCGATCCCCAGGACCCAGCGGCAATCGACCCAGCGCAGGTTGCACAACGCCGCCACCAGCGGCAGTGCGATCAATTGCGGCAGCGCCATCAGCAGCATCACCGGCGCGGTTTGCAATGGGCGATAACCCTGGACCTGGGCGAGGAAACTCGAGGGGATGATGATCACCGAGGTCAGCACCATCAGCACGCCTGCCAGCACGATCAGGGCAAACGCCAGGTTGCGCAGGCCGAGCATCTGCAACTTGAAGAACGGCATCGGGTGCGACCATTCATTGAACATGAACAGCACCAGCAGCACGCTGCCGCCGCACAGCAGGAAGGTGATCAGGCCCGACTCGAACCAGTCCAGGCGATTGCCCTGCAGAATGCCGATCACCAGCATGCAGATCGCCGGAAAGCCGAGCAACAGGCCGCGCCAATTGAATTGCTTGAAGCGCTCCAGGCGCAGCGGGTCTTGCGGCAAGCCGTAGGCCACGGCGGCCATGGCCAACAGACACGGCCCGACGATCTGCCAGAATGCCCACTGCCAGCCGACATATTCAGTCCACAGTGCCGCCAATGGCGTGCCAAGGCTCGGCCCGAAGGTGGCGGTAAGTGCGTAGCCAGCCAGACCATACAGCTTGACGTTGGCCGGCAGGAAGCGCAGCGCCACGGTCATCAGCATCGGCGGTAAGGCACCGCCGGCCAGGCCTTGGACGGTACGCAGCAGCAGCAGGCTTTGGTAGTTCGGCGCAAACGGGCACAGGATCCCCAGTGCGGTGAACAAGCCAATAGCGCACAGGGTGAAGCGCCGCAGGGAAAACGTCACCGAACACCAGGGCGCAAAGGCCATGGCCGACACGGAGGTGGCCGTGTACGCGGCCACCAGCCAGGTGCCTTCGTCAAAGCCGATGTACAGCGCGCCGCGAATATCCGCGAGGGCCACCTTGGTGACCATCTCGTTGAGGCCGGACACCAGCACCGCGAGCAACACGCCGACCAGGCCGATGATGATGCGCGGGCCAAATACAGGCGGGGTGATGGCGGTGGGTCTGGCTGCGGCCGCAAGGGTGGGGGCAGCGAGGGAAGTCATGAACAGGCAGCTCGGGATTAGAAATACCCGAGCAGTTTAATCAGGCACATGCATGACAAAAAGTTACTTATTGGCAGCTTATAACTGCACCACACACAATCCTGAAACCGGCACAAATCTACATGTGGGAGGGGGTTTACCCCCGATTGCTGTGTGCCAGACACAGATTTTCTATCTGATCCAACGCAATCGGGGGCAAGCCCCCTCCCACATTTGCCCTGTGTACGCTTGATGTTTAGGTGGGTTGAGCTTCCAGCCAGGTGGCGTGGCAGCTCTCACGCATCGTCTCGCGCAGCCACTTATGAGCCGGGTCTTTGTCGAAGCGCGGGTGCCAGGATTGGGCCAATACCAACGTCGGCAGCGAGATCGGCAACGCAAACGCGCGCAGTGGCAGCTTCAAGCGGTTGGCGCTCAACAGGGCTTCCTTGGGCACCGGCAGAATCAGGTCGGAATCGGGCAACATGAACATCGCACCGTGAAACCCCGGGGCGATCATCGCCACCCGCCGCTCCAGGCCCTGGGCATTCAACGCGGTGTCGATCGGCCCACGGGCGATGCCACGCCGCGAGATACTGATATGGGAATAGCTGGCGAAGCGCGCGGCGGTGATCTCGTCGTCAAACAACGGATGGTCCTCCCGCGCGAGGCCCACGAAGGTGGTGGAAAACAGGTTCTGCACCTTCACTTCCGGGGTGACCGGCATGGTGTTGCTCACGCGCAGGTCCAGCCGCCCTTCACGCAGCGCTTCATCATCGGTGTCGCCTTCGGGTACGAAACACAGCTCGCACAGCGGCGCCATGCGCTCCATGGTGTCAAACAGCCGACCGCCATACACGCCGATGAAAAAGTCATTGGCGCGCACACTGAAGCGACGGCGCAAGGTGCTTAAATCAACCTGATCCGCCGAGCGAAACAGCAACGCCGCCTGCTCCACCACGTTGCGCACCTGGCCTTGCAACTGCAAGGCCTTGGGCGTCGGCACCAGGCCGCGACCGGCGCGCACCAGAATCGGGTCGCCTACCGCTTCGCGAATACGTGTGAGGGTACGGCTCATGGCCGCCGGGCTGAGGTTCATCCGCCGCGCGGCGCCCACCACGCTGCCCTCGTCGAGCAAGGCGTCGAGGGCGACCAACAGGTTCATGTCGGGTAGTTGCATGCCAAGCACTCGTGATCAGTCGGGAGTGAGCTGGCCGCAATCGTAGCAGGCTGGGTGTATCAGCGCTGCATGCCCCAACGCTTCACGGTGAGCCGCTCGAAGGTATCAAACACCAGGTTTTCCACCAGCAGGCCGATCAGGATCACCACCGCCAGGCCGGCGAATACCTTGTCGGTGTACAGCTCGTTGCGGTTCTGGAAGATGTACCAGCCCAGACCGCCCTTGCCGCTGGTCGCACCGAATACCAGCTCGGCGGCGATCAGTGTGCGCCAGGCGAAGGCCCAGCCGATTTTCAGCCCGGCGAGGATAGACGGCAGTGCGGCCGGGATCAGGATGAACAACACGAAACGCATGCCCTTGAGGCCGTAGTTGCGACCGGCCATGCGCAGGGTTTCGGACACGCCGAGGAACCCTGAATACGTGTTGAGCGCCAGCGCCCACAACACCGAATGCACCAGCACGAAGATCAGGCTGTTCTGGCCCAGGCCGAACCACAGCAGCGCCAGCGGCAATAACGCAATGGCCGGCAGTGGGTTGAACATCGAGGTCAGGGTGCTCAGCAGGTCACGGCCCAGTTGCGTGGACACCGCTAGGGTGGTCAGGGCAAACGCCAGCACGATACCGATCAGGTAGCCCTTGATCAGCACCACCAGCGAGATGCTCACCTTGCCCAGCAGTTCGCCACTGAGCAGGCCGTCATAGAGCGCGTGAAAGGTCTGCAGGAAACTCGGCAGCAGCAGGTCGTTGTTCTGGTAGCGCGCGACGGCTTCCCAAAGGATCGCGAGCACGATCAGGATCAGGCCCTTGCGCAGCCAGCCTTGCTGCCACAGGCGTTGGCGCAGGGGCAGTTCGCGTTCAATGGGGACACTGAGCAGCGGCTCAAGGTTGATTTCGTATTCCTGGCGCATTGGGTTGTCCCCTTAGTAAGCGATGCGGATGTCGGCGAAACCCAACTCACGTTCGGCCTCGGGCGCTTCATCGAACAACAGGCGATGAATCCGCCGCGCCGACGCCTGGAACTCCACGCCACCGAGGCTGTGCAAGTCGTATTGATGGCTGTGGATTTCCGCGCGCACGCGCCCCGGATGCGGCGACAGCAGCAGGATGCGATTGCCCACCACCAGCGCTTCTTCGATGGAGTGGGTGACGAACAGCAGGGTGAAGCGCACTTCTTCCCAGAGCAGCAGCAATTCTTCCTGCATCTTGCGTCGGGTCAGGGCGTCGAGGGCGGCGAAGGGTTCGTCCATCAGCAGGATCTTCGGCTGCATGGCCAGGGCGCGGGCGATGGCCACGCGGGCTTTCATACCGCCGGAAAGGGTGTGCGGGTAAGCGTCGGCAAAGGCGCAGAGGCCGACTTTGTCGAGGTAGTGCAGCGCCCGTTCTTCGGCTTCGCGACGCGGCAAAGTTTTCGACGCCAGCAGCGGAAACATCACGTTCTGTTTGACGGTTTTCCATGGCGGCAGTTGGTCGAATTCCTGGAACACCACAATGCGGTCCGGGCCTGGTTGTTCGACCTTTTGCCCCAGCAGGCGGATCTCGCCTTCGCAGGGCTTGATAAACCCGGCAATGGACTTGAGCAGTGTGGATTTGCCGCAACCCGATGGGCCGAGCAACACGTAGCGATCCGCCGGGTCGATCTCGAAGCTGACTTGGTGAGTGGCGCGCACCACGCGCTCGGGGGTGCGGTATTCCAGGCTGACGTTATCCACCGCCAGCAATGGTGCGGCGGTGTGCAGGTTGCTGGCCGTGTGGCCTTGCAAGGGCGCGTTCATCTCAACTTCCTTGCAGGGGCTTGGCATCCTGGAAGAAGTAGTCCTTCCACGATTCAGGCTTGTTTTTGATGGCGCCGACGCGGTAGAGGAATTCCGCCAGCGGGTAGGTGTTTTTTGGCGTGACGCTGAATTCGAACTGCGGGTTGTCGATGATTTTCAGCAACTCGGCGCGGTCGATCTTGGCCTTGGTGACGCGAATGTAAGTGTCGGCCGCAGCGCCTTTATCGTTCTGGGCGAATTGCGCGGCTTCGGTCAGCGCCTCGACAAATGCCTTGTAGGTCTTCGGGTTGTCGTTACGGAATTTCTCGGTGGCGAACAGCACCGTTGGCGAGTTCGGCCCCAGCAGGTCGTAGGTGTTCAGCACCACATGCACGTTAGGGTTGGCCAGGGCCTGGTCCTGGAACGGCGGGTTGGAGAAGTGCCCGGTCAGTTCGGTGCCGCCGGCGATCAGGGCAGCGGTGGCATCCGGGTGCGGGACGGCGACGGTGTACTTGTCGAGGCGATTGAATTCCTTGTCGCCCCATTGCTTGGCGGCGGCGTATTGCAGGAAGCGCGACTGCACCGACACGCCCACCGCCGGCACGGCGATACGGTCCTTGTCGGTGAAGTCGGCAATGGTCTTGACCTTGGGATTGTTACTGACCAGGTAGTAGGGGAAGTTGCC
Organism: Pseudomonas sp. JV449; assembly: GCF_032424295.1. Taxonomy (NCBI): domain Bacteria; kingdom Pseudomonadati; phylum Pseudomonadota; class Gammaproteobacteria; order Pseudomonadales; family Pseudomonadaceae; genus Pseudomonas; species Pseudomonas sp. JV449. The sequence goes on along the minus strand of NZ_VYKD01000002.1, from coordinate 11,590 downwards.
CAGGGAGGCCACGGCCTTGACGTTCTGCTTGCCATGGGTGCGGTCCCAGATGGTCAGCAGCGGGCCGACGCCGGCACCGGCGATATCGATCGAGCCGGAGAGCAGTGCGTCGTTGACCGCTGCGCCGCCGGACAGCTGGGTCCAGTCGACCTTGATGTCGAGACCTTCCTGCTTGCCGTATTTTTCGATCAGGTTCTGGTCGCGCACTACGTTAAGCAGCAGGTAGACGATACCGAACTGTTCGGCGATGCGGATCTCGCCTTCGGCCTGCGCAGCCGTCGGCGCCACCAGGCTGCCGGCCAACAGGCTGACACCGAGGCCGACGGTCGCGGCCAGCCGTGCAAATGGGGTTTTCCTGGACATGGTCATGCTCCGAATCAGAAAGGCGCGTCGCCCTGGATGGTGGTGCGAAACAGTTTGCGGCGCAGATGGCTCGGGCAACCGGCGGCCAGGTGGATCAGCGAGCGGTTGTCCCAGAACACCAAGTCGTGGGGCTGCCATTGGTGGCGGTAGATGTTGTGCGGCAGCACACTGTGGGCGTAGAGCTGGGCCAGCAGGTCGCGGCTTTCGTCTTCCGGCAGGCCGACGATGCGGGTGGTGAAGCCTTCACTGACGAACAGCGCCTTGCGGCCGTTTTCCGGGTGGGTGCGCACGATGGGGTGAACCACTTCCGCGACTTGGGCAAGCTGCTCGGGCGTCAACGTCGGGCGCCAGTTGCCTTCGAATTTGGTTTCGCTGTAGCGCGCGGTATAAGAGTGCGCGGCACTGCGGCCTTCAACAGCTTTGCGCAGGTGCTCGGGCAGTTGGTCCCAGGCTTTGTGCATGTCGGCAAACAGGGTATCTCCGCCTTCCGACGGCAGCTCCTGGGCGTGAAGCATCGAGCCCAGGCTCGGCAGCTCTTTATAGGACAGGTCCGAGTGCCAGAATTTGCCTGCGTCACCCAGGCCTATGGATTGGCCGTTTTCGATGATGTTGGAGACGATCAGGATTTCCGGGTGGTTGGCCAGCAGGAACTGCTTGAGCACGTGGATCTGCAGGACGCCAAAGCGGCGGCTGAAAGCGATCTGTTGTTCGGGGGTGATGCGTTGGTCGCGGAACACCACGACGTGGTGATCCAGGTGCGCGCGATGAATGCGGGCGAAATCCTGGTCGTTGACTGGCCGGGACAAATCCAGGCCGACAATCTCGGCACCGACGCTGCCGGGCAGTGGTCGAATCTCGAACGTTTGGGCGGCAAGGGTCGCTGTTGGAACAGTAGAGGTGGCGGACATGAGTTCACTCCCGGTCAGACAGGAGAGTGACTTTATAGATATAAGAACGGCAATTTAAATACCGTTAAAGAATATCTATATGCGGTAATGTCGCAACACGTCAGTGGCGTGTCAGACTCGGCAAAACCCGCGCGTGGGCCGCCGGAGCCGCGCGTTGAAACGCTTACAAGCCGAAACCGTGCCCGTTTGACAAGCCCTATGGGCAGCCTCTAGTGTGCATTGGATCCAATTAGCACCCCTATTTTAATAAGGAGGATAGCGTAACCGTGACGCAGAAGCCGAATCCGTTGAACAGCATCAAGATCACCGGCCCTATTCCCGCCCATCTTGCTCGCTCCGTGATTGAAGAAACCTTGCGCAATGCCATCCTTGATGGCCGCTTGCCCTGCGGTACCGCCATGCGCCAGCAGGAGCTGGCCAGCCTGTTCGGGGTCAGCCGCATGCCGGTGCGTGAAGCCTTGCGTCAGTTGGAGGCCCAGTCACTGCTGCATGTAGTCACCCACAAGGGCGCCGTGGTTGCACCGTTGATCGAAGACAATTCGGCTGAGACCTATGAGCTGCGAATGTTGCTGGAGTCTGAAGCCCTGCGTTTGTCGATTCCCTTGCTGACCGAAGCCGATATCGCCGAGGCAGACACGCTCATCTTTGCCCTGGAACAGGAAAAAGACTACACCGAGATTGGCCGTCTCAATCGCCTGTTCCACATGACCCTGTATGGCAAGGCCCCCAACCAGCGACTGCTCAAGCTGGTGGAGCACGGACTGAATGAGGAGGAGCGCTTCCTGCGTTTCAACCTCGAGGCGATGGGGCTGGGCGAGACTTCCCAGGAAGACCACCGTGAACTGCTTAACCTGGTGGCACAAAAGAAGGTCGAGGAAAGCATCCTGACGCTGCGTAATCACTTGATGCGCGGGATGGAAGTGATCACAACCTATCTCAATGACCTGGACGCCGCCGCAAAGAAGACGCTCTAACAAGGCGTCAGGTCGCTCGGCTTGCCCGTCGAGCACTGCGGGGTGCCCTACCTGGCCAAGTAGCGCCCCGCGCAGAAGAAACGTCCCACTCTTATAAAGTAAGTTACCGACAGCTTATATTATTTAGAAAAACATCTGATGCATTCATATACTCGCCAACTTGTTTAACCCGCTTATTATCTTTCATTACTAAATCAGCCACTTAATTCGACCGTGCAGCCCCACTTGCGTGAGCGCGCGTGCGCGCAAAGCCTGGTTTACATCTTTCTTATCTTTTTGCGGCATACAAAAGCCCAACGTTGTTTTAGCGGCGACGCAATAATTTATAGGCATCAACTATGTACCCACCTTTACTGGAACAAAGAAAACGGCTGTTGTGCAGCCATCCGTTATTTCTGGAAATAACTTCGCTGGAAAAGTTACGACTATTCATGGAAAACCATGTATTCGCTGTCTGGGACTTCATGACGCTCACCAAACGCCTGCAGCAGGACCTGACCTGCACTCGCCTACCCTGGCTGCCACCGGCCGACCCGCAAGCAGCACGCTTGATCAATGAGATTGTGCTGGGCGAAGAATCAGACTCACACCCCAGGCAAGGCCATTGCAGCCACTTCGAGTGGTACCTGGAAGCCATGGTCGAAGTCGGCGCCAGCACCTCGGCGATACACCGTTTCATTGCACTGCAGCACCAGGGCGTGGAAGCAAGCACGGCCCTGCGCATGGCCGATGTTCCTGCTGGGGCCGCGCGCTTCGTCAGCGCCACGCTGCACATTGCGCTGCAAGCCCCTACCCATTGCGTAGCAGCTGCATTCCTTCATGGGCGTGAGCGTGTCATCCCAAGTATGTTCGAACACCTCCTGCAGCCCGATACGCTCATCCATCGCCAGGCACCAGCCTTGTGTGGCTACTTCAGGCGCCACATCGAGTTGGACACTGAGCATCACGGGCCAGCAGCTGAAGAACTGCTCGAACGCCTGGTGGGTGCAGACCCGGCTTATCCGCAACAGGCCCATGACGCAGCCCTTGCCGCCGTAGAAAGCCGTATCACGTTCTGGGACGAGGTGCGCGCCGCGCTGCACGAGGTACACCCATGAATACCGCCGGATACACCACCATCGCCGACGACTGGGAACGCCGCGCCACCATCCGAACCCGCCCTCGTCGCCTGTTGGAAGACGACGACAAGCTGATCTACCCACTGTGCCGTCAGCCCTTGGTACTCAACGCGACCTTCATGGAACATTGCTCGCAATGGCGCGACTTCGTGCTGGTGCAAAGCTTCTATAAGTTCATCCACGATGTGGTGATTTTCGAAACCGAAATCGTCGACAAGACCGCGCGCAGCATTGCCAAGAATCGCTTCTCGCTGCCCTTCCCGCTTGCCTGTCGCGTTGATGCGATGACGGTTGTGGTGGACGAGGACTACCACGCCTTGGTGGCCCTGGATTTCATGCAACAGACTGTCACAATGACGGGCATACAACCGATTGACCTGCCCGGGCATATCGAACTGAGTCGCGCGCTGCCGGCGGCGCAGGCGCAGGCTCCGGAACACCTGAGCGACGCTGTGGAGCTGATTGGCGTAGCCATCGCCGAAAACACCGTGACCCACGATGTCGCAGCGTTTTCCAAGGACCGCAGTGTCAAGGCCTCCATACGAGGCTTGATGGACGACCACCTGTTTGACGAAGGTCGCCACGCGCAGTTCTGGACGCGGCTGGTGCGCATCTACTGGCAAGCCGCGAGCCCGGATGACCGTGACAGCATCGCTCACGTACTGCCGACATTCCTGACGCATTACCTGACCAACGACCTGCAGAAAAACTTCGACCTGCGCCTGATCGAACACCTGGACATCAGCGAGCGCCTGCGCGGTGTGCTGCGCGATGAAATATCAGCGCTGGCGTTCCCCATCACCCGCCAGCACCCGTTGATGGGCAATATCATGGGCTTCCTGCAACACAGCGGCTTGCTGCAAACGCCGAGTGTGGGGCAGGTGCTGAGCGACTACCTGTCGGTGTCGCCATGAGGTGCCTGACCATCGGCTGGTGCGGCACAAGCAAGGCACTGGGCGAAATCAGGCCAATGCTGGAACAGTACGGCCATGTTTCAGGGGATGAGGCCACCGACCTGTGGATTGAAGACGGCAGCCTGCCGTTGCCGGATGACGTGGGCGAAACCACCTGTATAAGTCTGCGCCTGGGGATTGGCCCGTTGAGCGACGGTGGGTTGTCTGCGCTGCAAGTGCGCGCCTATGACCATGGCCGACGCTTGTTCGCCGTGCTGGACATCGCCGAGGAGCCCAGTGGCAACGGCCAGCGACTGCGTCGGCAGGCAACAACCGCGCTGGTGGATTGGGTCGCACTGCTAGTCAGTGGCTTCTCACGTGACCCCGAGTCTCTCTCTACACGCGCGATTGCCACTGACTGGCCCGAGCACGGCCTGCACGGGCTTGAGCCGTTGGCATTTATGCATCGATTCAATCGTACGGCAAACCCTGCCCTGATCCAGGAAGCCCAGGTACCGGTGATCGAACGGGTGCAGGCCAGCCTTGTCCTGTTCGCCGTCCGGCCGGCGCTGAACATTGCGGGGCACACCGTGACCTACCGCCAACTGCACCTACAGGCCATGGCGATTCAGCTGCGATTGCGCCCGCTGCTGGAGGCGCTTGAGGCGCCACCGGTGATCGGTGTATGCCTGGAAAAATCCGTGGAATTGTATGCCAGCATTCTTGCCGTACTGGGCAGTGGCGCGGTGTACCTGCCACTGGGACCTGATCAACCCACACAACGCCATCGGGCCATGCTCGAAAACGCTGGGGCCCACGTATTGCTGGATGCCGGCCAACATCCATTACGGGAGTGTTTCATTTCACTGGATGTCAGCACAGTCGAGGCGCACAACGCCAACTCCTCATCCTCGCTGATGCACGATCGCCCCTGCTCGGATATGCCGTGCATGGTGCTCTATACATCGGGCAGTACGGGCCAGCCCAAGGGTGTGCTGCTCAGCCAAGGTAACCTGGCGCATTTCACCGCTTGGTTCGGGTCCTGCATGACACTGGATGAACGGAGCCGCGTCCTGCAGTTTTCGCCCTTGGGTTTCGACTCGTCATTGATCGAAATCTTCCCCGCCCTGATTGCCGGCGCCGAGTTGATCGTACCCAGTGAGGAGCAGCGACGCGACCCTGGGCAACTGGTGGAATTGCTCCGCCGAAAACGCGTCACTCATGCCTTCCTGCCGCCTGCGCTGCTCAACATCCTGCCGCCGGATCCCCCCCTCGGCCTAACGCATCTGCTCACCGGTGGCGATGCCTGCGAACCCCATGTAATCGAGCGGCTGGCAGGACGGTGTCAGTTGCACAACCTCTATGGTCCCACCGAAACCACGGTACTGATTACGCACCGGACGTTCGCCCCCGATGACAATAATCGTAATGTCGGCTACCCCATCGCCAATAGCCAGGTGCTGATCCTCGATGACGATCTGCAACCGGTGGATGAACAGGTGATGGGCGAGTTGTACATCGTCGGGCCCGGAGTGAGCCTGGGGTATGTGAATGCGCCGCGGCAGGCTGACAGCCCGTTCGTCGAACTGCTGGTGCCGGGCGGCCAAAGGCTGCGGGCCTACCGCAGCGGCGACTTCGCGCAGTGGACCGCCGCAGGGATTGTGCTGGGTGGGCGTCGCGACGATCAGGTAAAGATCCGCGGCTTTCGGGTCGACCCCCGGGAGATTGAACAATGCCTGCGCAGCAACAGGCTGTATCGCGAGCTGGCCGTGGTGATCGACCATGAAAGCAGGATCTGCGCCTTTGTCGCCCAGCCCGAACTCAACGCTTCGCTGGTGGCCTTGCAGCAGCATGCGCGCCAGTGGCTACCGGACTACATGCAACCTGGTTTCTGGGTGGAACTGCCAGCCATGCCGCACAGCGACAACGGCAAAGTCGACCGCAAGGGGCTGCTGTCGCGCCCCTTCCTCCCCATTTTGCAGGCCACTCCCGGCGCCGCGCATACGCCGCTTCAAGCGCGATTGAGCGACCTTTGGGGTGAGCTGCTGGGCTTGCCCACCCGCCAGTTGCCCATCGATGAAAGCTTCTTTGCACTGGGCGGCCATTCGATTTTGCTGTCGACGCTGTTGTTGCGCGTTCGCGAGCAATTTGGCCGTAGTTTCGCGTTGAGCCATTTCATTGAAGTACCGACTATTCGTACGCTCGCAACGCTGATGGAGGATGGTGAACTGCCAGACGCATCCTCTGCCCAAGCGGCCATGGACGCTCAACGGGAGTGGGAAATCAATCCGTTGCAAGGGGACCGCGCAGGCAATCCGCACAAGGTGATCGTGACGGGGGCCAACAGTTTCGTCGGCGTCCATATTGTCGAGGCGTTGTTGAACGCCGGTGCCACCGAGGTGGCGTGCCTGGTGCGTGACTTGCCGGGGAGTCCTGCGATGGCTCGTTTTACCCAGGCGTTGCGTGACTACCAACTGGAACATCTGGACTTGAGCCGCGTACGAGTATTCGCCGCCGATGTCAGCCTGCCGCGATTGGGTTTGGCCTGTGACGCGTATGACGCACTCGCCGCAGACTTTGGCGCGCTGGTGCACAACGCAGCACGGGTCAACCACGTGCTGGACTACGCCTCACTGGCCAGGGACAACGTCGACCCCATATTCGAATGCCTGCGCCTGTGCGAAACCCGCTGCAAGAAAGTCTTCAACTTTGTATCCACGTTGTCGGCCGCCAGCAGCATCGGCACGACGGGGCATGTGCTCGAAGCTCCGGCGGCAGCCACCCTGCCGCTGTACATCCGAAATGGCTACAACCTGTCCAAGTGGGTCGCCGAGCGGGTCCTGGGACGTGCAGTGGAGCAAGGAGCCTGGGTGAACATCCATCGCCCTGGAAATATCAGCTTCAACAGCCATAACGGTATCTGCCAGCCACAAAAGAATCGCCTGATGTTGATGCTCAAGGGGTCGCTGCAGTTGGGCTTGCTGCCGAGGTTGGACCTGAATTTCGACCTGATGCCCGTGGACTTTCTGGCTCGCTTCATTGCGTTCCACTGCAATCGCTTTCAAGCCGATAGAAGCGTATTCAACCTGCATAACCCACAACCACTGAGCTGGGAGCACTACCTGGATGCATTCAACCGGGCGGGCCACCGGTTCGAGCGGGTCAGTACTGCGCATTGGCAGCAGGCGCTGCGAACGGTAAGCCAGGACAATGCGATGTTTGGTGTACTCGGGTTTTACCTTGATCGACTGGATGAAGATATCGGTGACACCTCGATGATCCTCCATGACAACGCGCAACGCGGCGTTCAGCAGATGGGTGAGCAATACCCCGAAAAAGACCCGGCACTGCTGAGTAAAGGCTGCAACTACCTCAAGGCCATCGGCTTTCTTTGAATAGCTTCAGGACAACTTCATGAAACCGCTGCAACCCGATACGCTAATTCATAACCCGAGCGGCCACCCGATAGTGTCCTCTGTGGTGATCGACTGCCATGCCAACCGTCTATGGAACATAGTGGGGCAGTTTGCAGGCTTCGATGCGTTCATCCCTTCCTTGACGCATATCGAAATGACCGGCACCGGAGTGGGCGCTTTACGCACGAAATTTTTCCGCGATGGCAACCGCGTCGTAGAACAGCTCAATAGCCGGGATGAGCAAGCGATGCACATGACCTGGACCACGATCTACAACACCCTGGGCGTGGCCAGGTTGTGGGCCGCAATCAAAGTGGAAGCGCTTGGAGCACACTGCTCCAAGGTAACCTGGACCATCATTGCCGACCCCCTGGAGACGGCGCAGGAAGGATTTGAACAGTTTGTACAAGGCTTCGCAGACAGCGCGCTGGACAATGTTCGCCGCTTGCTGGGTAAGCAGTAGGAGCGAACCGGCTCGCTCCTACTCGTACACTCAGCGGCTCAGATCTTGAAGCTGTCGACCAGCTGCTTCAACCGATTGGCCTGTTGCGACAACGCATCGCAGTCTTTCAGGGTTTCGTTGAGGTTGGTCACGCCCTGCTGGTTCAGCAGGTTGATCTGGTTGATATCGACGTTGAGGGTTTCCACCACGGCAGTTTGTTCCTCGGTGGCCGCAGCGACGGACTGGTTCATGCCGTCGATCTCGACAATTCGCTGCGTTACGCTGACCAGGCGCTCACCGGCCTGGTTGGCCACCTGAACACTTTCCTCACTGGAGGTCTGGCTGGCATTCATGGTGGTCACTGCTTCACGCGACCCCACTTGCAGCGAAGTGATCATTTTATGAATCTCCTCAGCCGACTCCTGGGTACGGTGAGCCAGGTTACGCACCTCGTCGGCGACCACGGCAAACCCGCGTCCGGCTTCCCCGGCACGTGCTGCTTCAATCGCAGCGTTCAGTGCCAGCAAGTTGGTTTGCTGGGAGATGCCTTTGATCACATCAAGGATGTGGCCGATATTGTCGGTGCTGGCGTTCAGGGTTTCGATCTGAGTGCAGGACAGGCTGATTTTCTGCGACAGCTCCGACATTGCCAGGATGGTTTGCTCGACCACTTTACGCCCATCATCAGCCTGCTCGCTGGCACCGCTGGCGTGCTGTGAAGCATCGGCGGCGTTACGCGCGATTTCCTGGGTGGCAGCCCCCAGTTCGTTGATTGCGGCGGCCACGCTGTTGGTGCGTGCGCTTTGCTCATCAGAACCGATGATCGAGGCGTTGGATGACGCCATCACACGCTGAGACAGGTCATGCACCTGACGTGTTGCAGAAGACACTTCGGAAATCGAGGCGTGGATACGCTCCACGAACCGGTTGAACGCACTGCCCACTTCACCGAACTCGTCTTTACTGGTGACCGTCAAGCGGCGGGTCAGGTCGCCCTCACCTTGGGCAATGTCCTGCATGGCAATACCCATGGTGGTCAGGGGCCGCAGTAACACTTGAATTAGCAGGCTCAAGAGCACGGCAATCGCGACTACGGCGATCAGCATGGCGATCAATGCAGACGTACGGAATTTGCCCAGCGGTGCGTAGGCTTTGTCTTTATCAATCGACAGGCCGATATACCAATCTGCCCCGGGCAAGCCGCTGATAGGTGTGAACGACAGGATGCGATCCTGGCCCTTGAGAACTACGTCCTGATTAACTTTCTCAATACGGACGTTAGTGCCTGGGTAGATGTCCTTGAGGTTTTTCATCACCTGGTCTTCGTCAGGACTTACGATGACTTGGCCGTCGCCGCTGACCAGAAACGCATGGCCGATGCCGCCGAAGTCCACCGAATTGATGATTTTCACCAGGGTTTGCAGGCTCAGGTCTCCGCCGACCACGCCGAGCAACTCGCCGTTCTTTTTCACCGGCATAGCGATAGTTACGATCTGCCCACCCACGGCGGCCATATAGGGCGGCGTGAGCATGGGTTTATCCGCAGCCACGGCTTGCTTGTACCAAGGACGCTGACGAGGGTCGTAGCCGTCAGGCATTTTTGCGTCCGGGCGCTGGGTGAACACACCGTTGGTTTGGCCAACGTAGGTGAACTGGAAGTTCGAGGTGAACGCCGGTTGATCGACCAACCCTGGAAGATCAGCAGCACTACCCTGATGGGCAACGTTTTGCGTCAGACTTTCGAGCACCAGTATTCGACCGCTAAGCCAGTTCTGCACACTACTCGCGGTGAGCTCACCGGACTGCTGGATAGACGACTCCAGATTCTGTTTGATGGTGCTGCGCTGCAGGTAATCGTTGTAAAGCGTGAATAACGCGAAGGCCAGAACCACAACGCCTGACGCGGCCAACAGAATTTTATGACTGAATTTGAGATTCATTTCATCGACTTCTTTTTGCCAAATGGGGGTGAGCGTGCCGAGAGGAACATTCCATGTAACGGTATAGGCGGCGTTTCGGGCCGCTCTATTTCGGTGCACGCATGGCTCATCAAGCTTTCGGCCAAGCTGAAGGAAAGCTTAGGGAATTGTGGGATGAATCGCCCTTTTACGTAGGAAACCGACCAAAGGTTGTCGTACAAGATTTAGAAGTAAAAATTCTTCCCTACTACCTGCGTCGTGCTCTTAAAGCAGGTCAGTACCATGAACATGATTTTGGAGTTGGGTAGGCGTAGTTGCGGCTCGCTTACAGAGTTCATAAACCCTCTAAACGACAAAACCCCTGTCTGCATGAGCAGACAGGGGTTCTGGAATTTAATCTTGACGATGACCTACTCTCACATGGGGAAACCCCACACTACCATCGGCGATGCATCGTTTCACTGCTGAGTTCGGGATGGGATCAGGTGGTTCCAATGCTCTATGGTCGTCAAGAAATTCTGTGTACCGGAGCGTTGCTTTAGCAACGTGCCGATGAAATTCATGGACTTCTACATAAACGAAACCCCTGTCTGCGTTAGCAAACAGGGGTTTCGGAATTTAATCTTGACGATGACCTACTCTCACATGGGGAAACCCCACACTACCATCGGCGATGCATCGTTTCACTGCTGAGTTCGGGATGGGATCAGGTGGTTCCAATGCTCTATGGTCGTCAAGAAATTCGGGTACTGAGTCGTGGCCAGCTGGCCTCGCTTCAGCAAATTGGGTATGTGACAGCTTTCGGTGTTTTGTGAAATCTCGAACTTTCGGTTCATTGCGTCTTCACACACCGCAATCTGGCCTTTCGACGCAAATTGCTTGGGTGTTATATGGTCAAGCCTCACGGGCAATTAGTATTGGTTAGCTCAACGCCTCACAGCGCTTACACACCCAACCTATCAACGTCGTAGTCTTCGACGGCCCTTCAGGGGACTCAAGGTCCCAGTGAGATCTCATCTTGAGGCTAGTTTCCCGCTTAGATGCTTTCAGCGGTTATCTATTCCGAACATAGCTACCCGGCAATGCCACTGGCGTGACAACCGGAACACCAGAGGTTCGTCCACTCCGGTCCTCTCGTACTAGGAGCAGCCCCTCTCAAATCTCAAACGTCCACGGCAGATAGGGACCGAACTGTCTCACGACGTTCTAAACCCAGCTCGCGTACCACTTTAAATGGCGAACAGCCATACCCTTGGGACCGGCTTCAGCCCCAGGATGTGATGAGCCGACATCGAGGTGCCAAACACCGCCGTCGATATGAACTCTTGGGCGGTATCAGCCTGTTATCCCCGGAGTACCTTTTATCCGTTGAGCGATGGCCCTTCCATACAGAACCACCGGATCACTAAGACCTACTTTCGTACCTGCTCGACGTGTCTGTCTCGCAGTCAAGCGCGCTTTTGCCTTTATACTCTACGACCGATTTCCGACCGGTCTGAGCGCACCTTCGTACTCCTCCGTTACTCTTTAGGAGGAGACCGCCCCAGTCAAACTACC
>NZ_VYKD01000019.1:0-491365 GCF_032424295.1 Pseudomonas sp. JV449 | reverse complement strand
CCTTGGCCCAGGACGCCGGGTTAGCCGTCCTGGGCCAAGGATGGCCCATGACGGCGGCCCACGGATTCAAGCCTGCGTTCGGGCATACCGAGCCTAGGCGAGGTACCGAGTGGTGGGGCAAGAGCCCTTTGGTTACTTTGGGGCTTTTCCAAAGTGACCCGCCGTAAGGGCGGAACCCATAGCGGCCGTGACCGCAGCAACGGATATGTACGCGCTCAAAGCCAACGACATGGTCGGCCCGAAGGCCGCCACGGAACCAAGCTCCCTCCCACCGTTCAACCCGCCACACTTTCTGCCGCCCCCACCCCCGTGCTTAAGCCTCTGCACCCCCAAAAGCCCCCTAAAAGCGCACAAACACTGGCCCTGCCCAAGCCTGGCGCGCACCGCAAAGTCTGCTGAGCCCGGCCACCAAAACGGTGGTTTGTATTGAGCGCAGGTCGTTTTAGACGGCATATGCTGATTTCACAGTGGTGTAATGAACCTGTGCTGCAACGAGGCCGACGCGCCGCCAGGGCAGCGAACGCTTGTCACACTCAACGAACTCCAGGACCGCACTCAATGAGCTTTCTTCGTCCCAAATTCATTACGTTCGACTGCTACGGTACGCTGACCAACTTCCATATGGGCACCATGACCCGCGAGCTGTTTGCCGATCGCATCAAGCCCGAGCAGATGGACCAGTTCGTCAAGGATTTCTCGGCCTACCGCCTCGACCAGGTCATGGGCGACTGGCGCCCCTACGATGAAATCCTCAAGACCGCCCTGGCCCGTACCTGCAAACGCTGGGGTATCGACTATCGCGAGGAAGGCCAGCTGTATTACGACGCCGTGCCGACCTGGGGCCCCCATGCAGACGTGCCGGCCGGGCTGTCGAAAATTGCCGACAAGATTCCCCTGGTGATCTTCTCCAATGCCAGCGACAGCCAGATCATGTCCAACGTCGACAAGCTCGGCGCGCCGTTCCACAAGGTGTTCACCGCCGAGCAGGCCCAGGCCTACAAGCCGCGCCTGGCCGCGTTTGAATTCATGCTCGACAACCTCGGCTGCGGCCCGGAAGACATCTTGCATGTGTCGTCCAGCTTCCGTTACGACCTGATGCCGGCCCATGACATGAAGATCAAAAACAAAGCCTTCGTTGCCCGTGGCCACGAAGTGCCGGGCAACGCGTTCTACGGTTACCAGCAGATCACCGATATCGGTGGGCTGCCGGCGCTGGTCGGTCTGTAACCGCACACCTCTGAGGGCTAGACATGGGCAGTGAATCCTATTGGCTCGACACCGCACCGGCGTTTACCGGTGCCCGGCTGGGCGGCTTGCCCAAGCAGGTCGATGTGGCTGTGGTCGGCGCTGGGTTCACCGGCCTGGCGGCGGCGCGGGCGTTGGCGCTCAAGGGCGCCAGTGTGGTGGTGCTCGACGCCGGGCGGGTGATCGGCGAGGCCTCGGGGCGCAACGGTGGGCAGTGCAACACCGGGGTGGCCCAGGATTACGCCGGGCTGCACGCCAGCCTCGGTGCCGCCAAGGCACGCGCCTATTACCAGGCCTATGAAAGTGCCGTGCAGACGGTGGTGTCACTGGTCGAGCAGGAAGGGATCGCCTGCGACCTGGTGCGCAACGGCAAGCTCAAGCTGGCGGCCAAGCCGATGCACTACGAAGGCCTGGCCCGCACCTGCGAGCTGATCCGCCAGGAGGTGGATGCCGATGTCGAGTTGCTCAGCGCCGAGCAGACCCACGCGGAAGTCAATTCGGCGCAGTTTCATGGCGGCCTGCTGCAACGCAACGGCGTGCAGATGCATGTCGGCCGCTTCGGCGTCGGCTTGGCCGAAGCGGCGGCGCGGCGTGGTGCGATGATCTACGAGCACACCCCCGTCAAGGATTGGAAGGCCCAGGCCGGCGGCTATCAGGTCAACACCGCCAAGGGTTCACTGCACGCCGGGCAAGTCCTGCTGGCCACCGGTGCCTGCCAGCATGGCGACCTGGGTTGGTACCGCCGCAGGATTGTGCCGGTGGGCAGTTTTGTCATTGCCACCGAAGTCTTGCCCCAGACGCTGATCGACCAGTTGCTGCCGCAACATCGCGCCTATGTGACCAGCCGCATGATCGGCAACTACTTTCGCCTGACCCCGGACAACCGCCTGCTGTTTGGCGGACGTGCGCGGTTTGCCATGTCCGACAGTGTCTCCGACGCCAAGAGCGGCAAGGTACTGCAAGCGGCGATGCTGAACATGTTCCCGCAGTTGGCGCACGTGAAGATCGACTACTGCTGGGGTGGCCTGGTGGACATGACGTCCGACCGCCTGCCCCGCGCCGGCCAGCATGGCGGCGTATTCCACTCCATGGGCTACAGCGGCCATGGCGTGCAGATGTCGGTGCACATGGGCCAGGTAATGGCCGAAGTGATGGCCGGTAATGCGGCCGCCAACCCTTGGCGCGAACTGGAATGGCCGGCGATCCCCGGGCATTTCGGCAAGCCGTGGTTCCTGCCGTTCGTGGGGGCTTACTACCGCTTCCAGGACTATCTGCACTGAGTTGCCGTTGTTGCGTCACCGTCGTTTGCGTTTCCAGGACGCTCCGGACATCCGTGAGCACTCGATTCTTCCGATTATCGACAGGTAGCCTTGCTATGACTGACAACAAAAACACCCCCGAACTCATCTCCGGCCAGGACAGCCTGCGGGTGTTCGAACGTCTCAACCGTGGCATGTCGCGCCGCAACGCCCTGCAAATGCTGGGCGTGGCCGGTGTCGCCGCCGCCGGTGCCGGCAGCCTGTTCGGCGCCGCCGGCAAGCTGTTCGCCGACGAGGCCGCCGTGGCCGGCAAAGGCAAGCCAGGCGGCAAGATCCGCGTGGCCGGCATGTCCAGCTCCACCGCCGATACCCTCGACCCGGCCAAGGGCGCGCTGTCCACCGACTATGTGCGCCACTACATGTTCTACAACGGCCTGACCCGTTTCGATAAGCATCTGGTGCCGCAACTGGAACTGGCCGAGCGCATCGACAACACCGACGCCACCGTCTGGACCATCACCCTGCGCAAGGACGTGACCTTCCACAACGGCAAGGCCCTGACCGCCGCCGACGTGGTGTTCTCCCTGAACCGCCACAAAGACCCGCTGACCGGTTCCAAGGTCATGCCGCTGATGGAGCAGTTCGCCGAGATCAAGGCCAGCGGGCCGAACGAAGTGCAGATCCGCCTCAGCGCGGCCAACGCCGAGTTGCCGTCGATCCTCGCGGTGTCACACCTGTTGATCGTCCCCGAGGGCACCAGCGACTTCAGCAAAGGCATCGGCACCGGACCGTTCACCGTGGGCGAGTTCAAGCCCGGCGTGCGTTCGATTGCGGTGCGCAACAAGAACTACTGGAAACCGGGCCTGCCGTACCTCGACGAGATCGAGTTCATCGCGATTGCCGACGAGCCATCGCGGGTCAATGCACTGCTGTCGGGCGACGTGCACATGATCAACGAGGTCAACCCGCGCTCCACCACGCGCATCAAGGCCAGCGCCAAGCACCGCGTGGTCGACGCGCCGTCGGGCAACTACACTGACTTGATCATTCGCCAGGACCAACTGCCCGGCAAAAGCCCGGAATTCACCCAGGCCATGAAGCTGCTGCTCGACCGTGAACAGGTCAAGTCCGCCGTATTCCGTGGCTTTGCGGTGGTGGGCAACGACCACCCGATTGCGCCGGGTTCGCGCTACTTCAACACCGACTTGCCGCAGACGGTCTACGATCCGGAAAAAGCCAGGTTCCTGCTGAAGAAAGCCGGCATGGAAAGCATCACCATGCCCGTGATGGCCTCGCCTGCCGCCACCGGTTCGGTGGACATCGCCGTGCTGTTGCAGCAGTCGGCCAAACAGGCCGGGCTCAAGCTCGACGTGAACCGCCTGCCGAGCGACGGCTACTGGTCCAACCACTGGATGAAGCACCCGCTGAGCTTCGGCAACATCAACCCGCGGCCGAATGCCGACGTGATGTTCTCGCAGTTCTTCCAGTCCAAGGCGCCGTGGAACGAGTCCGGCTGGCAGAACGAGCAATTCGACCAGTTGCTGATGCTGGCCCGTGGCGAAACCGACGACGCCAAGCGCGCCAAGATGTATGGCGACATGCAGGTCCTGGTGCACGACCACTGCGGCATCGGCGTGCCGGTGTTCATCAGCAATATCGACGGCGTCGACCAGCGCATCAAAGGCTACGACAGCAACCCACTGGGCGGTTTCATGGGCTACATGTTTGCCGAGCAGGTGTGGTTGGACGCTTGAGGAGGGTGGTGGGATGAATAGCAATACACTGTGGTTGATCGGCCGGCGCTTCGGCGCCGGGGCCTTGACCTTGTTGATCGTGTCCATGGTCGTGTTCGCGATCACGGCGGTACTGCCGGGGGACGCGGCGCAACAATCCCTGGGCCAGTTCGCGACCCCTGAACAGGTGGCGGCCCTGCGCCTGAAACTGGGGTTGGACCAGCCCGGTGTGTTGCGTTACCTGCACTGGTTGATGAGCCTGCTCACTGGCGACATGGGCGTGTCGGTCTCCAACGCCATGCCGGTCGGTGAGCTGATGGCGGGCCGGGTGCCCAACACCCTGATGCTGGCGGGCGCCACGGCGCTGGTCTCGGTGCCGGTGGCACTGGTGCTCGGCATCGGCTCGGCGATGGGCCGGGGCGGGCGCATCGACAGTTGCCTGAGCTTCATCACCCTGGCGATGGTCGCGGTGCCGGAATTCCTGGTGGCGACCCTGGCGGTGCTGATTTTTGCGGTCAACCTCGGTTGGTTGTCGGCCCTCTCCTATGCCAGCGACATCAGCTCACCGCTGCAATTTCTGCGCACCTATGCCTTGCCGGTGATGACGCTGTGCTGCGTGATCGTCGCGCAAATGGCGCGCATGACCCGCGCCGCCGTGATCGACCAGCTCGACAGCCCCTATGTGGAAATGGCCCGCCTCAAAGGCGTCAGCCCGATCCGCATCGTGCTGCGCCATGCCTTGCCCAATGCGATCGGGCCGATTGCCAACGCCATTGCCCTGAGCCTGTCGTACCTGTTGGGCGGGGTGGTGATTGTCGAAACCATTTTCAACTACCCCGGCATTGCCAGCTTGATGGTCGATGCCGTGACCAACCGCGACATGGCGCTGGTGCAGGCGTGCACCATGTTGTTCTGCGCGGCCTACCTGGGCCTGGTGCTGCTCGCCGACCTGTGCGCGATCCTGTCCAATCCGAGGCTGAGAAACCAATGAACAACCTCATTGCGAAATCCAAGCCTGTCTCCTCCGCCCTGGCACTCGCCAAGGTGTCCAGCGGCCCGTCGTGGCTGGGGCTGTTGGGCGGCGTGGTATGCGTCGCCTGGCTGCTGGTGGCGCTGCTCGGCCCGTGGCTGGCACCTCACCCGGTGGGGGAGGTGGTGTCCGATAACATCTTCGAAGGCTTCAGCCTCGCGCATCCATTCGGCACCGATTACCTGGGCCGCGACATGCTCAGCCGGGTGCTGGTGGGCGCGCGCTTTACTGTCGGGCTGGCGCTGGTGGCAGCGTTACTGGCCAGCATCTTCGGCACCGGGTGTGCGCTGTTGTCGGTGGTCTCGCCCAAGTGGCTGGACGAAATCATCAGCCGCATCATGGACGCCTTCATCTCGATCCCGAGCAAAATGCTTGCGTTGATCATGGTCTCGGCCTTTGGCTCATCGGTGACGTTGCTGATCTGTACGGCCGTGATCAGTTATATCCCCGGCTCCTTCCGCGTCGCCCGCAGCATGGCGGTCAACATTGAAGCCCTGGAGTACGTGCAGGTCGCGCGTACCCGTGGCGAGCGCCGGCTTTACGTGGCGTGCGTGGAGATCCTGCCGAACATGCTCAACCCGGTATTGACCGACCTGGGCCTGCGTTTCGGCTACATCGTGCTGTTGCTCAGCGGCATGAGTTTTCTTGGCCTGGGCGTGCAACCGCCGGACGCCGACCTCGGCTCGCTGGTGCGGGAAAACATCGGCGGCCTCAACCAGGGCGCGCTGGCCATCATCCTTCCGGCGCTGGCCATCGGCACGCTGACCATCGGCGTGAATCTGCTGATCGACTATCTGTCGTCGCGACGTAGTCGACGCACGGGAGGCCATTGAAATGACTGAATTGATTCGCGTCGAAGACCTGCGCGTGGTCGCCTGCGGCGAGCGCGGCGAGGTGGAAATCGTCAAGGGCGTGAGCTTTGCCCTGAAACAAGGTGAAGTGCTGGCATTGATCGGCGAGTCCGGCTCGGGCAAGACCACCATCGCCCTGGCCTTGCTGGGGTATGCACGGCGCGGGTGTCGCTTGTCCGGCGGCGTGGTGCAGGTCGGCGAGCACGACATGCTCGCCCTGGGCGAACACCAATTGCAGGGCCTGCGCGGCAACCGTGTGTCCTATATCGCGCAAAGCGCCGCCGCCGCATTCAACCCGGCGAAAAGACTCATCGACCAGGTCATCGAAGGCGCACTGATCCACGGCCTGGGCACGCGCGCCGAGCTGCACGCCAAGGCTATCGGCCTGTTCCGCGACCTGGCGCTGCCGGGCCCGGAACGCATCGGCCAACGCTACCCGCACCAGGTCTCCGGCGGGCAGCTGCAACGGGTGATGGCGGCGATGGCGCTGATCAGCGACCCGCTGCTGGTGGTGCTCGACGAGCCGACCACCGCACTGGATGTGACCACCCAGATCGACGTGTTGCGCGCCTTCAAGCGCGTGGTGCGCGAGCGTGGGGCCACGGCGGTGTACGTGTCCCACGACCTCGCAGTGGTGGCGCAAATGGCCGACCAGATCGTGGTGCTCAACGGCGGGCAGATCCTCGAACAGAGCGCCACGGCGCCGCTGCTCAATGCCCCGACCCACGCCTACACCCGCAGCCTGCTGGCCGCCGCACGGCCCGACACCACTATTCGCCCGCCCTGCGGCGTCGCCGGGGAGGTACCGCTGCTGACCATCACCGGCCTCACCGCCGGCTACGGCAACAAGAACCTGCACGGCATGCCGTCGATTCGAGTATTGGAAGACATCGACCTCACCGTGCGCCGTGGCCAGGCCATCGGCGTGATCGGCGAGTCGGGCTCGGGCAAGTCCACCCTGGCCCGGGTGGTGGCGGGGTTGCTGACCCCGGCCCTCGGCGGCCTGGCCTTCGACGGGCAACCCTTGGGCGGCAGCCTCGCCGAGCGCACCCCGGAACAGTTCCGGCGGATCCAGATGGTGTTCCAGAACGCCGACACCGCGCTCAACCCCATGCACAGCGTGGCGGCCATCATCGGTCGACCGTTGAAAATGTATTTCGGCCTCAAAGGCACGGCGCTGCAAACCCGCATCGGCGAACTGCTCGACCTGGTGCGCCTGCCCAGGGACCTCGCCGAACGGCGCCCGAATGAGCTGTCCGGCGGGCAAAAGCAGCGGGTCAACCTGGCCCGCGCGCTGGCGGCCAAGCCCGACCTGATCCTCTGCGACGAAGTGACCTCGGCCCTCGACACCGTGGTGGGGGCGGCGATCCTCGAACTGCTGCGCGACCTGCGCCAGCAACTGGGGGTGTCGTACCTGTTTATCAGCCACGACATTTCTACCGTGCGCGCGCTGTGCGATGACATTGTGGTGATGTATAGCGGCCGCAAGGTCCAGGCCGGCAGTCGCCAGGCGTTTGCCGAGCCGCCGTTCCATCCCTACACCGACCTGTTGATTCACTCGGTGCCCGAGTTGCGCCAGGGCTGGCTGGAAACCTGCGGTACTGCAGGCGACACGCTGCCAGCGCTCGGCGAGCGGGCCAATGGGCCGGAACTGTGCACCTTCCTCAATCGCTGCCCGGTGCGCGTCGACGGCCTGTGCAACCGCACCGCGCCGCCGCGCCGCCGCCTTGACGACGGTGGTGAAATCCTTTGCCACCACGACAGCGCCCATTTGCTGGATACCCAGCAGGGCGTCAACACCCTCACTGTGGGAGCCTATGCATGAACGGGCGTTTTGTGAGGCTGGCCGAACAGGGCCGGCCGACGGTCAGCCTGACCGTGGATGGCGCCGCCGTCCAAGCCCTGCAGGGCGACACCTTGATGGTCGCGCTGCTGACCCAGGGCAACGCGCTGCGCCAGTCGGAATTCGACAGCGGCCGCCGCGCCGGTTTCTGCTTGATGGGCGCGTGCCAGGATTGCTGGGTGTGGACCCGCAGCGGCGAACGCCTGCGCGCCTGTTCCAATGAAGTCCGTGACGGGCTGGACATCGTTACCACACAACCGGAGGCGACATGGCCACTGCACGGGTAGTTATTGTGGGCGCCGGACCGGCCGGGGCGCGCTGCGCCGAAACCCTGCTGGCGGCCGGGATCAAACCGATCCTGATCGATGAAAACCGCCGCGACGGTGGCCAGATCTATCGGCGTCAGCCAGAAGGCTTCACCCGCGACTACGCGACCCTGTACGGCAGCGAGGCCGCCAAGGCCCAGGCGCTGCACCAGAGTTTCGACCGCCTGCGCGACGCCATCGACTACCGCCCCGACACCCTGGTGTGGAACCTCACGCCGGGGCAACTGTGCTGCGTGAGCCAGGGCCGCCACACCACGGTGGATTACGATGCACTGATCCTCTGCACCGGCGCCACCGACCGCCTGATGCCCATCGAGGGCTGGCAACTGGCGGGCACCTACAGCCTGGGCGGGGCGCAGATCGCCTTGAAAAACCAGGCCGTGTCCATCGGTCATCGCGTGGTGTTCATGGGCAGCGGGCCGTTGCTGTACCTGGTCGCCAGCCAGTACGTGAAGGCCGGCGCCGAGGTGGCGGCGGTGCTCGACACCTCAGCCTTGAGCCTGCGTCTGAAAGCCTTGCCCAAACTGCTGGCGCGGCCTGGCGTGCTGTTCACCGGGATCAAGCTATTGGCGCAACTGTACCGCGCCAAGGTGGCGGTGCACCTGGGGGTCAAGCCGCTGCAAGTGATGGGCGACGCGGCCAATGGTGTAAGCGGTGTGCGCTTTACCACTGGTAACGGGCAGACCGTCACGGTGCAGGCCGATGCCGTTGCGCTGGGTTACCACCTGCGCCCGGAAACCCAGCTGGGTGACCTGGCCGGCTGTCGCATGGCGTTCGATGAGGCATCAAGCCAATGGTGGCTGGCCACGGATGACGCCGGGCGCACCTCGGTGAAGGGCGTGTACGCGGCCGGTGACGGTGCGAAAATTCGCGGCGCCGATGCCGCCGAGCATGCCGGGCGCCTGGTGGCGCTGGCGCTGCTGGAAGACCTGCAACAACCGGTGGACACCGGCCTGCGGGATGAGCAACAGCAGGCCCTGGCGGTGATGGATCAATTCCGCCTGGGCCTGGCCCAGGCGTTCCCGTGGCCGAGCGAACAGGCCAAGGCGTTGCCGGACAGCGCCATCGTGTGCCGCTGCGAGATGATCAGCGCTGGCGAGCTGCGGCGCACGGTGAAAGAGAAGGGCGCCTGCGAAGTCAATCGCGCCAAGGCGTTCAGCCGCGTGGGCATGGGTCGTTGCCAGGGGCGTTATTGCTCCCAGGCCGGGGCCGAAGTGATCGCCGCCGCTGCCGGCGTGCCGGTGCAGGCGGTCGGGCGCCAGCGCGGCCAGGCGCCGGTCAAACCGTTATCGATGCTGATCACCGAGGAGGTCTCGTCATGAGTGTGCAAAAAGCCGATGTGGTGATTGTCGGCGGGGGTCTGATGGGCTCGGCGACTGCGTTTTTTCTGCGCCGTCGCGGGCAGTCGGTGATCCTGCTGGAGCGCGACCAGATCGGCCAGTACGCCAGTGGTGTGAACTTCGGCAATGTGCGCCGGCAAGGGCGTTTCCTCGGCCAACTGGCTCTGGCCAACCGCTCGTGGGCGCTGTGGAAGCGCCTGCCGGAACTGATCGACGACGACCTGGAATTCATCCCCAGCGGGCATATGCGTGTGTGTTACCGCGAGGATGAAATTGCCGAGCTGGAGGCCTACGCCGCCGCACCGGAAGCGCAACAACTGGACCTGAAGATTTATGGTGGCGCCGAACTGCATCAACGCTTCGGCTTCCTCGGCCCGGACGTCAAGGGCGGCTCCTACGCGCCCCACGATGGCCATGCCAACCCGCGCCTGGCCGCGCCGGCGTTTGCCCGTGCCGCCCGGCGCCTGGGCGCGCAGATCGAAGAACGCACCGAAGTGGCCGAGGTGCAGAAGGTCGGCGCCGACTTCCAGGTCACCACCACCGACGGCCGCCAGTTCCACGCCGCGCAACTGTTGATCACCGCCGGCGCCTGGGGCCAGAAGCTCTCGGCGCAGTTCGGCGAACCGGTGCCGCTGGACACCCACGGCCCGCAAATGGCCGTGACCGAGCCGGTGCCTTATGCCTTGCCCACCGTGATCGGCGTGTACACCAAGGTGCCCGAAGAGGTGATCTACTTCCGCCAGATTCCCCGGGGCAATATCGTCATCGGCGGCGGCTACCGCAGCAAGCCGGACATGCTCAACCGCCGCGCCTATGTGGAACCGCGCAGCATCCTCAACCAGGTCAGCCAGATGCGCCGCCTGCTGCCGGGCGTCGGCAACCTGAACATCATCCGCGTGTGGAGCGGCATCGAAGGCTACCTGCCGGACTCGCTGCCGGTGATGGGCCCCAGCGGTACGGTTGACGGGCTGTTCTATGCCTTCGGGTTTTGCGGCCACGGTTTCCAGCTTGGCCCGGGCGTCGGCGATGTGATGGCCGAGCTGCTCGCCACTGGCAGCACCAGTACCCCGATCGAGCCATTCTCCATCACCCGGTTCGCCCTACCTGACGAGCAACGGAGCCAGGCCTCATGAAACCCCGCGTATTGGAGATTCTGAAACAGCTGATGGCCTTCGACACCGTGTCATCGGAGTCGAACATGGCCTTGATCGAGTATGTGCGCGACCTGCTGCTGACCAAGGGCATCGACTCGCTGATCGTCAAGGACCCCAGCGGCAAGAAAGCCAACCTGTTCGCCAGCACCGGGCCCAGGGAACAGCCCGGCGTGCTGCTGTCCGGGCACACCGATGTGGTGCCGGCGGCGGGGCAGGCCTGGACCTTTCCCGCCTTTGCCGCCACCGTGCAGGACGGGCGCATTTATGGGCGTGGCAGCTGCGACATGAAGGGCTTTATCGCCCTGGCCATCGACGCCATGCTGGATGCCGCCGACCACAGCCTGAACCGCCCGCTGCAACTGGCCCTGTCCCATGACGAAGAGATCGGCTGCGTCGGCGTGCGGCGCTTGCTCGACGTGCTGCACCTGGCGCCGGTACGGCCGTTTCTGTGTGTGATCGGCGAGCCGACCAACATGCAGTTTGTCCTCGGCCACAAGGGCAAGGGCTCCTACCGCACGTACTGCCGAGGCCAGGAGGCGCATTCATCCCTGGCGCCGCGCTCGGTCAACGCCATCCACGTGGCCTGCGACTTTATCGCCGCCCTGCGTGACAGCCAGCAGCAGTTGCAACGCCATGGTGCCCAGGACAATGACTATGACGTGCCCTACAGCACCGTGCATGTGGGCCAGATTATCGGCGGCAAGGCGCTGAATATCGTGCCCAACCTGTGCACCCTGGACTTCGAAGTGCGCAACCTGCCGGCCGACGACCTGGACGCGTTCCTGGAGCAGATGCGCGAGCGCGCCGAGGTGATCGTGCGTGAGGCGCAGAAGCTGTCCAGCGTGGCGGCCATCGAGATCGAAACGATCAACGTCTATCCTGGCCTCGACACCCATCCCAGTGTCGAGGCGGTGCACTTTCTCAAGCAATTCGCCGCGCCGGGCACCGGCACCTCCAAGGTCTCGTTCGGCACCGAAGGCGGCCTGTTCAAGCAGCGCCTGGACGTACCGGTGGTGGTGTGCGGGCCGGGCTCCATCGAGCAGGCGCACAAGCCCGACGAGTTTATCGAGATCAGCCAGATGGACGCCGGCGAGCGCTTTTTGCAAGGCTTGCTCGGTTCGCTGACGGCCTAGCAGAGCCTGCCGTCCTGAACGCAATTTCAGCACGGCACGCTGCTTTAACCGCGCTTTCGGCATCCTCGTTTGCGGCGCCTCCCTAGACTGGAGCGTGTCTCGGATCAGGACTCGACCATGCTCAAGAATCGCTTGCAAGACCCCAGCCTGCTGGCTGAACTCGCCTACGTAGATGGCCAGTGGATCGCTGCCGACAGCGGCGCCACCCTGGACATCCGCGACCCGGCCACCGGCCACTTGATTGCCCAGGTGCCGGCCATGGACGCGGTGGACACCCGCCGCGCCATCGAAGCCGCCGAGCGTGCCTGGCCGGCCTGGCGCGCACGCCCGGCTGCCGAACGCGCGGCGCTGCTGGAGCGCTGGTACCAGGTGATGATCGACAACCTCGATGACCTGGCGCTGATCATGACCTGCGAGCAGGGCAAACCCCTGAACGAAGCCCGTGGCGAAGTGCGCTACGGTGCCGGTTTCGTCAAATGGTTCGCCGAGGAAGCGCGCCGGGTCTACGGCGAAACCATGCCCGCGCCCAGCGGTGATCGGCGTTTGCTGACCCTCAAGCAACCGGTGGGCGTATGCGCCGCCATCACCCCATGGAATTTCCCCAACGCGATGATCACGCGCAAATGCGCGCCGGCGCTGGCCGCCGGTTGCCCGATCATCGTCAAACCCTCGGACCTCACGCCGCTGTCGGCCCTGGCCCTGGCGGTGCTGGCCGAGCGCGTCGGCATTCCGGCCGGGGTGTTCAATGTGATCACCGGCTTACCCGCCGGCATTGGCGAAGAGCTGACCGGCAACCCGGCGGTGCGCAAGATTTCCTTTACCGGCTCCACCGCCGTCGGCCGCCTGTTGATGCGCCAGAGTGCCGAGCACATCAAGCGCTTGAGCCTGGAACTGGGCGGCAATGCGCCGTTTATCGTGTTCGATGACGCCGACCTTGAACAGGCGGTGGCCGGGGTAA
Source organism: Pseudomonas sp. JV449 (assembly GCF_032424295.1). Classification (NCBI taxonomy): domain Bacteria; kingdom Pseudomonadati; phylum Pseudomonadota; class Gammaproteobacteria; order Pseudomonadales; family Pseudomonadaceae; genus Pseudomonas; species Pseudomonas sp. JV449. The sequence continues at coordinate 478,493 of NZ_VYKD01000019.1, read as the reverse complement.
TGCTCAGCAAGTTTCGCAACGCCGGGCAAACCTGCGTGTGCGCTAACCGCATCCTGGTGCAGGAGGGTATCTATGCGCGTTTCGCGGCGCGACTGGTGGAGGAGGTGGGCAAGCTCAAGGTCGGCAACGGCCTGGACGACGGCGTGACCATCGGCCCGCTGATCAACCCCGCAGCGGTGAGCAAAGTCGCGCGGCATATCGACGACGCCCTGAGCCAGGGCGCCCAGTTGCTGTGCGGCGCCGTCCCCAGCGGTGACAGCCAGTTTGTGCAGCCCACGGTACTTGGCGATACCCTCGCCGGGATGTTGCTGGCCAATGAAGAAACCTTCGGCCCGGTGGCACCGCTGATGCGCTTTACCGACGAAGCCCAGGCCCTCGCCCTGGCCAACGCCACCCCGTACGGCCTGGGCGCCTACTATTTCACCCAGGACCTGCAGCGTTCGTGGCGCTTTGGCGAGGCCCTGGAGTTCGGCATGGTCGGGCTCAACACGGGGATCATCTCGATGGAAGTCGCGCCGTTCGGCGGCATCAAGCAATCGGGCCTGGGGCGCGAAGGCAGCAAGTACGGCCTGGACGAATACCTTGAAGTCAAAGCCTTCCATATCGGCGGCTTGAACTGAATTTTTGCGAGGCACACACCATGAGCAAGGCATTCAGAATCGCCGCGATTGCCGGCGATGGCATCGGCAAGGAAGTCCTGCCCGAAGGGCTGCGGGTACTGGAGCAGGCCGCCAGGATCTGGGACCTGGACCTGAGCATCGAAGTGCTCGACTGGGCCCACTGCGATTACTACCTGGAACACGGGCAGATGATGCCCGAGGACTGGTTCGAGCAGCTCAAGGGCTTTGACGCGATCTACTTCGGCGCCGTGGGCTGGCCGGACAAAGTCCCGGACCATATTTCCCTGTGGGGCTCGCTGCTCAAGTTCCGCCGCGACTTCGACCAGTACGTGAACATCCGCCCGGTGCGGCTGTTCCCCGGCGTGCCTTGCCCTCTGGCCGGGCGCGCGCCGGGGGACATCGACTTTGTGGTGATCCGCGAAAACACCGAGGGCGAATACTCCTCGGTGGGCGGCAAGATGTTTGAAGGCACCGAGCATGAGTTCGTGCTGCAGGAATCGGTGTTCACTCGACGTGGGGTTGATCGCATTCTCAAGTTCGCCTTCGACCTGGCCCAGACTCGTCCGCGCAAGAAGCTGACGGCGGCGACCAAGTCCAATGGGATTTCCATCAGCATGCCTTACTGGGATGAACGCACGGCATTGATGGCGGCGAACTATCCCGAGGTGACGTGGGACAAGCAGCACATCGACATCCTGTGTGCGCGGTTTGTGTTGCAGCCGGACCGCTTTGATGTGGTGGTGGCCTCGAATCTGTTCGGCGACATCCTGTCGGACCTGGGGCCGGCGTGTGCGGGGACCATCGGGATAGCGCCGTCGGCGAACCTGGATCCGGAGCGGCGGTTTCCGTCGTTGTTCGAGCCGGTGCATGGATCTGCGCCGGATATCTATGGGCAGAACATTGCCAATCCGATTGCGATGATCTGGTCGGGGGCATTGATGCTGGACTTTTTGGGCAATGGGGAAGGGCGTTATCGGGACGCGCATGATGGGATATTGCGGGCGATTGAGGCGGTGATTGCAGAAGGGGTGGTGACGCCGGATTTGGGGGGCCGGGGATCGACTCAGGATGTGGGATTGGCAATTGCGACGCGGTTGACTGAGACGAATTGATCAAAGCGCGGCGGCCTTATAGCCGACCGGCGTTCTGCCTGATGTACTGGGTTAAAAATGTGGGAGGGGGCTTGCTCCCGATGAGGCGGTGTCAGTGGATGCATCTGGTACTGACCCACCGCCATCGGGAGCAAGCCCCCTCCCACAATTTGATCTGCATACATCAGGTAAACCTTGGCCTGCTCTTGCGGCCTTGGAACCGACGGCCTTGGAACCGAATAGGTACTCAATACCCCCGCAACCGATCCACCTCACCCACCATCTCCTCCCCCCGCTCAAATCGCCGAATATTCTCCAACAACACCGCAAACGCACTCTCCGGCTGCGTCATCGCCGCAATATGCGGCGTCAACAACACCTGCGGATGCCCCCAGAACGGATGCTCCGGTGCCGCCGGCTCTTCCCGCAGCACATCCAGCACCGCCCCACTCAACTGCCCACTCTCCAGCGCCTCGAGCAAATCCTCTTCAACCAGGTGCCCCCCACGGCCCATATTCACCAACCCCGCCCCCCGTGGCAGTTGCGCAAACAAGCGCCGGTCCAGGATCCCCTGGGTCTGCTCCGTCAACGGCAACACGCACAGCAAAATATCGCACTGGCTAAGAAACGCCGGGAGTTGCGCTTCCCCCGCATAACACTCCACCCCCGGCACCTGGTGCGCACTGCGCGCCCAGCCGGACAGGGCAAAGCCCAGGGGTGCCAAGGTCGCCAGGATCTGCTGGGCCTGGGCACCCAACCCCATCACGCCCACACGCCGGTTCGCAGCTGGCTGCAACAGGTGCGCCTGCCAACAGCGCGCCACCTGCTGCTGGCGATAGCGCAGCATGTCGCGGTGCAGACTCAGCACCGCCCAACTGGCGTACTCGCACATGCCGCGGGTGATGCCCGGGTCCAGCAGGCGCACCACCGGCAGGCCCGCAGGCAGGCGATCAAGGTCCAACTGATCGACACCGGCCGACAAGGCGAACAACACCTTCAGGTTGGGCAGCACGCGGGCCAGATCTTCCGGTGCCTGCCAGGCGGCCAGGTAGTCGACCTCGGCGGGGTTGCCGAGGTCGGGCCAGGTGCGCCACTCGATATCCGGCGCGTGTTGGGCGAACAGTGCCTGCCAGTGTCGGCCGCGCACCGGGTCAGCTTTGTAGAGCAAGGCCATGGGCATTTCCTGCTGGATAAACGGAAGCATCATCATCGCCCAAAGCCCGGCGCAGGATCTGTTGAAACGCGGGGCGAAAACAGTTGATCCGAATTTCTCACGGGGCAAGTTCGGCGTAGTTGGTTGCCCGCAGGCCGTACTCTGGACTGCATCGCAACCACCTTCCGGTTGCCGGACTCACGATGGGAAATGCCATGAATAGCAAAGTCGACGAAACCCCTCATTTGCTCCGTCAGCGCGAGCAGTTCGTGCCCCGTGGCCTGGTGACCGCGCACCCGCTGGTGATCGACCGCGCCCAGGGCGCCGAATTGTGGGACGTGGATGGCAAGCGTTACCTGGACTTCGTCGGCGGTATCGGCGTGCTCAACATCGGCCATAACCACCCCAAGGTGGTCGCCGCCGTGCAGGCCCAGTTGCAGAAGGTTTCCCATGCCTGCTTCCAGGTGGTGGCCTACCAGCCTTACCTCGACCTGGCCCAGCGCCTGTGTGAAATGATCGGCGGCCAGGAAGCCTATAAAGCGGCGTTTTTCACCTCCGGCGCCGAGGCGGTGGAAAATGCGGTGAAGATCGCCCGCGCCCATACCAATCGCTCGGCGGTCATCGCCTTCCGTGGCGGTTTCCACGGGCGCACATTGCTGGGCACCACGCTCACCGGCATGAGCCAGCCCTACAAGCAGAACTTCGGGCCGTTTGCGCCGGAGGTGTTCCATACCCCTTACCCGAACGCTTATCGCGGCGTGACCAGCGACATCGCGCTCAAGGCCCTGGATGAGTTGCTGGCGACCCAGGTAGCGCCGGAGCGGGTGGCTGCGATCATCATCGAACCGGTGCAGGGCGATGGCGGTTTCCTCACTGCGCCCCCTGAGTTTCTCCAGGCGCTGCGGGCGTTGGCCGACAAGCATGGCATCGTGTTGATCCTCGACGAGATCCAGACCGGCTTCGGTCGCACCGGCACCTGGTTCGGTTTCCAGCACGCGGGTATCCAGCCCGACCTGGTCACCGTGGCCAAGAGCCTGGCCGGCGGCTTGCCGTTGTCCGGCGTGGTCGGCAAGGCGCACATCATGGATGCACCGCTGCCCGGCGGTCTGGGCGGCACCTACGGTGGTAATGCGCTGGCCTGTGCGGCGGCGTTGGCGGTGATCGATGCGTTCGAGCAGGAGCAGTTGCTGGCGCGCAGCCAAGTACTGGGCGAGCGCCTGCGCCAGGGGTTGCTCGATTTGCAGGCGCGCTGCTCGCGCATCGGCGATGTGCGCGGCACCGGCTTTATGTTGGCGATGGAGTTGATCAAGGATGACCCGGCCCGCACCCCGGATGCCGACCTCAACCAACGCCTGATCGATGCAGCCCGGGCCGGTGGTTTGCTGGTGATCAAGTGCGGGGTGCATCGCAATGTGCTGCGCTTCCTCGCGCCGCTGGTGACCAGCGAAGCCCAGGTCGACGAAGCGCTGGAAATCCTCGACGGCGCCTTGGCACGGGTCTTGAACTGAGGCTGTGCCCGCTACGGGCCAACTGCGGCATTGGAGGCTTGACCCCACATGGGACTGACAGATTATCGAGCGTTGCTGATCGATTGCGATGAAGTGCTGGTGGATCGCGATTCAGGGGTGTGGGCGGCGTTGCAGCCGCTGCTCGACAGCCGTGGCGGGCAGCCGGCCAAGGATCAGGTGCTGGCCGAATTCAACACGCAGGTTGCCAGGCTCTACCCGCGTTTCGCCGAGCTGGGCTTCAGTGGCGTGTTGTGTTTTGCCCATCGCCAACTGGCCGAAAGTTGGGGGCTGCACGCCAGTTGGGAGGAGGGCATGAGCTTTGCGCGTTCGGCGGGCAATTGGTCGTTGTTCGAGGATGCGCCGGGGGCCATGCTGTACCTGCGCAAGTTCTACCGTTTGCTGGTGCGTGGCGACCGTGATGCCGAGGACCGCGGGGTGTTGTGCGAGCGATTGGGGATTGCACCGGAAGATTTCATTTCCCTGGCCGAAGACCCGCAATGGCTCACGGACCGAGGCGCGCAGCTGCAACCGGTGCTGCATGTGACGCGACCGGCGGTCGGCGCACACGGGGCGCTGGACCGCTGTTTGATCGGCCGCCACCGGGCACGGCAGCCTTCGCCTTGTGCGGCGGAGTACTGCATCAACAGCATGGCGGATCTGGTGGCGCAGCATCAGCTGTCTTTACGGCGCTGATTTTGCTAGAAGATTGTCTTACAAACGGCAGTCAAGAGGTACGTGATGGAAGGGCAAGTCAAGCTGGACCGGATCGACATCAGTATTCTGGTTGAACTGCAAAAAGACGGGCGGATGACCAATGTCAGCCTCGCCGACGCCGTGGGCCTGTCCGCCAGCCCCTGCCTGCAACGGGTCAAGCGGCTGGAGTCGGCCGGGTATATTTCCAGCTACAAGGCGCACTTGAACCTGGCCAAGATCACCGACTCGGTGACGGTGTTTACCGAGATCACCCTCAGCGACCATAAACGCGAAGACTTCGCCAAGTTCGAATCGAATATCCGCCTGGTGGACGAGGTACTTGAGTGCCACTTGATCAGCGGTGGCTACGACTATCTGGTGCGTTTCATGACTCGCAGCATCCAGCACTACCAGGAAGTGGTCGAGAGCCTGTTGGATAAGAACATTGGCATCTCCAAGTACTTCAGCTACATCGTGATCAAGTCACCGGTGCTCAAGGATGGTGTGCCGTTGCGCAAGTTGCTGCGGCACTGACACACGCTCGCTTTCCTGTGGGAGGGGGCTTGCCCCTGATGGCGGCCTGACAGCCGACCAGGATGTTGGCGTGGAATGAGTACATATCCGTTGCTGCGGTCACGGCCACTTATGGTTTCGCTCTTACAGCGACTCACTTTTGGAGAGGCCCAAAAGTAAGCAAAAGGCCTTCGCCCCACCACTCGGCACCTCGCCCAGGCTCGGTGTGCCCGTAATCCGACAGTGATTTGGGGGGCCGCCGCCACGCGCCATCCATGGCGCGGGGCGGCTAAACCGGCATCCCTGCCGGTTTACCCCCCAAATCACTATCGAATTCCGGCCAGCGTGGTTTAACGGGGCGCCTGAGATCAAGATCAAGATCAAAAGCAAGATCAAGATCAAGGGCGGCTCGCTTCGCATCGTGGTTACTGTTGGCGGCTACGACGTTGTAGATAGCTATGCCCCAATGACGGTCTGTCAGCTGACCCCGCTTTATGGGGGGAACCGGTTCAGATGTGGGAGCTGGCCTGCGATGCAGGCACCTCGGTACATCAGGTACACAGCTTTGCGCAGGGCGTGGGAACGATCAAAGCTCACTGCTTTTGCACCTCAATTGGACACTCCCCCTCGTAGTCTTGGCTAAACGCCTTATCTCGACGCAACCCGCATAAAACACTTTTTCGGGCCCTTAAACAGTGGTCTGCACCGATCCGTGGGTGCAATTCGGCGAAAAACGCAAAAGGGCCTGCGCTGTAATGCTCGCAGAGTGAGGGAGCGCAGGGTTGTGCGGTGTTTTCCAGCCGCGACAGCCTTGGGTTGAACACCACCAATCGGAGCGAAAAAAATGCGAATGAGCAACGCAAAAGCACTGTTGGGTTATGGGGCGTTCATGCTGGCGACCGCCAGCGAGGCGCATCAGATTTGGTACGAACAACTTCCCGGCCAGCCATTGGCCTTGTACTACGGGGAGTATGACAAGAATGTTCTGGAGGTGACCCCGGGGGGCATGGACCGGTTCAGGCAGCTGCGGGCCTGGTCGATGGCCGACCGGTCGGCACCGCTGCAGCTGAGCCTGCAGCGCCAGGCGTTCCTGCTGGCGGAGCAGCCCGGGCAAGAGGATTCGCTGCTGGCGCAAGACATGCACTATCCGATGTTCGATGTGCATGAAGGCGCCAAGACCTTGAAAGCCGCCTGGACCCCGGCCACGCGTTGGGTCGGTGACCTGCGGGCCCGTAGCCCGGAGCTGACCCTGGATATCGTCCCCACCGGCGTTGCCGAGGCGGGCCGTGCGCAGTTCCGGGTGTTCTACGCGGGCAAGCCGCTGACGGGCCAGGAGGTCGTGCTGGAAACCGCCTCCGGTGAAGTCTTCAAGCAGCGCAGCGATGCCGCCGGCAACGTCAGCTTCGAGCTGCCCTGGCAGGGCACTTACGTGGTGGCCGTCGAGTACCAGGACAACAGCCCTGGGGAGCGTCTTGATCCGGCGGGCAAGCCCGAGCGGTTTGACGTCAAACGCTTCAGTTCGACGTTGTCGTTCCACCGCCAGCAAGGCCAGGCGGCGTTACCTCGCGCGCCGTCGCAACTGCCGGCATCGGAAGTCGCCAGGCTGAAAAAGTCTGCCTGATTCATTGCCTCCTTCATGAGTGATTGATATGACCCTTTCTTCAGGATTGGCCGGTCAGGCGGGCACTGTTGCGCCGACGCTTGCCCGCACGAACGTCACGGCGGCCACGCGCATGCTGGCTATCGATGCGCTGCGTGGTTTTGTGATGCTGTTGATGCTCATCGACCATGTGCGCGAAACCTTCTTGCTGCACCGGCAGGTCACCGACCCGATCGACGCCTTGAGTGTCACCCCGGACCTGTATTTCACCCGTATGCTCAGCGAGATCTGCGCCCCGGCGTTTATCTTCCTGACGGGCTTGTCGGCCTGGCTCTACAACCAGAAACACAGCGCCCGCGAGACCTCGGTGTTTTTGCTCAAGCGCGGGCTGTTCCTGGTGTTCCTGGAAATCACCTTCGTGTGCTTTGCCTGGAATGCCGAATTCCCACCCAAGACGTTGTGGCTGCAAGTGATCTGGTGTATCGGCCTGTGCATGATCGTGCTCGCCGGTTTGCTGCACCTCAAACGCGCCTGGCTGATCGTGCTGGGGGTGGCGATTGTCGCTGGGCATAACCTGCTCGACGGCGTGAGCGTCGGGCCGGAGTCGCCGTTCTTCGTGCCCTGGTCGATCCTGCATCAGCGGGTGTTTATCGACATTACCGAATTCACCCGCGCCCGCACGACGTATCCGATATTGCCGTGGATCGGTGTGATCCTGCTGGGCTGGGGCATCGGCCCGTGGTTTGGCAAGGCAATGCCGTCGGCGGAGCGTATCTCGCGCCTGGTCAAGCTGGGTGCAGGCCTGCTGGTCGCGTTCGTGTTTATCCGCTACCTCAATGTGTATGGCGAGAAACCCTGGGTGCAGACCGGTGATGCGCTGCGCACCTTCATGAGCTTCATGAGCGCGAAGAAATACCCGCCGTCGCTGATGTTCCTGATGCCCACCCTGGGCCTGTCGCTGCTGCTGTTGGCGCTGTTCGAGAAGTGGCAGGCCCGCTGGGCCACTGCGACCCTGGCGATCTACGGTGGGGCGCCGATGTTTTTCTACTTGCTGCACCTGTACGTGCTCAAGGCCATGTACCTGGTCGCGCTGGCGATCTGGGGCGCCAACCAAGGCACCTACTACGGTTTTGACGACCTGCCGATGGTGTGGTTGTGGAGCGTGATACTCGGGGTGTTGCTGTTCTTCCCGACACGCTGGTTCGCCGACCTCAAACAGCGTCGTCGCGACATCGCGATTCTCAAATACCTCTGACGGAACCAACGGTGTTCTGCGTCCTGCGGAACACCTTTGCCTGACACGTTCTGGAGTCAAACCGTGAAGATGCTATCGACCCGCACCCTGCTATTGGCATTGGGAGGGCAGAGCCTGCTCGCCTTCGCCGCCGAACAAGACACCGCCAAAGGCTTTATCGAGGACAGCCAGTGGAACCTGCTCAACCGCAGTGTCTACGACCGCCGCGACTACCAGCATGGCGCCCTCAGCAACGGCGCACGCAACGCCTACAAACCGCGATCCCAGCGCAGCGACCTGGCGGAAGAATGGGCCTATGGCCTGATGGCTGACTACGCCTCGGGTTTCACCACCGGTACCCTGGGTTTTGGCCTGGATGCGCACGTTTATTCCGCCTGGCAACTGGACAGTGGCGGTGGGCGCGCCGGGAAGGCACGGCTATTGGCGGTGGACAATGACGGCCACCCCAAGGAGCAGTTCAGCCGCGGTGGCGCAGTTGCCAAACTACGCGTTTCCTCCACCGAATTGCGCTACGGCGAGCAGCGGGTGAAAACCCCGGTGTTTGCCTCGTCCGACAGCCGCTTGCTGCCCGAAACCGCGACGGGATGGTGGTTGACCAGCCGCGAGTTGCCGGCCACCACCCTGTTCGCGGGGCACTTCAATGAGAGCACCGACCGCAACGCCAGCAGCCATGACCGAGGGTTTGTCGTCAACTATTCCAACGGCAGGCAAGGCGACCGCTTTGACTTGGTGGGCGTGCGCAATACGGCAATCAAGGGGCTGAGCGCCAGCGTGTTCAGTGCTGTCTATGAAGACACCTGGCGCCAGCATTACCTGGGGGCGGTCTACACCCGGCCGCTGTTTCCCGGCCAGGCACTGACCGTTGACCTGAACCTGTATCGCACCCAGGACACTGGCAAGGCGTTGTCGGGGCGCATCGATAACACCACCTGGAGCCTGCTCTCGACCTATCGGTTCGGTGCCCACAGTGTGGGCGTGGGGTATCAGAAAGTCAGTGGCGACACGCCGTTCGACTACGTGACGCGCGGGGCGATTTACCTGAGCAACGCCGTGGCGTTGTCCGACTTCAACGCCCCACGGGAGGCCTCGTGGCAGGCGCGCTATGACCTGGACCTGGCGGCCCATGGCATGCCCGGCCTGAGCCTGGCGGCGTTGTATGTACGCGGCAGTGGCATCGACGGCCGCCACATGGATCCTGGCGGTGGCTACCAATGGCTCGGCTACGGTGATGGGGGCAAACACTGGGAACGCGACCTGCAAGCACGCTACGTGGTGCAGTCCGGGGCCGCGAAAAATCTCGCCTTTACCCTGCGCCATGCCGTGCACCGGGGCAATGCGGCCCAGGCGGAGCTGGATGCCAACCAGATCCGCCTGGCGGTCGAGTACCCGTTGGGCGGGCGCTTGCACTAGGCCGGCGTTATTCCTGCAACTGCAACGCCTGCTGCTTGAGCTGGCGTTTCTGCGCGAACGGCAGCTTTTCATCGTCCCCATAGGGCGCGCTGTACCAGTTGCCGTAAGTCGGGTTGGGCAGCAAAAACCAGCGCTGCCCGAGCCAGTTCACATAGGGTTCGACGGCCTTGCGCTGGGCCTCGAGGGTGTTGCGTTCGGCCTGGACGAAATCCCCCAGGGAATCACCGGCCATCAATAGCACGCGAGCCTGGCTGGCGACCCATTGGCGGCGGCAGTTCTTGCCGTAGCCGGCGCTTTCGCAGTGCCCGGTAGGCGTGCTGGCGGCGAGCACCTGTTGATGGCTCTCCACCGGAAAACCGCGCAGGCGCAGGTTGGCCACCGTGGCCGCGACCTGGCTGTGCTCGCGGTTGGTCAGGTAGTAAACCGTGATGCCTTTTTGTTGCGCCGCTTGCAGGAACGCCACGGCACCGGGGAGGGCCTGGGCCTTGGCCTGGTCGACCCAGGTGTTCCAGCGGTCGTAGCCATACACTTGGTTATTGATGACGTCGCGGGCATTGAGCGGCACGTTGTCCAGCAGGGTTTCGTCAATATCCACCACCACCGCCGGCGGCAGGCCGCTCAGGTTGCGGGGCGGGAAGGGCAGCGCGTCCCAGCTGGGATCGGCCAGCGCCACGTCGAGCTGGCGGGTGGCATGGGCGAAGACCTGGCGATAGATCAACTCGTGTTCGATGGAGGTCTGGGTCCAGAGTACGGCGTCGAGCTGGTCGTTGGCCGGCGGCGTTTGTTGGCAGCCTGCCAGCAGGCACAGGCTGGCGAAGATCAGGGGTCGCATGCAGAGGTCTCGCAGGGAAAGGGCGCGTGGGCGGCACCTTAGCCTAATCCGGCGTGGATTCACCACATTGCGAAACTTTTGCCGGATGCGAAATTGACGTGATTGTGAAACTTATCATCTAGCATCGGCCTCATCGCCAGCTCGATGTTGCCGGCATCGCTGCGCTACACCCTGGAACACATCAGCCAGCCATAACGCCAGTCAAACTGTGGGAGGGGGCAGGCCCCCTCCCACATTTGATCGGCTTACAAGATGCTCAACGGGTAACTGATGATCACCCGATGCTCATCGCTGTCACGCTGGGTGGTCACTTCGGTGCGCAATGAGGCATGGCGCAAGGCGATGCTCAGGTTCTTCAGCGGGCCTTGCTGGAACACATAGCTCACGGTCAGGTTGCGTTCCCACTCGCTCTTGTCACCCGTTGGCGTGCGGATGTTCGAGCCACTTTCGTACATGCCCATAAAGCTCAGGCCTGGCACGCCGACCGTGGCGAAGTCATAGCCGTAACGCACCTGCCAGGTGGTTTCCCCGGCGCGCTGGAATTTGCCGATCATCGACTCGGTCATGAAGTAGGCCGTGGAACCGTCACCCTGGTTCAGCCACACCGCATCGCTGTCGCCGCTGACCTGTTGCAGGCCGGCGGCAATCGTATGGCCGTTGACCAGGTAGCTGAACAGGGCGCTGCTCAGGCGGCTGTCGACCTTGCCCTTGGTCACGCCGTCGCCGTAGTAGCCGAAGGTGTAGAACGCCGGGTCGTTGCCGTTGGCACCGTCGGAGCGGTTGTCGAAGTGGCGCAGGTCGGTGCGCAGGGTGCCCGGGCCGATCTGCCAGTCGTACTTGAGGCCCAGGAAGTTCTGCTTATAGAAGTCCTGCAGGTTGCCGTAGTAGTACTGCAATGTCAGGTCTTTGGTGGGTTTGTAGTCGACCCCGCCGTAGTAGAACTTGTTGACGAACTCACCGCTGACCGCGTTGTTGGCGCCCGGGATCGACATGCCCATCTGGTTGCTCGAACCACGGCCTTTCACGTGTTCCAACTGGCCGAGGGTGAAGGTGAAATGGTCCAGGTCCTTGGACTGTACCTGCCCGCCGTTGAAGGTCTGTTGCAGCATGCGGTCGGTGGACATCACCACCGGCAGCATGGGCACCAGGGTCCCGTATTTCAGCTCGGTCCGGGCAAAGCGTGCCTTGGCGGTCAGGCCCAGGCTGCCGAACTCGTCCACCGCGCGACCATCGTGATCGGTGGGGAACACGTTGCCGTTGAATGCGGTGCTTTGCGGGTTGTAGTGACGGCCCTTGCCGGAGTCCAGGCGCACACCGAACATACCGATGGCGTCGATGCCGAAGCCCACCGTGCCCTGGGTGAAACCCGACTCGAAGTTGGCGATAAAGCCCTGGCCCCATTCCTGGGTGTAGTTGGGGTCGGCCGCGCCGCTGCGGTTGTCGGCGTTACTGAAGAAGTTGCGGGCCAGCACGTTGAGCTTGCTGTCTTCCACCAGGCCGGCGGCGTAGCCCTGTTGGGCGATCAGCAGGCCACAAAGGCCGGCGAGTACTGTCGGTGCGCGATTGAAAAGCTCCATCGGTGTCATCCCCATGTGTGTTTGGTTTTTTTGAGGGCAGTCAAAAGCGGCAGTGAAGGTTTTCTATTTGTTTTCAGGAGCAGGTTTTTCAGGAGCGACGGTGGCCGGCACGACATGCAGTCGCACCGGCGGCAAGCGGTACAGGATGAACAGCGCCAGCACGCCGATCCCGGCGCACAGCAACAGGCCTACGCCAACGGACTGCGCCAGGGCATCCCGGGCCAGGTTCAGCCACGGCGAGGCGTCGAGGCTGGCATGCAACAGCGTTTGCGGATCGGCGTACACGGCAATGCCCTCGGCGTGATTCGCGGCGAGAAACACCCGCTGCACATTGGCGCTGTACAGCAGGTTGACCAGCACCCCCATGCCCGCGGTGCCGAGCAGCCCGCCGACCAGGCGCAGGGACTGGGTCAGTGCCGTGGCAATCCCCAGGAACTGCCGTTCGGCCAGGGTCTGGGTGAAGACCGTGAGGTTGAGCAGGATAAATCCCAGCCCCAGGCCGGCCAGCAGGATCAAACCGAGCAACAGGTTGAACTCGGCCCCGCGCCCGACCACGGCCAGGCCCAGGCACGCCAGCAGCAGCGCGACAAAGCCCGCCAGCGGCAAATGGTTGGGGTTGCGCAAACGGGTCACGATGCGGCTGTTGACGATGGCCCCCAAGGTGATGCTCAACGCCAGCGGCGTGATCAGCAGGCCGGCGTCCTGGGGCGAGTAGCCGTAGGCGCCTTGCAGCAACAGCGGCAGGTAGAACAACAGCGAAAACATGATCGCGCCGGCCGCCACCGACAGCACGAACAACAATCGCAGGCTCGGCAAGCTGAATAACGCCGCCGGCAACAGCGCATGCGGGCAACGCCGCTCCCAGTGCCACAGCGCGATGATCGCGGCAATACAGCCCAGGCCCAGGGCGGCGCTCAACGCCAGGCTCGAATGCCCCAGCCATTCCACAAACAATTGCAGGCTGCCCAGGGCTGTGGCGATCAGCAGCGCGCCGGGCCAGTCCAGGCGAATGCCGTTGCGTTGCTGCGGGCGGTACCAGGGCAGGAAGCGCCAGGCGATCAACAGCGCCAGGCACCCCAGGGGCAGGTTGAGGTAGAACACCGAGCGCCAGCCAAAGGCGCCGGTCAGGTAACCCCCCAGGCCCGGGCCGATGGCATTGACCACGCTGAACAGCGCACTCAAGAGCATTTGCCAGCGCAGGCGTTGACGGGTATCGGGAAACAGTTCGGGAATGCAGGCGAACGCGGTGCCGATCAGCATGCCGCCGCCCACGCCTTGCAAGGCGCGGCCGATCACCAGCACCCGCATGTCATCGGCCACGGCGCAGGCCAGGGAGGCCAGGGTGAAAATCAACGTGGCGGCGAGCACGAACGGCTTGCGCCCGTAGTAATCCCCCAGCCTCCCGAAAATCGGAATGGTGACGATGGACGCCAACAGGTAACCGGTGGCCGCCCACGCGTAGAGTTCAAAGCCATCGAGTTCGGCGACGATGCTTGGCAAGGCGTTGCCGATCACCGTCTGGTCGAGTGCCGAGAGCATCAGCACCAGGGAGATGCCGAGCATGGCCAGCAAGGCTTGCTGGAAACTCAAGGGCGGGTGGGCTGCCACGGTCATGGTCGGCCCTCAGCGCAACGCGGTGACGGCGGTGGCGATGCGTGCACAGCCCTGGTCGAGAGTAGCGATCGCGGTGGCGATCGACATACGGAAAAACGGCGCCAGGCCATACGCCGTGCCGGCTACCACCGCCACGCCCTGGCTTTCCAGCAGGTACATCACGACGTCGCTGTCGGTGTGCAGCACCTTGTCCTCGGGCGTGGTTTTACCCAGCAGGCCAGCGCAATTCACATACAGGTAGAACGCACCATCGGGCTTGCGGCAACTGAGGCCGGGAATGGCATTGAGCAGCTCCAGGCAGCGGTCGCGGCGTTGCTGGTAGACCAACACGCTTTGCTTGACGAAGCTCTGGTCGCCGTTGAGCGCTTCCACCGCCGCCGCCTGGCTGATCGAGCAGGCATTGCTGGTGGACTGCGATTGCAGGGTGGCCATGGCGCCGATCAGGTCGGTGGGGCCTGCGGCGTAACCGATGCGCCAGCCGGTCATGGCGTAGGTCTTGGACACGCCGTTGACCACCAGGCTGCGCTCGCTCAAGGCCGGCTCGATGGCGAGGATATGCGGGTTGTCCAGGCCGTCGAAACGGATGTGCTCGTAGATGTCATCGGTCATCAGCAGCACATGGGGATAGTCCAGCAGCACATCGGCCAGGGCGCGCAATTCGCTGTGGCTGTAGCTGGCGCCGGTGGGGTTGCTGGGGGAGTTGAGCAGCAGCCAGCGGGTACGCGGGGTGATCGCCGCGCGCAGCTGGCCTGGGGTCAGCTTGAAGCCGTTGTGTTCAGGGCAGGCGAGGGTCACGGGCTCGCCTTCGCAGGCCAGCACCATGTCCGGGTACGACACCCAGTATGGCGCCGGGATCAGCACCTCATCGCCGGCGCCGAGGGTGGCGGCGAAGGCGTTGAAGATCGCACTTTTGGCGCCGCTGGTCACCAGCACTTGCTGGGCGGTGTAGATCAGGGCGTTTTCCCGTGCCAGCTTGTCGACGATGGCCTGGCGCAGCTCCGGGGTACCGGCGTTCTGGGTGTAGCGGGTTTCACCGCGCTCGATGGCGGCACTGGCGGCCTGGCGAATGTTAGGTGGCGTATCGAAATCCGGCTCGCCCACCACCAGGTTGATGATGGACTGGCCCTGGCGACGCAGCTCGTTGGCGCGGTCGGACGCGGCGCTGCTGGGCGATGGTTTGATGCGTTGCACACGGGCGGCGATGCGGGAGGCAGTCACGGGCGTTCCTCGTTGATGGCGTTGACAGGGGCCACAGTACGAGGCGCGGGGAAGGGCGCCATAAGATGAGTTCGTTCTGGTTTGATAGGCAGTGCTTATGGCTGGGGTTGCACTGTTGTGGTGCCTCCAGTCCTGGCTGCTCCGGGCGGGTGCTTTGGATCGGAGATCAGGGACAGCCATAGCAAAGCCTTATGGCTGGTTATACGGATGGCCTGTCTTTTGCAAACCTGCCAGGTGTACGCAAAACCAAATGTGGGAGGGGGCTTGCTCCCGATAGCAGTATGTCAGTCACAGATGCATCAACTGACACTGCCTCATCGGGAGCAAGCCCCCTCCCACATTTAAGGCATCACTTGTCCATTACATGAGCATCGCCATTTTGAACCTGCGCCGCCTGAAGTATTTCGTGAAACTGGTCGACATCGGCAGCATGACCCAGGCCGCCGATGTACTGCATGTGGCGCAACCGGCGTTGAGCCAACAACTGGCAACCCTGGAAGCCGAGCTGCAACAGCAGCTGTTGATTCGCACCAAGCGCGGCGTCACGCCGACTGAGGCGGGCAAGGTGTTGTATGCCCATGCGCAGATTATTTTGCGTCAGTGCGAGCAGGCCCAGAGCGATATCAATGCCACCGGCCAGGCGTTGTCCGGGCAGGTGTCGGTGGGGCTGGCGCCGGGCACTGCGGCGTCGGCGTTGTCATTGCCGCTGCTGCGCACCGTGCGTGAGCGCCACCCTGGCATCCTGCTGTACCTCAATGAAAACTTCGGTACCACCTTGAGCGAGCTGATCATGAACGGCCGCATGGACATGGCCGTGCTGTATGGCGGGCGCGAGGTGCATGGCCTGAGTTTTGTCTCGCTGTTGCGCGAGCCGCTGTACCTGGTGAGTGCCGACCCGGCGATTGCCACGCGTGAAGAAGTGCCCCTGGCCGAACTGGCCGACATGGACATGCTGCTGCCGCGTCCCTACAACGTCATGCGCCGGCTGGTGGACGAAGCCTTCCTGCGCATTGGCCTGAGTGCGCGGGTGGTGGCCGAAATTGAATCCTCGACCACGCTGACCGCCGCCGTGGCCGACCATTTCGGCTCGACCATCCTGCCGGAGTCGTCGGCGCGGGTGATGGTGGCGGCCACTTCGGTGCACATGTGCCGCATCGTCGAACCCGAGGTGGAGGCGCCGCTGGCGCTGTGCCTGTCGGGGCATTTGCCGTTGTCGGTGCCGGCCCAGGCGGTCAAGGCGATCCTGCTGGAGCTGGTGGCGAAGATGCGTGGCAGCCTGATTTGAGCGGTCATAAGGTCGGCTTATCACCCCAAAGCCAAAGCGTCTTGGCCGCTTTTCGAGGGGCTCGGTAGATTGGGCCCATCCACTCAAGACACGCTCGACAGGCAGGGGCCATACATGGATTCAGCACGTATCAAGGGGTTGATGGATTTGCTGGCCGAATCCGATCTGCTGGAACTGAGCCTGACCGAAGGCGACAGCACGCTGCGGCTGTTCAAGCAGGCAGGTCAGGTGATCACCAGCGCCGCACCGACCGTGACTTCAGCTCCAACACCCGCCACCGCCGTGGCCAGCGCCGCCGTGGAGATCAAGGCCAGCCTCTATGGCGTCTTGCACCTGACGCCCGCCGTCGGTGAGGCGCCGTTTGTCACCGTGGGCCAAGCCATCGAGGCCGGCCAGACGGTGGCGGTGATCGAGGCGATGAAGATGTTCCACCCGGTCAAGGCCAAGGTTGCCGGCAAGTTGGTTGAGATTCTTGCCCAGGCCGGCGTCGAAGTCGAAGCGGGCCAAGCCTTGTTCCGGCTCGATTGACCCCCACGCGTATTCGTTATTCAGGTGAATTCAATGTTCGACAAAGTGCTGATCGCCAACCGTGGCGAAATCGCCCTGCGCATTCAGCGTGCCTGCCATGGCCTGGGGATCAAAACCGTGGCGGTGCACTCCGAAGCGGACCGCCATGCGCAGTATGTGCAAAACGCCGATGAGTCGCTGTGCATCGGCCCGGCCGCACCGGGGCTGAGCTACCTCAACCAGACCGCGCTGCTGTTTGCCGCCAAGGTCAGTGGCGCCCAGGCGATCCACCCCGGTTACGGGTTCCTGTCGGAAAACGCCGGGTTTGCCGAGCGCATCGAAGCGGCCGGGTTGACCTTTATCGGGCCGAGCGCCGCATGCATTCGCACCATGGGCGACAAGGTGGCAGCCAAGCGCGCCATGCGTGAAGCCGGTGTGCCGTGCGTGCCGGGGCCGGATTCGAGCATGCCGAGCGACGATGCGAGCATCCTCGCCATCGCCGCCGAAATCGGTTACCCGGTGATCGTCAAGGCCGCCGGTGGCGGCGGCGGTCGCGGCATGCGCGTGGTACAGGCAGAGGGCGACTTGCTCGCTGCCATCGGCCTCACCCGCGAAGAAGCGCGGTTGGCGTTCGGCAACCCTGAGCTCTATATCGAGAAATTCCTCGGCCACCCCCGGCACGTGGAAATCCAGGTGTTGTGCGATGCCCATGGCCATGCGATCTGGCTCGGCTGCCGCGACTGTTCCCTGCAACGCCGCCACCAGAAAGTCCTGGAAGAAGCGCCGGCGCCGGGCATCGATCCCGCGCTGATCGCCACGGTCGGCGAACGTTGCGCCGAGGCCTGCCGCCGCATCGGCTATCGCGGCGTGGGCACTTTCGAGTTTCTGTATGAGGACGGCGAGTTCTTCTTCATCGAGATGAACACGCGCCTGCAAGTGGAGCACCCGGTTACCGAGATGACCACCGGCATCGACATCGTCCAGCAGCAACTGCGCATGGCCCGCGGTGAAGTGCTGAGCGTGCGCCAGGAAGACGTGCAGCTGAACGGCCACTCCCTGGAGTGCCGCATCAACGCCGAGGACCCGCTGACCTTTATGCCGACCCCCGGCCTGATCCAGCGTTGGGAAGTGCCCGGCGGCTTTGGTGTGCGGGTCGACTCCCATGTCACCACCGGCTACCGCGTGCCGCCGTACTACGACTCGATGGTGGCCAAGGTCATCACCCACGGCGCCACGCGTGAAGAAGCCATGGCACGCATGCGCCTGGCCCTGAGCGAGATGATTGTGGACGGCATCAGCACCAACATTTCGTTGCACCGCGAGATTCTGGATGACCCGGCGTTCTGCGCCGCCGGCGTCGATATTCATCACCTGGAGCGCTGGTTGCAGCAAAGGAGTCCGACATGAACACCGCCCCTGTCATCAGCCTGCTGGGCTCCAGCGCCTTGCTGTTCGAGGCGCCGGGCGAACTGGACCTGGCCCCGCAGCAGCGTATCTGGCGCCTGGCCCTGCAAGCCGGCGAATGGCCCGAGATCCACGAAGCCGTGCCCGGTATGAACAACCTGATGCTCACCTTCCTCACGCCGCCGCGTGAACTGAACGGCCTGTGCCAGCGCCTGCTGGAGGCCTGGGAACAGAGCCAGCCGCTGCCCCTGGAAGGGCGCATCGTCGAATTGCCGGTGGTGTACGGCGGTGAGTTCGGTCCGCACATGGCGGACGTGATTGCCCACACCGGACTGGATATCGAGACCATTGCCAACCTGCACTGCGAACCGCTGTACCCGGTGTATGCCCTGGGCAGCCACCCCGGTTATTGCTACCTCGGCGGCATGGACCCACGCCTGGCCACGCCACGGCGCCAGGTGCCGGTGCTGAATATCGGCGCGGGCTCGGTGTCCATCGGCGGGGTGCAGACCGGGGTGTCCGCCTCGGCTGGCCCCAGCGGCTGGAACACCATCGGACGTACTGAAATGGCGTTTTTCGACCCCGCCCAAACCCCGCCCGCGATCTTGCGGCCGGGTGATTTCCTGCGCTTGCGCATCGAGAGGATCATTCGATGATCGAGATTCTATCGGCCACCGCCCTGGCCACCGTGCAGGACTTCGGTCGCTTCGGCAGCCTGGGTTACGGCGTGGGCACGTCGGGCGCCATGGACCAGCTGGCCCTGGACCTGGGCAACCTGTTGCTGGGCAATCCCGAAGACGCCGCCGCGATTGAAATACCGCTGTTCCCGTTCGACGTGCGGCTGTTGCAGGACTGTGCCTTTACGGTGACCGGCGCCGCTTGCGACGCCACCCTGGACGGCCAGTCCTTGCCACCGAACTGGGTGTGCCAGGGCCGTGAAGGCCAGGTCTTGAGCCTGGGCTATCCGACGTCAGGCAGCCGTGCCTACCTGTGTTTGGCGGGCGGGGTGGATGTGCCGTCGGTGCTGGGTTCGCGCAGCACTCAATTGCGCGGCGAGTTCGGCGGCCTCGACGGCCGCGCCCTGCAACAGGGTGATCGGCTGGGGGCACTGCGTCCCGGTATCAGCCCGTTGCCGCTGGATGTCGGGGTGTTGGCGCCAAGCCTGGCGCTGCCGTTGCAGGTCGATGGGGTGCCTGCCATGCGCGTGTTGCCCGCCGCCGAATACGAGCGTTTCCAAGAAACTTCCCGCGCGGCGTTCTGGGCCGGTGAATGGAAGATCACCACCCAGAGCAATCGCTACGGCTACCGCATGGAAGGCCAGCCGCTGCTGCCCATCGCCCCGATGGAAATTCGCTCCCACGGCATCATGCCGGGGGTGATCCAGGTGCCCCACGGCGGCCAGCCCATCATCCAGATGCGTGACGCCCAGCCCAGCGGCGGCTACCCCAAGTTCGGCAGTGTGATCGAGGCCGACCTGTGGCGCCTGGGCCAGGCGCCCATCGGCGGTAAGGTGCGCTTTATCGAGTGCAGCTACCTGGAGGCCGTCGAGGCCCTGGAAACCAATCGCGCGTATCTGCGTGAAGTCAGCCGCCTGTTGGAACTGCACCGCGAAGGAGTGAAAGCATGACCCTTGAGGAAATTCGCCAATTGGCGCTGTGGCTCAAGGAGCACCACCTGGCCGGTGCCGAAATGAGCCGCCCCGGGGTGCACCTGGCGCTCAAGCGCGGTGCCTCGGCCGCTGCTGTTGCGGCGCCTGCCGTTGCCGTGGTTGAAGACCAGGTGCTGCGCACCACCGGCCTGGGGCGCTTGCTGCTGACCCATCCCCAACTCGATCAACCGTTCGTGGCGGTGGGCGATCAGCTCAGCGCCGGGCAACTGGTCGCGCTGCTGCAAGTGGGTGAGTTGTTGTTGCCCTTGCGCGCGCCCCGCGCCGCGCGGGTTGTCGATGTGCGTGTGCCGTGCGGCACCACTGTCGGCTACGGCGAAGCCTTCCTCGGAGTGGAGTACCCCGCATGAAGATTGATTTGAACGCTGACCTGGGCGAAGGCTTCGGCCCGTGGCGCATGGGCGAGGATGAAGCGCTGATGCACCTGATTTCATCGGCCAATGTCGCCTGCGGTTTCCATGCCGGCGACCCGCTGATCATGGACAACACGGTGCGCCTGGCCAAGGCCGGTGGCATCGACCTGGGCGCGCATGTGGGCTTCCCGGACCTGATGGGCTTTGGCCGTCGGCAGATGAACATCGAGATCAAGGAACTCGCCACCCATGTGATCTACCAGCTCGGCGCGCTCGCGGGGATCGCGGCGGTCAACGGCCATCCCATGACCCACATGAGCTTCCACGGCGCCCTGGGCAATATGGCCGCCGCCGATGCGGCGCTGGCGGAACCGTTGGTGCGGGCGGTGGCGGCGTTTGACCCGACGCTGATCATCAGCTCCTCCAGCAGCCGCGCCATCGAAGGCGCTGCCGAGAAGTGCGGCCTGCGCGTCGCCACCACGTTTCTCGCCGACCGCGCCTATGACGACGATTGCCTGCTGGTGCCGCGCAAGGTCGACGGTTCGGTGATCAAGGCGCCGGCAGCGGTGCTGCGCCGGGTGCGGCAGTTGCTGGAGGAGGGCACCGTGACCGCCCTCAGCGGCAAGGTGCTGCGGGTGCCGGCCCATTCGATCCTGCTGCACGGCGATACCCCCGGCGCGGTCGAACTGGCGCGCACCATTCGCGCCGAAATCGAGCAACTGGGCGGCCGTATCACGCCGATTTCCCAGCTGCTGGCCGCGTCATAAGCAGGCCTTATCGCCACACAACCATTGCGTCTTGGTCCAGCGCCCGAAGGCTGGATAGAGTCGAACCATAACCCGTAGCACAAGGACCACCCCATGCCATTTTCCGACTACAAAACCGCGCTGGTCACCGGGGCTTCCTCCGGCATCGGCGCCGCCGTTGTCGAGCGCCTTTGCCAGGAAGGCGTGCAGGTGCATGCCCTGGCTCGCAGTGCCGACAAGTTGCAGGAACTGGCGGCCAGGACCGGCTGCATCGCCCACGCCATCGATGTCACCGACCTTGCCGGGCTGACCAGACTGTTCGCCGAAAACACCTTCGACATCCTGGTCAACAACGCCGGCGTCGACAAACCCGGTTCCCTGCTCAAGGCCGACGCCGACGGCATCGACCTGCTGATCGACGTCAACCTGCGCGCCGTGCTGCACCTGGCACGGCTGGCGCTGCCGGGCATGGTCGAGCGCGACTGCGGGCACATCATCAACATCAGTTCGATCGCGGCGGCCTACAACTTTGGCGGCAACTCCACCTACCACGCGACCAAGGCCGCCGTGAGCATGCTTTCGCGCCAGTTGCGCATCGATGCGTTCGGCAAGCGCGTGCGGGTCACCGAGATCTGCCCTGGCCGGGTCGCCACGGACATCTTTGCCCACGTGCACGGTGACTCCGAGGAAACCTACAAGCGCTTCGTCGAGGGCTTTGAATTGCCCCAGGCTGAGGACATCGCCAATGCCATCGCCTTCGCGATTGCCGCGCCGATTGCGGTCAACATCGGGCACATGGAAATCACCCCGACCTTGCAGGTGCCGGGCGGGCTTTCCACCGCGCGGCCCCAGGACTACCAGGGCTGAATCCGAGCCCCATCAAAAGAACGGATCGATCCGTCAACGCTGCATCCCGCCACGGCCACGCCGGGTGATTTTGATTTCTGCCCTAGCCCAATGCCGATAGGGATTGACCATGAAGCAAGACTTCGATTTGGCCGCGATTCTGCAAGGCGAGTACGCCGAGCTGATCGTCAAGGGCATCGAAATGACCTTGCAGCTGGCGCTGTTCGCCTGGCTGCTGGCGATGCTGCTGGCGCTGACACTGGTCACGGTGCGCCTGACCGGTAACACGCTGGCCGACCGCCTGGTGGCGGGGTATGTGTCGTACCACCGTAATGTGCCGACCCTGGTGCAACTGATGCTGTGGTACTTCGGCGTGCCGACGTTGCTTGGCGAGTCCACGCAACTGTGGCTGGCCAACCACAACACTGAATACCTGTTCTCGGTGATCGCCCTGGGCCTGTGCCAGGCTGCGTATTTCTGTGAAGACATGCGCAGCGGCCTGCGCGCCATTCCCGCCGGGCAGACCGAAGCGTCCAGGGCCCTGGGCCTGGGCTACGTGCGTTCGATGCGCTACGTGATCCTGCCCCAGGGCGTACGCAACTGCCTGCCGTCGCTGATCAACCACACCGTGCTGCTGTTCAAGAACACCAGCCTGGCGATGGCGATCGGCGTGATGGAGCTGACCTACGCCAGCCGCGAAGTGGAGAACTACACGTTCCGCACCTTTGAGTCGTACCTGGTGGCCACGGTGTTCTACCTGGTGTTTTCACTGCTGCTGATGGGCGCCGGGGCATTGCTCGCCCGCCACTTCAGCAAAGCCCTGGCGAGGTAGACCGCGATGTTCGATATGTTTTCAATCGTGCAGCAGAACTGGACGCTGTTCCTGATCGGCCAATACCCCCACGGCCCGCTGGGTGGCCTGGCGAGTACCCTGATCCTGGCGGCGCTGGCGTTGCTGCTGGCGTTCCCGTTCGGCCTGCTGCTGGCCTTGGCGCGGGTGTCGCCGTGGAAGGGGTTGTACTGGGTCGCGACAGTGTGGGTCTACGTGCTGCGTGGCATCCCGTTGCTGATGGTGATCTTCTGGACCTACTTCCTGGTGCCGTTGCTGATCGGCCATAACATCACCGGCTTCATGACCATGCTCTGCACCCTGGTGATCTACCAGAGCGCCTACCTGTGCGAAATCATTCGCGGCGGCATCCAGGCGCTGCCGGCCGGGCAGTACGAGGCGTCCCGCGCCCTGGGCCTGGGCTATGTGCGCACCACGGTCTGGGTGATCCTGCCCCAGGCGCTGTATAACGCGCTGCCGAGCCTGATCAGCCAGTTCATCTCGATCATCAAGGAAACCTCCCTGGGCTACGTGATCAACGTGCAGGAAGTGACCTTCGCCGCCAACCAGGTCAACAACCAGCTGCTGACCAAGCCGTTCCAGGTGTTTTTCATCCTGGCGATCATCTACTACCTGCTGTGTTTCGGCCTGACCCGCCTGGCCGGTTGGGTGGAGCAACGCATTGCCCGCAAGCGCCTGGGCGATGGCGGGCAAACCGTGGCGGGCGGTCCGTTGCTGACCACCGATAATTGAAGAGGGCTGCGCTCATGCATCCAATGATCATGTTTTCGAAAATCAATAAATGGTACGGCGAGTACCAGGCGCTCACCGACATCACCGCCGAGGTGCAACCCGGTGAAGTGGTGGTGCTGTGCGGCCCCTCGGGTTCTGGCAAGTCGACGCTGATCCGCACGGTCAACCGCCTGGAAGACATCCAGGCCGGCCAGATCCTGTTCGACGGGCAGGACGTGCACGGCACCGACGCGCAGATCAACCGCCTGCGCAGCCGCGTGGGGTTTGTGTTCCAGAGCTTCAACCTGTTCCCGCACCTGTCGGTGCTGGAAAACATCACCCTGGCGCCGAACAAGCTGCGCAACCTCAAGGGCGCCGCTGCCAAACAGAAGGCCATGGAATTGCTCGACCGCGTCGGCCTGGCCCATAAGGCCGGTGCCTACCCGGCGCAGTTGTCCGGCGGCCAACAGCAGCGCGTGGCGATTGCCCGGGCATTGGCGATGGAACCGCCGGTGATGCTGTTCGACGAGCCGACCAGTGCCCTCGACCCGGAAATGGTCGGTGAAGTGCTGAGCGTGATGAAGGGCCTGGCCAAGGACGGCATGACCATGATGTGCGTGACCCACGAGATGAACTTCGCCCGTGAAGTGGCCGACACCATCTGGTTTATGGACGCGGGGCAGATTCTGGAAAAGAGCAGCCCCGATGCGTTCTTCACCCAGCCTTCGCACCCGCGAGCGCAACGTTTTATCGCCGACCTGCGGGCCCATTGAGCTGCGGCGGCTTTGCTCCCTCTGCCATTTTTGCTGGTCCAACTTTCCGGAGATTTCCCATGGGTATGAAGCATCTGTTTACCGCACTGGCATTGGGGCCACTGGCGATTTCCGTCGCACAGGCCGACCAGTTGAGCGACATCCTGGCCAAGCAGTCCCTGAGCTGCGGCGTCTACGCCGATGTGCCGCCATTCTCCGCGCCGGACCCGAAAACCCGCGAGCTGGTGGGCATGGACGTGGACCTGTGCAAGGCCCTGGCCAAGACCATGGGCGTGGCCCTGGAACTCAAGCCGCTGTCGGTTGAAGCGCGGATTCCCGAAGTGAAAATGGGCCGCGTCGACGTGATCTTCGCCAACCTGGCCTACACCAAGACCCGCGCCGAACAGATCCAGTTCAGCGACCCGTACTACATCGCCAAGGAAACCCTGGTGGTACGCGCGGCGAATGCCGACCAGCCGAAAAGCTTCTTCAAGGACAAGCGCATCAGCTCCACCAAGGGCTCCACCTCCGAGCAGTCGATCCGCCTTGCCGGGGCCACCCCGGTGACCTTCCAGGACACCGGCTCGGCCTATATGGCGTTGCAACAGAACAAGGTGGTGGGCCTGGTGACCAACACCATGACCGCGCTGAAACTGGTCAACCAGGCCAAGGCCGGTGGTGTCGAACTGGCCTTGGCCAAGGAGCCGATGGCCCTCGAACCGATCGGCGCCGGCATGCGCCGCGATGAGCCGGCGTTTCTGGCCAAGGTCAATGAGTCGTTGATGGCGATGGAGAAGGCAGGGGAGATCGATGCGATCTGGGACCGCTGGATCGGCCCGAACACCGAATACAAGATGGTCCGCGAGGACAAGGTGCAGAGCTTGAGCGCCTTGAAGTTCGAGCCGTTGCCGTAAGCGCTGGCGGTTGTAAAAAAGCCCGCCGTGGGTGATGCACGGCGGGCTGTTTTTTTACGGTGTTCTGTACTGGGGGCGCAGGGCCTCATCAATCATCCAGTGCGGTTGGCCGGGCCTGATGCACGTTCCGCCCACCCAGCGTTCGTGGCTGGCATGGTCGAGCCAGTACGCCTGTCCGTTGAGCACGCTATGGCCCAAGGGGGTCAGCGACAGCGGGCGGCGGGGCCAGTCCAGATGCGCCTCGGTTTCCGTCAGCAACGGCTGCTCGCCATCGATCAACGGCCGCAACAGCGCATGAAACATCATGTCCCCCAGGAACGGCAGCGGGTCGCGCCTGGCCGCCAGTTCGGCGAACACACGGCCAAACGGCAGCGGCCCGGCTTCGGCGAGGTAGGTCAGGGCCAGGCGCTCGGTCAGCGACAGGCCATCGCGTGTTCCCGGCAACTCCTGTAATTGACGCAACAGCGCCGGCGCCAGCAAGGGCAGGGCCGGGTGTTTGCCATGGGCAAGCTCGGCCAACGGGGTCGGTGAGCTGTCGCAATAGGCCGACCAGGCCTGTTTGGCCAGTTGCACCGCATCGTCACCGATGAGGCGCCGCTGTGGCCATAGCCACGCCAATACATCCGGCGCCAACTGGCCGATACCGATAAAACGCTCGACACCGGGAATACGTTCCACCTCGATCAGCTCCAGCTTGGGCGGTGCCTGCTCCAGGCCGGCCAGGGCACGGATCAGGAACAACTGGTCATAGGCGTCCGCCTCGCACCACAGCACGCTGTGCTCGGCACTGGCCAAGGTGTGGAGCTGATCGTATTCATCGTCGACGCGGCGCGTGACGTCCGCTAAGGGCAGGGCAAAGGCCTGGCTGATGAACGCGCTGCGCAGGGCGCGGAATTCTGCGGTGGGTATGTCGCGAACCGGCCCCATGCACAGCGGGTCGCTCAGCATGTGGAAGTGGCCCTTGAACCCGGCAATCTGAAGGCTATGGGCAATGTCATTGCCGCAGCGCCAGTGGGTGGTGCGCGCTTCGTCGCTGGCGGCAAAGTCGGGATGGCGGGCGGCGAAATCAATGGCGTCGACATGGGCCTTGAGCTTGGGCCAACTGCTGAAACCCAGTTGCCTGGCGATCTGCCATTGGGCCTGAGACAGGGTGGCGCCGGGGTCCTGGGCTTTCAGCTGGCGCAACAGTTCCTTGGCGCGCTTGCGCTGTTGCTCAAGGTTGAGACGGCCATCGGTGTTGGAGGATACAGGGCGTTGCGACATACGATCTCCTTGCACAAACCTTTTCCGCTTTAAGGTTGGGAGTCGTAGAAATGAGGTAGAGCTTCATTGTCCTGGGCGCAGCCCTTTCCGCGGAAGGTGGCGTAGAGAGCGCCAGGCGGGAAATATAGGCACTGCGGCGTTTGATTGCAAATCGGGCTTGGGATCAAACCCGTACTCTTTTTTGGGTTGCACGGGGTCAAGTGTGGGAGGGTGCTTGCTCCCGATGGCGATGGGTATCTACACAACTTTTCAGATCCTGACAAATCTCCCTGTGGCGAGCGGGCTTGTCCCGCGCTGGGCTGCGAAGCAGCCCCAAAACCAGCCTCTACAGAGTGTCTGATACACCGCGTTCTTCTTTACTGGGGCTGCTACGCAGCCCAGCGCGGGACAAGCCCGCTCGCCACAACAGCCCAATCTGCGGGGCGTTCAGCGTTGAGCCAAAGTTGTGTAGATACCTATGCCCCGATGGCGGCCTCTGGGCCGACCTTTTTTTTGGATTGGGCCGGGTACATATCCGTTGCTGCGGTAACGGCCGCTATGGGTTCCGCCCTTACGGCGGCTCACTTTTGGAAAGGCCCAAAAGTAAGCAAAAGGCCTTCGCCGTAGTGGTGGCGATAGTTTGAAATTTCTCATGAAAACTTCCCGCGCCTGCCGCACCATTGCGCCCAACAGGTTTAAGAGGAACACCGCGTCCATGAGTGCACTGATCGAAACCCGCGCCCTCACGCGCATGGACGAGCGCCGCCAGGTGCTGTTGCTCCAACCCACGAGTTTCACCTTGAACCGCGCCGACCGGGTGTCGATCACCGGTTCCTCCGGCTCTGGCAAAAGTGTGTTGCTGCGCGCATTGGCGTTGCTGGACGCCCCCACCAGCGGGCAGGTGCTGTGGAATAGCCAGCCGATTGTCGATGCGCAGATTCCGCACTACCGCAGCCATATCAGCTACCTGTCCCAACGCCCGGCGCTGCTCGAAGGCACGGTGGAGGACAACCTGCGTTTTCCCTTCAGCCTCAAGACCCTGCGCCAGCGTCGCTTCGACCCGGAAGCGGTGACCACTTTGCTGGGGCATGCCGGTAAGGCGGCGGATTTTTTGACCAAGAACGCGTTGGACCTGTCGGGTGGCGAGGCCCAGGTGGTCTCGCTGATCCGCACCCTGCAACTCAACCCCGAGGTGCTGCTGCTGGACGAACCCACCGCCGCCCTCGACCCCACCTCATCCCGCGATGTGGAAGCGTTGATCAGCGCCTGGTTTGCCGGCGACAATGCCCGCGCCTATGTCTGGGTTTCCCACGACCTCGACCAGGCCCGGCGCATGAGCGACATCCACTGGCAGATGAGTGCCGGGGTGTTGAGCGAGGCGGTCCAGCCATGAACTATCAAAACCTCACCGCCCTGGACATGGCCATCGCCGCTTCGCTGATCCTGGTCAACGGTGCGCTCTCCCTGCTGCTGCGCCTGGGCCTGGGCCGCCAGTTGCTGTGGGCGGCGGTGCGTACCGTGGTGCAACTGTCGGCCATCGGTTACCTGCTGGGCTGGGTGTTCGCGTTCGCCTACTGGTATGTGGTACTGCCGTTGATGGGCGCAATGACCCTGATCGCCGGGCTGTCGGCGGCGGGGCGTGGGCGTCGCACGTACCGGGGGCAAAGGGGCGACAGCATCCTGTCGGTGTGGGGCAGTTCGTGGCTGGTGACGGCAGTGGGCTTGTTTGCGGTGATCCGCATCCACCCGTGGTACGAGCCTCAGTACGCGATCCCGATCCTCGGCATGATCCTCGGCAACACCCTGACCGGCGTGTCCCTGGGGATCGAACGCATGACCCAGGAACTGACCTCGGGGCGCAACACCATCGAGATGATCCTGGCCCTCGGCGGCTCACGCTGGGAGGCGGCGCAGGAAGCGATCCGCCAGGCGGTACGCGCGGGGATGATCCCGACGCTGAACCAAATGACCGTGGTCGGCATTGTCAGCCTGCCCGGCATGATGACCGGCCAGGTGCTGGCGGGGGAAAGCCCGGTGGACGCGGTGCGCTATCAGATCGTGATCATGTTCCTGATTGCCGCGTCGTCGGCGTTGGGCACGGTGGGGGCGGTGTTGTTGACCTATCGGCGGTTGTTTTCCAGGAGCCACC
The DNA here is from genome assembly GCF_032424295.1 of Pseudomonas sp. JV449. NCBI lineage: Bacteria > Pseudomonadati > Pseudomonadota > Gammaproteobacteria > Pseudomonadales > Pseudomonadaceae > Pseudomonas > Pseudomonas sp. JV449. The sequence continues at coordinate 449,984 of NZ_VYKD01000019.1, read as the reverse complement.
GGTTTTTGCGTGAGCGCTTGCAAGAGCGCTAAGCGTTCAGTTAAGCGAAAGTGATTCACTGTAGGAGCGAGCTTGCTCGCGAAGAACTCAGGGCCACCGCGCTTATCGAGAATGAGCGCGTTGTCTGGGCGTTTTTCGCGAGCAAGCTCGCTCCTACAAAAAGCCTGGGGCAAGCCCGCTCGCCACAAAAGTATGGCTGACCCCGAAGGGCTCATCACAGGTTCAAGGCTGATCCACCACGCCAAAATCCAGCACCACCTTCATCGCCTGGGTCTTGTCCGCCGCCAGTTCAAACGCCTGCACCGCCTGCTCGAACGGCACCGTGTGGGAGATCACCGGGCGTACGTCGACGACCTGGCGATTGAGCAAGTCCACCGCCTGGGCAAACTCACTGTGGAAGCGGAAGGTGCCGCGCAGGTCGATCTCGCGGCTGACCAGCAGGTTCAGCGGCAGCGACACCTCACCGCCCAAGCCGACCGTGACCAGCACGCCGCGTGGGGCGATGCAGTCCAGGCCGTTACGCAGGGCCTGGGCACTGCCGGAGACTTCGAACATCACCTCGAAGTAACCCTTCTCGGCGGTGTAGCGCTTGAGCGCGTCGATGCCGTCGGCGATGTTGTGGGTGCGCGTGGCGCCCATTTTTTTCGCGCAGGCCAGGGCGCTGGCGGACAGGTCCACCGCGACGATTTCAGCCGCACCGGCGGCGCGCAGGCCGGCGATCAGCAGGTTGCCGATGGGGCCGCAACCGGTCACCAGCACGCGCTTGCCGAATACTGCGCCGGCCCGTTGGATCGCATGCAACCCCACCGACAGCGGTTCGGCCAGTGCACCTTCGGCGAGACTGACATGATCGGCCAAAAGATGTGCCTGATGCGTCTCGATCACCAGGCTCTGGCGGAACGCGCCCTGGATATGCGGGAAGGGCATCGCGCTGCCGTAGAAGCGCATGTCCAGGCAGTGGTTGGGCAGGCATTGATGGCAATAACGGCAAGCACCGCACGGGCGCGAGGGCGATACGGCAATGCGCTGGCCGACCTTGAACCGGCCGGCGTCGGAGCCCACGGCATCGATCACTGCCGACACTTCATGGCCGAGCACCATCGGCTCGCGCAGGCGCACGGTGCCGAAGCCGCCGTGCTGGTAATAGTGCAAGTCCGAGCCGCAGATGCCGCCGCGGGCAATGCGCACGCGCAGTTGCTCGGGGCCCAGGCTGTGAGGTTCGTCCTGGGGGCTGACCCGCAGGTCTTTTGAGGCGTGGCAGACAATGGCGTGCATAAGGTTCTCCAGGGTTACAGCGACGCGGTGATGCCACCGTCGACATAGAGGATATGACCGTTGACGAAACTCGCGGCATCGCTGGCCAGGAACACCGCCGCACCGGCCAACTCAGCGACGTCGCCCCAGCGTCGGCTCGGCGTACGTTGCACCAGCCAGTCGCTGAACTCGGGGTTGGCCACCAGGTTGGCGTTCAACTCGGTCTTGAAGTAGCCGGGGCCGATACCGTTGACCGTCAGCCCGTGGGGGCCCCAGTCGATGGCCATGCCCTTGGTGAGCATCTTCAACGCGCCTTTGCTCGCTGCATACGGCGCGATGCCCGGGCGGCCCAATTCACTTTGCACCGAACAGATATTGATGATGCGCCCACGCTTGCGCGGGATCATCGCTCGCGCCACGGCCTGGCCTACCAGAAAGGCGCTGTCGAGGTTGGTGCTGATCAGTTCGCGCCAATGCTGCTCGCTGTAGTCTTCCAACGGCCCACGGCGCTGCATGCCGGCGTTGTTGACCAGGATTTCCAAGGGCCCGAGGCGTTCCTCGATAGCGGCCACGCCGGCCTGGATCGCCGCGCTGTCGGTCACATCGAACGCTTGGGTGTGCACCTCCAGGCCGTCAAGGGTCAGCAGCGCGGCCGCGTCGCGCAAGGTGCTGCGGTTACGCCCGTTGAGCACCACCCGCGCACCGGCCTGGGCCAGGCCTCGGGCGATGGCCAGGCCGATACCGGCACTGGAGCCGGTGACCAGCGCCAGCCGGCCATCGAGGCGAAAGGTGTCTAGAACGCTTTGCATGGGCATGTTTCTCCGGGCGCGCTTGTGATAATCAAAACAACGGCTGATTGGCTTAACTTCACTCCGGTGTAGGGCGCAGGTCCAATGTTCATTTATGATCGGCTGATCAATATCCGTGATAACCGGGGAGGATCGATGGAGCTCAAGCACTTGCGCGCCTTTGTGGTACTGGCCCAGGAGCTGCATTTCGGCCGGGCGGCGGCGCAGTTGTCGATTGTGCAACCGGCCCTGAGCATGCAGATCAAGCTGCTCGAAACTGGCCTGGGCGTACGCCTGCTGGACCGCAATCGCCACTCGGTGACCTTGACCGATGCCGGTCGGGTATTCCTGCCCGAAGCTCAGGCGACCCTGCACCAGGCCGCGCGGGCGGCGGAGGCGGCGCGGGCGTCCAACCGGGGGGAAATCGGCCGGGTGCGCCTGGGCTTTGTGTCGTCGGTATTGCCGCACCTGTTACCCGAGTTGATCCGCACGGTGCATCAGCGCTACCCGCGTATCGAGCTGGAACTCAAGGACATGCCCGGCCCCGATCAAGCCGCCGCGCTGAAGAACGATCGCCTGGATTTCGGCCTGATGCGCCTGCCTGCCGCCTACCCTGGGGTGCAGACCCGCGTGGTGCTGCGCGAGCCGTTCTGCGTGGCCCTGCCGATGGATCATCCGCTGGCCGCGCAGGCGTCGATCCAGCCCGGCGACCTGCTCGACGTGCCGGTGTACATCCTTGCGCGGCGCTATGCGCCGGGGTTCTACGACGAATTTATCCAGGCCGTGGGCATCCCTTTGCAGATCGCGTCCGAACTGGGCGAGTTCACCACCATGCTCGCGCTGGTCTGCGCCGGGTTGGGCGTCGGCGTACTGCCGCAGCAGGCCGCGCGGGCGTTGCCGGCCAATTGTGTGTCGCGGCCACTGGCGTTGGGGGCGTTTCAGGCGCGTACGGGGTTGGCCTGGACCACGTTGGACAGTGCGGTGAAGACCACGCTGTTTGCGTTGATCGTCGAATTGTTTGGCGAGTGATTGTTTCACCGGCTGAAATGCTGGATTGTAAAAGCTGGTGATTCCAGTGGTCGGCGCAGCGGTGGAACATGCCGGTGTCAAAACCCCACCCTTGGAGCCTTACATGTCCCAGCCTGCGATCAAACTCTATGGTTTCCCCTTGTCCGGCCATTCCCATCGGGCCGAGCTGATGCTGTCCCTGCTGGGATTGCCCAGCGAGTTCATCCTGGTGGACCTCAAGCAAGGCGCGCATAAAAGCGCTGACTTCACTGCGACCATCAACCGTTTCGGCCAGGTCCCGGCGATTGACGATAACGGCACCGTACTGGCGGACTCCAACGCGATCCTGGTCTACCTCGCCACGAAATACGGCAAGGGCCAATGGTTGCCAAGCGACCCGGTGGGGCAGGCGCGCGTACAGCGCTGGCTGTCGGCGGCCGCCGGCCAGCTGCACGCCGGGCCCGCCACCGCACGGCTGGCTGTGGTATTCGGTGCCGATGTGGATGCGGCGGCGGCGATCAGTCGTGCCCATGGCTTGTTGGCACTGGTGGAGCAGCAACTGAGCGAAACCCGCTTCCTGGCGGGGGAGCAAGCGAGCATCGCCGATATTGCGTTCTACACCTATGTGGCCCATGCGCCGGAAGGCAATGTGTCGCTGGCCGACTACCCTAAGGTGCGCGCCTGGCTTGCCAGTATCGAGGCCTTGCCGGGATTTGTGGGCATGCCGCGTACGGCGGTAGGGTTGCAATCACATTAACGTTGCTGAGGCGCATCGATGGACCGATTTCACGAAATGCAGGTGTTCCTGGCAGTGGCCGAGGAGGAGGGGTTTGCCGCCGCGGCGCGCCGCCTGAACACCTCGCCCCCCAGCGTGACCCGGGCCATCGCCGCCATGGAAGCGCGCATCGGCACCCAGCTGCTGGCGCGCACCACCCGCAGCCTGCACCTGACCGAGGCCGGCCAGCGTTACCTCGAAGATTGCCGGCGCATCCTCGCCGAGCTGGACGAAGCCGAAGAAGCGGCGGCGGGCAGTTATTCGATCCCCTGCGGCCACCTCACGGTGACCGCACCGGTACTGTTTGGCGAGTTGTATGTGGCGCCGGTGCTGGGCGAGTACCTTGACCGTTTTCCGCTGGTGAATATCAATGCCTTGCTGGTGGATCGGGTGGTCAACATGGTCGACGAAGGGGTGGATGTGGCGGTGCGTATCGGTCATCTGCATGAGCCGGGGCAGCAGGCGATCAAGGTCGGTGAGGTGCGCCGGGTGGTGTGTGCGGCGCCGGCTTACCTGGCGCAGCAGGGCCGGCCTCGGCACCCGTCGCAGTTACGCGAGGCGAAGCTTGCTGCCTCGTCTTCCAGCCAATTGCTGAGCGAGTGGACATTTGTCGAGGGCGGCCAGCCATTGGCGGTGCCGGTGGAGCCGCGCCTGGTGGTCACGGCGAACAACGCGGCGATCAATCTGGCGAGAGTGGGTTGGGGCATCACGCGGGTGCTGTCCTATCAGGTCGCGGCGGCGGTGGCGGCGGGTGAGCTGGAGATTGTCCTGGAGGACTTTGAACCGGCAGCGCTGCCGATCCAGGTGGTGTTCCAGAAAAGCCCACGGGTGCCGGCCAAGATCCTCACCTTTGTCGATTTCCTCAGCCATCGCCTCGGCCAGGACGCAGCTTTGAACCCGGCGATGCAGCGGCGCGGCTGATGGAACGTTATCGCGACATGCAACTGTTCGCCGCGCTGGCCGGGCAAACGAGCCTGGCGTCGGCGGCGCGCAGTGCCCAGGTATCCGGCCCGACCTTGGTGCGCGCCGTGGCCCGCCTGGAAGCGCGCCTGCGCGTGGCATTGCTGGCGCGCAGTACGCGCGGCGTCAACCTGACCGACGCCGGGCACGCGTACCTGGCCGACTGCGTGCACCTGCTGGCCGCCGTGGACGCCGCCGAAGCCTCGGCCAAGGGCTTGCATGTGCAGGCCCAGGGCAATCTGCGGGTGTTCATGCCGTTGCTGTTCAGCCGCTATGTGATGGCGCCGCTGTTGGCCAGCTACATGGATCGTTACCCTGCGGTGCAGCTCACCGCCCACTACCACGACTATTACCCCAACCTGCACGAAGAGGGGCTGGACGTGGCGATCCTGGTCGGCGAGTTGCCCAGCTCATCGCTGATCGCGCGCCCGGTCGGGCACGTGCGGCAGATCCTCTGCGCCAGTCCCGATTACCTGGCGGCGCACGGCGAACCCCGACACCCGGACGACCTCAAGCAGCATCGCCTGATCGCGAATGCCAACCCGGTGCATTGGGAATTCCAGGGTTGCCAGCTCAAGGCCCGCGCGCGGCTGAGTTGCGCCACGGTGCAAGGCGCGATCAATGCGGCGCTGCACGGCACGGGGCTGGTTCGTTGCTTGAGCTACCCGGTGCATGAGCATCTGCTCGGCGGCCAGTTATGCCGCCTCCTGCCGAGCTACGAGCCAGCGCCCTTGCCGGTGCACGTGGTGTACCGCGAGGGCCGGCATGCGCCGATGCGCGTGCGCAGCTTCGTCGACCACTGCGTGGCGGCGCTGCGTGAGCACTCGGCATTTCAGTTGGCGTAATAGTGGATTGCCTGGGGTGGGCATTCTGCATTTGGCTGGTAGGGCGCAGCATGGGGGCAACCAACTTGAGGTGATCGCCATGAACCCTACCGAACAGTCCCCCTGGCATGCCGGCGAACGGCAGTTACAAGCAGCGGTCGGCGTGGCCGAGCGCATGGCGGTGGTCGGGCCCAAGGTGATACGCGATCACCTGCCGGAGCAGCATCGGGACTTCTATCCCTTGTTGCCGTACCTGATGCTCGGCGTGGTGGATGAGCAGGGGATTCCCTGGGCGACGATGGTCGAAGGCGCGCCGGGGTTTGCCCATTCTCCCGATCCTTATACTTTGCAGATTGACAGCCTGCCCTCTGCCAGCGACCCGGCTCGGGCCGCTTTGCACGAGGGTGCCGCAGTGGGCCTGCTCGGCATCGACCTGAACACCCGGCGCCGCAACCGCATGAACGGCCGTGTCGGCGGACTTGATCAGTACGGCTTGTCAATCGACGTCGTGCAGACCTTCGGGAACTGCCCCAAATACATCCAACTGCGGCCGGTCGATGGGGTTGCACGCAAACCTGGCAGCCAGGTCGAGCGCATGGGCGGCCTGGACGCTGCAGCCGAAACCATGATCCGCAACGCCGACACATTCTTCGTCGCCAGCTACGTGGATGTCGACGGTGAACGCTCGGTGGACGTTTCCCATCGCGGCGGCCACACCGGCTTCGTGCGCGTGGAGGGCGACGTGCTGACCATCCCGGATTTTGCCGGCAACCTGTTCTTCAACACCCTGGGCAACCTGGCGGCCAATCCGGTGGCGGGGTTGTTGTTTATCGACTTTGAATCGGGGGACATGTTGCAGGTCGCCGGGCGTACCTCGTTGATTCTCGACGGGCCTGAGGTCGCCCGCTTCGAGGGCGCGCAGCGGTTATGGACAGTGACCGTGGAACACCTGGTCCGCCGCCCGGCGGCGTTGGCGTTGCGCTGGCAGTTCGCGGAGTTTTCGCCGTTCAGTTTGGGGATGGGGAGTTGGTAGCGTGTGTGCCGTCCTGGTTAAAGTGAACCGTGTGCTAATGACAACAAGTAATAAAAAGTACGTGCTTAAACCTGTCATAAATCACAGGTTACGGACCTCATTTTTTTCTATCCAATACAGGTTGGTGCGGCAACTACACACTGATACTGGAGAGGAGATGAACATGTTTGAAGGTATCGAACTTCCGAAGCCTGGTAGAGGGACGGCCACCGGTACTATGACCGGGACGGTCAAGAACCTGTACACCAATGTAGAGTCGTTCTTTGACGCTGAATGGATCTGGCGTGACAACCAGGAGGGGACGTTACGTTTCCATGGCACCGTGGATGATCTGGAAAAACCTGGTGAGACAGCGCTCATTGGTCTTCATCTTGATCGCGAGGACGTTTCCAGCGGCACCTATAGGATTGGCGACGCGCAGGTGAAACTGACGCTGAATTACAAGACTTTTATCCGAGAGACCGGTGTAACCAGAGAGTACAAAGGGCTTGAAGGTTGGGTTGAGTTGAAAAACAGCTACCCTGACAAACCGATTAGCGGAACGCTGTGGTTCAAAACCAAATCAATTGTGCTTAATAATTACGAGGTCAATCTGAACTTCGACATCACAGACTTTTAACCCTTCCAGGATCGCAGAGGCTCAGCGTTAATGGCAGGTACCGTGGGCCCGGCCGTCTTGTTAGTTTGCGCAAATGTCAGCGTTCAGTCTGGCGATGGGCAGTTGGTAACTTCACTGCATTTATCCTGCCTGATGAAGATCCAGCGCGGGCGTTGTCGAGCTTCAGCGAGGCTTCGATAGCGTCCGGTCAGTCGACGAATTGACCGCCCGCCCCGGCCCCATCGCAGCCTCGCTGAAGCTCGACAACTCCCACAGGGGGCTTTGCTGTGCTGATTGGATTTGCGCTGTGTGATCAGGCCGCCGGGCATTCCCGATTAAGCGCCTCATCCACCAGTAACTGCGCAATCTCGATCATCTGCACCATTGCCAGCACATGCCGGCGGTTGTGACCGTCAAGACGTTCGGCGCAGCCGTATGCGCAGACCGTGGCCGATTCAAGCATCTCGCTGGCGTTGCTCAAGGCCGCTTCCGTACTCAGGCCGGGACGCACGGTGAAGATGACATCGGGGGGGATTTGCGGATTGTCATCCGAGGTGGGTAGCGGGGGATTGGGTGTGACTTTTTTCATGGCGAAGCTCCTATGAATGAGCACCTCCATTTCGCTACCACACGAAGTCAGGAGGCGACTGTACACGGGGTGGTAGACCGGTCATAGAAACCCGGCAGGCCGAAGCCTCCCATGCACAGCCGCCACAAAGCAGCCCGCACAAAAAAACGCCCTTGAGCGTTTTGGGGTCTATGAAAGAACTGGGCTACCACACCCATTCGCTGAATTTGCAGCGACCCGCGAAGGTTAGCGGCGAGGTTGATCAGACGCAACCCGAAAGTTGCGTAAGAGCGGTCCGACAAAAAAACCAACCGCTGCACGTTTCGGCTGCTGTGCACAGGTGACGCCGAGCGTCACGGGCTGCATTCCCACGCAGGAGCGTGGGAACGATCTTAAGAGCAAGCACACCTGATGCGCAGCTATCAACGTGACGCAGGGATAAACGCCACACTCCCATCCTCACGCTTGTGAAACAGCCGCTCGCCATTGTCCGGCTGGGTCGTGATCACCTGATGATCCGCCCCCAGGAATGCCAACGGCGTCGGATCCTCCTTGGAAAACTGCGCGACGATGATCGTGCGCTGCGGGTCGAAAGCCTGGCTGCTGGTTTTTTCCAGCCAGGCCATGAACGCGGCGCTGTCGCCCTGGCGGGGAAAGTCCTGGGTCTCGGCGATGTAGTAGAACGGCTTGCCGCCATTTTGCAGGTACATCGGTACCTTGTTGTCGACTTCCACCAGCACCATCTGCCATTGGTTCCAGGGCGTGCTTTTCACGGCCTCGGCTTGCACATCCTCGGCGAAGCGGGTCACGCCGCCGTTGCCGTTGGACCAGGGATAGGCCACGCCGAGGATCAACAGCATGAGTGTGGCAGCGATCCCCAGACCCTTCTGCCAGCGCGGCCAGCTGGCGGGCTTTTTCAACACGCGCTCACTCAGCCACCACGCCGCCAGCAATTGGGCGAACGGTACCAGCGGCAACACGTAGTAGCTGCGCCGGCTGCCGCTGGCGGTAAAGAACACAAACAGCAGGCCCAGGCCCCACACCAGCCAGCGCACGTTGGGCGGGGTGTGGCGCCAGTGCCGCACGGCCAGCCACAGGCCGAGCAGCCAGCACGGGGTCCAGGGCAACGTGTAGGCGGGCAGGTAGATCAGGTAGGTGTAGATCGGTCCCATATGGTCGAACGGGTCGAAGAAGCGCACCACGTTTTCCCGGAACACCAACGCCAGGCCGCTCTCGCCATAGGTCGGTGCGCCGTACAAGTGCGACAGCACGAACGGCACGGCATACACGGCGGCCGCGATCAGCACGGCCAGCAGCAGGCGCAGATTGAGGTGGCGCTTGTAGCGCTGTTCGCTGAGCAGGTGCGGCAGCAGCACCAGGCCGGGCAGCACGAAGCCGAGCAGGCCCTTGAGCAACGACGTCAGGGCCAGCAACAGGAAAAACACCGTATAGCGCCACAGCCGCGTGTCGTCTGGGCCGCGCCAATACCAGGCGACGGCTGCCAGCACGCCGCACACGGTGAGCTCATCCGCCGTAGCCACGCGGGCCCAGAACAGGAAGTAGAAGGTGGTGGCGAGCATCCAGCCGGCGATCAGCCCCGTGCCCTTGCGGAACAGGCGTTCGCCAATCAGGTACACCAGCCACACACTCAGCCACGCGCCGATCACCGACGGCAGGCGCAATGACCAGGGCCCGAGGCCTCCCATCAGGTGCGCCGCGCCGGTGATCAGCCAGTAGGAGGGCAGGGGTTTGTCGTAATACGGCCCGCCCTTGAGGTATGGGTCGAAATAGTCACCGCTCTGCAGCATCTGCAAGGCGATATTCGCCCAGCGGGTTTCCGGGCCCCATAGGTCACGCGCACCCAGGCCGGTGAGCAGCAGCAGGGCCGAGACGCCCAGCAACAGCAGCAGGGCGCCGCGTTCGGTCTTGAGATAACCCGGCATCATGGCGCCTGCGGGTAGAGGATAAGTTCCAGGGAGCCCTTGTAATAGCGTTTGCCTCCGGGCGGCAATTGCCCGGCCTCGCGCATTTCACTGGTGCTGTTGACCCGCAGCAGCACGCCGACCGAGCCTTGCTGGCGCGCCTCTTTGAGCCAGCCCTGAAGCTGTTCCAGCTCCACTTTGCGTGTGACCGCACCGGCGTACTGCAAGCCGTAGCGCAACTCGCCTTCGGTGTCATACAGCGCCACGTCGGGTCGTTGCAGGCGCCAGGCCAAGGCGCTGGCGCTCTCCAGTTCATTGCTCAGCAGCGCGTGGGTGTGCTGCAACTCATCCACATGCTCCAGCACAAATTGGTCGGGCATTTCGTTATCGGCGATGTAGGCCGGCATGCTCGACGGCAGCAGCACCACCAGCAGGCCGATGCCCAGGGCTGGCATTGCCCACAACGTCAGCGGCCGAAAGCTTTGCAGCAGGTTGGTGAGGATCCAGCCCAGCAGCACGATAAAGGCCAGCGACAGGCTGAACATCTCGGCATGGCTGTTGCCGTAGAGCGGCCTCGCGATTTGCAGGTAGATCAGCCCGACCATGGCGGCCATGCCGATCACGAAGTTGAACAGGCCATTGAGGCGCAGGGTTCGGGTTCTGCCTTGGCTGACCAGCTCGCTCAAGGTATGCCCCATCAGCAACGCCAGGGGCAGCAGGCACGGCATGATGTAGGTCGGCAGCTTGCCGTTGCTCAGGCTGAACAAGCCCAGGGGCAGCAGCAACCACAGGGCCAGGAAGGCGATTGCCGGGTGGCGCTTTTCTGTCCAGGCCTGGTGCAGGGTGTTGGGCAGCAGCCCGGCCCACGGCAGGCAAGCCACCGCCATGATCGGCAGGAAGAACCACCAGGGTCGCACGTGTTGCGCGTTGTCGGCGCTGAAGCGGCGGATGTGTTCATTCCAGAAAAAGAAGCGCCAGAAATCCGGTTCCTGAGTGTGGATCGCCAGCACCCAGGGCAAACACACCAGCACGGCCACGCCGATGGCCAGCGGGCCATACCGCAGCAACTCGCCCAGGCGCCGCTGCCAGAGCATATAGGGCACGGCGATCAGCACCGGCAGCGCCCACGCCAGGAAACCCTTGGTCATGAACCCCATGGCACAGGCAAATCCCAACACGGCCCAGGCGCCCAGGCGGCTGCGCAGGGTGCTGCTGTCGAGGGCAAACCACAGCGCCACCAGGCTCAGGTTGACCCACAAGGTGAATGGCGGATCGAGGTTGGAATACCCCGCTTGCCCGGCCACCAGGCCAAAGCTCAGGTAGAGCAGGGCGCAGGCGAAGCTTTTGCGCGGGTCGTTCCACAGGCGACGGGCGATCAGGTAAGCGAGCAGCACACTCAAGCCGGTGGTCAGGGCCGAGGCGATGCGTACACCGAACAGGTTCTGGCCAAACACGGCCTGGCCCAGGGCGATCAGCCAGTAACCGGCGGCCGGTTTTTCGAAATAGCGGATGCCCATGAAGTGCGGTGCCACCCAGTTGCCGCTCAGGAGCATCTCCTGGCTGATCTGGGCGTAGCGGGTTTCATCCGGTATCCACAAACCGTGCAGGCCCAGTGGCAACAGATAAAACGCGACGAAGGCCAGCAAGAGTACCGGCAGGGGTTTCAGGCGAGTCATGAAAACGTCGCTCCTTGACGTCCGATGGTGTTTTTTTCAACTAATGAAGTAATGGCGAAAGTCGTCACGGCGTTCACTAAATAACAGGAAATAGTCATAACGACCTTAATTAAGGACGCAACTAAACATGCCAGAACAGGGCTGTCTTTTTGCTGAACATAAGTCTGGCGGCGGGAAGGGAATGACTTAGATTTGTTTAAGCGCGGCAGGCCAGTCCTGGTTTTTCATGATGCCCAGGGCCTTGAACTTGCCGTTGGCCAGCACCTGCACGAACAGCGCGCTGCCGTACTCGGAAAACTTGGCGTGGGGGAAGCCCAGGGCGGTTTCAAAGTCGGCGATGCAACCGCTGTGGGTGACGAATACGAGGTTGCGTCCAGCCTGTTTGTGGCTGAGCAGTTCTTCGCCCATGGCCTTGCCGCAGACGGCTTGTTCGCTGGAGGTCATGTCGGTTTTGCCGAACATGAAGCGCGAGGTCTGAGCCGTGCGAATGGCGGGGCTTGAGAGTACGTCAGTGCCGTCCATGCCCAGTGATTTAAAGGCTTTTCCCAGGTTTTCGGCGTGTTGGCTGCCATTGATCGTCACGCCTTCCACCGGGCCCAGGCACGGGTTGCTCGAACGGTCGCAGCGCTCTTCATGCCGCACCAGTACGATCAGGTCGCCGTCGCGCCACAGCGGCAGCACCTGGGACGTCAGCAGGCGGTTGCCCACGCCGAGGTCCCGTGGGGAGGACGGCCAGAACAGCGCGCAAGTGAGCAGCACGGCGACCACCGTAAGCCCGAGCCAAAGCGGTTTGAGGCGCTTGAAAAAGGCTCGGCGCGAGCGTGGTTTAATCAGGGTAAGGTCAACCACTACATTCACCATGGTCACTATCGGCTGTGTTGTATTAATTAGGCGCAACTTGTCGGCAAGTGCCCGAAGTGAAGCGCGAGGCTGTCACAGGGTGGCTGTCTTTTCGCTGAACATGCTGCGGTTAAAAGTTGCCAGGCGTGGCAACTAATAAGTTGTCGACGAGTGACGCTTGGCCGGCAATTTAAAGTGCGGTGGGTGGGCGGCCGGTGAAAACCATGTGAAAAATTTGCGTGGCCTTGATCCTCAGCCGTTATTCTCGATTGCCAGCCATCAAACGAGTGTTGCCATGTTGCAGGTGCAAGGTGTCTTCAAAAGCTACGCCACCCCCCAAGGCCCGTTGGCGGTGTTGGCGGGGATCGACCTGCACCTGGGGGCGCGCAGCAGCCTGGCGTTGATGGGTGAGTCCGGCAGCGGCAAGAGCACCCTGCTGCATCTGGTTGCCGGGCTTGATCGGGTGGACGGCGGCAGCATAGAGGTGGGTGAGCAGCGCCTCGACCGGATGAGCGAGGCGCAACTGGCCCACTGGCGGCGTACCGAGATTGGCCTGGTGTTCCAGCAGTTCAACCTGATCGGCAGCTTGCGCGTCGACGACAACCTGGCGTTCCAGGCCCGCCTGGCGGGGCGTTTTGATCCGCAGTGGCAGGCGCAATTGGTCGAACGCCTGGGCCTGGGGGACTTGCTCAAGCGCTATCCGGAACAACTCTCGGGCGGCCAGCAGCAACGGGTGGCGGTCGGGCGGGCGTTGGCCTCGCGCCCAGGTTTGCTGTTGGCCGACGAGCCCACCGGCAACCTCGACGAAGCCACCAGCGACGAGGTCCTGCAACTGCTGCTGGACCTGCTGCGCGACAGTCCCACCAGCCTGTTGATGGTGACCCACAGCCCACGCATCGCCGCCCGACTGGACCGGCAAGTGGTGCTGCATCATGGACAGGTCATGCCGACGTGAGGGTGTTTTACTGGACCTTGCGTGCCTTGCTCAGCCATTGGCGACGGCATCCGGTGCAGTTTTTCAGCGTACTTACCGGCCTGTGGCTGGCCACCGCGCTGCTGACCGGGGTGCAGGCCCTCAACAGCCAGGCCCGCGACAGTTACGCGCGCGCCAGCCAATTGATCGGCGGCGAACCCCAGGCCAGCCTGAGTGCGCCGGACGCCACCAGTTTCGCGCAAACGCTGTTTGCCCAACTGCGTCGTGCCGGGTGGCCGGTGTCGCCGGTGGTGCAGGGGCGGCTGCAACTCAAGGGGCATGAGGACGTACGCCTGCAGTTGATGGGCATCGAACCATTGTCGTTGCCCGGCAGCGGCGCGGTGGCGGGGCAGCGCCTGAGCCAGGCGCAGATGCTGGCCTTCTTTGAACCGCCGGGTCTTACCTGGATTGCGCCGCACACCTTGCAGGCCCTGGGACTGCGTGAGGGCCAGCAACCGCTCACGCTGAATGGGCAGCGCCTGCCGCCGTTGCAGGTCCAGGCGGATATGGCGCCCGGCCTGTTGCTCACCGATATCGGGTTTGCCCAGGCGCTGCTGGAGATGCCCGGCCAGCTCTCGCGCCTGCTGGTGGACAAGGCCTTCGCCGCTCGCCATCCCACACCGCCCGCCGGGCTGCAGCTCAAGGAGGGCGAGGAGAATAACCTTGCACGGTTGACCGAGAGCTTTCACCTGAACCTTGATGCGCTGGGTTTCCTGTCGTTTGTGGTGGGGCTGTTTATCGTGCACGCGGCCATTGGCCTGGCCCTGGAGCAGCGGCGCGGGTTGTTGCGCACCTTGCGCGCCTGTGGGGTGAGTGCGCGGATGTTGATCCTCGGCCTGGGGGTGGAGCTGGGGGCGTTGTCGCTGTTGGGGGGCGTGCTCGGCGTCGCCAGCGGTTACCTGCTGGCCAGCCTGTTGCTGCCGGATGTGGCCGCCAGCCTGCGTGGCTTGTATGGCGCCGAGGTGCCGGGCCAATTGAGCTTGAGTCCCTGGTGGTGGGCGGCAGGGTTGGGCTTGAGCCTGCTCGGCGCCTTGCTTGCCGGCGCCAGCAGCCTATGGCGCGCGGCGCGTTTGCCGTTGCTGGCGCTGGCCAACGCCCAGGCCTGGCACGAGGCCCATGGGCGCTGGTTGCGGCGCCAGGGCTGGGTCGCGGCTACGGCCTTGCTGATCGCGTTGTTGGCGTTATGGCTGGGCGACAGCCTGGCGGCGGGCTTTGTGTTGATGGCGGCCTTGCTGCTCGGCGCCGCCCTGGGCTTGCCGGTGCTGCTCAATGGCCTGTTGGAGGCGCTGCTGGGGCGCAGCCGTTCGGTACTCGGCCAGTGGTTCCTGGCTGACTGCCGTCAACAACTGCCGGCCCTGAGCCTGGCGTTGATGGCGCTGCTGTTGGCCCTGGCCGCGAATATCGGCGCGGGCTCCATGACCTCAGGCTTTCGCCACACGTTCAACAACTGGCTGGAGCAACGCCTCACCGCCGAGCTGTACCTCAACCCGCAAACCCCGGCCCAGGCAGAGCAACTCAGCGCCTGGCTGGCGCAGCAACCGTTGGTGCATACCGTGTTGCCCACCTGGCAGATCGCGGTGCAATTGCAGGGCTGGCCGGCGGATCTGTTTGGCGTGGTCGACGACCCGACCTATCGCCAGCACTGGCCGTTGTTGGAAGCGGCGAGCGCGCCGTGGGACCAGTTGCAGCAAGGCGAGACCCTGATGCTCAGCGAACAGCTGGCGCGGCGGCTCGGGGTGACGCTGGGTGATACGGTGAGCATTCCCACGCCCCAGGGTGTGTGGTCGCCGACCGTGGTGGGGGTGTACGCCGATTACGGCAACCCCAAGGGCCACGTGCTGGTCAATTCCCGGCACCTGCTGGCCCGCTGGCCGACACTGGCACCGGCGCGTTTCAACCTGCGGCTGTTGCCGGAAAACGTGGCGCCGCTGGTGGCTGAAGTGCAGCGCGCCTTTGCCCTGGAAGACAGCCGTATCGTCGATCAACAGCAACTCAAGGGCTGGTCGAGCCAAGTGTTCGAGCGCACCTTCGCCGCTACCGCCGCGCTCAACAGCCTGACCCTGGGCGTGGCCGGCGTGGCACTGTTCATCAGCCTGCTGACCCAGAGCCAGAGCCGCCTCGGCCAACTCGCCCCGCTGTGGGCATTGGGGGTGACGCGCAGGCAATTGATGCTGCTGAACCTGGGGCAAACCTGGCTGCTGGCGGTGCTCACGTTGCTGCTGGCGTTGCCGCTGGGCCTGTTGCTGGCGTGGTGCCTGGACGCGGTGATCAACGTGCAGGCCTTTGGCTGGCGCCTGCCGTTGCAAGTGTTCCCGTGGCAGCTCGCACAATTGCTGGGGCTGGCGCTGCTGGCCACGTTGTTGGCGTCGGCTTGGCCGCTGTGGCAGCTGTACCGCAGCCGTCCGGCGGATTTGTTGAGGACGTTTGCCCATGAAGATTAAGCCCCTGTTCCTGGCTGTCCTCTCTGTAGGAGCGAGCTTGCTCGCGAAAAACCCGAGAGCGCCGCGTGCAGCCGGAATGCCCGCGTTATCGTTGACGTTTTTCGCGAGCAAGCTCGCTCCTACAGGGCTTCTTCTGTTGCTGTTAGGCGCGTGCGACCAACAACCTGCGCCGCCGGAAAGCTTCGCCGGCCTGGGCAGTGACGCGGCCGACTTTGCCCAGGTGCTGCCCGGCAAGGTCTTCAGCTTTCCCGAGGACCACGGCCCCCACGACGGCTTTCGGATCGAGTGGTGGTACGTCACCGCCAACCTCAAGGACGCCCAGGGCAATGTGTTCGGCGTGCAATGGACGCTGTTTCGCAACGCCCTCAAGGCCGGGCCGACGCAGGCGGGCTGGCACGACTCGACCGTATGGCTCGGCCACGCCGCCGTCACCTCCGCCACCCACCACTACGCCGCCGAACGCTTCGCCCGCGGCGGCGTCGGCCAGGCCGGGGCGCAGGCCGCGCCGTTCAACGCCTGGATCGACGACTGGAATTTCGCCAGCCAGCCCGGCGCCGCGAGCGCCTTGGCGGACATGCAACTCAAGGCCAGCGGGGCGCAATTTGCCTACGACCTGCGCCTCACCTCCAGCCGGCCATTGGTGTTGCAAGGCGACCATGGCTACAGCCGCAAATCCGATCAGGGCCAGGCGTCGTACTACTACAGCCAACCTTTTTTTACCGCCGAGGGCAGTGTCAGCATCGACGGTAAGACGTATCAGGTCAGCGGCCCTGCGTGGCTCGACCGCGAATGGAGCAGCCAACCGCTGACCGCCAGCCAGACCGGCTGGGACTGGTTCTCCCTGCACCTGGACCGAGGCGAGCAACTGATGCTGTTTCGGGTGCGGCAAACCGACGGCGCGTCCTACCTGACCGGCACCTGGATCGACCGCGAAGGCCACACCCAGACCCTGCACAACGCCGACATCCAACTGGCACCGCTGGACACCACGGCGATTGACGGCCGCCAGATTCCCACACGCTGGTCGCTGAAAATTCCCGGCAAGCAGCTGGATATCACCACCCAGGCCGTCAACCCCAAGGCCTGGATGAACCTGAGTATTCCGTACTGGGAAGGGCCGGTGCGGTTTGAGGGTGGGGTGGGGTACCTGGAGATGACCGGGTATTAGATGAAGAAATTTCCTACAAAAATACTGGACATGCATACAGTTGTTGGCTAGATTCCATCCCAGGTGACCGGATGTCACCTGACCTTCAGTTTTTAACTATGGATGGATAAAAAATGAAATCGAAAAAAGCCTTTATGCTCGGTGCGGCCATGGCGGCCACCTGCTTTGTCTCGACCTTTGCCCTCGCTGAACAATACCCTCACCTGGCTGCGCAAGCGGCGCCTCCTGCGGTCAAGCAAGGCTTGAAAAGCGCTGCGAAGGTCAAGGCCAACAAGGCGACGGCTGCCCTCAAACAGCAATTGCTGGCGGGTGCCCAGCAGAAGAAAACCCTGTTTGCCCCCAAGGCGAAGGCTGACTCGGTGGTGGAAGACAACACTGCGCCGGCCAGGGTGGCCAAGGTACAAAAAGCCACGGCCCAGTCGGCGCCCGCCGTGCAGGCTGCGCTGGTCCAGGGCTGTGAGCAGACGCTGGACATCAACTCGCTCTATACGATTGATGGCGTGCAAACCGGCGACCTGCTGTGCTACCACTTCAACCTGCCGCAGAAGGCGCGGATCAATGTTCTGCTGGTCAACCAGACCGCAGGCACCGACATGTCGTTGTCGCTGTTCCAGGACGACGGCCAGGGCAATCCGCTGCCCCTGGGCACCTCCAATAACCCCGGCACGGGCGATGAAAGCCTTGGCGGCGTGGTGCCGGCCGGCGATTACTACTGGTTCATGGAGGCCAACGCGGCGGTCCAGGGCTCGAGCTTTCAGTTCGGCGTCGCGGTCGATACCAACCTTGATGCGTTCGAACCCAATGACACCCCGGACACGGCCTTCCAACTGCCGGACACCCTCAACTACATCAACGGCAATGCCGACAGCCTGGATGATGTCGATTACTTCGATTTCACCGCCGTCCGTGGCCAGAGTGTGGGTATTGCGCTGACGGCCGATGCGACCAGTGGCAGCACGCGCAACAAGTGGATCCTCGAGCGTTTCGATGGCGCCCAGTGGGTCACCGTGGGGGCCAACGTCGTGTCGACCTCGATCCCGAGCCCGGGTGTCGGTGGCGTGGTCAAGGTACGTGTGCGGCCGAACCAGCACCCGAACGAGCCGTGGAGCGCGACCGGCAAGTACAACTTGTCGTTTGGTTCCAACCCGCGGGTCAACAGCCCGGATGTGAAGGGCGAGGCGAACGTGTTGCGCATTCCGTATTCGGCTTCCGACGTGGGCTACGGCTACATGACCACCCAAGCCTATCGCGACCTGACCTGGACCATGGGCCTGTCGGACAGCACCGGTGCACCACTGGTGGGCCTGCACCCGATCGTCTATCTCGACCAGCGGATCGACCCGGCCAACGGCGATATCGTCTACAAGGCGTATTCGGCGGCGACCGACAGTGCGGGCCAAGCGGCGGGCACGATCAACGTGGGCACCTGCTTCGGTGATTTCCAGACCACCTTTGTCGACTATGCCCAGGGCTACAACAACACCTGGCGTACCGACTTCAACTACGGCGTGTGGCGCATGGAAGTACTGGAATACCCGGGTATCGGCGTCGGTGGTGACAACACCGAGTTCGTCAGCTTCGGCCACCTGTGCAAACAGACCTTGCTGAGCAGCACCAAGAGCTGAACATGAGTGACCCGTAGTACCCAGGGCATACAGGCCAGGCGCCTGTATGCCCTGTTTGCGTTATTGCGCCAACGCCAGCTTCAACGGCAAGCGCGCCATGCTCGTATTCTTCAATGAGCCCAGGTACAGCCAGTCGCCATATTCCCGGGCCGTGGTGATGGGCGAGTAATTGCCGGCGCTGCCATCCTGCAAGTTGGCGATGACCTTGCCGTCGGTGTCCAGCCCCAGCACGAAGGCTTTGCGCTCAATGGGCTTGGGCACCACCATCAGCGCGCGCACCATCACCTTGCGCAGCAATGGGTAACCGGCAAAACTGTCCAGCAGCGGGTTGCGCGGTGAGTACAGTGCTACCCAGAAACGGTCCTGGCCGTTGAAACTGAGGTTGTCCGGCAGGCCGGGCAGGTTGTCGATAAACAAGTCGTGGTTGCCCGCACGTTCGCCCTTGAGCCAGTAGCGGCTGATGCGATACGCCCCGGTTTCATTGACCAGCAGGTAATTTTCATCGGGGCCGAGGGCCACGCCGTTGGCGAATTGCAGTTGGTCCAGCAACACCTCGGTGGTGCCGTTGCGAAAGTCATAGCGCAGCAGGCGACCATCGCCGCCATGCTCGATCACCGCCTCGCCATCCTGGCCATAACCCCAGCGGCTCGAAGCATCGCTGAAGTAGGCATAGCGCCCGCCGGCATCGATGGTCACGTCATTGGTAAAGCCAAAGGGGACGCCATTGGCGCTGGCGCTCAGGACGGTCAGTTGGCGCTGGGGATCCAGCGCGAGCAAGCCCTTGACCCCGTCGGCAATGATCAAGCGCCCGTCCGGGTGCAGTGCCATGCCCAGCGGCCGCCCACCGGTGTTGGCCAGTACTTCCAGGGTGGGGCTGTCGGGCGACGTGCGGATGATGCGGCCGTCATGCAGCCCGCTGATCAGAAGCCCCTGGGCATCGAGCAGCAAGGCCTCGGGGCCGGCGATGCCCTGGGCGCCGATTTTCTGCACAGCCTTGAGGCGCTGGTTGTCGGCATAGGCACCTTCCTTCATCGATGGCGCCTTGGGCGGAGCCCAGTTCACCGGTTGCACTTTGGTCGGCATCAACAGCAGGAAAGCGATCACCGCCAGCAGCAGCACAAACAGCAGATGACGCATTTTCTTTCGACGGGTACTCATGACGATTCCTGGTTGTCGTTGGGGTTCGGTTCCCAGTACAGGGTGCCGAACAGGTAATCCATCAGCGGGAGGACGATATTGAAATTGCGCCCCTGCATCAGCTCGCGGCGGTGATGCAGGGCGTGCAGTCGGTGCATCTGGCGAATCCACGGCAGGCGCGCCAGCGGGTGGTCGGCGGGCAAGTGCTCGCAGGCGTGGAACACTTCGTAGAGCAGGTAACCGAGGATCATGCTCCCGGCGAACAGCCCGGCGACATTGGCGTTCAGGTGCTGGAGCAACCACCAGGCGGGGAGGGTGATGACCAGGCTGTGCAGCACGATCAGCCACGCCGGGAAGAGAATGACGCGCCAGTCTCGCGGGCTGTCGTAGGTCATGTGGCCGGGGGTAAAGAAGCTGTGGTGATCACCGGTGTGGCGCGCATAGAACAGGCGGGCCAAGGCGTGCTTGTGATGGCCGAGGTGGCGATGCACCAGGTAGATACAGAGGTTGAAGAGCACCAGGGTCAGCGGCACGGTCAGCCACTCGAACGGCGTAACTCGGTGGGTGGAGGCCCCGGCCAGGCCGATGCAGCACACGCCATAGCCGAGCACAAAGCCGGCGTGCAGCCAGGGGTTGTAATGGGGGCTGACCTCGGCGCGGTAGCGGCTGCGAAACGTCTCGGTGGGATGGACCATGGCGGGCTGCTCAGGTTTTTTTGTTGGAGACTGAGCTTAGTTGGTACACGGGAATCTGCGAGTTTTGCGCGCTGCGCCGGGGAAGGGATTCAGATCAACGGGTCCCAGCGCTGTGACCAGTCACTCTCGGCCTTGACCACTTCACGCAGCAGCCCCAGGGCCTGTTGCAACACCGCCGAATCCCGTGCCCGCGAGTACACCAGGAACGTCGGGAAGCTGAACTCCGGGGCCTTGGGCACGCGCTGCATCACGCCGCTGTCCAGGTAGCTCTGTACCACCCGCGTGCGGAAATAGCCGGCGCCGCCGTTCTCGAGGATGTACTGCAATGCCAGCGGCCCGAGGTTGAAACTCACCGCCGCGCGAGCCCTGTCGGGCAGGGCCGCGTCGTGCTGCTGGCGGAAACCCGGGCCCCAATCGATGTAGACGTACGGGGCCGGTTTACTCGTCAATTGCACCAGGATCAGTTTTTCTTCCAGCACCTGTTCCACCTGCAACCCCGGCCAGTACTGCGGCTGGAACACCAGCGCGGCATCGAGTACGCCGAGCTCCAGCTGCCGCAGCAGGTATTCACCTTCACGCACTTCGGTGCGCAGGGCATGCCCGGGGATCTGTTCGCGCAGGGCCCGGGCCCAACCGAGCATCAGCGGGTTGCACAGGCTGACTTCACCGCCGATATGCAGCACATTGCGGTAGCCATCGGGCAACGGCAGGTCGCGCCGCGCGGCTTCCCAGGTTTGCAGCAACTGGTTGGCGTACACCACAAACGCCTCGCCGTCGGCGGTCAGGCGTGCACCGGCGCGGTTGCGCACGAACAGCGTACTGCCCAGCTGGCTTTCCAGGTTTTTAACGCGTGCGGTGATGGCGGTCTGGGTGACGTGCAGTTTCTCGGCGGCGGCGGCCAGGCTGCCGCAGCGGGTGATTTCCAGGAAAGTGCGTGCCAGTTCGATGTCCATGAAGCCCCCGGGGATGAATGGGGGACATTGTAGAGGCAGGGGATTGGAGTGCGCTCAGAAAATGTGCGAGGGGGCTTGCCTCTGAAGACGCCTTCTGGGATGCCCAGGGTGTTCAAAAGGGATAGATTTATTTGGATTTGGCCAAGCGGTACTTGGGCATGAACTTCACGGCAGTATCGGCAGGCAGTAGCGCCCACCGGAAATAGTGCATGGAGCCTCGATAGATATTGTTGTTCATGTCGCCCAGGGTCAAACCGTCCTTGGGTTCTGCCCACAAATCCTGATCCACCACGAAGTAGCTCTGGCCAGCCTTGACGGACAAGTCAAACTGGCGCGTGGCTTCGTCCGTGAGGATTGAGGTTTTGTTGGAGCTGACGCGGTGCACGCCGGCTGGCAAGTCCACTTTGAAGTAGCCGCCGGTAGGCAGCCCCCCAAGGCTCTGGCCATCGACGTGGACTTCGGTGATGAATTGCGGGCTCATGAGGCGATACTCGCGCACGAAGTAAACGGTGGCCTTGTCGCTGGCTGTCTGGGCTGGCGTTGTGAAGTAAGGCTGACCCAGCAGTGGGTCGGTATGCGCGCAGCCTTGCAAGCAGGCAAGCGCCAAGAAAAGACCTGTCCATGTGAGTATTCTTGGCATTGCGTAAAACTCCTGAAAACATTGAGGGCGCGAGAATAGCACTGAGTCAGGCGTCAACGCATTCCGCAGGCACAGTGGCTATTTATCAGACCGGGGCATGCAAGTGTCGGGTTGGAAATGCTCGCGCATACACCTGGCATACCCTCAACACCTGCTCATCGGCAAACCGCGCCGCCACCACATGCAACCCCACCGGCAAGCCATTCGCCGCCAAGCCGCACGGCACCGACGCCGCCGGTTGCTGGGTGAGGTTGAAGGGGTAGGTGAACGGTGTCCACTCGGTCCATTCCTGCATCCCGGAACCGGGCGGTACGTTGTGTCCGGCCTCGAACGCGGTGATCGGCATCATCGGCGAGACCAGCACGTCGTAATGCTCGTGGAACGCCGCCATACGGGCCACCAGCGCGGCGCGGGCTTCGAGGGCTGCGTTGAAGTCATCCAGGCTCAACTGCTCGCCACGCTGGGCAATGCGCAGCAGCCCAGGGTCCAGCAGGTATTTTTGCGCCTCGCTCATGGCCCCGGTCAGGCGCGCCGCGCCCGCCGCCCACAAGGTGCTGAACACCTCCAGCGGATCGCTGAAACCGGGGTCGATCTGCTCGACATGGGCACCCAGCTGCACCAGGCCCTCGACCGCCTGGGCGACCACCCTGGCCACCTGCGGGTCGACATCCACGTAGCCAAACGTGGGGCTGTAGGCCACGCGCAGGCCGTTCAAATCCGTGTGCGGCGTGAGCCATGGCGTGGTCCTCGGCGCGCCGATCAGGCCATCCCGCGCATCCGGCTGTGCCACGGCCTGCAGCATCAGCACGCTGTCTTCCACGGTGCGGGTCATCGGCCCCAGGTGCGACAGGATGGTCATCGAACTGGCCGGCCACTGCGGCACATAGCCGAACGTCGGCTTGATCCCGAAGGTGCCGGTAAACGCGCAGGGGATGCGGATCGAGCCGCCGGCATCGCTGCCCTGGTGCAGCACGCCCAGGTTCAATGCAGCTGCCGCGCCCGCGCCGCCAGACGAGCCGCCTGCGGTGGTGCGTGTGTCCCACGGGTTGCGCGTGATGCCGTACAGCGGGTTATCGGTGACGCCTTTCCAGCCGAATTCCGGGGTGGTGGTCTTGCCCAGCAGCACCGCGCCGGCCTTGCGCATAAAGGCTGGGAAGGGCGCGTCGACGTCCCACGGACCCTCGGCCGACGAGGTGCGCGAGCCCTTGCGGGTGGGCATGCCGAGCGTCAGCGTGAGGTCCTTGATCGAGGCGGGCACGCCATCCAGGGCACCGCAGGGCTCACCCTTCAACCAGCGGTGCTCCGAGGCCCGCGCGGCGCGCAGCGCGCCCTCGGGGTCCACATGGCAGTAGGCGTTGACCATCGGGTTGTAGCGTTCGATGCGCAGCAATGCATCCTCGGTGACCTCCACCGGCGACAGGGTCTTGTCGCGAAAATGCGCCAGCAGTTGTACGGCCGTCAGTTCACCTATGTCACTCATGGCTATTCCCCTGTGCCGCGTTGACCATGGCGCGCAACAACACGGCGCACCCGGCCGCCAGGTCATCCGGCGCGGCGTTTTCGATTTCGTTATGGCTGATGCCGCCTTCGCACGGCACAAAGATCATCCCGGCCGGGCCCAGTTCGGCGACGAAAATCGCGTCATGCCCGGCGCCGCTGACGATGTCCATATGGCTCAGGCCTAAGGCACTCGCCGCATCACGCACGGCGTTGACGCAGGCCGGGTGGAAGTCCAGCGGCGGGAAGTCGGCGGTGGGCGTCAGTTCGAAGGTCAACCCGTGCCGGGCTGCTGTGGCTTCGATCACGCCACGTACTTCATCGACCATGGCCTGCAGCTTGTCGGCATGCAGGTGGCGCAGGTCGAGGGTCATGTGCACCTGGCCGGGAATCACATTGCGCGACCCCGGGTGCAGGCTCAGGCAGCCGACCGTGCCGCAGGCGTGAGGTTGCTGCTGGTGGGCGATACGGTTGACCGCGCTGACCACCTCGGCGGCGCCCACCAGGGCATCCTTGCGCAGGTGCATCGGCGTCGGCCCGGCGTGGGCTTCGACGCCGGTGAGGGTCAGGTCGAACCACTTCTGGCCCAGGCAGCCCATGACCACGCCAATGGTGGTGGCCTGGTCTTCCAGCACCGGGCCTTGCTCGATATGCGCTTCGAAATACGCGCCGACCGGGTGGCCCAACACCGCGCGGGCACCGGCATAGCCGATGCGCTGCAACTCGGCGCCCACCGACAGGCCTTGCTCGTCCTGTTTGGCGAGGGTGTCCTGCAAGTCGAACTTACCGGCAAATACCCCGGAGCCCATCATGCACGGCGGGAAGCGCGAGCCTTCTTCATTGGTCCATACCACCACTTCGAGCGGCGCCTGGGTCTCGATGTTCAAATCGTTGAGGGTGCGGATCACTTCCAGCCCGGCCATCACCCCGTAGCAACCATCGAACTTGCCGCCGGTGGGTTGGGTGTCGATATGGCTGCCGGTCATCACCGGCGGCAGTGCCGGATTACGCCCAGGGCGGCGGGCGAAGATATTGCCGATGGCGTCGACACTGACGCTGCACCCGGCGGCCTCGCACCACTGCACAAACAAGTCACGGGCCTGGCGGTCCAGGTCGGTGAGGGCCAGGCGGCACACGCCGCCCTTGACCGTGGCGCCCAGTTGCGCCAGGTCCATCAGCGATTGCCACAGGCGGTCGCGGTTGATCAGCGGGGCGTTGCCCTGGAGCGGTTGCGCAAAACTGTTCATCTGCATTCTCCCGTCAGGCGCTCAGCGCCAGGTAGCGGTTCTTGATCGTCGGGTCGGCGCGGAAGGCGGCGGCACTGCCTTCGTAGACCACGCGGCCCTGTTCGAGGACGTAATGGCGGTCGGCGAGCTTGTCGCAGACCATCAGGTTCTGTTCCACCAGCAGCACCGGCAGGCCGTCGTCCTTGACCTTGCGCAGGATCTTCACCAGTTCGTCGACGATCACCGGGGCCAGGCCTTCGGTGGGTTCGTCGAGGATCAGCAGCTTCGGATCGTTGAGCAGGGCGCGGGCGATCGCGAGCATCTGTTGCTCGCCGCCGGAGAGCGCATGGCCGGCGTTCCTGCGCCGCTCCTTGAGGCGCGGGAACATGCCGTACACGTCTTCAAGCTGCCAGCGGCTGCTCTTGCGGACGGCAATGCGCAGGTTTTCCTCGACGGTCAGCAGGCGGAAGATCCCGCGATTCTCCGGCACCAGCGCCAGGCCCTGGCGCGCGATTTCAAAGATTTTCTGCCCCACCAGCGCCTGGCCGTTGAAGTGGATCTGGCCCTGTCGTGGGCAGATGATGCCGAGGATGCTGCGCAGGGTGGTGGTCTTGCCGGCACCGTTGCGCCCGAGCAGGGTCACCAGTTCGCCGGGGTTGACCCTCAGCGACACGCCTTCGAGCACGTGGCTCTTGTCATAGTAGGAATGGATATTCTCGACGATCAACATCAGGCAGCCTCCCCAAGGTAAGCACTGCGCACGCGTTCATCGGCACGCACGAACTCCGGCGTGCCTTCCACCAGGATCTGCCCGTGGCTCATCACGGTGATACGTTGGCTGATGGACATGACGATGCTCATGTTGTGTTCGATCAACAGCACCGTGTGGTCGCGGCCGAGGTCGCTGATCAACTGG
Source organism: Pseudomonas sp. JV449 (assembly GCF_032424295.1). Lineage (NCBI taxonomy): Bacteria > Pseudomonadati > Pseudomonadota > Gammaproteobacteria > Pseudomonadales > Pseudomonadaceae > Pseudomonas > Pseudomonas sp. JV449. The sequence goes on along the minus strand of NZ_VYKD01000019.1, from coordinate 424,467 downwards.
GTCATGATCGGGATGTCATCGATGCCCATGCCCGAGGTGGGCTCGTCGAGCATCAACAGTTTGGGCTTGGAGCAGATCGACATGCCCACCTCCAGCACCCGTTGCTGGCCGTGGGACAACTCGCCGGCCAGGGTCTCGGCGCGGGCGCTGAGTTGCAGGCGTTCGAGCACCTGGTCGGCCATCTCCAGGTGTTCGCGCTTGCTGTCCACGCGGCGCCAGAAATTCAACGCACGTGCACCGTCGCGGCCCTGGGCGGCGAGGCGCAGGTTTTCGCGCACGCTGAGGTTCTGGAACAGGCTGGTGAGCTGGAACGAGCGCGCCATGCCCAGGCCGACGCGCGTGTGGGCGGGCTTGCGCATCAGGTTCTTGCCGTTGAAATGAATCGCCCCGGCCGTGGCCTGGCGTTCACCGGTCAGGCAGTGGAACAGGCTGGTCTTGCCCGCACCGTTGGGGCCGATGATGGTGTGGATGGTGCCGGCTTCGACCTTGAGGTTCACGCCGTTCACCGCACGGAACGCGCCATAGGCCAGTTCCAGGTCCTGGGTTTCCAACAAGATGCTCATAGCCCTTCCTCCTTGGCGACGACGACGGCCTTGCGACGGCCGCGCACGCGCTCGAACAACGCGGCCAGGCCGCCCCACAAACCGCCGCGCATGAAGATCACCACCAGGATCAGGATCACCCCCAGCAGCATCAGCCAACGGGGCCACAGGTCGGAAAGAAAATCCCCCAGCAGCACGATGGACCCGGCGCCCAGCAACGAACCGAACAGCGAGCCGGTGCCGCCGATGATGGTCATGATCAGGATGTTTTCGGACATCGCCAGGTCGATATTCGACAGCGGCACAAAGTGCAGCAGCATGGCGTACAGCGCCCCGGCAATTCCGGTGACTGCGCCGGACAGCACGAACACCAGGATCTTGAAGTGCCGCGTGTCGTAGCCGATGGCCGAGGCGCGGGTTTCGTTTTCGCGGATCGCCATCAACGTGCTGCCGAACGGCGAGGCGATCACCCGGCGTGCGCCGATGAAGATCAGCAGGAACAGCACCGCGACAAAACCATAGAACGCGCGGGCGTCGGCCAGGGACAACAGTACGGCGTCGCCGATGCGGATTTCCGGGCGTGGCACGCTGAGCAGGCCGTTATCGCCGCCGGTCCAGTCGCTCAAGGTGTAGGCGACAAAGTACGCCATCTGGCTGAAGGCCAATGTGAGCATCACGAAGTAGATGCCGGTGCGCCGGATCGCCAGGGCACCCACCAGCAAGGCCAGGAAACCACCGGCGATGGCGGCGCCCAGCAGCGCGGTGAACAGGCCCAGTTGCAGGTGGATCATCAGCAGCGCCGCGCAGTAGGCACCGGCACCAAAGAAGATGCCTTGGCCGAATGACAGCAGCCCGGTGTAGCCCAGCAACAGGTTGCAGGCCAGGGCCGCCATGGCAAAGATCAGGATCTCGCTGGCCAGGGTCGCCGAGGGCAATAGCACGGGCAGGCCGATCAGCACCGCCACGACCCACAGCAACATGGCGCGTGATTGGGTTTTGGCAAACGGCAGGGGATTTTTCTCGCTCATGTCAGGCTCTCCCAAACAGGCCGTAAGGCCGCACCAGAATCACCACGGCCATGGCGCCGTAGATCATCAGGCTCGCGCCTTGGGGCCAGAGTGTGGTCATCAGGCTTTGCACCACGCCCACCAGCAAACCGCCGACCAGCGCACCGCTGAACGAGCCCATGCCGCCGATCACCACCACCACGAAGGCGATGCCGAGAATCTCCGGGCCAACGAACGGCTGCGCACCGCGCAACGGCGCGAACAGCACCCCGGCCATGCCGGCCAGGCCCACGCCGAGGGCGAAGGTCATGGAGAACAGGCGGAAGATATTCGTGCCGAGCAGCGACACGGTCTCGGTGCTTTCACTGCCGGCGCGCACCAGGGCGCCGAAGCGTGTGCGTTCCAGCAGCAGCCACAGGCCCAGGCCCACCAGCCCGGAAAACACGATGAGGAACAGGCGGTAGTAGGGGTAGACGAAATCACCCACCACCAGCACGCCGCGCAGCAGTTCCGGCACGGCGACGCTTTTGCCCACCGGGCCCCAGATCATTACGCTGGCTTCCTGGATGATCAGTGCGATGCCCAGGGTGACCAGGATCTGGAACATGTGCGGCAAGTGATAGATCCGCTGGATCAACAGCCGCTCGATCACCCAGGCCAACGCGGCCACCACCAGCGGCGCAATCAACAGCGCCAGCCAGAAGTTGCCGGTGAGGCTCACGGCGGTGTAGCAGATGTAGGCGCCCAGCAGGAAGAACGCGCCGTGGGCGAAGTTGACGAAGTTGAGCAGGCCGAAAATGATCGTCAGCCCGACCGCGATCAGGAAGTAGATCATTCCCAATCCAAGGCCGTTGAGTATCTGGAACAGGTAAAGATTAAGCATGCAGAAACCCTCGAACAGGTGGCCGCCCGGGCGGCCCTGCCGTGTACAACGGTGGTGTTTTAGCGGATCAGGCGAGCGTGCAGCCCGTGGCTTCCACCGGCGGGAAGGACTGGCCGGCGCTGAGTACCTTGGCCAGGTCATCCTTGTCGGCCATCTCGCCGGCGGCCTTGCCGACCAGCAGGTAGTAGTCCTTGATCACCTGGTGGTCGCCGGCGCGGATCGACTCCTTGCCGGTGGGGCCTTCGAAACTCAGGCCCTGCATGGCCTTGGCCACGGTCGGCCCGTCGAAGCTGGCGGTGGCGATGATGGTGTCGAGCATGACTTTGGTGCTGATGTAGTCGGCGGCCAACGGGTAGGTGGGGTTGATGCCGTACTTGGCCTGGGTCAGCTTGACCAGCTCGCGGTTGAGCGGGGTGTCGACCTGATGCCAGTACTGCGCGCCGAGGTACACGCCGTCGAGGATGTCGCTGCCCAGTTCCTGGAACTGGTCGAGGCCGGCGGACCACACCAGCAGCACTTTCATGCGCTCCTTGATGCCGAAGTTCACCGCCTGGCGCAGGGTGTTGGACGATTGGCTGCCGAAATTCAGCAACACCAGCACGTCGGGTTTGGTGGAGATGGCGTTGGTCAGGTAGCCGGAGAATTCCTGCTCCTGCAGCGAGTGGTAGCTGTTGCCGACATGCTCCAGGCCATGTTCCTTGAGTACGTTTCTGGCGCCTTCGAGCAGCGCTTCGCCGAACACATATTGCGGCGTGATGGTGTACCAGCGCTTGGCATCCGGCAGCAGCTTGATCAGCGGCACCATGGTTTCGCGGATCGCGCCGTAGGTAGGTACCGACCAGCGGAACGTGGCGTGGTTGCAGTCTTTGCCGGTGACTTCATCGGCACCGACCGGGGTCATGAATACACCGCCGACCTTGTCGACTTCCTTGGCCACCGCGAGTGCCGACGACGACAGCGTGCAGCCCTGGAAGAAGCGCGCGCCGTCCTGCTGGATCGCCTCCTGCACCTTGCGCACGGCCTTGCCGGCGTTGCCCTCGGTGTCGATGACCTTGTAGTTCAAGGGGCGGCCCAGTAGCTCGGTGTGTTGTGCCACCGCCAGGCGCGAACCCATGTCGGCAAACTTGCCATAGCTGGCAAAGGCGCCGGACATGGACTTGAGGCCGTAAAAGGTAAAGGGCTCGGCGGCGAATGCCGAACGCACGCTCAGTGGAAGACTGAGGGCGGCGGCGGCGGTAAGACTGGCTTTCAATAACGTACGACGCTGCATGGGGTGACTCCCTGGTTTAGTTATTGGCAGGAGTAGCAAGGGCGATACGGTGGAGCAGGGCCTGTGGGCAGGCCTGTTATTGGGATAACGCAGTGAATGCAGTCAACTGTGGGAGGGGTGTTTTCAGTGGTTGTGGTCGAACTCCAGTAGAAAGTGCGGGCTGACCTGGCCTTCCAGCGCGGTCATATGGTGTTCGGCGTCGCACATATGTTCATGCATCAGGCTGCGTACCGCGCCTTCATCCCCGGCGCGAAAGGCGTTCAGCAGCTGTTTGTGATAGTCGAGGTTGGCCGCGTCGAACTGCTTGCGCTTGGGCTTGTAGGCTTTTTTCAGTACCACCAGGTCGCGCAGCAGGTCGTTGAGAAATTGCGCCATAAAGCTCAGCAACGGGTTGGGGCAGGCCTTGGCCAGCAAATTGTGGAACTCCAGTTCCGCCAGGCGTTGCTCACGCTGGCCGGCTTCGCTGTCTTCGGGGGCGCTGCAGAAATCCACGTTGTCCTGCAATGCCCGGTAGTCGTCCTCACTCAGGCGCCCGAGCACCGACACCGCCAGTTCCACTTCGATGACCTTGCGCAACTGGTACACCTGCTCGCCGTCCAGGTGCTGGAAGTGCAGGTAGTTACGCAGCGCGCGGCTGGCGGGTTCAGTGCCGGCCTGGTTCAGGTACGCACCGCCGCTGGGGCCGGTGCGCGTACTCACCAGCCCCTCGACCTCCAGGGCCTTGAGCGCTTCACGGGCCGAGCCCTTGGAGCACTGGAAGCTCTCCATCAGCTCACGCTCGGTGGGCAGGCGGTCGCCGGGCTTCAAGGCGTCGGTGACGATGGAGCGCTTGACCGACTCGACAATCACGTCGGACAGCTTCTGGCGTTTGCGGCGTAGCGGGCGACTCAGCATGGGTTCGATTTATCGTATTAATGCGGATAAATAGCACTTAATAACGATTGCGACGGAGCGTCAACGCAGGGTGTCGTTTTCGGCGGCAACAGGTCGTAAACGACGCGCTACTGCCTGCCTGCCACGTCAAGGCAGCGAGTCGACGGTGGCGGCTGTTTGCCATAGGCGAGGAAGTCACCCACCCATCGGTTGATACAGCCGCCGGCGTCCGGTTTGGCGGGCTCCTTGAGGCGCAGTTGTTCGACCCCAAGCCTACCCGCCATGGTGTGTTCGGCGTTGACCAGCACCATGCGTGCGACGCGCTCGGGAAACACTGCGGCATAGCGGCTGCCCAGGCGCGTGGCGATGGTGTCCCCCAGGTAATGCAGTTGGGCGTCGCCCAACTGGGCGCGGACGTACTCCATGTCCCGTACGGCCTGTTCGACGCCATGCTCCTGAGTGAGGTCGCGGGGGCTGAGTTCGATCATGTCGTAGCGGTTGAGCAGCGTGCGATAGGCTTGTGTGGAATACGTGTCCCAGCGGCTGGCGAGGTGAATGGCGAAGGTGCTTCCGTAGTTTTTTTGCGCGGTGTCGCCGGCCTGGGTGAAGACCACGCCCTTGCGGTTCAGGGGATCGCGGGCGCCGACACGGGTCAGGTAGAGGCGCTGGTGGCCTTGCCAGGGGGCGGCATGGTTGCGCGGGACGGTGACGATGCCGCACTGGGTGCGCGACAGCACCTCGGGGTCAAGCCGTTCGGTGGTGGGGAGGGGGCAATCGAGCAGCCAATCAATGGCGGTGGGTTTGATCAGTGGCTCTGCCTGGCCAAGGTTTGCCATCAACCAGAGACAGCCGCACGCGAGGTATTTTGCAACATTCATCCAGTGTTCCCTGGCAGCCGTGTGATAGCGGCATTTTTTACCAAGGAACCTGAGTCGAAGAATGTAGGGGCGGTAGACGACTTATGTACGAAACTGGAGTTTCGTTTATCAGATGCTGGTTTTCCAACCGCCGCCCAATGCCTTGTACAGCGCAATGCTGGCCTGCAGGCGTGACAGTCGCAATTGCACGTTCAAGTCCTGGGCGGCATACAGGGTGCGCTGGGTTTCCAGTACCGTCAGCAAGTCCTCGGCACCCGCCTGGTAGCGGCTTTCGGCGATCTGGAAGGCGGTTTGGGCCTGTTGCAGTTCTTCCGTTTGCCAGTGGCGCTGCTGGTCCAGGCGCGTGATGCTGCTGAGGGCTTTTTCCACATCGGCAAAGCCGTTGATGATCGCGCCGCGGTAGGTTTGCAACAGCTCATCCTGGCGCGCGCGCGCCTTGTCGCGCTCGGCGCTTAAACGGCCGTTGTTGAAGATCGGCCCGACCAGGCCGGCCGTCAGCGTGTAGTAGGGGCTGCGCAGGACGTCCACGGCCTTGTAGGCATCGGAGCCGAGCGTGGCGCCGAGGGTCAGGGCCGGCAGCATGGCGGCGCGGGCCACGGTGACGTCCGCCTGGGCTGCCGCCAGTTCGGCCTCGGCCTTGGCAATGTCCGGCCGGCGGCTGAGCAGCTGGCTGGGCATGCCGGCGCCGATGGTTGGCCAGGTCAGCTCCTGGAAGGGTTCGGTGCCCAGGTCCAAGGCCTGGACCGGTTGGCCGAGGAGGGCGGCAAGGGTGATCTGGGATTCTTCGGCCAGTTGTTGAATCAACGGCAGCTGGCGTTGCTGGCTGGCCACCAGGCTTTTCTGCTGGGCCAGTTCCAGGGCCGTAGCGGAGCCTGCGTCGTAACGGGTCTGCACCAGGCCGAGGACGTTACGCGCATTGGTCAGGTTCAACTCGGCGATCTGCTGGCGCTGGCGCGCCGCGAGGGTTTGCGCGTAGCGGTCGGCGACGTTGCTGAGCAAGGTCAGTTCCACGGTGGCCTGGTCGAACTCGCTGGCGCGCAGACTGTGCAGGGCACTGTCACGGGCAGCGGCGCGGCCACCCCAGAAATCCACTTCGTAGCTGGCGGTGAAGTTGGCGCCGAAATTATCGACGGCGTCATCGCTTTGTGAGGCGTCAAGGTCCGGCCCGCCCGTGCCGTGCAACAACTTCTGGTGGCTGGCGGCAAGGTTGAACTTCACCTCGGGCAACAGTGGCGCCCCGGCAATCACCGCCGTGGCCTGGGCCTGGCGCACGCGGGCCATGGCGGCGGCCACGTCGAAGCTGTCACGCCGGGCCTGGTCGACCAGGCGGTTCAACTGCGGGCTGCCGAACTGCGTCCACCAGCGCTGGTTAGTGGCCTGGGCGGCGTCGCGTTCAGCGAACTGCCAGGCAGCCGGCGGCGCAATAGCGCTGTCCACGGCGGGCGGGTCACCGGCGCAGGCCGTGAGCAGCAGGCACAGGCCAAGTGCGGGCAGGTACGGGGGAATGGATCGTTTATTCACTGGTCAACGCCTTAACCGGATCGAGCCGGGCAGCTTTACGGGCCGGCATGAAGCCGAATACGACGCCGGTGACCAGTGCGCAAGCGAATGCGCCAAACACCGCCACCAGGGAGAACTGCACCGCCACCTTGGCCAGCACCAGCACGCCACCCACCAGCAGGGCCAGGGCAATGCCACACAGGCCGCCGACCACCGACAGCATCACCGCCTCGGTCAGGAACTGGCGCAGGATGTCGCGCTGGCGCGCGCCGGTGGCCATGCGAATGCCGATCTCGCGGGTGCGTTCGCGCACGGTCATCAGCATGATGTTCATCACGCCAATGCCGCCTACCAGCAGGGAAATCGCGGCAATCGAGCCGAGCATCAGCGACAGGGTATTCTGGGTGCGCGCCTCGGCCTGGATCATCGCCGCGTTGTTGGTCAGCTCGTAGTCGCGCTTGCCGTTGTGCAGCTTTTGCATCAACTGATCGATGGCCACTTCGGCCTCGTGGACTTTGCGCGCATCGGCGGCGGCAATCACCACGTATTCGGGGTTGTAGCTGCCGAACAGGCGCACGCTGGCGGCGGTGTAGGGGATGGCGATACGGTCATCACTGTCTTTGTTGCCGGAGCTGGCGCCTTTCTCCGCCAGCACGCCGATCACCTGGAACGGTACGTTTTCGATCAGGATGTACTGGCCGATGGGGTCGACCTCTCCCTTGAACAGCTTTTCCCGCACGCGATGGCCGATCACCGCCACGGTGGCGGCCGCATGCTCGTCGGCCGCGGTGAAGTAACTGCCCTCGACCACCGGCCAGTTGAAAATGTCCGGGAAGTTGGTGTCATTGCCGCCCACATAGGCCATGTAGTCGACGTTGCCATAGCGCACGCCGGCTTCGGTGCCGTTGACCGGCATGATGCGCTTGATCTGGGGCAGCGCCGCCAGCGCCGCGACGTCATTGAGGGTGACGATACCCAGCGGCGTGCGCGGGTTGGGCGATGAGCCGCTGAGGTAGAGGATGTTGGAACCGAACGCGCCCATCTGCGCCATGACCTGGCGTTTGCTGCCTTCGCCCACGGCCAGCATCACCACCACCGAGGCTACGCCGATGATGATCCCCAGCAGGGTCAGCGCGGTGCGAAAACGGTTGATCCACATCACCCGCCAGGCGGCCTGGACCGCGTCCAGCAATTCGGCTTTCCACGCGCCATTGTGTTCGGCGCCGTCGGCCAGGCGCTGGCGCAGGTCCACGGCTTGCAGCGCGCCGCGGGTGGCGGGTGGGGGCGCTGCTTCGTCATCGGCCGAGTCACTGATGATCAGGCCATCGCGAATCTCGATGATGCGGTTGGCCCGCGCCGCGACTTCACGGTCGTGGGTGATCAGGATCACCACATGGCCCTGGCTGGCCAGTTCGTCCAGCAGGGTCATTACCTCGGCGCCGCTGTGGCTGTCGAGGGCGCCGGTGGGTTCATCGGCAAGGATGATGTGGCCGCCGTTCATCAGCGCCCGAGCGATCGAGACACGCTGTTGCTGACCGCCGGACAGCTGGTGCGGACGGTTACCGGTGCGCTCGGCCAGGCCCAGGCGTGTGAGCAGCGCGTGGGCGCGGGCATGGCGTTCGGCGGCGCTGATGCCGGCGTAGATCGCCGGCATCTCGACGTTCTCCTGGGCCGAGCCCGAGGGGATCAAATGGTAGCCCTGGAACACAAAGCCGAACGCCTCGCGGCGCAGCCAGGCCAGTTCGTCGCTGTCCAGGTGGGCGACGTTTTCCCCCGCGAACAGGTACTCGCCCAGGCTTGGGCGGTCGAGGCAACCGAGGATATTCATCAGCGTGGACTTGCCGGAACCGGAAGCCCCGACGATGGCGACGAATTCCCCGGCGTGGATCGACAGGTCGATGCCGCGCAACACGTCGACCTGCGGGCTGTCGCCACCGCCGTAGGATTTGCGGATGTTCTTGAGTTCGATCAGGGGCGTGGTCACCTCAACCCCCGTTGCCGTCGGCCGGGCCGATCAGCAGATGATCGCCTTCGTGCAGGCCGTCGAGCACTTCGACCCGCAGACGATCGCTGATGCCCAGGTGCACTTCACGTTCTTCGATGCGGCCGTTGGTGGCGACCACGCGGGCGATCTGCTTGTCGGCACTTGAGGTGCCCAGCAGCGCGGCCACCGGTGCGGTGAGGACATCCTTGACCTGGCTGGCGACGAAAAATACCTGGGCGGTCATTTCGGCCATCAGCGCGTTGTCGCTGTTGTCCACGTCCAGCAGCACGGTGTACAGCACCACGCGACCGCTGCCGCTCTTGCTGGAACTGTTGGGGCTGCCGCTGCCCTGGGTTTCATTCAGCGGCTTGGGCGGGATCGGCAGGATCTGCCGCACGGTACTGGTCCAGCGCCGGTTGCCGCCGCTGAGGGTGGTGAAGTAGGCGGTCATGCCCGGTTTGACGTGGCCGATGTCGGCTTCCGAGACTTCCGCCCACACGGTCATCGGCGACAACTTGGCGATCCGCAGGATCAGCGGCGTCTGCTGCTGGGCATTGAGGGTCTGGCCGACGCGCGCGTCCACCGCGACCACGGTGCCGGTCATCGGTGCGTAGATGCGCGTATAGCCCAGTTCCGCTTCATCGCTGCGCAGGCTGGCCTGGGCCTGGAGAATCTGCGCCTGGAACATGTCCATCCGGGCCTGGGTGGCACTCAGTTCGGCCTTGGCGGTTTGCACGTCTTCCTCGCGGGTGGCGTTGCCGGCGGCCAGGCGCTGCTGGCGCTGGTACTTCTGGCGGGCCAGGGCGTGCTGGGCCTTTTGCTCCTGCAACTGGGCCTTGAGGTTTTCGATGGCGTAGCGGCTGGCATCGAGCTTGGCTTTTTGCGTCGAGGGGTCGATCTCCACCAGCAATTGGCCCTCCTGCACCCGGTCGCCGGCTTCAACGTGGATCTTGCGAATCTGCCCGGACGCCTGGGCGCCCACGTCGACATACCGGCGCGGTTGCAGGGTGCCCAGGGCCGTGACGCTGTTTTCGATAGTGCCGCGGGTGACGGTGACGGTGGTCAGGTTGTCACGCCCCGGCGGCAACACCTGCCAGGCGGCGACGGCGATGATGGGAATCAGGCACGCGATAGCGAGCAAGGCGCGTCGGGCAGGTCGAGGGCGTTTCATGCTTAGGTTCCAGCCGGGAAAGTTCGGAGCGCAGTTGCGCAGAGCTGACAGTTAAACGAGAGAATTGGCCGAGGATTTAGGTTGTTACATAAGTGGTTACAGGTCTTGTGGAGAAAAAAAACGGCCTGTAGGTGCAAGTCTTGTTTAAAAGTAGATGAGAATTACTATAAATTGCACCTACCCAAACTGCCATTACTGAATGGCCTGTATTTGTGTAGGAGCGAGCTTGCTCGCGAAGAGCTCAATGACGCCGCGTTCACTCTGGTTTCCCGCGTTATCGTTGACGTACTTCGCGAGCAAGCTCGCTCCTACAGGACCTAATGCCGCCACCCGGTGGCCGGGAGTCATGTTGGAAAACTACTATCGCGAGCTGGTGTGTTTCCTCAACGCCAAGCTGGGCAACCGTCAGGTGGCCGAGGATGTGGTGCATGACGCTTATGTCCGGGTGCTGGAACGTTCCAGCGAGACGCCCATCGAACAGCCGCGTGCCTTTTTGTATCGCACCGCGCTGAACCTGGTGATCGATGGCCACCGGCGTAATGCCCTGCGCCAGGTCGAACCCCTGGAGGTGCTCGACAGCGAGGAGCGCTTTGCCGCCTGTTCGCCCCATGCCACCCACGACTACGGCCAACGCCTGGCCTTGCTCGAACGCGCCCTGGCCGAGCTGCCGGCGGCCTGTCGCGACAGCTTCCTGCTGCGCAAACTCGAGGGCCTGAGCCACCTGCAAATCGCCGAGCGCCTGGGTATTTCCCGCACCCTGGTGGAAAAACACATCGTCAACGCCATGAAGCACTGCCGGGTGCGGATGCGCGAGTGGGACGCGCACTGATCACTGATCGGTTAAATTTTTTTTCACTGTCCTCGTTTCCTATCAACACATGACCTGTTGTGCAGGTCTCGAAGGTATTCCCGCCCCACCGCCAAGGGGCTTATCCAGAGGACACTGGAATGACACAGGCAATTGCTTCGCCCGCGGTTCATGACCTGATCGGTATCGGTTTCGGCCCTTCGAACCTGGCGCTGGCCATCGCCCTGCAGGAGCGTGAAAAGGCGCAGGGCAAACTGGACGTACTGTTTCTTGACAAACAGGCCGATTACCGCTGGCACGGCAATACCCTGGTGACTCAGAGCGAATTGCAGATTTCGTTCCTCAAGGACTTGGTGACCCTGCGCAACCCCACCAGCCCGTACTCCTTCGTCAATTACCTGAAAGCCCACGACCGCCTGGTGGACTTCATCAATCTGGGCACCTTCTACCCGTGCCGCATGGAGTACAACGACTACCTGCGCTGGGTCGCGGGGCAGTTCCAGGCCCAGGCCCGCTACGGCGAGGAAGTGCTGGCCATCGAGCCGATCCTGCACCAGCAACAGGTCGAGGCATTGCGCGTGATCTCTCGCGATGCCCTGGGCGAGCAGCATGTGCGCACCACCCGTTCGGTGGTGGTCAGCGCCGGCGGCACCCCGCGCATTCCCGAAACCTTCAAGGCCCTCAAGGGCGACAGCCGGGTGTTCCACCATTCCCAGTACCTGGAGCGCATGGCCACCCAGCCTTGCGTGGACGGCAAGGCGATGCGCATCGCCATCATCGGTGGTGGCCAGAGCGCGGCCGAAGCCTTTATCGACCTGAACGACAGCTTCCCATCGGTACAGGTCGACATGATCCTGCGCGGTTCGGCGCTCAAGCCTGCCGATGACAGCCCGTTCGTCAACGAAGTGTTCTCGCCGGCTTTCACCGACCTGGTGTTCCAGCAAGTCGGTGCCGAGCGCGAGCGCCTGGTCGCCGAGTACCAGAACACCAACTATTCGGTGGTCGACCTCGACCTGATCGAGCGCATCTACGGGATTTTCTACCGCCAGAAAGTCTCCGGCATCGCCCGCCAGGCCTTCCGCACCATGACCGTGGTCGAGAAGGCCACCCCCGGCCCCCTGGGCATCGAACTGGCCCTGCGCAACAACGCCAGCGGCGAAACCAGCGTCAACCATTACGACGCGGTGATCCTCGCCACCGGCTACGAGCGCGAGACCCACCGCGCATTGCTGGCGCCGCTGGAGGAGTATCTGGGTGATTTTGAAGTGGCGCGCGACTACCGCATCGTCACCGATGAGCGCTGCAAGGCCGGCATCTACATCCAGGGCTTCAGCCAGGCCAGCCATGGCTTGAGCGATACGTTGCTGTCGGTACTGCCGATTCGCGCGGATGAGATTGCGGCGTCGCTGTTTGAAAACGACCGTAGCCGTGGCAAGGGGCGTTCGGTGCAGGATCTGCTCCTGGCCACCGCCAGCTGACGAAAGCTGCAGGCTACAAGCTTGTAGCTTGTAGCTTGTAGCTATGCTCTGATACTGTACAAAAAACCAGTATCGGTAAGCCTCCATGCAGTTGATCGAAAAACTCAGCATCCTCGCCGACGCCGCCAAGTACGACGCCTCCTGCGCCAGCAGCGGCGCGCCCAAGCGCAGTTCCGAAGGCAAGGCGGGGCTGGGCTCCACCGATGGCATGGGCATCTGCCACAGCTACACGCCGGACGGTCGCTGCGTATCCTTGCTCAAGGTGTTGCTCACCAACTTCTGCCTCTACGACTGCCAATACTGCGTCAACCGCCGCTCCAGCGACGTGCCCCGTGCACGCTTCAGCCCGGAGGAGGTGGTCACCCTGACCCTGGATTTCTACAAGCGCAACTGCGTCAGCGGGCTGTTCCTCAGCTCCGGCATCATTCGTTCGGCCGACTACACCATGGAGCAGTTGGTGCGGGTGGCCAAACTGCTGCGCGAAGAGCATGACTTTCGCGGTTACATCCACCTCAAGACCATCCCCGAAGCCGACCCGGCGCTGATTGCCGAGGCCGGGCGCTATGCCGACCGCCTCAGCGTGAATATCGAACTGCCCACCGATGCCAGCCTGCAAACCCTGGCGCCGGAAAAACAGATCGTCTCGATCAAGCAGGCCATGCAGACCATCTACACCGGCGAGCAGACGGTCCTGAACGAACCCCGCGCACCGCGTTTCGCCCCGGCCGGGCAGAGCACCCAGATGATCGTCGGCGCCGACGAGACCGACGACAGCACCATCCTCCACAGTGCCGAGGCGCTGTATGGCAACTTCAAGCTGCGCCGCGTGTATTACTCGGCCTTCAGCCCCATCCCCAACAGCCCGAAAAGCGTGCCACTGGCCGCGCCGCCGTTGATGCGCGAGCATCGCTTGTACCAGGCGGATTTCCTGCTGCGCAGCTACGGCTTCAGTGCCAACGAACTGTTCGAAGGCCCCGGCCACCTGGCCCTGGACATCGACCCCAAGCTGGCCTGGGCCCTGGAGCACCGCGAGGTATTCCCCCTGGACCTGAATCGCGCCGAGCCGACCTTGATCGCCCGCATCCCAGGGATCGGCCTGCGCACCACCCAGCGCCTGGTGGACCTGCGCCGCGAACGCAAGATCCGCTTTGAAGACCTGGCGCGCATGCGCTGTGTGCTGGCCAAGGCCAAGCCGTTTTTCATCACCAGTGACTACCACCCGCAACAGGCGGACAGCACCAGCGTGCTGCTGCGCGAGCAACTGCGCGACCGCCCGCAGCCGCAGCAGATGGGGTTGTGGGGATGATCAGCCTGGAATGCGACAACCTTTTCAGCACCTGGCGCGAACAGGCGCGCTGGCTGCTCAGCCATCAGGTCGACCCCAGCCAGGTCAGCTGGGGCGAGATGCAGGCGGCGGATCTGTTTGCGACCGATGAGCCGATCCCCGCAGGCTTGGGGCCGTTCCAGGCGCGCATTCCCAAGGCGCTGCTGGAGTTGCTGGAGTCGGCCGCCTGCTACCACGGCGACCAGCGTTGGAGCCTGTTGTACGAAGTGCTCTGGCGCGTCAGCCATGGCGACCGCACCGCGATGCTGGCGGGGGATAAACTCGGCACTGAGCTGCAGCAGCGCATCAAGCAGGTCAGCCGCGAGGCCCATCATCTGCATGCGTTTGTGCGCTTTATCGCCTTGCCGGCAGGGGCAGGGCCCGAGTTGCCGGAGTACGTGGCCTGGCATGAGCCGGCCCATGACATTCTCAAGAGCGCCAGCCAGCATTTTGTCGGGCGCATGGGGCGCCATCGCTGGATGATCGCCACGCCGTTGGATGGGGTTTATTACGATGGCGAACAGTTGATTCATCAACGCCAATGCCCTGAGGCCTGGCAGCAGCTGGCGCAGAATGTCGAAGATCCCCACAGTGCGATGTGGCTGACGTACTACAGCCATATCTTCAACCCGGCGCGGTTGAACCCCAAGGTGATGGAAGGGCACTTGCCGAGCCGGTTCTGGAAGAATCTGCCGGAGGGCAAGTTGATCCCGGGGTTGATCAGCGAGGCACGTACGGGGAAGCAGAAGGATGGGCAGGCGAAGATGATTGGCACCAAGCTCGGCAAGCGTATTTCAAGCGGGCGCGGTTAAAAATCTGGGAGGGGCAAACCCCTCCCACATTGGATTTCCAGTGTTTGAGGATCTAGGCCAGTTCGATGGCGGTATTTTTCACCACCGCCAACTCCGGATGTGCCACCAACTTATCGATGTGCAACTCATCATTGTTCAGCCAGATCTCCGATACCACCCGGTAGTGCTCCATGTCCCGGCAGCGCATGCGCAGGCTGTAGTCGAACGGCCCGCTGATCAGCTGGCATTCGAACACCTGGGGGCACGCCTTCATACAGGCTTCGAAGGCCTTTTGCGCCGAGCGCCCGCTCTGGTTGGACAAGGCCACCAGCACCAGCAGCGACAGTCCGGGCGAGACCATCTGTACATCGATGATCGCGCCGTACCCGCGAATCACCCCGCGTCGCTCCAGCTTGCGCACCCGCTCCAGGCAGGGCCTGGGGGTGAGGTGCACCAGTGACGAGAGCTTTTCATAGGTGATACGCCCCTGGTGGCGCAGCACTTCGATGATCGCCTCATCGATGCGATCCAGCGCAGGGGAGGTATGGGGTCCGTTGGCCTTGGTATCCATGGGTTTCACTTCAAACGGTTGGAAAGAAATTGCTGCAAGCGCTCGCTGTTGGGGTGGTCGAGGATCTCGGCGCCGCCTTGTTCCTCGACTCGGCCCTGATGCAGGAACAGCACTTGGCTGGACACCTGGCGGGCAAAGCCCATTTCGTGGGTGACCATCAGCATGGTACGACCTTCCTCAGCCAACGTCTGTATGACTTTGAGGACTTCTCCTACAAGTTCGGGGTCGAGGGCGGAGGTGGGTTCATCGAACAGAATGATTTCCGGCTCCATCGCCAGGGCCCGCGCGATGGCCACGCGCTGTTGCTGGCCGCCGGACAGGAACGCCGGGTACTGATCGGCCACGCGGCCCGGCAGGCCGACCTTGTCGAGGTACATGCGCGCGCGTTTTTCCGCTTCGGCGGCACTTACCCCCAGCACCCGGCGCGGGGCTATGGTGATGTTTTCCAGCACGGTCATGTGGCTCCACAGGTTGAAGTGCTGGAACACCATGGCCAGGCGCGTACGCAGGTTCTGCAATTGTTCCTGGTGCGGCGCACGGGCGCCGGCGCGGCCCTGGCGCATTTCGATGCTGATGCCGTCCAGGGTGATGACGCCGGCGTCCGGCTGTTCGAGAAAATTGATGCAGCGCAGCATCGTGCTTTTGCCCGAGCCGCTGGCGCCGATCAGGCTGATCACGTCGCCATTGCGGGCGTTGAGGGACACGCCCTTGAGCACTTCGTGTTCGCCGTAGCGTTTATGGATGCCTTCGACCTGCAGCTTGACGGCAGCAGTTGCCGCCTGGGTAACGGGTACATCGACAGGATAAGTGGCCAGGGCCTGCGCGGACTGATTCATGGGTTAGCCTCGGGTAGGAACAAGAAAACGCATCCAGCGACGTTCGGCCAGTCGGAACAGGCCCACCAGTGCAAAGGACAGCAGCATGTAGAGCAGGGCGGCGATGCCGAAGGCCTGGAACGTCAGGAACGTCTCGGCATTGGCATCGCGCGCCACCTTGAGGATGTCGGCGACGGTGGCGGTAAACGCCAGCGACGTGGCGTGCAGCATCAGGATCATTTCATTGCTGTAGGCCGGCAGCGCGCGGCGCAGTGCGGCAGGCACCACCACAAACAGGTTGAGGCGCCAGCCGTGCAGGCCATAGGCGCGGGCCGCTTCGAGTTCGCCGTGGGGAATGTTGCGGATCGCCCCGGCGAAGATTTCCACGGTGTAGGCGCAGGTGTTGAGCACAAAGGCCAGCAAGGTGCAGTTGAGGGCATTGCGGAAAAACTGGTTGAGCAGGGCGTTGTCCTGCACCACCTCCAGGCTGTACAGCCCGGTGTAGCAGATCAACAGTTGGATATACAACGGCGTGCCGCGGAACAGGTAGGTGTAGACCTCCACCGGCCAGCGCAGCCAGAAGTGTTCCGACACGCGGGCCAGCGCCAGGGGGATCGAGAGGAAAAACCCCAGCACCACCGAGATAATGAACAGCCACAAGGTCATGGCAACGCCGGACAACCCGGTGCCATCGCTGAACAGGTAGGCCAGGCCGTATTGCTGGAACAGTTCGATCATCGCGCCATCCCCTTGATGCCGAGGTTGTAGCGCCGTTCGAGGCGCTTGAAGATGCGGTTGGAGAGGGTGGTGATCACCAGGTACACCAGGCCCGCGAGGATCAGGAAGTACAACGGCTCGTTGGTGGTCTTGCCGGCGTTCTGCGCGGCCTTGACCAGGTCCGACAGGCCGATGATCGACACCAGCGCCGTGGACTTGAGCAGCACCAGCCAGTTATTGCCCAGGCCCGGCAGGGCAAAGCGCATCAGCTGCGGGAACAGCACCAGGTGAAAACGCTGCCAGCGGCTCAGGCCGTAGGCGGTGGCGGCTTCGAGTTGGCCGACCGGCACACTGAGGATCGCGCCACGGAAGTTCTCGGTGAAATACGCGCCGTAGATAAACCCCAGGGTGATGACCCCAGCGGTAAACGGGTCGATTTCAAAGTAGTCCCAGCCGAACACTTCGCTCAGGTCGTTGAGCCACAGTTGCAGGCTGTAGAAAATCAGCAGGATCAGCACCAGGTCCGGCACGCTGCGGATCAGCGTGGTGTACAGCGTGGCCGGCACCCGCAGCCATTGGGCGCTGGAAAGTTTGGCGCCGGCGGCGATCAGGCCCAGGGCGAGGCTCAGGGCCAGCGCCAGGAGCGCCAGCTTGACCGTCATCCAGGCACCCTGGGCGAGCATCGGGCCGTAGCCTTGCAGGTTGAGGAGTTCGTTCATGGGGAGATCTCTAAAGGGCGCAGACATACCCCTGTGGGAGGGGGCTTGCTCCCGATGAGGGCGTGCCAGTCGACACCTGTATTGACTGACCCACCGCTATCGGGAGCAAGCCCCTTCCCACAAGGGATTGTGTTGGCTTATTCGTTGTAGATGTCTTGATCGCCGAAGTATTTCTTCTGGATCTGTGCGTAGGTGCCATCGGCCTGGACGGCGGCGATGCCCTTGTTGATCAGCGCACGCAAGTCCTGGTCGTTCTTGCGCAGGCCCATGGCGATGTCCAGGGGCAGGGTCGGGTCCTTGAAGGCCGGGCCGGTCTTGAAGTCGGCGCCTTCAGGCTTGGACAGGAAGTTGAGCTGGGCTTCGAGCTTGTCGGTCAGGGTAGCGTCGAGACGGCCGTTCTGCAGGTCGGCGTAGTTCTGTTCCTGGGACTGGTACGCCTTGATCTGCGCGCCCAGCCTGGCCAGGTGTGCACGGGCATAAGCTTCCTGCAACGAACCTTGCAGCACGCCGACCTGTTTGCCTTTCAACGATTCCGGGGTGCCGCCGAAGTCGGCGTTTTTGCGCGTGATCACCGACGTGGGGCTGAGGAACAGGCGGTCGGTGAAGTCGATGACTTTCTCGCGCGCCGGGGTTACAGCCATGGACGACATGATCGCGTCGAACTTGCGCGCGCGCAGGGCCGGGATCATGCCGTCGAATTCGTTGTGCACCCAGGTGCATTTGACCTCGAGCTTGGCGCAGATCGCGTTGCCCAACTCGATATCGAAGCCTTGCAGGCTGCCGTCGGCGGCCACGGATTCAAACGGGGGGTACTCGGGGAATACGCCGAAGCGGATTTCTTTCCAATCCTGGGCGTGGGCGGCGCTGGCGCACAGTGGCAACAGCAACGCAGCGAAGAGTGATCGCAGTGGAGTCATGTGTCGGTCCCTATATTTTGTAATTGATGTCAGGGCAGTCAAAAGGGCGCAGCGTGCATTCATTCTGTGACGCTTTGGTCGGGCTCAGAATGCTTCATGATGGTGCGTTTTTTGTGTCGTTTACCCCGCGCTCAAAGCGCAAATTGCGCTGTTAAAACACGTAATGCAGCGGAATCGGCTGTAGCACCCTATGAATCGGCTTTTCAGTCCTGGAAATCCGGCCTGCCCTTGGCGCAAAGGGGCAGGCCAGAGCGGTCTCAGGCGCGCTTTTTGTGCTGTGCACGAGGCTGTTGGGCCAGGCGTGCGAACAAGTCCTTGGGGTCGGCCAGGTCCGGCACCAGTTCCAGTTCGCTGCCGACATCCAGGGCCTTGGCCACGTCCAGCACATAGCGCAGGGCCGAGTAGTCTTCGATGGCAAAGCCCACCGAGTCGAACAGGGTGACCTGGCGCTCATGCTCGCGGCCGGCGACCTGGCCGTTGATGACCTGCCACAACTCGGTCACCGGCGAGTCTTCCGGCATGTGCTGGATTTCACCTTCGATGCGGCTTTGCGGTTCGTACTCGACGATCACACGGGCGCGCTCGACGATGCGGCGGTCCAGTTCGGTCTTGCCCGGGCAGTCGCCGCCCACGGCGTTGAGGTGCATGCCGGGCTCGATCATGTCGTCGGTGAGGATGGTCGCGTAGGCCTTGTCGGCGGTGACGGTGGTGACGATGTCCGCGCCTTTGACCGCTTCGGCCACGCTGCCGGCCAGGATCACCTTGATTGCCGGGAACGCCTTGAGGTTGGCTGCCAGCTTGGCGGTGGCCTTGGCGTCGATGTCGAACAGGCGGATCTCGTTGATGCCGAGCATGGCGTGGAAGGCCAGGGCCTGGAATTCGCTCTGGGAGCCGTTGCCGATCAACGCCATGCTGCGGCTGTTGGCGCGGGCCAGGTAGCGGGCCACCAGGGCCGACGTGGCGGCGGTACGAATGGCAGTGGTCAGGGTCATTTCCGCCAGCAGCACCGGTTTGCCGGTGTCGACGTCACCGAGGGCACCAAAGGCCATTACGGTGAGCATGCCGGCCAAGGTGTTCTTCGGGTGGCCGTTGACGTACTTGAAGGCGTACAGCGAGGCGTCGGACACCGGCATCAACTCGATCACGCCATCCGGCGAGTGGTTGGCCAGGCGTGCGCATTTCTCAAAGTCCTGCCAGCGCAGGTAGTCGGCGCGGATGTACTCGGCCATCTCGGTGATGCAGGTGTGCAGGCCTTTTTGCGAAACCAGATAGCTGAGGTCGTTGACGTCGATATAGCGGGTCATGGCAAGACTCCTTATTGAAATGAGGGACGGGCGGGCAGATGCACTTCTGCCAGCATGCAGCGGGCACTGCCGCCGCCGATGCGTTCGATGTTGTCGATGTTCACCACCACCGGCCGGGTGTGGCGCTCCACATGCCGGCGCTGGGCCGGTTGCAGCGCGCCCCAGGCACTGGCAGACATCACCAGCAGCGGCTGGCCGTCGCGGTCGTGGACTTCGAGCATGTTGCCGGCGAAGGCTTCGAGCTGGTCGAAGTCGAGGCCGAGGATGTCTTTGCCGGTGTCGCGCAGCGAGCGTTCCAGGGCCTGGCGTTCGTCGGCGTCGGGCAGCGCTTGCAGGCACACCACCGAGAGGTCGCGGCCGACGCTCATCATCACGTTGCTGTGGTAGATCGGTGCGTGGTGGCGGTCGACGGCGTGGAAGACGCAGAGCCGGTAGTCGAGGCGTTCGGCAAACTGGCGCAGCGCGTCGTGGTGGGTGCGCCCGGAGTGACAGGCGTAGCTGATGCGGTGCTGACGGTCGAGCACCATGCTGCCGGTGCCTTCGAGGAAGATGTTCTGTTGTTCGAGGTGGCTGAGGTCGATGGTGTCCTTGATCGCAAAGCGCTGCTCCAGCACTTGCAGCACGCCTTTGTTACGTTCCAGTCGGCGGTTCTGGCCTTCCATCGGGTACAGCACCAGGCTGCCGTCGGCGTGGCTGCTCCACCAGTTGTTGGGGAAGATCGAGTCGGGTGTGTGGGGCGCCGGAGTGTCTTGCACCACCAGCACTTCCACGCCGTGCCGGCGCAGGGTGTCGACATAGCCGTCGAACTCTTCCAGCGCTTTCTGCTGTGCACTGAGCGGGTCGAGGGGTGGGCGTTGGAAACGGTTGTTGATCGCGGTATCCGGGTTGAAGGCAAAGCGCGCCGGGCGAATCATCAGGACGGTGTTGGTGGTTTGCATGGGTGCACGAATCCCTGGGGTTGAGCAGTGGGGCTATTTTGTTCGCTGTGGCAGGG
This sequence comes from Pseudomonas sp. JV449, assembly GCF_032424295.1. Taxonomy (NCBI): domain Bacteria; kingdom Pseudomonadati; phylum Pseudomonadota; class Gammaproteobacteria; order Pseudomonadales; family Pseudomonadaceae; genus Pseudomonas; species Pseudomonas sp. JV449. The sequence goes on along the minus strand of NZ_VYKD01000019.1, from coordinate 403,921 downwards.
GAATCCCGGCTGAAACCAAGGGGCGGCTCAGCCGGGAAAGCTGAAAAGGGGGGTGAGGCAGCCGAATCGGCGGTGGGAGCTGGAGCGCGGTCAAAATGTGGGAGGGTGGCTTGCCCCCGATTGCGGTATATCAGTCACTCAATCCATCAACTGGCACACCGCCATCGGGAGCAAGCCCCCTCCCACATTGGTACAGTGGCCACTGTAATAACGCCGTCAGCCAGGAGGAATCATGTCTACCGTCGTACGTCTTGCCCAATCCGACGATGCCGAAGGGATCAGCCAGGTCATCCTGGCGGCCTTGCACAGCAGCAATGCGCGGGACTATCCGGCGGATGTGATTGCCCGGGTGGCCAGCAACTTCACCCCGGACGCGGTGCTCGACCTGCTCAAGCGCCGTGTGGTGCTGGTGGCGGTCCAGGACCGGGTGATCGTCGCCACGGCGGCCCTGGATGCCAATGTGGTGCGTTCGGTGTTCGTCAACCCGACGCTGCAAGGGCAGGGCATTGGCCGGTTGCTGATGATTGAAATCGAACTGCGGGCGCGGGAAGCGGCGGTGACGACGCTGAGTGTGCCGTCCTCGCTGACCGCCGAGCCGTTCTACACCAAGCTGGGTTTTCACACGGTACGTGACGTCTACCACGGCAATGAGCGCACGTTGGTGATGGAAAAAGCGCTGTTGTCACGCCATCCCATCGGTCCGTATCGCGACCGCCAGCACCGTGGGCAAGTGGTGGCGTTATGGCAGGAGGCGTTTGGGTATGACACGGCGCATAACCTGCCGACCCTGGCGATCGATAAGAAACTGGCGGTCAATGACGGGCTGTTTTTTGTGGCGACGGACAAAAAGACTGTTATCGGGACGGTGCTTGCCGGCTACGACGGTCATCGCGGCTGGTTGTACTCGGTGGCCGTGCACCCGGGCTATCGGCGTCATGGCCTCGGTTCCTCGCTGGTGCGGCATGCGGAACAAGTACTGACGGCCCTGGGCTGCATGAAGATCAACCTGCAGATCACCGGTGGCAATGAGGCGGTGGTGGGGTTCTATGAGGCGCTGGGGTATGGGGTGGAGCCGAGGATCAGCATGGGCAAGAAGATTGACGAGAATATCCCGAAAGAATCTTGAATACACCGGAGAGCAAATGTGGGAGGGGGCCCCCTCCCACAGGGTTTTGCGGTGCTACTGGCTTAGACTTTTACGATCCAGCCCGCTGGCGCTTCGACGTCGCCGGTCTGCACGCCGGTCAGCTCTTTGTAGAGCTTCTGGGTGATCGGGCCGACTTCGGTCTCGCTGTGGAACACATGCAACTGGCCGTTGTACTGGATACCGCCGATCGGCGAGATCACTGCCGCAGTCCCGCAGGCACCGGCTTCCTTGAACTGATCCAGCTTGTCGATAAATACCTCGCCTTCGACCACTTCCAGGCCCAGGCGGGTCTGGGCCAGTTCGATCAGCGACAGGCGGGTGATGCCTGGCAGCACCGAAGGTGACTTCGGTGTGATGAACTGGTTGTCGTGGGTGATCCCGAAGAAGTTGGCCGAGCCGACTTCTTCGATTTTCGAGTGGGTCATCGGGTCCAGGTAGATCGCATCGGCGAAACCGGATTTCTTCGCTTCCGAGCCCGGCATCAGGCTGGCGGCGTAGTTGCCACCGACCTTGGCGGCACCGGTGCCCTGTGGCGCGGCGCGGTCGAAGGTGGAGATCTGGAAGTTGTGGGGCACCAGGCCGCCCTTGAAGTAGGCGCCGACCGGGATGCAGAACACCGAGAAGATGAACTCCGGCGCGGTGCGCACGCCGATGTTGTCACCGGTGCCGATCACGAACGGGCGCAGGTACAGCGCGCCGCCGCTGCCGTACGGCGGGATGAACCGCTCGTTGGCCTTGACCACTTGCTTGCACGCGTCGATGAACGCGTCGGTCGGGACGTGCGGCATCAGCAGGCGGGCGCAGCTGCGCTGCATGCGCGCGGCGTTCTGGTCCGGGCGGAACAGGTTGATCGAGCCGTCCTTGCAGCGGTAGGCCTTGAGGCCTTCGAAGCACTGTTGGCCGTAGTGCAGGGCGGTAGAGCCCTCGCTGATGTGCAGCACGTTGTCGTCGGTCAGGGTGCCGGTTTGCCATTCGCCGTTTTTCCAGACCTGGAGAAACCGCTTGTCGGTCTTGATGTAGTCAAAACCCAGCTTGTCCCAATTGATGCTTTCGTTACCCATGACACCCTCTATCTTTGGTCAAGTCGGTTTTTTTCTGAATGGGCGCAACAATACTTCATTCCCGGGCCCATTCGCATCCCCCGCGTCCCTTGTAGGAGCGAGCTTGCTCGCGAAAATCGTCAACGATAACGCGTCAAACCAGAATGAACGCGGCGCCCTCAGGTTCTTCGCGAGCAAGCTCGCTCCTACAGGGGGTGTTTATTTACAGGTGCAACGCGTGGCCCAGCGCACGCAACGCCGCTTCCTGCACCGCTTCGCCGAGCGTCGGATGGGCGTGGATGGTGCCGGCCACGTCTTCCAGGCGCGCGCCCATTTCCAGGCTCAGGCCGAAGGCGGTGGACAGCTCGGACACGCCGGCGCCGACTGCTTGCCAGCCGACAATCAGGTGATTGTCCCGTCGCGCCACCACCCGCACGAAGCCGGTTTTCGACTCGAGGGTCATCGCGCGGCCGTTGGCGGCAAACGGGAAGCTCGACACGATGCAGTCCAGGCCGGCGGCCTTGGCTTCATCGGGCGTCTTGCCGACCACCACCAGTTCCGGGTCGGTGAAGCACACCGCCGGGATCGCCGCCGGGTTGAATTCGCGGTGTTGACCGCTGATCAGTTCGGCAACCATTTCACCCTGGGCCATCGCTCGGTGGGCGAGCATCGGCTCGCCGCTCAGGTCGCCGATGGCATACACATTGCTCATGCTGGTCTGGCAGCGGCTGTCGATCCTGATCGCCGCGCCGTTCATCTCCAGGTTCAGCGCCTCAAGGTTCAAACCCTGGGTGTTGGGTTTGCGACCAACGGCCACCAACACCTGGTCCGTCGCCAGCGACAACGTGTCGCCATTCGGATCGCGCACTTGCAGGCTGTTGTGCTCGAAACCCGTCACGCTGTGCTTGAGGTACAGCTTCACGCCCAACTGCTTGAGCGATTCGTGCACCGGTTGCGTCAGCTCGGCGTCGTAGGCCGGCAGGATACGATCCTGAGCTTCGACCACACTCACGTCGGCGCCGAGCTTGCGATACGCAATCCCCAGCTCCAGGCCGATGTAGCCGCCGCCCACCACAATCAGGCGCTTGGGCAGGCGGGTTGGCGCCAGGGCTTCGGTGGAGGAGATGATCGGCCCGCCGATCGGCAGCATCGGCAGGTTGACGCTTTTCGATCCGGTGGCCAGCAACAGGTGTTCGCACTGGATGCGCTGGTCGCCGACGTCGACGGTCTTGCCGTCTACCACCTTGGCCCAGCCATGGATCACCTGCACTTTGTGCTTTTTAAGCAGCGCAGCGACACCGCTGGTCAGGCGGTCGACGATGCCGTCTTTCCATTCCACGCTTTTGCGGATGTCCAGGGTCGGCACATCCACCTCGATTCCCAACCGGGAACCCTGGCTGTGGTGCACGGTTTGCTGGAACTGCTCGGCCACGTGAATCAAGGCCTTGGACGGAATGCAGCCGATGTTCAGACAGGTGCCGCCCAACGCCTGGCCTTCCACCAGGATGGTCGGGATGCCCAGCTGGCCGGCACGAATGGCGGCCACATAACCGCCAGGGCCGCCGCCGATAATCAGCAGCGTGGTATGCAATGTCTGGGTCATGCCCTTACTCCAGGAACAGGCTGGCGGGTTGTTCGAGCAGGCCGCGAATGGCCTGGATGAATTGCGCCGCGTCCATGCCATCGACCACGCGGTGATCGAAGGAGCTGGAGAGGTTCATCATCTTGCGGATCACGATCTGGCCCTTGATCACCATCGGCCGCTCAACGATGCGGTTGACGCCGACAATGGCCACCTCCGGCAGGTTCAGCACCGGGGTGCTGACGATACCGCCCAAGGCGCCCAGGCTGGTCAAGGTAATGGTCGAGCCCGACAGCTCATCGCGACTGGCCTTGCCGTTGCGCGCGGCGCTGGCCAGACGCGCGATTTCCTCGGCGTTGCCCCACAGGCTGCGCGCCTCGGCGTGACGCACCACCGGCACCATCAGGCCGACGTCGCTTTGGGTGGCGACGCCCACATGCACCGCGCCGAGGCGGGTGATGACCTGGGCTTCGTCGTCGTAACGCGCGTTGATCTGCGGGAACTCCCGCAGCGCCACGACCATGGCGCGCACGATAAACGGCAGCAACGTCAGCTTGCCGCGCGTGGCGCCGTGCTTCTCGTTGAGGTGCACGCGCAGCTCGTCGAGGGCGGTGACGTCGATCTCTTCCACATAGCTGAAATGCGCGGCGCGCCGGGTGGCGTCCTGCATGCGCTGGGCGATCTTGCGGCGCATGCCGATCACCGGGATCTGTTCTTCGTCGTTGCGTTCGGCGTAAGGATTGGCGGCCGTCGAAGGCTTTGAAGCCCCTTGTTGCAGGTAGGCCTCGAGGTCTTCGTGCAGGATCCGCCCGGCGGGGCCGGAGCCCTGTACCAGACGCAGTTGAATCCCGGCATCCAGCGCATGCTTGCGCACGGCGGGAGAGGCCAGGGGGCGTTCGTCGGCATCGCGGGCCACGGGGGCCTGTGCGGCTGCCACCGGTGCAGGCTTGCTTTCGACCACCGGTGCCGGCTTGGCCTCGACAACGGCAGCCGCTTTCACCGGCTCCGCCACCACGGGCACGTCCTTGGCATTGCCCGCACCTTCTACTTCAATGCTGATCAGGATACTGCCCACCGCCATGACTTCACCCGGCTCGCCGCCGAGGGCAATCACCTTGCCATGGACCGGCGAGGGAATGTCCACCATCGCCTTGTCGGTCATCACATCCGCCAGCACCTGGTCTTCGACGACCATGTCGCCGACCTTCACATGCCACTGCGACAATTCAACTTCCGCGATGCCTTCGCCAATGTCCGGCATCTTGATAACGTGCGTGCCCATTCAGACCTCCATGACCCGTTTCAACGCCGCGCCCACTCGGGACGGGCCTGGGAAATACGCCCACTCCTGCGCGTGCGGGTAGGGGGTGTCCCAACCGGTGACGCGTTCGATCGGCGCTTCCAGGTGGTGGAAGCAATGCTCCTGCACCAGCGCCACCAACTCGGCACCAAAGCCGCAGGTGCGGGTGGCTTCGTGCACCACCACGCAACGGCCGGTCTTCTTCACGGACTTGACGATGGTGTCCAGGTCCAGCGGCCACAGGCTGCGCAGGTCGATGACTTCGGCGTCGATGCCGGTTTCTTCGGCGGCGACCTGCGACACATACACAGTGGTGCCGTAGGTCAGCACAGTGACAGCCGAGCCAGGGCGCACGATGGCGGCCACGTCCAGCGGCACCGTGTAGTAACCGTCCGGCACCTGGGCTTGCGGGTGTTTCGACCACGGTGTTACCGGGCGGTCGTGGTGGCCGTCGAACGGGCCGTTGTACAGGCGTTTAGGTTCAAGGAAGATCACCGGGTCATCGTTTTCGATGGAGGCGATCAGCAGGCCCTTGGCGTCATAGGGATTGGACGGCATCACCGTGCGCAGGCCGCAGACCTGGGTGAATACCGCTTCGATGCTCTGGCTGTGGGTCTGGCCGCCGTAGATGCCGCCGCCGCAGGGCATGCGCATGGTCAAGGGCGCGGTGAACTGGCCGGCCGAGCGATAACGCAGGCGCGCCGCTTCGGAGATGATCTGGTCAGTGGCGGGGTAGACGTAGTCGGCGAACTGGATTTCGGCCACCGGGCGCAGGCCATAGGCACCCATGCCCACGGCCACGCCGATGATGCCGCTTTCCGAGATCGGTGCGTCGAACACCCGCGAGCTGCCGTATTTGGTCTGCAAGCCTTCGGTGCAGCGGAATACACCGCCGAAGTAACCGACGTCCTGGCCGAACACCACCACGTTGTCATCACGTTCAAGCATCACATCCATGGCCGAGCGCAGGGCCTGGATCATGGTCATGGTGGTGGTGGTCATGGCGGTTTCCAATTCGATGCTGTTGTTGTGATCGTTCATGTCAGATCCCCAACTCCTGACGCTGGCGCTTCAAGTGCTCCGGCATCTCTTTATAGACGTCTTCGAACATGGTCGCGGCGCTTGGGATCTGGCCACCGGCCAGGGTGCCGTACTGTTCGGCCTGTTTCTGCGCGGCGATCACCTCGGCTTCCAGTTCGGCACTGACTGCCGCGTGTTCCTCTTCGGACCACTGGCCAATCCTGATCAGGTGCTGCTTGAGGCGGGCAATCGGGTCGCCCAGCGGGAAGTGGCTCCAGTCGTCGGCGGGGCGGTATTTGGACGGATCGTCCGAGGTGGAGTGCGGACCGGCACGGTAGGTGACCCATTCGATCAGGGTTGGGCCGAGGTTGCGGCGCGCACGCTCGGCGGCCCAGGCGGAGGCGGCGTACACCGCGATAAAGTCGTTGCCGTCCACGCGCAGGGAGGCGATGCCGCAGCCGACGCCGCGTCCGGCGAAGGTGGTGGCTTCACCACCGGCGATGGCCTGGAAGGTGGAGATGGCCCATTGGTTGTTGACCACGTTGAGAATCACCGGGGCGCGGTACACGTGGGCGAAGGTGAGGGCGGTGTGGAAGTCGGATTCGGCGGTGGCGCCGTCGCCGATCCAGGCCGAGGCGATCTTGGTATCGCCCTTGATCGCCGAGGCCATGCCCCAGCCCACACCCTGTACGAATTGGGTGGCGAGGTTGCCGGAGATGGTGAAGAAGCCTGCATCCTTGACCGAGTACATGATCGGCAACTGGCGGCCCTTGAGCGGGTCGCGCTCGTTGGACAGCAACTGGCAGATCAGGTCCACCAGCGGCACGTCGCGGGCCATCAGGATGCTTTGCTGGCGGTAGGTGGGGAAGCACATGTCGTCGATGTTCAAGGCCAGGGCCTGGGCGCTGCCGATGGCTTCTTCGCCAAGGCTTTGCATGTAGAACGACATTTTTTTCTGACGCTGGGCGACCACCATGCGGTTGTCGAAGATCCGCGTCTTGAGCATGGCGCGCATGCCTTTGCGCAGGACTTCAACGGGAACCCCTTCGGCCCATGGCCCCAAGGCCTGGCCCTGGTCGTCGAGCACGCGGATCAGGCCCTTGGCCAGGTCGGCGGTGTCGGCGGGTTCTACGTCGATGGCGGGTTTGCGCACGGTGCCTGCGTCGGTCAGGCGCAGGTAGGTAAAGTCGGTCTTGCAGCCTGGGCGGCCCGAGGGTTCGGGAACGTGCAGGCGCAGTGGGGCATACGGCTGATTCATGGCTTTCTACGCTCGATCTTGTGAATTTCTTGTAGTGGGCGCGCTAGCTGACAGTCAGTCTCCGGGTAAGAGAAATCTTGTCCTACAACAATCATAGGCGTGGCGTAGAAGAATATTTATCTGTGTTTTATTGCGCCCGCGATCATTTGCGGATAAAAAACCTGCATAAACATAATAAACAGGTGATTTTGTCTCATGCGCAAACTGGACCGTACCGATATCGGCATTCTCAACGCCCTGCAGGAGAATGCGCGGATTACCAACGCCGACCTGGCCCGCTCGGTCAACCTGTCGCCCACACCCTGTTTCAACCGGGTCAAGGCGATGGAGGAACTGGGCCTGATTCGCGAGCAAGTCACCCTGCTCGACGCCGATTTGCTGGGGCTGCACGTCAACGTGTTTATCCATGTGAGCCTGGAAAAGCAGAACGAGTTGGCGTTGCAGCAGTTCGAAGGCGCGATTTCCGACCGGCCCGAGGTGATGGAGTGCTACTTGATGGCCGGCGACCCGGACTATTTGATCCGGGTATTGGTGCCGACGATCCAGTCGCTGGAGCGTTTCATGATGGACTTTCTGACCAAGGTGCCGGGTGTCGCCAACATCCGCTCGAGCTTTGCCCTCAAGCAAGTGCGCTACAAGACGGCGCTGCCATTGCCGCCGGGTGGATTAATGGTTTGATCTCAATAGGGGGCTGCACCGCTGATCCTGATAGTTAGCCAAGTAATAATCAGGGCGGGCTTTTTATTTTTGGTTAATGAAAAATTGCATCAGCGGTCACGTATTTTTCACACGTATTTCAACACATTGGCCTCCATCAGGCCGTGAAGTTCGCGGCCCAGGAAAGGGGTAAGCCGCGATGTCCATGAGAGCCTTGAAGTTGAACTTCCGTACCACACTGTGTTTTGGCCTGGTGTGCCTTTTGCTGCTGATACAAGGCGCAATGACCGTGGTAAAAGTCGATAAGGTCTATTCGTCGACGGTTGAATCGAAACTAACTGGCTCCCCAGTATTCGTTTGGCGGGTGAAATAGATTCGGCCTTTTATAAACTTCGTCTCGATCTACGTCGTTATGCCATGGATATCAGCCGCCAGGATCCGGCCTCCCTGGAAAAACTCAAGGCGACCCGTACGGAAGCCCTCGATGTTGCCGAGCGTTATGGGCCTTTAGTCTCGAGCCCCGAAGAACAGGCCAAGTACAACGACGCCTTAACCGGCATAAAGAACTACAGCCAGAAGATGGACGAATTTCTTGCGCAAGCCTCCACCCTGTCCGCTGAACAGATGTCGACCTACCTGCGCGAAGTCAACGGGCCGATTGCCCTGGATGTGCAGCGTTCCATCAGCGAGTTGATCGCGTTGAATGAACGGGGCTCCAAGGCGGCGGTGCAGGTGGCTTCCAGCGAATATGACGCGGCGCGTCTGTTCACCTGGATATTGATGGCCGCCTCCTTGCTGATCACCGTCGTGGTAGCAAGCCTGTTTACTCGCAGCATCATTACTCCGGTGCGTGAATTGCTGGTATCGACCGGCAAGATCGCCGACGGCGATCTGCGCGTGGCGATTGCCATCAATGGCAATGACGAGTTGACCGCGTTGCAACGGTCCACGGCGTCCATGCAAATGAACCTGAAAAGTACCTTGCAGCACATCTCCGAGGCGTCCGGGCAATTGGCGGCGGCGGCGGAGGAGATGAGCGCCATCACCCGCGAGTCCAGTGCCGGTATTGAACGCCAAAGCATGGAAACCGATCAGGCCGCCACGGCGGTTAACCAAATGACGGCAGCAGTTGAAGAAGTGGCGCGCAATGCGGTGTCAGCGTCCCAGTCCACCCAGGACTCCCAACGCTCGGCCAAAGTGGGCCAGGAGCGTGTGACGCAAACCATCGCCTCCATCAAGAAACTCAGCGCCACGGTGCAGCAGACCGGCGTCGAAGTCGAAGGGCTGGCCAGGCAGGCCCAGGATATTGCCCGGGTGGTTGAAGTGATCCGCTCGATTGCCGAGCAAACCAACCTGCTGGCCTTGAACGCCGCCATTGAAGCCGCCAGGGCAGGGGAGCAGGGCCGGGGCTTTGCGGTGGTGGCCGACGAGGTGCGGGCCCTGGCCCACAGAACGCAGACCTCGACCCAGGAAATCGAGCAGATGATCGCGAAAATCCAGACGTGCTCCAGCGAAGCGGTGTCTTCCATGGCCCTCAACCGCAACGAAGCGGTGGACTCCTTGAAGATTGCCCATGAAGCGGGCCTGGCGATTACTCAGATCACCGAAGCCATTACCGATATCAATGACCGCAACCTGTTGATCGCCACGGCCTCCGAGGAACAGGCCCACGTGGCCCGTTCGGTGGACCAGAACCTGATCAGCATCCGTGATCTTTCCATCCAGAGTTCTTCGGCGGCCGGCCAGACCTCGATCGCCAGCCAGGAACTGTCGAGGCTGGCGGTGGACCTCAAGCAGATCGTGTCGAAATTTGCCGTAGCCTGATCACACCTGCGCAGCACCCCCGGAGCATGGAATGGCATGGACGCCAGGCAGGACGGCTTTAGAGCTGGTTCAACGGAATCTTCAAGTACACCACCCCGTTCTCCTCCGCTGGCGGCATATGACCGGCCCGCACATTCACCTGGATCGCCGGCAACAACAGCGTGGGCATCCCCAGCCCGGCATCGCGCTGGGTGCGCATCGCCACGAACGCCGCTTCATCCACTCCGTCATGCACATGGATATTGCCCGCGCGCTGCTCCGCCACAGTGGTCAGGCATTTGGCCTCGCGGCCTTCGGGCGGGTAGTCGTGGCACACGTACAGTTGGGTATCGGGGGCAAAGGCCAAGAGCTTGCGCATCGACGCATACAGCTGGCGCGCATCGCCGCCGGGGAAGTCGCAGCGGGCGGTGCCGACATCGGGCATGAACAGGGTGTCGCCCACCAGGATCAAGCGGTCGTCGATCAGGTAGGCCATGTCCGCCGGGGTATGCCCGGGCACGTGCAGGGCCTGGGCCTTGATGGTGCCGATGTGGAAGATTTCATCCGGCGCGAACAGGTGGTCGAACTGCGAGCCATCGACGCGAAACTCCGGCTCCAGGTTGAAAAGATGCTTGAACACGTCCTGCACCTTGCTGATGCTTTGGCCGATGGCGATCTTGCCGCCCAGGGTGCGGCGCAGGTACGGCGCGGCCGACAGGTGGTCGGCATGGGCGTGGGTTTCCAGCAGCCATTGCACCTGCAAGCCGTGCTCACGCACAAAGGCAATGACCTTGTCGGCCTGAACGGTGTCGGTGCGCCCGGAGGCCGGGTCGTAGTTGAGCACCGAATCGACGATGGCACACGGGCCGCCGTCCGTTTCATAGACGACGTAGGTGTAGGTCGACGACGCCTCGTCCAGAAAGGAATGAATCAACGCTGACATGACGGCTGCCCCTGATGTTGAAAAAAGTGATTACAATCACTTTACATTTACACATAATGTTTTGAGCTTAAGTGACGCAAAGGACCCGAGGCAAATGGAATCTACTCTGAGTGAAGGCGAAGTCGCCCAATTGCGCGCGTCGGCGTCCAAGGCCTGTGCCTTGCTGAAGGCCCTGGCCAATGAGGATCGTTTGTTGATCCTGTGCCAGTTGACCCAGGGCGAGCGCAACGTCGGCGAGCTGGAAACCATGACCGGCGTACGCCAGCCAACGCTGTCACAGCAGTTGGGCATCCTGCGTGACGAAGGGCTGGTCGCCACCCGTCGCGAAGGCAAGTACATCTTCTACGGGCTGGCCAGCCATGAAGTGATCCAAGTGATGAAGACACTGTCCGGTCTTTACTGCGGCGCGGTGATAAAAAGCTGGGCGTGACGCCATACGGCAGCGACCCTTGTGTGCATTGACGATAAAAGGCAATAGACCATGACCGACCAACACTGGGGGCCAACCATCAGTGGCGATATCGTCGTCATCGGCGGCGGTTCGGCAGGCATCGGCCTGCTGGCCAGCCTGCTCAAGCGCGACCCCGACCTCAACATCACCCTTATCGAACCCAGCGATCATCACTGCTACCAGCCGGCCTGGACCCTGGTCGGCGGCGGCGCCTACGACCTGGAAAAGACCCGGCGTCCCCTGGCCGACGTGCTGCCCAATGGCGTCACCTGGGTGCAGGCTGCCGTTACCGAGTTGCTGCCGGATGAGCACACCCTGGTGCTCGACAGCGGCCAGCGGGTGACCTGGAACCACCTGATCGTCTGCCCCGGCCTGCGCCTGGCCTGGGAGAAGGTCGAAGGCCTGGAAGAGACCCTGGGCCAGCACGGCGTCACCTCCAATTACAGTTACGAAAGTGCCGCCTACACCTGGCAACGGGTGCAGCAACTCAAGGGCGGCAAGGCGATCTTTACCCAGCCGGCCATGCCGATCAGATGTGCGGGTGCACCGCAAAAGGCCATGTACCTGTCCTGCGATCACTGGCTCAGGCAGGGCGACCTCAAGCACATCGACGTCGAATTCAACCTGGCCGGCGCGGCGCTGTTCGGCGTGGCGACCTTTGTGCCGCCGTTGATGAAGTACGTGGAGAAATACCATGCGCGCCTGGCGTTCAACGCCAATCTGGTCAAGGTCGATGGCCCGGCGCGCAAGGCCTGGTTCGAGGTGAAGGACGCCGAGGGCAACGTCACGCTGGAGGAAAAAACCTTTGACCTGCTGCACGTGGTGCCGCCGCAAGTCGCGCCGGATTTCATCCGCCACAGCCCGTTGGCCGACGCTGCCGGCTGGTGCGAGGTAAACCCCCACAGCCTGCAACACCTGCGCTACCCGCACATCTTCGGCCTGGGCGATGTGTGCGGCACCCCCAACGCCAAGACCGCCGCCGCCGTGCGCAAGCAAATCGTGGTGGTCGCCGAAAACCTGCTCGCCCTGCGCAAACAGGCGCCGCTGCCGCTCAAGTACGACGGCTATGGCTCGTGCCCGCTGACGGTGGAGAAGGGCAAGGTGGTGCTGGCCGAGTTCGGCTACGGCGGCAAGCTGCTGCCGACCTTTCCCCTCGACCCGACCCGGGCACGCCGTTCGATGTGGTTTCTCAAGGCCACCTGGCTGCCGTGGTTCTACTGGAACGGCATGCTCAAGGGCCGCGAGTGGCTGACCCGTCTGAGCAAGGTGGATTAAATGCTGCTGGCGAGCGTTTTAGGCGTGTTGATGGGCCTGGTCATGGGCCTGACCGGCGCGGGCGGCGGCATCCTCGGGGTGCCGGCGCTGGTGCTGGGGCTGGGCTTGACGATGACCCAGGCCGCGCCGGTGTCGTTGCTGGCGGTGGGGGCGGCAGCGGCCGTCGGGGCGATTGACGGGTTACGTCACGGCCTGGTGCGTTACCGCGCCGCGCTGTTGATCGCGTTGCTCGGCGCGCTGTTTTCGCCGCTGGGGGTGTTTCTCGCCCACCAGTTGCCGGAGCCGGTGCTGATGGGCCTGTTCAGTGCGCTGATGGTGCTGGTGGCCTGGCGCATGTTGCAGCGCGAAAAGCTCGAGGCCGGGCCGAGTGACCATGGCGCGGCGTCCTGGGGCCAGAAGAACTGCATGCTCAACCAGCAGACCGGGCGCCTGGCCTGGACCGCCAAATGCAGTGCCACCCTGGCCGCGCTGGGCGCCGTGACGGGGGCCGTCTCGGGGTTGCTCGGGGTGGGCGGCGGCTTTCTGATCGTACCGGCGTTCAAGCAACTCACCGACGTGCAGATGCGCGGCATCGTCGCCACGTCGCTGATGGTGATCAGCCTGATTTCGCTGATCGGCGTGGCCGGCGCGTTCCATGCCGGTGTGCGCATCGAACCCGTGGGCTGGGTGTTTATCGTGGCGAGCATCGTCGGCATGCTGATCGGCCGGCGCCTGTGCTCGGTGATTGCCGCACGCACCTTGCAGGTGGGGTTTGCCAGCCTGTGTGTAGTGGTTGCAGCTGGAATGCTTGTGAACGCTTTGCTGTGAATTTGAAATGCAGTCCAACATTTGAATCTCCCTTGTTTTTGAGCGATTCATCCCATCGCATCCCCCCACCCAGTACCCAAGTAGCATAGGTCCCACCCTCCGCCCTTCGTACACTCATGCCTCAGAGGGGGAGGCAACGATGCATAACAGCGAAGGCGTAGTCAGCGCGATGTCCCAGGCGAGCGATGCCGGGCAGGCCGCCGAGGAGTTGGCGCAGCAACTGTTGCATCCATACCTGGGCTTCGTGCTGTTTTTCTGCTCGGCGTCCTACGATTTGCAGGCCCTGGGCCAAGCGTTGCAAGAGTGCCTGGGCAATGTGCGCGTGGTGGGCTGCACCAGCGCCGGCGAGATCACGCCCCAAGGCTATGGCCGCAATTGCATTACGGCGATGGGCTTTAACCACGCGCACTTTTCCATCGCCACGGAGCTGATCGACCAGGTGGAACACTTCAGCCTGATCGACGCCCAGCAGATGGTCGAACGTCTGGTCGGCGGTTGCCGCAGCAATACCCTGGCGCCGATCAAGGGCAACACCTTCGCCCTGACCCTGCTCGATGGCTTGTCCAGCCGTGAAGAGGTAGTGCTCGCCGCCCTCAGCGCGGCGCTCGGCGACATTCCGCATTTCGGCGGTTCGGCCGGCGACGACAACTTCCTCACCCACACCCACGTGTACTTCAACGGCGCCTTCCACAGCGGCGCGGCGGTGGTGGTGCTGGTCAATACCTGGCTGGATTTCGAGGTGTTCACCACCCACCACATCCTGCCGCGCAGTGAAAAGCTGGTGGTGACCGGCGCCGACAGTCCGTCACGCCGGGTCTTCGAGCTTAACGCCGAACCCGCCGCCGAAGAGTACGCGCGGCATATCGGCGTGGCCGTGGCCGACCTCGACCACCGCGTCTTCGCGGCGCACCCGTTGGCGGTGCGCATCCACGACCAGTACTACGTGCGCGCGATCCAGCAAGTGCACGACGACCTCAGCCTGAGTTTCTACTGCGCGGTGGAAAACGGCATCGTCCTTACCGTGATGAAGCCCGGACCGATCCTGCCCAACCTGCAAACCCTGTTCGACGGCCTGCAAGCGCGCCTTGGCGACCTGCTGTTGACCATCGGCTGCGACTGCTTCCTGCGCCGCCTGGAGTTGGAAGACTCAGGCAATCTGGAACAGATCGGCGGTTTCCTGCGCGACCAACGGGTGATGGGTTTCAACACCTACGGAGAACAGTTCAATGGCATGCATATCAACCAGACCTTCACCGGGGTCGCCATTGCCCGAGGCCGGCGCTGAACTGCTCGCCCAGGTTGCCCAGCTGCAACAGGACAACCACAAGCTGGCACGGATCAACGCGGCGCTGATCGAGCGCATCGAGTCCGGCATGGCCCAGGGCAATAACCCTTACACCACCTTCCAGCATTCGGTGGTGCTGGCCGAGCAAGTCCGCGAACGCACCGACGCGCTGAACCAGGCGATGGCCGAACTCAAGGCCAGCAACCACTTGCTGATCAACGCCCGGCTGCGCGCCGAAACCCTGCGCGGCGAACAGGCGGCGGCGCAAAAGGCCCAGGAAAGCGAACGCTGGATTCGCCTGATCACCGATAACGTCCCTGCCCTGATCGGCTACCTGAATGCCGACCTGGTCTACGAGTTCACCAATAAAGTCTATGAAGAATGGTATTGCTGGCCGCGCGGCATGATGCTCGGCCAGAGCCTGCGCGAAGTCCACAGCGAGCAGCACTGCCAGCGCCTGGATGCCTACGTCGCCCGCGCCCTGGCGGGGGAGAGCGTGACCTTTGAATTCGCCGAGACCAACATCAATAACCAGGAGCGCTACATGCTGCGCTCCTATGTGCCGAATATGCTGGCCAGCGGCGAGGTGGTGGGGATCTTTGTGCTGATCCGCGACATCACCGAACGCCGCCGTACCGCCGAAGCCCTGCACCAGGCCTATCAGCACCTGGAACAACGCGTCGCCCAGCGCACCTCGGAACTCACCGCGCTCAACGATCAGTTATTGCAGGAGATCGACGAGCGCCGGCGCATGGAGGCGCGCCTGCGTGAAGCCAAGCTCGAGGCCGAACAGGCCAACCTGTCGAAAACCAAATTCCTCGCCGCCGTCAGCCATGACCTGCTGCAACCTTTGAACGCGGCGCGCCTGTTTACCAGCGCATTGCTGGAGCGGCCCAGCGAAACCCTGGTGCGCAACGTGAGCAATTCCCTGGAAGACGTGGAAAACCTGCTGGGCACCCTGGTGGATATTTCCAAGCTGGATGCCGGGGTGATCAAGGCCGACATCGCGCCGTTTGCCCTGAGTGAATTGCTCGACAACCTGGCCGTCGAGTACACCGAATTGGCCCGCAGCGAGGGCCTGGAATTGCATTTTGTCGGCTGTTCGGCACTGGTGCGCAGCGATATCCAGTTGCTGGCGCGGATTCTGCGCAACCTGCTGAGCAATGCGCTTCGCTACACCTACAAGGGGCGTGTGGTGCTGGGCTGTCGCCGCCAGCATCAGCGTTTGTCGATCCAGGTGTGGGACAGCGGCATGGGCATCGCCGAGGAGCGGTTGGAGGAAATTTTCCAGGAATTCAAGCGCGGCGATGTGCAGCGGCCCGACCAGGACCGGGGGTTGGGCCTGGGGCTGGCGATCGTGGAAAAGATCGCCGGGATCCTGGGGCATCGCGTCAGCGTCAAATCCTGGCCGGGCAAGGGCTCGATGTTCTCGGTGGAGGTGCCGTTGAGCGCCACCGCGCCCAAGTCGCTGCCAATGCTGGCCATGAGCGAGCCGATGCTCGAACGCCTGCAAGGCGCGCGGGTGTGGGTGCTGGATAACGACGCGGCGATCTGCGCGGGCATGCGCACCTTACTGGAAGGCTGGGGCTGCCAGGTGATCACCGCGTTGTCGGAGCAGGACCTGGCGCGGCAGGTGGACAACTACCATGCCGAAGCCGATTTGTTGATCGCCGACTACCACCTCGACGACGACCAGAACGGCGTCGACGCCGTCGCCCGCATCAATGGGCGCCGCGGCCGCGCGATACCGGCGCTGATGATCACCGCCAACTACAGCAATGAACTCAAGCTGCAAATTCGCGAGTTGGGGCACACGCTGATGCACAAGCCGGTACGCCCGATGAAACTCAAGACCGCCATGAGCCACCTGCTCGGCAAATGAACGGCGAAATACCCACAAGTGGAGATCAAAATGTGGGAGGGGGCTTGCTCCCGATAGCGGTGGGTCAGTCGACATCATGACTGACTGATGCACCGCCATCGGGAGCAAGCCCCCTCCCACCTTTGAGCAGTGTTGTGCCTGGAAGATTGGCGGCGCAGGTACGTCCGATGAAGCTCAAGACTGCCATGAGCCACCTGCTCGGCCGGCCCTGACAAACGGAGAACCAATGTGGGAGGGGGCTTGCCCCGATAGCGGTGGGTCAGTCGACATCATGACTGACTGATGCACCGCCATCGGGAGCAAGCCCCCTCCCACCTTTGATTTGTGTTGTGTCAGACGGGTCAGCGGCGCAGGTACGAGCCGAAATCGATATCCCCGGCACTGAGGATCGCCTGCACCCGGTTATGCACATTCAATTTGCGCAGGATCGCGGACACATGGGCCTTCACCGTGGTCTCGGCAATCTCCAGGGTGTAGGCGATCTGCTTGTTCGACTCGCCCTTGGTCATGCGCTCCAGTACCAGCAACTGCTTGCGCGTCAGGGCTTGCAGCAGCTCGGGGGCGAAGCCGGGGTTTTCGTTGAGGCGCCGGTGGGTGCCGGGCTTCTGGGTGCGGATGATGTCCGGCGGCAGGTACACGTTGCCGTTGAGAATCTGCTGGATCGCCTCGGTCATTTGCAGGCGGGGCGAGGACTTGGTGATAAAGCCCACGGCGCCGTAAGTGATGGCTTGCAGCACGACCTGCTTGTCCTGCTCGGCCGAGACGATCACCACCGGAATGGTCGGCGCCTCGTTGCGCAGGTTGATCAGGCCATTGAGGCCATGCATGCCGGGCATGTTCAGGTCGAGCAGGATCAGGTCGAGGTCGTCGTGTTCCTGGGTCAATGCCAGGGCGCTGTCGAGGTCGGCGGTTTCCATCACTTCGCTGCCGGGGAAGCCGTCGCTGATGACGTTATGGATCGCTTCGCGAAACAGTGGGTGATCGTCGGCAATCAGGATTTTGTACATGGCCGTTCACCTTTCTTATTGTGAGGTTTGAAATGGCTCGGGTTGGGCGACCGTCACCGGCAGCTTCGCCGCTTCCCAGGCATCCAGGCCGTCGCGATACCAGTACACAGAGGTATAGCCGAGGTTGGCGGCACGTTTTACCGCGTTCCAACTCAGCCAGCAATCGGAGCGGCAATAGAAGACCAACGGTCGCTTGAGGTCGCCGCCGCTGTAGGCATACAAGTGGCGCACGAAATAGCTTTGCCACTCCGGCGTCAGGTCGCCGTCGCCGGTATTGGCCAGCCAGTGGCTGCCGGGCAGGTTGGCGTGGGGCTGGTCTTCGATGAAGCGGCCTTGCAGCCACTGGCGGCGGTACACATCGATCAGCACTGGCGCCGGGCTTTGATTGAGCAGGGTTTGCAGGGCCGCGGTATCGACAATCGTGGCGCCTGGCAGGTGGTCGGGCGTAGGGCTGCGGTACAGGCTGATGCGGTAGCCGTCGGCGGAAAACAGCGGGGTGTCGGCCTGGACGTGGGCGACGAACAGGCACAGCAGCGCCAATAGAGGCAGTCGAGCGTACAGCATGGCAGGGCAATCCTTATCGTTATGCGCGCATTACACGTGAGTCCCGAGCCCTTGGGAATGCGACGATAGACAGGAAAACCAGTACCAAAGTAGTAGTTTTGCCGCCTTCAGCCCTTTTTGCGCAACGTCGCATGCTGGGGATTGAAGGTCAGCACCGCCAACACCGCGAACAGCACGGTCAAGCCCAGGCACACCGCCAGGGCCAGGCCGGCGAAGCGTTCGTACAGGGCAAAGCGCACCAGCTCCACGGCGTAGGTAAACGGGTTGATCGCGCACAGCCAGTACAGCCATTCACTGGAGTCGCGCATCTTCCACAGCGGGTACAGCGCCGATGACAGGAAAAACAGCGGGAAGATCACGAAGTTCATCACCCCGGCAAAGTTCTCCAGCTGGCGAATCGCATTCGACAGCAGCAGGCCCAGGGCACTCAACATCAAGGCCACCAGCAGCAACGCCGGCAGGGCGACGACCAGCCCCATGGCCGGCGGTTGCACGCCGTACACCCAGGCGATCGCCAGGAACCCATACACCTGCAACAGCGAAATCAGCGCGGTGGCCAACAACTTGCTGCACAGCAAGAATGTGCGCGGCAGCGGGCTGGTCAGCAGCACGCGCATGCTGCCCATCTCGCGGTCGTAGACCATCGACAGCGAGCCTTGCATGCCGTTGAACAGCAGGATCATGCAGGCCAGCCCCGGGACGATGTACACCTCGTAGGGGATGTAGGTGTCGTAGGGTTCGATTACCGAGATGCCCAGCGCGGCGCGGAACCCGGCGGCGAACACCAGCAGCCACAGCAATGGGCGCACCAGCGCACTGAGAAACCGCGTGCGCTGCAACACAAAGCGCAGCCACTCGCGCAGCACGATGCCGCGCAGGCATTGCCAGTAAGCGTTCATGCCGCCGCTCCCGTCGTGGTGGGGCGAGTCAAGTGCGCGAACACGCTGCCCAGATCGCCGCCTTGCTGCGCGATCAAGGCAGCGACTTGCCCACTGGCCACCAGGCGGCCCTGATGCAGGATCATCAACCCATCGTCGGCCTGTACTTCGTCGAGCAGGTGGGTGGTCCACAACACGCTGATGCCCTGTTCGATGCACAGGCTGCGCACGTGCTGGTTCAGCGCCAGGCGGCTGGCCGGGTCGAGGCCGACGCTGGCCTCATCCAACAGCAGCAGGCGCGGCTCATGCAGCAACGCCCGGGCGATTTCCACCCGGCGCCGATGCCCGCCGTTCAGTTCGCGAACTTTTTCCCGGCGCCGTTCGGTGAGGGCCTGGCGGGCCAGTTCGGCGGCGACGCGCAGGTCGGTCTGGCGCCGCGATAAACCATGCAGCGCGGCGTGGTAGCGCAGGTTCTGTTCCACGCTTAAATCCAGGTCCAGGGTGCTTTGCTGGAACACCACACCCAGCTGGGTGAGGGCTGCACGCGGCGCCTCACGCAGGGAATGACCGCCCACGCGAATGTCGCCGCTTTGCAGGTCATACAGCCGCGTGAGCAGGGCGATCAAGGTGGATTTTCCGGCGCCATTGGGCCCCAGCAGCGCCGCAAAACGCCCTGGCGCCAGGCTGAAACTCATCTCGCACAAGGCCTGCCGTGCGCCGTAGGCGAAGCTCAGGTCGCGCACCTCCAGGGCGTTCATGGCGTGACCACCACGCCCCACGGATAACGCCCGACCTTCACCGACTTGATCACCTTGAGACTGTCCACATCGATCACCGACACATCACCGCTTACGCCGTTGGTGGCCAGCAACTGTTTCTCGTCCGGGGTAAATGCCATCTGCCACACGCGGCGGCCCACCAACAGGTAGTCGATGACCTCGAAGGTCTTGGCGTCGATCACGGCCACATGGTTGGCCGGGCCGAGGGCGACAAAGCCGTACTTGCCGTCGGCGCTGAGCTTGATGCCGACCGGCTGGACTTTGTCCGGGTGCACGCCCTTGATCTTGAAGGTCAAGGTCTTGAGGATCGCGCGGCTGGCCACGTCGAGGATGGTCACGGTGCCGCCGATTTCCGCCGAGGCCCACAGTTGCGAGCCATCGTGGTTGAACTCGACGAAGCGCGGGCGCTGGTCCACCAGGGTGCTGTCGGCCAGGGTCTGGGTGCTGGTGTCGATCCAGTGCAGCATGTTGGTGGTTTCGCTGGTGTTCACCGCCCACTTGCCATCCGGGCTCACGGCCATGCCTTCGGGTTCGACGCCGACGTTGATCTGGCCGAGCACCTTGGAGGTCTCGGTGTCGATCACGGTGACCAGCGCATCGTCTTCGTTGGACACGTACAGCCAGCGGTTATTGGGGTGCAGGGCGAACTGCTCGGGGTCTTTGCCGGAGGGCAGTTCCTTGATGATCCTGCGCGTGGCCACGTCCATCACCTGCACGCGGTCCGAGTCGCTGGCGCAGATGTACAGCAGCTTGTTGTCATGGGACAGCAGCAGGCCCCGTGGGCGCTGGCCGACCTTGAGGGTGTCGGTGACTTGCAGGGTCTGCATGTCGATCAGGCTCAGGCTGTTGTCTTTCTCGTTGGAGACCCAGGCGGTACTGGCCACGGCGTGCCCGGCGGCAAGCAGCAGGGCGCATGGGAGCAGGGTGCGGCGCATGGCGGATTCCTTATTATTGTGGGTAGGCGATCAAGGGAAGCGGCAGGTCACCTCGGGTTTGTCATAGCCCAGGCTGTCCATTTCGTTGGTGGGGTGCAGGAAGCCGTCCTGGGGCGAGGTGCTGACCAGCGCGCGGGGCTGCACGATGGGAATCGGCTGGCGCAGTTGGCCGTTCCAGGGGCGGTAACTGAGCTTGCGGCCCTTGAACCCGTCCAGGGGCAGTTGCTCGCTGATTTCCACTTGGCGGATCGCCATGGGCTCGACCTGGCGCAACTTGCTCACTGCACTGGCGACGCTGCGCACGGCCATCCAGGCGGCGAAGTCGCGGTCGTTCATCCAGCGCCCGGCCAGGGCCTCGAAGCGTTTCTGCAATTGGGCGGCGCCGTAGGTCTCGACGGTTTTGTGCCAGCCGGTGGGCGTCAGGCCCTGGGTGCCGGCGACGGGGCGCGGGTACCAGGTCTGGTAGGGCACGTACTCGCCGAAGTCGCCGCGCTCGTCGGCCACCAGCACCACGTCGTATTCGGCGGTCTGGGTGAACAGCGGCATATCCGCCTGGGCGCTGCGGCGTTGGTCGTTATCGAAGCGCCAGGCCTTTTCCGCCACCAGCTGCACGCCGAAGCGTTTGGCGGCGCGCCGCAGGGCGGCGGCGTAGGCCTGGTCATCCTCGGTGGGGCCGACGATCAACAGCGCTTTCTGCCATTTGCGCACTACCAGGAACTGCGCCAGGGCATCGGCGAGCATCGCGCGGCTGGGCAGGGTATGCAGCACGTTGCCCAGGCAGTCGCTGCTGCGCAGTCGGTCATCCGGGCTGCCGGCATTGAACAGCAGGCTGTCGGGCAGGGCTGCGCTGAGTTGGCGCAGGCTGGCGGCGGGTGCGTTGATCACGAACAGGCGCAGGCCCTGGGCATGCTGGGCCTGGGCGGCGGCGAGCAGGGCGTCCGGGGTGTCCACCGTGGCGGTCGTCAGGCTGTAGCGCTGGTTGAGAAAGGCGCCCGTGCTGTTGCTGTCGATGATCGCCAGTTCAGCGCCACGCTGCCCGGCATCGGCGGGCTCGGGAATCACATTCGACAGCAGCGGGCCTGGATCGGGCCGATAGCCCAGGTAGCCGATCTGCACCTGCAAGGGCGCTTCGGCGGCCTGGCCGGTGGCGGTCCAGGCGATCGCCAGCAGGCAGATCACGGCGTAGGGGGCGAGCTGGCGCATAGGGCACTCCATGACAGGTAGCGCCAGCATAGGAACCCTGAACGTCGCTGCAAATATGCAGAAAGTAGCGCTGGGGCAGTACCAAGGTAGTAGCCCCGGGCGCGCCGTGGGGTTTTAGCATGGAGCACCACGGGCTCTATCCACAGGAGTGACACCAGCATGCGCGTCTTGTCGGCCTTGTGGCGCATCAACCTATGGGTGTGCGGCTTCTTCATCCTGGTGACCTGCGCCTGCACCGCGCTGTTGCTGCACCAGGCCCTGGCCGATGTGGAGCGCGAGCTGCAATCGGCCGAAGCGGTGGTGCACTACCTGAGCGAAACCGCCGCGCGCGACCCGGCCAGCCTGCAACCCCACCTCACCGCGAGTTTGCGCCATGTACGTGTGCACTGGCTGGCGAGCGGCGACACCGTGCAAGCGCCGGACGCGGACGGGCTGGACGCCTGGCTCGGGCAGCTATTGTTTGCCGAGGCGCGGCGCAGTGCCCAGGTGTTGGACTTGCCGGACGGCCGGCGCGTGTCCATCGCTGTCGACCCGCGGGATGAAATCGACGAGGTCTGGGACTCCCTGCAACAACTGCTGGGCCTGTGCGCCCTGGCCCTGGCCCTGAGCCTGTTGACCATCCGCTGGGCGGTGCGCCGGGGCATGGGCGTGCTGGATGAATTGCTGCGTGCGCTGCAACAGGTGTGCGCCGGCCAGCTCAATGTGCGCCTGCGCAGCCAAGGCGCGCCGGAAGCACGCCAACTGGCGCTGCACTTCAACCGCATGACCGACGCCCTGGAGCAGGCGCGCACCGATAACACCCGGCTTACCCAAACCCTGCTGGCGGTGCAGGAGCGGGAACGCACCCACCTGGCCCAGACCCTGCACGATGACCTCGGCCAATACCTGGCCGGCATTCGCGCCCAGGCCTGCCTGTTGCGCCTGGCCACCGACCAGCCGCACCTGCTGGCGCCCACGGTGACGCAACTTGAGGATCACTGCGAGCACTTGCAGCGAGGCTTCCGGGCACTGGTCCACGACCTTTATCCGGTGGCCCTGCAACACCTGCCGATGGCCGAGGCGTTTGCGCTGCTGGTCACCCAGTGGCAGGCCAGCCACGGCATTCCCTGCCACCTGCAGGTCAGCACCGACCTGCCGCTGTTGCCCGGCGCCAGCAAGACCCATCTGTACCGCCTGCTCCAGGAAGCCCTGACCAACATCCTGCGGCATGCCGACGCCAGCCAGGTGCACGTGCGCCTGCAACATCGCGGTTCGCGCCTGTGCCTGTGGGTGCGCGATAACGGTCGCGGTGCAGACACGCCCCAGCGGCCCGGCGTGGGCCTGTATTCGATGGCCGAACGCGCCCGCTGCCTGGGCGGCGAATTGAAGATCATCAGCCACCCCGGCGCCGGCTGGGCATTGGCGTTGAACATGCCGTTGGAGGCCTCATGAATATTCTGTTGGTGGATGACCACGCGGTGGTACGCCAGGGCTATGCCAGCCTGTTGCGTGCGCTGCTGCCGGCTGTTGAAGTGCGCGAGGCGGCCAGTGGCGAAGAGGCGTTGAGCCGGGTCCAGGAAGCGCTGCCGCACCTGGTGATCATGGACTTCGGCCTGCCGGGCATCAGCGGCCTGGAAACCACCCGGCGCCTGCGCCAGCGCCTGCCGCACCTGCGCGTGCTGTTTTTCAGCATGCACGACGAGTTGCCCCTGGTGCGCCAGGCCCTGGAGGCGGGCGCCTCGGGCTACCTGACCAAAACCTCGGCACCCGAGGTGTTGATCGAAGCGGTGCGGCGCATCCTCGACGGCCACGCCTATATCGAACAGGCCCTGGCCACTGAACTGGCCTATACGCCCGGTGATCAACGTTTGCAGGGCATGACCCCGCGCGAGCTGGAAATCTTCCTGATGCTGGCCAGGGGCACGCCGACCCGAGCGATTGCCGACCAGTTGAATATCAGCAGCAAGACCGTGTCCAATCACCTGACCTTGCTCAAGAGCAAATTGCAGGTGAGTTCCCATGCCGAGCTGGTGCACCTGGGGATCGACATGGGGGTGGTGCGGGTGGTTGGATAAGCGGGTGTGCGCGGGGGTTCTAGCGATCCCAGGTGGTGGGGCAGTCGATGCAGCCTTCCATATTGGCATCCTGGAAGTTCGCGTAGTGCTGGCGGCTGCCGGTGAGGGTGGCCTGTTCCAGGTTGCTCTCGCCGAACTTGGCTTCCTGCAGGTTGGCATCGCTGAGGTCGGCACCTTGCAGGTCGGCCTTGCTCAGCCAGGTCATTTCCAGGTCGGCCGCACGCAGGTTGGCCTTGTGCATTTTCGCCCCCGACAGCCGCGCAAATTGCAGGTAGGCCGCGCTGAGGTTGGCGTTTTCGAACTGCGCGCCTTGGGCGAACAGGCCCCAACCCTGGATCGCCATCAGCGTGGCGCCGCTGAAGTTGGCCAGGCGCAGGTTGGCCTGTTGCAGGCTGGCGCGGGTCAGGTTGGCACCTTGCAGCTGGGCCTTTTCCAGGTTGGCCAGGTCGAGGTTGGCATGGCGCAGATCCGCCTCGCGCAGGTCGGCGCCGGCCAGGTTCATCTTGCTCAAGTCCTGGTTGCGCAAGTTGGCGCCCTTGAGGTTGGCGCCAGGGCATTGGCTGTGTTCGGCGATGGTGCAGCCGTTGATGATCAGCGGCGCATCGTCGCCATCCTCGGCGTGGGCCACGGGCAAGCAGAGCAGGAGTAACAAGGGCAGGTAGTTCATCGTGCGACCTCTGGGGATCCTGTGGTAAGCGGGCTTGCTGTGGTGAGGGGCTTGCTGTGGTGAGCGGGCTTGCTGTGGTGAGTGGGCTTGTTGTGGTGAGCGGGCTTGCCCCGCGCTCGGCTGCGCAGCAGTCGTAGGACCTGAACGCACGGTGGTGCTGGAGGAATGCCGGGGCCGCTGCGCAGCCCAGCGCGGGGCAAGCCCGCTCACTACAAAAGGCGGCCCGGCATTCTCGCGGGGGTTATTTTTGCGCGGTCTTTTGATCCCAGCTCGGGATCTTGAACACCCAGAACGACCCGCCTTGTGCCACTGGCTTGGTCAGCTCCGCCATGTCGCCGCCCCACAATGGCACCGCGCCGCCGTAGCCGACGGTGACGCCGACATACTGCTCGCCATCCTGCTCCCAGGTGATCGGCGGCGAAACGATGCCGCTGCCGGTCTGGAACTTCCACAGCTCCTTGCCGGTTTTCGCGTCGAAGGCCTTGAAGAAGCCGTCGCCTGTACCGGTAAACACCAGGTTGCCCTTGGTCGCCAACACGCCGGCCCACAGCGGCAAGGCTTCCTTGTGCTCCCACACCACCTTGCCGGTGGTCGGGTTCATCGCGCGCAGGGTGCCGACGTGGTCGTCATACATGCGCTTGATGCGAAAGCCCATGCCCAGGTACGCCGAGCCCTTCTTGTAGTTGACCTCTTCGGTCCAGTACTCCTCTTTCCACTGGTTGCCGGGGATGTAGAACAGGCCGGTGTCCTGGCTGTAGGCCATGGGGTTCCAGTTCTTGCCCCCCAGGAACGGCGGCGAGACTTCCACCGGTTTGCCTTTGGTTTCACCCGGCAATGGCTTGGCCGGGCGCTGGCCTTCGTTCTCCACCGGACGTCCGGTCTTCAGGTCGATATGGCTGGCCCAGGTGATGTTGTCGACAAACGGGAAGGCGTTCTGCAGCTTGCCGTTGTTGCGGTCCACCACATAGAAAAAGCCGTTGCGGTCGGCGTGGCCGGTGGCCTTGACCACTTTGCCGTCCTTGTCCTTGTAGTCGAACAGCACCAGCTCGTTGTTGCCGGAGAAGTCCCAGGCGTCGTTCGGGGTGTGCTGGTAGAACCACTTCACTTCGCCGGTGCTCGGGTCGACGCCGACCTGACCCGAGGTGTAGAGGCTGTCGAAGTCGTGGGGGTTGCCGTCCTTGGCGGTGCGCGCCCAGGTGTTCCACGGGCCAGGGTTGCCGGCGCCGACGATGATCGTGTTGGTCTCGGCATCGAAGCTTGCGCTCTGCCAAGGGGCGCCGCCGCCGTGGCTCCAGGCCTCGACCTTGCCGGTTGCGGTGGTCGGGTCATCCGGCCACGAAGGCGCCTTGACGTCGCCGGTGGTGGTGCTGTCCTTGCCGTTGAGGCGGCCCATATGGCCTTCCACGAACGGGCGCATCCACACTTCTTCCCCGGTGTCCGGGTCGCGGGCAAACAGCTGGCCGACCACGCCGAACTCATCGCCGGAGCTGCCGTGAATCAACAGCACCTTGCCGCTGACCTTGTCTTTGATCAGCACCGGGGCGCCGGTCATGGTGTAGCCGGCGGCGTGGTCGCCGAACTTCTTGTTCCACACCACTTTGCCGGTGTGCTTGTCGAGGGCGATCAGGCGTGCGTCGAGGGTGCCGAAGTAGATCTTGTCGCCGAAGATCGCCGCACCGCGGTTGACCACATCGCAGCATGGGCGAATGTTGTCGGGCAGGCGGTGGTTGTAGGTCCACAGGCGCTTGCCGGTCTTGGCGTCGAGGGCGAACACGCGGGAATAGGAGCCGGTGACGTAGACCACGCCGTCGCTGACGATGGCCTGGGATTCCTGGCCGCGTTGCTTCTCATCGCCGAACGAGTAGGACCAGGCCGGGGTGAGCTTGAACACGTTCTTGTCGTTGACCTGGGCCAGCGGGCTCCAGCGCTGGGCGTTGGTGCCCATGCCGTATTGCAGCACGTCCTGGGTGGTCAGGTGGTCGTTGGCGATGTCTTCCCAGGTGACATTGTGCGTCGGCTTGGCGGGTTCGGCGGCGGCAAACGTTGCCGCACTGAGGGACAGGCTGCCCACCAGCACGAAGGCTTGCACGGCAAGGCTTAAAGGTGAGCGGGCGGGTAGCGATCTTATTGTCATGGTTGCAGTTCCCAGTGGAGGTTTTGGCCTGCACAGGGTGGAACGCCGGGGCGCCGGGCGGATACGGAAAAACTCCCGCCGTGGCCGGGAAGACTTCCCGAGGCGCCGCTGTTTTAGGCGTGCCCCACAAGCCCTACTACCAAGGGAGGAGAGGGCGGCCACCAAAGCAGCATACGGCCTATGCCCCGGGGTTTCTAAGATGGTTGCCATAGCCTCTGCAATGAGGTTTTGCGTGCAATCCTGAGGGCAAAAATAATGACAACAAAACACAATGCCTTGCTCGTCGCCGGGCTGTTGGTCGGTGTGATCGCCGGGGGCTCCGCCTGGGCCCATGGCAACGTGGTCCCGCAAGCGGTGGAAACCAAGGGCCTGACCTCGATCAAGGACGCCGGCGTACCGGTCAACGAAGACGGCTGGGCGGCGGTCAACCCGTACCGCACCTCGCCTGAACACGACCGCGCCGTGGAAATCGGCTCGTCCGCCTACAACCAGAACTGCGCCGCCTGCCACGGCCTGGAAGCCAAGTCCGGCGGCATCGCCCCCGACCTGCGCATGCTCGATGTGGGCGAAGCCGGTGATGAGTGGTTCGTCGAGCGCGTGCGCCATGGCGCGGTGCGTGACGGTCGCGTGTACATGCCGAAAATGGCCGACTACCTGAGCCAGGAAGCCTTGTGGGCCGTGCGCACTTACCTGGACAGCGTGCACGTCGAGGAGTAAGCCATGCGCCTGTTCGCTTATGTGCTTGGCCTGGCCCTGCTGTGTTGCCAGCCGGCACAGGCGCAGGTGCGCAGCTATGACCAGATGATCGCCGCCGGCGAAATCAACGTGGCGGTGTACAAGGACTTTGCCCCCTACAGTTTCGAAGACGGCACCACCGCGCGCGGGGTCGACGTGGAACTGGCCCAGGCCCTGGCCACGGCGCTGGGGGTACGGCTCACGTTGATCTGGGCGCCGGCCGGCGAGAAGCTCGACGACGACCTGCGCGACTACATCTGGCGCGGCAGCCCGTTGCACAACCAGCAACTGGCCGACCTGATGATGCGCGCGCCCTACGACCGCGATTACGCACAAAAGCGCAACGACCAGGGCGAACTGGAAAACGGCCATGTGGTGATGTTCGGGCCGTACCAGAACGAACAATGGCAGGTAGCTTATGACCGTCGGCGCCTGGACACGGTTGCCAGTGTGGCGGTGTTCGAGCAGCACCCGATTGGCGTCGAAGTCGACAGCGTACCGTCGTTCTACCTCACCTCGGTGTTCAACGGCATGCTCGCCGCCAAGACCCATCACTACCCCGACGTACCCCAGGCCTTTGCGGCGATGAAAGCCGGTGAGGTCGATTCGGTGATGGCGATGCGCGGCGAAGTCGATTGGCAGGTGCACGAGGCCCATGACCCGCAACTGGCCCTGGCCGAAAACGCCTACCCGAACATGGGCAAGCAACGCTGGGAGATCGGCATGGCGGTGCACGAGAGCAATCGCCAGTTGGCCTACGCGGTGGAAGAGGCGCTGGAAGGCCTGATCCGCGACGGCGCGGTGCAAGCCATCTATGCCCGTTACGGCCTGCAGTACGAAGTGCCCGAGATGTATCAATAGGAGCAGGCGATGAACTGGCGATTGAGCTGCATCCTGGCCTGCTGGCTGCCGCTGGCGGCGCACGCCGTGGAGGTCGATCCGGTGCCGTCGGTGATGTGGGACTTCTATCACAAGCAGTTCCTGGCGCTGGCGCCGTTCGTGTTCGACGACCGAGTCAAGCTGCTTGCGCCGCCGTTTGCCGAAGATGCGCGCCAGGTGCCCCTGGAAATCGATGCACGGGCCTTCAGCGGCCATGTGGTAAAGATCCTCGCCTGGGCTGAGCTCAACCCGTTGCCGAAAATCGTCGACTTCCAGCCCAAGGCCGGGGTGCTGCCGTGGCTGTCGCTGCGGATTCGTATCGAGCAGGCCACGCCGTTGCGGGCGGCGGTGCTCACCGATGACGGCCTGTGGCACGTGGGCTCGACCTTGATCGACGCGGCCGGTGGCGGCTGCACTGCGCCCAGCGTGGTACGCACCCAGCCGGGCTGGGAAGAGCACATCGGCGAAGTGCTCGGCGGCCGTTACCCGCGTGGCGAGTTCAGCCGGGTGCGTGTGCAGGTGGCGCACCCGATGGACAACGGCATGGTCAGCGGCATCCCCGAGTTTTTTATCAACCATGCACAACTGCGCGGCCAGGACGGCCAGGTGCTGGCTGACCTTGAGTTGTTCCCGGCGGTCAGCGAAAACCCCAACCTGGCCTTCGACATCGACGCGCCGGGGCCCACCCGCCTGGTGTTGCGCGACAACAGCGGCAATGAGTTCGACGCGGCCATCCCCTGACCAGAAGGAGCGCGGCATGCGCTGGATTCTATTGTTATGCCTGGGCCTGAGCCTGCCCGCCCTGGCGGACCTCGACTACGCCCTCAAGCCCCGGCTGATCGCCGACGACACCTGGCTGCTCGAAGGCAGCACCGACAATTTTGCCAAGGCCAATGGCGGCAATATCGTCAACACCGCCTTCATCGTCACCGAGGCCGGTGTGGTGGTGATCGACACCGGACCGTCGCGGCGCTACGGCGAAGCCATGCGCGAGGCCATCGCCCGTGTCACCCCCAAACCGGTGATCCAGGTGCTGATTACCCATCATCACCCCGACCATGCGCTCGGCAACCAGGCCTTCAAGGACATGCCCATCGGCGCCCTGGCCGAGACCACGCGGCTGCTGCACGAGCAGGGCGACGGCATGGCGGAAAACCTCTATCGCATGGTTGGCGACTGGATGCGCGGCACCGAGGTGGTGTTGCCCACCCAGGTGCTGGAACCCGGTGTGCTGAGCGTCGGCCGCCACGACTTGCGCCTGCTTGCGCTCAGCGGTCACACCGGCGCCGACCTGGCGATCTTCGACCAGAGCACCGGCGTGCTGTTTGCCGGCGACCTGGTGTTTTACCAGCGCGCCCTCACCACCCCCAACAGCCCGGGGCTGGCGGTGTGGCTGGCTGACCTCGGCACCCTGCAAGCCTTGCCCTGGACCCTGATCGTGCCCGGCCATGGCCCGGTGGCCAGCGATGCCCAGCCTTTCACACAGATGCGCGACTACCTGACCTGGCTTGACCAACTGCTGCGTGACGGCGCGGCCCAGGGCAGCGACATGGCCGAGATGATCCGCAGCCCCATCCCCGCACGCTTCGCGGCGATCAGCCTGAGCCGCTATGAACTGATCCGCAGCGTCAGTCACCTGTACCCGCGTTACGAGCGCGAACAGATGCAACGCGTGGATTCGCCGCGCTGACCCGCTACTAAGGAACTAGCAAACTCGATACTGCGGTCAATTGTGACAACGGCCCCTGCGCCCAAGAATCTGCACCAGACCGGGAAAATTTCCCGGGTATAACAAAAAACCGCAGAGGTAGCCGTCATGACCCAACCCGCACGTCGCCAACCCTTCGCCTTGAGTGTGTTGCTCGGTGCCATCCTGTTGTCTGGCCAGGCCATGGCCTCGGTCACCGATGAGGACATCCTCCAGGACCCTAAAAACCCCGGGCAGATCGTCACCAACGGCCTCGGCGTGCAGGGCCAGCGCTACAGCCCCCTCGATACCCTGAACGTCGACAACGTCAAGGAACTGCGCCCGGTCTGGGCGTTTTCCTTTGGCGGCGAGAAGCAGCGTGGGCAACAGGCGCAGCCGATGATCAAGGATGGGGTGATGTACCTCACCGGTTCCTACTCGCGGGTGTTCGCGGTGGATGCGCGTACCGGCAAGAAGCTCTGGCAGTATGATGCGCGTCTGCCCGATGACATCCGCCCGTGCTGTGATGTGATCAACCGTGGCGTGGCGTTGTACGGCGACCTGGTGTTCTTCGGCACCCTCGACGCCAAGCTGGTGGCGCTGAACAAAGACACCGGCAAAGTGGTGTGGAGCAAGCAGGTCGCCGACCACAA
Source organism: Pseudomonas sp. JV449 (assembly GCF_032424295.1). Taxonomy (NCBI): domain Bacteria; kingdom Pseudomonadati; phylum Pseudomonadota; class Gammaproteobacteria; order Pseudomonadales; family Pseudomonadaceae; genus Pseudomonas; species Pseudomonas sp. JV449. Next base: position 373,296 of record NZ_VYKD01000019.1, on the reverse strand, counting down.
GGAAGGCTACTCGATCAGCGCCGCGCCCCTGGTGGTCAACGGCAAGCTGATCACCGGCGTGGCCGGTGGCGAATTCGGCGTGGTCGGCAAGATCCAGGCCTATGACCCGAAAAACGGCGAGCTGCTGTGGAGCCGCCCGACGGTCGAAGGTCATATGGGTTATGTCTACAAGGACGGCAAAGCCGTGGAAAACGGCATCTCCGGTGGCGAGGCGGGCAAGACCTGGCCGGGCGATCTGTGGAAAACCGGCGGCGCCGCACCGTGGCTGGGCGGCTACTACGACCCGGAAACCAACCTGCTGCTGTTCGGCACCGGCAACCCGGCGCCGTGGAACTCGCACCTGCGCCCCGGCGACAACCTCTACTCGTCCTCGCGCCTGGCGCTGAACCCGGACGACGGCACCATCAAGTGGCACTTCCAGAGCACGCCCCACGACGGCTGGGACTATGACGGCGTCAACGAGCTGATCTCCTTCAACTACACCGAAGGCGGCAAGGAAATCAAAGCGGCAGCCACCGCTGACCGCAACGGCTTTTTCTATGTACTCGACCGCACCAACGGCAAGTTCATCCGTGGCTTCCCGTTTGTCGACAAGATCACCTGGGCCAGCGGCCTGGATAAGGACGGTCGACCGATCTACAACGAAGCCAGCCGCCCAGGCGCGCCGGGCAGCGAAACCAAGGGCACCTCGGTGTTTGTCGCGCCGGCGTTCCTCGGTGCGAAGAACTGGATGCCGATGGCCTATAACCGCGACACCGGGCTGTTCTATGTGCCGTCCAACGAGTGGGGCATGGACATCTGGAACGAAGGCATCGCCTACAAGAAGGGCGCGGCGTTTCTTGGCGCCGGCTTCACCATCAAGCCGCTGAACGAAGACTACATCGGCGTACTGCGCGCCATCGACCCGAAGACCGGCAAGGAAGTCTGGCGCCACAAGAACTTCGCGCCGCTGTGGGGCGGGGTGCTGACCACCAAGGGCAACCTGGTGTTCACCGGCACGCCGGAAGGCTTCCTGCAGGCGTTCAACGCCAAGACCGGCGAGAAGGTCTGGGAATTCCAGACCGGCTCCGGCGTGCTCGGCTCGCCTGTGACCTGGGAAATGGACGGCGAACAGTACGTCTCGGTGCTCTCCGGCTGGGGCGGCGCCGTGCCGTTGTGGGGCGGTGAAGTGGCCAAGCGCATCAAGGACTTCAACCAGGGCGGCATGCTCTGGACCTTCAAGCTGCCCAAAGACCTGGTCGCCAAGCACTGAATCTACGACCAAATGACAAGTGCCCCCCTGCCAACGGCGCATTCGCCCGCCAGCGGGGGCTCTTTACTATCGGGTCATCGCCTGTTGACCGACAGGCCCGGACCCAGACAGAGGCTTTAACATGATCTACGCACAACCTGGCACCCCTGGCGCCATCGTCAGCTTCAAGCAGCGCTACGGCAATTACATCGGCGGCGAGTTCGTCGCCCCGCTCAGTGGTGAGTACTTCACCAACACCTCGCCGGTGACCGGTGAAGTGATCGCCGAATTCCCGCGCTCCAACGCCGCCGATATCGACAAGGCCCTTGACGCTGCCCATGCCGCCGCCGACGCCTGGGGCAAGACTTCGCCCCAGGATCGCTCCCTGGTGCTGCTGAAAATCGCCGACCGTATCGAGCAGCACCTCGAAGTGCTGGCCGTGACCGAAAGCTGGGACAACGGCAAGGCCGTGCGTGAAACCCTCAACGCCGACGTGCCCCTGGCCGCCGACCACTTCCGCTACTTCGCCGGCTGCATCCGCGCCCAGGAAGGCGGCGCCGCCGAGATCAACGAACACACCGCGGCCTATCACTTCCATGAGCCATTGGGCGTGGTCGGGCAGATCATTCCGTGGAACTTCCCGCTGCTGATGGCCGCCTGGAAACTCGCCCCGGCCCTGGCCGCCGGTAACTGCATCGTGCTCAAGCCGGCCGAGCAGACGCCGCTGTCGATCATGGTGTTTGCCGAGTTGATCAATGACCTGCTGCCACCGGGCGTGCTGAATATCGTCCAGGGCTTTGGCCGCGAAGCCGGGGAGGCGCTGGCCACCAGCAAGCGCATTGCCAAGATCGCGTTCACCGGCTCGACCCCCATCGGTGCGCACATCATGCATGCGGCCGCCGAGAACCTCATTCCCTCCACCGTGGAACTAGGCGGCAAGTCGCCGAACATCTTCTTCGAAGACATCATGCAGGCTGAGCCGCAGTTCATCGAAAAAGCCGCCGAAGGCCTGGTGCTGGCGTTCTTCAACCAGGGCGAAGTGTGCACCTGCCCGTCGCGGGCGCTGGTGCAGGAGTCGATCTACGACGACTTCATGAAAGTGGTGATGAAGAAGATCGTCAAGATCAAGCGCGGCAACCCGCTGGACACCGAGACCATGGTCGGCGCCCAGGCGTCCGAACAGCAATACGACAAGATCCTCTCCTACCTCAAGATCGCCCAGGAAGAGGGCGCCGAGCTGCTCACCGGCGGCGCGGCCGAGCGCCTGGAGGGCGACCTGTCCAGCGGTTACTACATCCAGCCGACCCTGCTCAAGGGCCACAACAAGATGCGTGTGTTCCAGGAAGAAATCTTCGGCCCGGTGGTGGGTATCACCACCTTCAAGGACGAAGCCGAAGCCCTGGCGATTGCCAACGACAGCGAATTCGGCCTCGGCGCCGGGCTGTGGACCCGCGACATCAACCGCGCCTACCGCATGGGCCGGGCGATCAAGGCCGGCCGCGTGTGGACCAACTGTTATCACCTGTACCCGGCGCATGCGGCGTTTGGCGGCTACAAGAAGTCGGGCGTGGGGCGTGAGAACCACAAGATGATGCTCGATCACTACCAGCAGACCAAGAATTTGCTGGTGAGCTACGACATCAATCCATTGGGTTTCTTCTAACCCTCTGATTGCAATGCGGTCCCCTGTGGGAGGGGGCTTGCTCCCGATGGCGGTGGGTCAGAGGCATAAATGCTGGCTGACACACCGCCATCGGGAGCAAGCCCCCTCCCACATTTTGATCGGCGTACACCCGCTACCAATGCAGGCGCCGCTTCGTTCGAAAGTAGCATTCGCACCCCCATCCCCCCATGCATTAATGCCTTTACCGGAATCTTCCGGCACAACAAGAGGACTCTCCCCATGTGGACCAAACCCGCCTTCACCGACCTGCGTATCGGCTTCGAAGTGACCATGTACTTCGCCAGCCGCTGATCCATCTCCGGCCAGCCTCGCGCTGGCCGGTGCCCTATTGGGAATGACCCTTTGGTCTGATTGCAAACGCCTGCGAATGGGTTAGTGTGGAGCGCATCTCCCAAAAATAATAACAACAGGCTTTCCAATGAGCCCCAATCTGAGCCTCCTGCGTAAATTCGTCTCGCCTGAAATCATCTTCGGTGCCGGCTGTCGGCACAACGTCGGTAACTACGCCAAGACCTTTGGTGCGCGCAAGGTCCTGGTGGTCAGCGACCCCGGTGTGATCGCCGCCGGATGGGTCGCCGATGTGGAAGCCAGCCTGCAGGCCATCGGCATCGACTACTGCCTGTACAGCGCCGTGTCGCCCAACCCGCGCGTCGAGGAAGTGATGCTCGGTGCCGAGGTGTACCGGGAAAACCATTGCGACGTGATCGTGGCCATCGGCGGCGGCAGCCCCATGGACTGCGGCAAGGCCATCGGCATTGTGGTCGCCCATGGGCGCTGCATCCTCGAGTTCGAAGGCGTGGACACCATCCGCGTGCCGAGCCCGCCACTGATCCTGATCCCCACCACCGCCGGCACCTCGGCGGATGTCTCGCAGTTCGTGATCATTTCCAACCAGCAGGAACGCATGAAGTTCTCCATCGTCAGCAAGGCGGTGGTGCCGGATGTGTCGCTGATCGACCCGGAAACCACGGCGAGCATGGACCCGTTCCTGTCCGCCTGTACTGGCATCGACGCGCTGGTGCATGCGATCGAGGCGTTCGTGTCCACCGGCCATGGCCCGCTGACCGACCCCCATGCGCTGGAAGCCATGCGCCTGATCAACGGCAACCTGGTGCAGATGATCGCCAACCCCGGTGACATTGCCCTGCGCGAGAAGATCATGCTCGGCAGCATGCAGGCGGGGTTGGCGTTCTCCAATGCGATCCTCGGCGCGGTGCATGCCATGTCCCACAGCCTCGGCGGGTTTCTCGACCTGCCCCATGGTTTGTGCAACGCGGTGCTGGTGGAACACGTGGTGGCGTTCAACTACAACTCGGCGCCGGAGCGCTTCAAGGTGATTGCCGAGACCTTCGGCATCGATTGCCGTGGCCTCAACCACCGACAGATCTGTGGGCGCCTGGTGGAACACCTGATTGCCCTGAAACACGCCATCGGCTTCCATGAAACCCTCGGCCTGCATGGCGTGCGCGTGGCGGACATTCCGTTCCTGTCCCAGCATGCGATGCACGACCCGTGCATCCTCACCAACCCGCGCGAGTCCAGCCAGCGTGATGTCGAGGTGGTGTATGGCGAAGCGCTCTGACGACCAGCAACAGGCCCTCGCCGGTCTGTTGGGCCTGGGTAATCACTCGGCGCGCAAGAGCCACTACCCGGAACTCACCGCGCGTCTCGACGAGCTGGAGGCCGAGCGCAACCGCTATATCCGTCTCAACGATGAGCTGGAGCAGCGCGTGGCGGCGCGCACCGATGAACTGCTGGAAGCCAACCGCAACCTGCAACAGCAGATCGCCCAGCGCGAGCAGGTCGAGCAGGAGCTGCGTGACGCCCGCGATGCCGCCGAGGCCGCCAACCGCAGCAAGGACAAATACCTCGCCGCCGCCAGCCATGACCTGTTGCAGCCACTCAACGCCGCGCGACTGCTGATCTCCACCTTGCGCGAGCGCAAGCTGCCCAGCGTCGAACAAGTGCTGGTGGAACGTACGCACCAGGCCCTGGAAGGCGCCGAGGATTTGCTCACCGACCTGCTGGATATTTCGCGGCTCGACCAGGCGGCGGTCAAGCCCGATGTGGCGCTGTATCGCCTGGATGAGCTGTTTGCGCCGCTGGTCTCGGAGTTCCAGTCGGTGGCGCTGGCGGCCGGGCTGAACCTGCGCGCGCGTACCGGCCATTATGCGATTCGCACCGACCTGCGCCTGGTGACGCGGATCCTGCGTAACTTCCTCAGCAACGCCTGTCGCTACACCGACGAGGGCTGCATCCTGCTCGGCGCGCGCCGCCGTGGCGATCGCCTGCGCCTGGAAGTGTGGGACACCGGGCGCGGCATCGCGGCCGACCGCCTCGACGCGATCTTCCTTGAATTCAACCAGCTTGACGTCGGCCGTGCCTCGGACCGCAAAGGCGTAGGGCTGGGCCTGGCGATTGTCGAGCGCATCGCCGAGATCCTCGGCTACCCGGTGGCGGTCCGTTCGTGGCCGGGGCGCGGCTCGATGTTCAGCATCGAGGTGCCCATCAGCGAAGAGATGCCCCTGGCGATCAGCCAACTGCCGGTGCTGCCGACCACGGGTAACCCGCTGCCGGGGCGGCGTTTGCTGGTAATCGACAACGAGGTGAGCATCCTCGACAGCATGCGCGCGCTGCTGGGGCAGTGGGGCTGCGAGGTAATTACCGCCACCGACCAGGCCGGGGCGTTGCTGGCTTTGCAGGGCAGGGCGCCGGAGCTGATCCTCGCCGACTACCACCTTGACCATGGGGTGGTGGGTTGTGCGGTGGTCAAGCACCTGCGCGAGCATTTCGCGCAGAACATCCCCGCCGTGATCATCACCGCCGACCGCACTGACCAGTGCCGCCGCGCGCTGCGCCGCCTGGACGCGCCGTTGCTGAACAAACCGCTCAAGCCCGGCAAGTTGCGGGCGGTATTGAGCCAGTTATTGACCTAGGGTGTTGATACCCGTCAACACCTGTTGCGGCGCTTTGCCCCATGCTGCCTCCCTGATTCAGAGCCCGACGGAGCCCGCCATGAACGCCCCCGCAACAACCGCAGCCTCTTTCAAGTTGCCCCTGGGCCTGGTGATCGGCGTACTGGTGATGGTCGGCGTGCTGCTGTTGCCGCTGCCCGCCGACCTGCCGGTGGCCGGGCAGCGCATGCTGGCGATCCTCGCGTTTGCGGTGGTGGTGTGGATCACCGAGGCGGTGTCCTATGAAGCCAGCGCGATCATGATCACCTCGCTCATGGCGTTTTTGCTCGGCACCGCGCCGTCGCTGCAAGACCCCACGCACCTGATCGGCTCCAGCCCGGCCATCAGCATGGCGCTTACCGGCTTTTCCAACCCGGCACTGGCCCTGGTGGCGGGCGCGTTGTTCATTGCGGCGGCCATGACCCACACCGGCCTGGACCGGCGCATCGCCCTGGTGACCCTGACCCGCGTCGGCACCAGCACGCGGGGCATTCTGCTCGGGGCGATTGCGGTGACGATCCTGCTCAGCCTCGTGGTGCCCAGCGCCACGGCGCGCAGCGCCTGTGTGGTGCCGATCATGATGGGCGTGGTCGCCGCATTTGGCGTGGACAAGCGCTCCAACATCGCCGCCGGCCTGATGATCGTGGTGGCCCAGGGCACCAGCATCTGGAACGTCGGCATCCAGACCGCCGCCGCGCAAAACCTGCTGACCGTGGGCTTCATGGACAAGATGCTCGGCCAGCGCGTGTCGTGGATCGACTGGCTGATCGCCGGCGCGCCGTGGGCGGTGATCATGTCGGCGGTGTTGCTGTTCCTGGTGATCAAGCTGCTGCCGCCGGAAACCGACAGCATCCCCGGTGGCAAGGAGGCCGTGGCCCAGTCCCTGGTGGACATTGGCCCGATGACCGGCCCGCAGAAACGTTTGCTGACGGTGTCGGTGCTGCTGCTGTTGGCATGGGCCACGGAAGGGCGCCTGCACCCGTTCGACACCACCTCGACCACCTACGCCGGGTTGGTGTTCCTGCTGCTGCCGGGCATCGGGGTGATGACCTGGAAAGATGTGCAATCGCGCATTCCGTGGGGCACGGTGATCGTGTTTGGGGTGGGCATCAGCCTCGGTACCGCATTGCTGACCACCCAGGCCGGGCAATGGCTGGGGTCCCAGGTGGTGGCGCACACCGGCCTGGATCAGGTCGGGCCGCTGGGGGTGTTTGCGATCCTGGGGGCGTTTCTGATTGTGATCCACCTGGGCTTTGCCAGCGCCACGGCGCTGACTTCGGCGTTGTTGCCGATATTGATTGCGGTGCTGCAGACCTTGCCGGGGGAGTTCAACCGCTTGGGCATGACCATGCTGTTGGGGTTTGTGATGAGCTACGGGTTTATCCTGCCGATCAATGCGCCGCAGAACATGGTGTGCCTGGGGACGGGGACGTTTACGGCGCGGCAGTTTGCCAAGGTGGGGATCCTGGTGACGTTGATCGGGTATGGGTTGATGTTGGTGTTTGCGGCGACTTACTGGAGCTGGCTCGGTTGGATCTGATTTGAAATGCGCTTGTGGATGCCCATGAGATCCACTGTGGCAGGCCGCTGATGTGGTGAGCGGGCTTGTCCCGCGCTGGGGGCGCTTCGCACCCTCACGGGGGACAAGTCTGCATCGCCATCAGCTTGAGCGTTGGGTGGGCTTAGTCATAGGACCTTGATCACCACCTTGCCCTTGGCTCTGCCCCGTTCGACGTAGCTCAAGGCCTCAGCCGTTGCCTCGAGAGGGAAGGTTCGGTCGATCACCGGTGTGATAGCGCCGGACTCGACGAGCGCGGTGATTTTCTGCAATTGCGCACCGCTCGCACGCATGAACACGAACCCATAGTCGACGCCCTGCCTGCGGGCTTTTCTGCGTATGCCGCTGCTTAACAGGCGCATGATCCAACCGAGTCCCCAGGACAGCTTTTGCTCGCGTGCGAACTCGGCGGTCGGTGGCCCCGAGATGGAGATGAGCTGCCCACCCGGTTTGAGAATGCGCAGGGATTTTTCCAGTTCGGCGGGGCCGAGGCTGTTCAAGACGACGTCGTAGTCACGCAAGACGTTTTCGAAATTCTGCTGCGTATAGTCGATGACGACGTCTGCTCCCAACGCCTTGACCCAATCCACGTTGGCGGTGCTGGTCGTGGTGGCAACGAAAGCCCCCAGGTGTTTTGCAAGCTGGATGGCAATGCTGCCGACACCACCGGAGCCCGCCTGGATAAAGACTTTTTGCCCCTTCTTCACGCGGGCTGTTTCAACCAGCACCTGCCAGGCGGTCAGTGCCACCAGGGGCAGGGCGGCGGCTTGTTCCATGCTGGTGTTTTTGGGTTTCAGTGCGAGGGCACTTTCCTTAATCGCGATCAGCTCGGCAAAGCCACCGATGCGCGCGTCGGGCGGGCGCGCGTAGACCTCGTCACCGGGCTTGAAGGTGCGCACGCCTGACCCTACGCGAACGACGACGCCGGCCAGGTCGTTGCCCATGATCAGCGGGAATGTGTACGGCAGGATCAGTTTGAATTCACCCTTGCTGATCTTCGAGTCCAGCTGGTTGACGCTGCTGGCATGTACCTTGACCAGTACGTCGTGGATGCCCGGTTCCGGGTCCGGTACCTCGGCAAGGCGTCCTTGATGCTTGCCGTAACGGTCGATCAGGAAGGCTTTCATCGTTCAGTTCCCATGGCTATACGTGACAATCACGCCTTGGCTTGATAGCGCTCGGCGACGACCGATTGGCGAATCTCTGACAGCAAACCCTGGCGGGCGGCTTGCAGGGCATCCCAGCGGGCGGCGTCTTGCAATGGCGGAATGGTCACCGGCTCGCGACGATCAAAACCGACCAGCGCAGCATCGACCAACTCGTCCACGCTCATGATTTCGCTCAGGGTATTGATGTCGATGCCCGCGCGATCCCAGATTTCCGTGCGAGTGGCGGCTGGAAGAACGGCTTGCACGTAGACGCCCTTGGGCGAGAGTTCGAGGCTCAGCCCCTGGGATAGAAACAGCACGAACGCCTTGGTTGCACCGTAGACGCTCATGCCGAATTCCGGTGCCAGCCCCACCACCGAGCCAATGTTGATAATCGCGCCGTTACCGGCGTGTACCAGGCGTGGAGCGATGGCGCTGGCGAGTCGCACCAGGGCGGTGGTGTTGAGCGCGACCAGGTTGGTAACGCTGTCGATGGATTGCTCGATGAAGCTGCCGGAGAGGGCGGCGCCCGCATTGTTCACCAGGATGCCGATACTGGCGTCGTCACGCAGGCGTGCTTCGACGCGGGCCAGGTCACCGGTTTGAGTCAGGTCGGCCTGGATCACGTCAATGGACACCGCGTGTTTCTCACGCAGCTGCGAGGCCAGTGCGTCCAGCCGGCCTTTATCGCGGGCTACCAGCACGAGATTGTGCCCACGTTGGGCAAAACGCTCGGCGTAGGTCGCGCCAATGCCTGTTGAGGCGCCGGTAATCAGTACGGTTTCTGGGGTGCTCATAAGTAGATGCTCTTGATTGTTCAGGATGATCAGAGACGGCGATCCGCGCCGTACAGCCGCAGAGACATGCGCTGGTGGTTTTATGATGTCGATCACAATCAAAACTGTCAACAGTTTTGATTGTGATCGACATCAGAGTATAGTCAGGCCATTGTTCAGGAGTCCCAGGGGCGCGAAATGAAGATCACCAAGACACAATCACTCGCCAACCGAGCTCATATTGTGGAGACGGCGTCAGAGCTGTTTCGTGAGCGTGGCTATGACGGTGTGGGTGTGGCAGAACTCATGGCTACTGCGGGTTTTACCCAGGGAGGCTTCTACAAACACTTCGGCTCCAAGGCCGACTTGATGGCCGAAGCAGCGGAAAATAGCCTGGCAAAGTCCCTGTCGAATAGCTCCGATCTGGACATTCCGGGCTTTGTGAACCTGTACGTGTCCAGGGATCACAGAGACGGCAGGGGAGAGGGGTGCACCATGGCAGCCCTGTGTGGTGACGCGGCCCGTCAGTCAGATGATCTGAAGGCAACCTTTGCCAGTGGCGTTGAAAACACGCTTGCAGCACTCGAGGACAAGTACACGGCGGGTGTGGATGTGCCCAGGCAAGAGGTCCGCGCGAAAATGATCGACCTGCTGGCCCATGCAATCGGTGCGGTCATGCTGTCGCGGGCGTGTCCGGATGACTCGGCCCTGGCGGATGAAATATTGGAAACGTGCCGCGCTGAGATAATGGCATCCCTGCCATCGAGTAAAGAAAGCAGCGCATGAGTGGCAAGATGGGCGCTGACCGACGCGCCCAAGATGGCAAGATGAACCCCGCTCAGGTTTACTACTCTGAGTAGTGGTTTTACCGACGTCACCCGTCGGCTCATCTAGGTCATCGAATGGACAAATACACCCCCCGCCCTTGGGAACCCCACGAGCGCCCGAGCCTGCCGGGCTCGCCGTCGACGCCGCTGCATCCGACGCACAAGCGCTGGCTGTTTGCGATGGTCGGCGTGCTGGTGGCAATCACCGGTGGCCTTGGCAACGCGCTGGTGATCGCCAACCTGCAATACCTGCAAGGCGCCCTCGGTGCGACCACCGCGGAAATGGCCTGGCTGCCCGCCGCCTATGTGATGACCAACGTATGCATGAACCTGCTGCTGGTGAAGTTCCGCCAGCAATTCGGCCTGCGCGCGTTTACCGAGGCGTTCCTGGTGCTGTATGCGCTGGTGACCTTCGGCCACTTGTTCGTCAACGACCTCAACTCGGCCATCGCCGTACGGGCCGCCCACGGCATGGTCGGCGCGGCGCTGAGTTCGTTGGGCTTGTATTACATGATCCAGGCGTTCCCGGCCAAGTGGCGGTTGAAATCCCTGGTGCTGGGGCTGGGCACGGCGCAGTTGGCGTTGCCCCTGGCGCGGCTGTTCTCCGAGGACTTGTTGCAGATCGCCGAATGGCGCGGGCTTTACCTGTTCGAACTGGGCCTGGCGCTGATCTGCCTGGGTTGTGTATTCCTGCTCAAACTGCCTCCCGGCGACCGCTTCAAGACCTTTGAAAAACTCGACTTCGTCACCTTCGCCATTCTCGCCAGCGGTGTCGCGCTGCTGTGTGCGGTGTTGTCCCTGGGGCGTATCGACTGGTGGCTGGAAGCGCCGTGGATCGGCGTGGCCTCGGCCTGTTCCCTGGTGCTGATCATGGCCGGCCTGGCCATCGAGCATAACCGCGCCAACCCGATGCTGATGACCCGCTGGCTGGGCAGCGGCACCATGATCCGCCTGGCGTTGGCGGTGATCCTGATTCGCATGGTGCTGTCGGAGCAGTCCACCGGTGCGGTGGGGTTCATGCAGATGCTGAACATGAGCTACCAGCAGATGCATACGCTGTACGTGGTGATGCTGGCCGGCGCGATCAGCGGGCTGGTGGTCAGTGCGCTGACGATCAACCCGGCGCACCTTCTAATGCCGTTGGTCATCTCCCTGGCGCTGATGGCCACCGGCTCGGTGATGGACAGTTTCTCCAGCAACCTCACGCGTCCGCAGAACCTGTACATCAGTCAGTTCCTGCTAGGCTTCGGTGGCACCTTCTTCCTGGGGCCGACCATGGTGCTGGGGACCAAAAACGTGCTGGCCAACCCGCGTAACCTGGTGAGCTTTTCGGTGATGTTCGGGATTTGCCAGAACCTCGGCGGCCTGATCGGCGCGGCTTTGCTCGGGACCTTCCAGATCGTGCGCGAGAAGTATCATTCCAGCATGATCGTCGAGCACCTGACGCTGCTCGACCCGCGTGTGGCCGCACGGGTGCAGAGCGGCGGGTCGGCCTATGGCGGTATCGTCGCCGACCCGGAACTGCGTAACCTCATGGGCATCCGCAGCCTGGCCGCGGCGGCGACCCGCGAGGCCAATGTCATGGCCTACAACGATGTGTTCATGCTGATCGCGATTATCGCGATCCTGACCATGATCTGGATCTTTATCCGCAGTCTGTGGCTGATGAGTACCACCAAGGCAGCCACTCCCGTTCAACCCAGCGGCGCTACTTCATGACCGAACCCACCACCACGACCACCAACGCCATCGCCGCCACCCCGGAAGGCACCACGCCGCCCGGCGCCACGGTTACCGAGCCGCGCTCATTGCGCGTGCGCATCTTCTCGTCCCTGGGCTTTGCCGCGATTGCCATCGTCGGCGTGCTGATCGTGCTGTATGCCTGGCAATTGCCGCCGTTCAGCAGCGCGGTGGAAACCACCGAGAACGCTCTGGTGCGCGGCCAGGTGACCATTATCGGCCCGCAGCTCAGCGGCTATGTGTTCGAGGTGCCGGTGCAGGACTTCCAGTACGTCAAGGCTGGCGACCTGCTGGTGCGCCTGGATGACCGTATCTACAAGCAGCGCCTCGACCAGGCCCTGGCGCAACTGGCGGTGCAGAAGGCCGCGCTGGCCAATGTGGTGCAGCAACGCAACAGTGCCGAAGCCACCATCAAGCTGCGCCAGGCCGCACTGGTGGACAGCCAGGCCCAGGCGCGCAAAAGCACCGCCGACCTGCGCCGCAACGAAGAGCTGATCAGCGACGGTTCGGTGTCCCGGCGCGAGCTGGACGTGACCCGCGCCGCCAATGCCCAGACCATCGCCGCCGTGGCCCAGGCCCAGGCCAGCCTGGAAATCGCGCGGCAGGATTTGCAGACGGTGATCGTCAATCGCGGCTCCCTGGAAGCGGCGGTGGCCAGTGCAGAGGCGGCGGTGGAGCTGGCGCGGATCGACCTGTCCAACACCCGCATTACGGCGCCCCGTGACGGGCAGTTGGGGCAGATTGGCGTGCGCCTGGGGGCCTACGTCAACTCCGGCGCGCAGTTGATGGCGCTGGTGCCGAAGCAGCTGTGGGTGATCGCCAACATGAAGGAAACCCAGATGGACAATGTGCAGGTCGGCCAGCCGGTGACTTTCACCGTGGATGCGCTCAACCACCGCAGGTTTCACGGCACGGTGCAGCATATCTCCCCAGCCACGGGCTCGGAGTTCAGCCTGTTGCAGGCGGACAACGCGACGGGCAACTTTGTGAAGATTGCCCAACGCGTGCCGGTAAGGATTGCGGTGGACCCGGATCAGGCTGAGAGTGAACGGTTGCGGCCGGGGTTGTCGGTTGTCGTGAGTATCGACACGGCTGGGCGGCTGAAAAACTCTCCACCTTGAGCATGACGCTGATCCCTGTAGGAGCGAGCTTGCTCGCGAAGATCGTCAACGATAACGCGGGGCGCCTGATGCCCCGCGTTGCCCTGAGGTTTTTCGCGAGCAAGCTCGCTCCTACAGGGGGGTGTATTTCAGGTTGAAATTGAGTTGGACCGACTGATTGTGTTCCAGCAGTTTCAGGCCCGGCCGTCCCGCCAGGTGATGAGCATTCACCGGATGGCTCACCGGCTCGATGCAAAAGAACCCCAGCCCCGGCGGGCAGTACAGCAGGAAGTAATCGGCCCCGCTGGCCTGGCATTCCAGCGCATAGCCCAGGTCCGGCTGTTCGATCCGACAATGCCCGTCCCACTGGCAAAACCCGTTGTCCACCAAGCCTTCGGGCAGGGGCTTCAATACCTGGAAGTCCCACTCGCCCGGCACCGGCGCCAACCCGGTCGGCAACTTGGATGCGTCACTCATCCACACCTGTGCGGCCCTGGCCTGCAACCGGGTACCCGGCCGGCGCGGAAAGTACGGATGCAAGCCCAGGCCATGCCATGCGGCTGTTTCGGCCAGATGGGTCACCCGCAGTTCAATACTCAACGCTCCGTCGCTCAAGTGAATCCGCTGCTCGGCGCGATAGGCAAACGGCGTCTCGCACAGCACCTCCAGCACCACTTCATTCGCCGACTGGCTGACCACCTGCCACGCCTGTTGCCAGGCCGAGCCATGGATCGGCAGCGGATCGGTGAGGCTGTTGGGCGTGAGCGCGAGCCAACCGTCGGGGTTGTCGAAACCGCCGTGGGCAATGCGGTTGGACCAGGGCACCAACGGATAGCACGCCAGCTTGCCGGGCAAACCGGTATGGATCGCCTGCTCATCGTTATGGCGCAGCAGCGGCTGCCCGGTGGCGCGCACCGTCCAGTTGACGATGCTGCCGCCCACGGCCGGATTCACGGTGAGGTGGGTCAGGTGGTCTTCAAGTTCAATCATCTTCACAACACCACGCTTGGCAGCCACAACGACAGCGCCGGAATGTAAGTCACCGCTAACAGCACCAGGAACAGCACGGCGTAAAACGGCAGCAGCGCTTTCACGGTCTTCTCGATACTCACCTTGCCCACCGCCGCACCCACGAACAGCACCGCACCCACCGGCGGCGTAATCAAGCCAATGCCGAGGTTAACCAGCATGATCATGCCGAAGTGCACCGGGTCGACGCCGATACCGAGCACCACCGGCAGCAGGATTGGCGTGAGGATCAGGATCAGCGGTGCCATGTCCATCACCGTGCCGAGCAACAGCAGCATGGCGTTGATGCACATCAGGATCACGTAGCGGTTGTCCGACAGGGTCAGGAACAGCGTGGTGATTTTTGCCGGGATCTGCATCAGGGTCATGATGTAGCCGAAGCTGGCGGCGAAGGCGATCAGGATCATCACGATGGAAATGGTGCGCACCGTGCGGTGCATCAGCTTGGGCAGCTCGCTCCATTTGTAGTCGCGGTAGATGAACATGGTCACGAAGAACGCCCACAGCACGGCAATCGCGGCGGACTCGGTGGCGGTGAAAATGCCCGAAAGAATGCCGCCGAGGATGATCACCATGGCCATCAGGCCCCACAGCGCGTCGGCGCAGATTTTCAGGGCCTGTTTCAAGGGGATGACTTCGCCCTTGGGGTAGTTGCGTTTTTTCGCGAAGATCAGGCACAGCACCATCAGGCACGCGCTCATCAGCAAGCCGGGCACCACGCCGGCCATGAACAGCGAGGCGATGGACACCGTGCCGCCCGCCGCCAGGGAGTAGAGCACCGAGTTATGGCTGGGCGGGGTCAGCAGCGCCTGCACCGAACCGCTGACGGTGACGGCGGTGGCAAATTCCCGTGGGTAGCCACGGCGCTCCATTTCCGGGATCAGCACCGAGCCGACCGAGGCGGTGTCGGCCACCGACGAGCCGGAGATGGCGCCAAAGAACGTCGAGGCCATGATGTTCACCAGCGACAGGCCACCGCGCACAAACCCCACCAGCACCCCGGCAAACGCCACCAGCCGCCGCGACATGCCGCCCTCGGCCATGATCGCCCCCGCCAGCACGAAGAACGGAATCGCCATCAGCGAAAATTTGTTCACCCCGCCCGCCACCTGAATCATCAGGGCCTGGAACGGGATGTCGATCCACCACGCGCCAATCAGCGCCGACAAACCCAGGGCGTAGGCCACCGGCATGCCGATCAGGATCAAGGCGATAAAGCTGCCCAGCAGAATCAATGCGTCCATATCAGGCAGCCCCTTCGCTTTCTTCCACCAGGTCGAAGCGCACCACGCGCCGGTTGCTCTGGTCACCGAGCAGGAGTTTTTCCACCACGAAGATCAGGGTCAGCAGCCCGCCAATCGGGATCGGCATATAGGTGATGCCCACGCGCAGGGTCGGGATGGCGCTCATGAACTGGTTCCAGGTGGACACGCACAGCTTGGTGCCCCAGATCGCCATGAACAGGCAGATGGTGCCCATCAGCAGTTGTGACAGGATGCCGACGATGCGGCGCTGGGCGGGCGGCAGGCGGTCCGTGACCATGGCCACCGACATATGCGCGCCGGCGCGGTAGCTGGCGGCGGCGCCGATAAAGGTGAACACCAGCATCAGCAGGATGGCGGTGGGTTCCGGCCAGCTGGAGCCGGTGCCGAGGATGTAGCGGGCGAAGATGCCCCAGGGGATGATCAGTGCGACGCCGAGAACCGAGAGGCCGGCGACCCAGATGCAGGTCATGTAGATGCGGTCGTTGATGCGCAGCAGTAGATTCTTCATGGCGTTCACCGTAACCGGGCGCGGCGGTGCAGACCGCGCCGGGCCGTTTGCGAGAGGCAGGAGAGGTTATTGAACGGCGTCGATGCGCGCGATGATGTCGGCGTACGGCGCGCCGTACTTGGCGCGAACCGCTGCGGTGGCGTCATAGAAGGGCTTTTTGTCGACGGTGATGAACTCGACGCCGGCCTTTTTGAGTTTTTCCTCACTGCTGGCGGACTTGGCATCCCACAGCGCGCGCTCATCGGCCTGGGCGGCCTTGGCGGCGTTTTTGACCATGACCTGTTGCGCCGGGGTGAGCTTGTTCCAAGTGATTTTCGACATCACGATGGGCTCGGGCAGGATCAGGTGCTCGGTGAGGGTGTAGTACTTGGCGTTCTGGAAGTGGTTGTGTTCCAGCAGGGTCGGCGGGTTGTTCTCCGCGCCGTCGATCACCCCGGTCTGCAGGGCGCTGAAGATCTCGCCGGTGTCCATTGCAATGCCGTTGGCGCCCATCGCGTTGAAGGCGTCGATGAACAGCGGGTTGCCTTGCACGCGGATCTTCATGCCCTTGAGGTCTTCGATCTTGCGCACCGGCTTCTTGGTGTAGAGGTTGCGTGTGCCGCCGTCCATCCAGGCCAGGGCCACCAGGCCGAACTCGGAGTCGGTGATCTTGGCGAGAATCTCGTCGCCGATCTCGCCGTCGATAACCTTGCGCATATGCGCCTGGTCGCGGAACACGAACGGCAGGTTGAACACGTTCACGTCCGGCACCACCGGCCCGACGATGCCGAGGCTGACGCGGGTCATCTGCACGGCGCCGACCTGGGCCTGTTCGACCACTTCCTTCTCGGAGCCCAGCACGCCGCCGGGGAAGTACTTGAAGGTCAGTTCGCCGTTACTTTCCTTGGTCAGGGCCTTGCCCATGTTTTCTTCGGCGACGACGGTGGGGTAGCCGGCGGGGTGGATGTCGGCGAACTTGATTTCCAGTGCATGGGCGGCGCTGCTGAGGGTAAAGACTGCGGCGGCGAGCAAGGTGCGTTTGAAGTCCATGGGAGGTCACTCCTGTGTTGTTATTGTTGTATTCAAGGCACAGCGATGCAGCTAAAGGATGAAGCGGGGCTCCGGCAATCCGGCGACACCGGGGTTGAGGGCGAACACGCCGCCGGACACTGACTGTTCACTCTGGTCGTCACGGATCGAGGTGACGAACAGGGTGTCCAGGCGGCTGCCGCCGAAGGCGCACATGGTGGGTTTTTTCACCGGTACGGTGAGGGAGCGGTCCAGGCGCCCGTCGGGGGTGAAGCGGTGGATCAGGCCGGCGTCGTTGGCGCAGATCCAGTAGCAGCCATCGGCGTCCACGGCGGCGCCGTCGGGGCGGCCGAGGAAGTTGTGCATGTCGACGAACACGCGACGGTTGGACGGCGTGCCGGTGTCGATGTCGTAGTCGAAGGCCCAGATCTGCTGGACCAGCGGGTGCGAATCCGAGGCATACATCGTGCGGCCATCGGGGCTGAAGGCCAGGCCGTTGAGGGTGATAAAACCGTCCAGATGGGCGTGGGGGGCCGAACCCGATGCATAGCGATAGAGGATGCCTTCGGCCGCATTCGCGCCCATGTTCAGCACCATGCTGCCGGCCCAGAAACGGCCCTGGCGGTCGCAACGGCCGTCGTTCAGGCGCATGTCCGGGCGTGGATGCTCGACACTGGCCAACGGCGTGGTATCGAGGCTGCCGTCGTTGTGCGGCGTGAGTTGGAAGAAACCGGTTTCCATCCCGGCGACCCAGTTGCCCGCCGTGGTGCGGGCAATGCAGGCAAGCATCTGCGGGGCTTTCCAGGCGGCAACGTGGCCGCTGGCGGCGCTCCATTTTTGCAGGCCGCCGTTGGGGATATCCACCCAGTACAGGGCGTTTTCCTCGGGCACCCACACCGGGCATTCGCCCACGGCATTGCGGGCGTCGACGATCAATTCAGCAGTCATGGCCACTCATTCCCTTGGGTTGGTGTGAACTCAGTCACCGAACGGCCCGGCGGCGCAGAACGCCCCACCCTGATAGACCTTGGCCGGGTCATTGGCGGCTACCGGTGGCTGGGTTTCGACCTGGGCGCGGAAGACTTCGGAGCTGTCTTTCGGGGCGTAGCCCAGGTGCGCGGCGTAGCGGTTGTCCCACCAGGTGTCGAGGTTATCCGACATGCCGTAGACCACCGTGTGACCGACGTTCGGCGTATACAGCGCGCGTTCGAGCAGTTGGGTCAGGTCGTCGAAGCTCAGCCAGGTGTGCATCATCCGGCGGTTCTGCGGTTCCGGGAACGAGGAGCCGATACGGATGCTCACGGTCTCGATGCCGTAGCGGTCGAAGTAGAAGCTCGCCATGTCTTCGCCGTAGGACTTGGACAGGCCGTAGTAGCTGTCGGGGCGGCGTGGGGAGTGGGCGTCGATGGTTTCGGTCTGCTTGTAAAAGCCGATCACATGGTTGGAACTGGCGAAGATCACACGTTTTACCCCATGGCGGCGTGCGGCTTCGTAGATATGGAAGGTACCGCTGATATTGGCGCCGAGGATTTCTTCAAACGGACGCTCCACCGATACACCGCCGAAGTGCAGGATGGCGTCGACGCCTTCCACCAGGTGGTGCACCGCTTGTTTGTCGGCGAGGTCGCAGGGCTGGACTTCTTCCGAGGCATCCACCGGCGGGGCCATGCTGGCGATGTCCGACAGGCGCAGCACCTGGGTGTAGGGACGCAGGCGTTCGCGCAGGACTTTGCCGAGGCCGCCGGCGGCACCGGTGAGCAGCAGGCGGTTGAAGGGAGTGGGGGTGGTCGTGGTCATGGGGATTCCAAATTTTTGTTGTAGGTTGTCGTATGACTATGCCGAAGTATTGTTAGGGATCCCCCAGGTTGTCAACGTTCTTCCAGATGAGTGAGATTCAAACTGTGGGAGGGGGCTTGCCCTCGATGAGGGCGTGCCAGTGAATGCATCTGTTACTGACCCACCGCCATCGGGAGCAAGCCCCCTCCCACAGGGGATTTTCTGGGGCTGGGAGACTAGGTTCTACAGCAGGGAGATTGGATAGCTGATAAAGATCCGGTTTTCGTCGAACTCGTTGTTGCTGAAATCTCGACGCATGGTCGAGTTGCGCCACTTCACGTTGAGGTTCTTCAACGCACCGCTCTGCACGGTGTAGGCCAGTTCCGATTCGCGCCCCCATTCCTTGCCATCGGTGATCGCCCCGGTGTGCACGTTGCTGCCGCTGATATAGCGGTTCATCAGGGTCAGCCCCGGCACGCCGAGTACCACGAAGTTGAAGTCATGCCGCACCTGCCAGGATTTTTCCTTGGCGTTGTCGTAGCTGGCGTTGTAGCTGTCGTTGGCCAGGGTGCCACCGCTGGTGCCGTTGACGCGCATCCACACGCTGTCGCCGGTGAGTTTTTGCAGGCCCACGTAGAAGGTGTTGCCGTTGTACTTGGCCGAGAGCAGGGCGAACACGGTCTTGTTGTCGAGGTCGCCGGCCAGGGCGCTGCCGTCTTCCTTGCCGTTGAAGAAACCCAGGTTGGCCCCCAAGGTCCAGTCGCCCACGGGCTGGCTGTGGGTCAGGTTGAAGTACTGCTGCTGGTAGATATCGGCCAGCTCGGCGTACCACACGCCGACCTGGGTGCGCTTGTCGTTGAAGGTGTATTCGCCGCCGCCGAAGTTGAAGCGATCAGAGGTGAACGCGGCTTTGCCGTTCATGAACATGTCTTCCATGCTCGCGTCGTTGCGCGGGCTGTTGCCGCGAAACTGGCCGCCGTAGAGGGTCAGGCCGGCGATTTCGCTGGACGTCACCTGGCCGCCGCGAAAGGTCTGGGGCAGCGAGCGGCCATCGTCGGAGCGCAGGATCGGCAGCACCGGCATCCATTCGCCGACCTTCAATTCGGTCTTCGACAGCCTGGTTTTCAGCGCCACGCCCAGGCGCCCGAAGTTGTCGGCGGGGCGGCCGTCGTCGTGGATCGGCAACAGTTGGGTACCGCCGGTGCCTTTGCCGCCATCGAGCTTCTGGGAATACAGCCCCAGCACATCAATGCCGAACCCCACGGTGCCCTGGGTGAAGCCGGACTTGGCGTCGAGAATAAAACTCTGCGTCCACTCTTCGGCCTTGCCCTGGGGGTTGCTCGGGTTGGTGAAGTTGCGGTTGAAGTAGGCGTTGCGCAGGTTGAGCGTGGCCTTGGCATCATCGACGAAACCGTCGGCATGGGCGAGGAGGGGCAGGGTAAACAGGCCGATAACACTGAGACGCGCGGACGAATTGCGGGCGAATGGACTCACAGTGACGCTCCCTTTCATTTGTTGTTTTTATTATTTGTTATACGTCGTCGTACAACATTGGAGCGGATATTTGCGGGCTTTTCAGGGTGTGTCAAGCAGAAGTTATACGATGACTAGGTGTGGGTTGATCCAGAGCGCACAGGATCAATGTGGGAGGGGCGGTGCGACGATTCGACTTGCCCCTTCCACATTCAGCCCGCCAGGACCATCGGCGGCAAAGTGCCAAGGAGTGAAACGACCGCTACTGCACAAACACCGAGCAGCCATTCCAGCATCACGCTGGCCTTCAAGCTGCCCAACCGCTGTTCGCCGCTATCAAGGCGCAACCGGTTCAACAATGCCAGCGCCAGCATGCCCAGCACCAGCATCACCTTGATCAGCAGAATCAGGGCAAAACCACTGAACAACGGCGTGGGCCACAGCTGTCCGGTGAGTACGCGCACATTGATCAGGCCGGTCACCAGCAAGCCGGTGACCAGGCCATAACCCACGCCGCTGAAACGACGCAGGACAGGCGCCAGCTCAACACGGTGTGACTGCCTGAGGATCAATACCAGCAGCAATAACCCACCCAGCCATGCGCCGACGCATATCAGGTGCATCACCTGGTTGAGGATCAACAACTGCCCGCTCAGCCCGTCGAGCATGGCGCCATGGCCGACCGGGGCGAGAGTCATCAGCAACAGTGTGAGCAATGGCAGGCGCGGGGCTTTCCACGGGGTCATCAGGGCGATGACCAGCAAGCCATTGACGATCAGGTGCCAGGTCCACACCTGGCCAAAAAAGGTCTTGCCCAGCACCAACTGCACGGTCGACAGTTCCAGCGCCGCCGGCCATGAACCGGCCATGCTGGCGGTAATCAACAGTAACCAGATCACCCCCGACGCGAGGGCCGTCCATGCCAGCCCATGGGTGATGCGCAACAATTGCCGGTCCAGCACCGGCTGCGGTTCAGCGCCGAGGAGCCAGGGCCTGAATACACGGGCCCCGAACATCAACAGCACGACGATGAAATGCACGAACCGGCACAGCACCAGCAGCGTTGCCATGGGTTATTGGCCGACCTTGAAGCTGTACTCACCGTTGCTCTTGTGGGTGTCGACCGACACCGCATTCCACACCACCTTGTAGGTGCCCGCCGCAAGTGGGGCGGCCGGTGTCACCACCAGGGTTTTCTTGTCGGCGTCCGGGGTTTCCAGGCCTTTGATGGCGATTTCGGTGCCGTCCTTGCTCAGGGACACCTTGGTGAAGGTGGCTTCGACGCCTTCGCTGAAGGTCAGGCGCAGGTCTTTGGGCGCGGTGACGCTGCTGTCTGCCGCAGGCGTGGAGCTTTTGAGATGAGCATGGGCAAATGCTGCGGAGGCACCCAGCAGGGAGGCGAGCAGGGCGACAGTGGTCAGGGTTTTCTTGATCAACATTGTGCAATACCCATCAATGGTTAGGAGCGGGCAGTGTACGAAGTTTCGACTGCGCCTGTCGCCCCGATCTAGAGCGGTGGTAGTCTTTGGGGCATGTCTTTGTCAGGGAGCCCTTATGGGCAATCACAAGAGCGGAATTCGCCGGGTCAACGTCGAGAAAATCCTGCTGGCGGCGGAGAAAATCTTCGCCGAAAAGGGCTACGGCAGCACTGCCATGGCCGATATCGCCGAAGAAGTACAACTGCCGCGCTCCAACCTGCATTACTACTTCACCACCAAGAGCGAGCTGTACAGCGCGGTGCTGTTCGACCTGCTGGAAGTGTGGAAGCAGGACGCCCTCAGCTTCGAAACCTTCGATGACCCCCGGGTGGTGCTCAGCAGCTATATCCGCGCCAAGATGCAGCGCTCGCGCACGCGGCCCTATGGCTCCAAGGTCTGGGCCAACGAGATCATCCACGGCGCGCCGACACTCGGTGAGGCCCTGGATGAAAGCCTGTACGACTGGGCCAAGATGAAGGAAGCGAAAATTCGCCAGTGGGTGGAAGACAAACGCATCCTGCCGGTGGAGCCGTCGAGCCTGCTGTACATGATCTGGGCGTCGACCCAGCACTATGCCGACTTTGATCACCAGGTGAAGATTTTGAATGATCACCAGCCGTTGTCGGATATGCAGTTCGAGAAGGCGATCCAGACGGTGACCAGTGTGATTTTGCGCGGGATTGGGTTGGAGCCTTGAGTGTTGTGGTGGGGCTGAGGGCCTCATCGGGGCATAGGTATCTACACAACTCTTAAAGGCTGACACATAACTCTGTGGTGAGCGGGCTTGCCCCGCGCTGGGTTGCGAAGCAGCTCCAAAACCTTCACCTCGATTGATTCTGGCACTCTGCGGTGACCTTATTGGGGCCGCTTCGCAACCCAGCGCGGGGCAAGCCCGCTCACCACAGAAGCCTAATTGCCATAGATTCCGTATTCACTGGAAGTTGTGTAGATACCCATGCTCATCGGGGGCAAGCCCCCGATAGCGGCCTGAAGGCCTACACCGCTTCCCGGTAAGGATTCCTCGGATCCTGCGTCCAATTCAAAAACGGCTTGCCCGTGTCGATGGGCACCATCTCGATGCAATCCGCCACCGGGCAGGTGATCTGGCACAGGTTGCAGCCCACGCACTCGTCATCGATCACTTCGTATTTATGCGTGCCGTCCGCCTGTTTCAGGCTGGCGATGGCCTGGTGCGAGGTGTCCTCACAGGCAATATGGCAACGCCCACAGCCAATGCACGCCGCCTGGTCGATCCTGGCGATCACCTGGTAATTGATGTCCAGGTACTTCCAGTCCGTGGTGTTGCCCACCGCACGCCCGGAAAATTCTTGCAGGCTGGTGTAGCCCTGGCTGTCCATCCATCGCGACAGCCCATCCTTCATCTCTTCCACGATGCGAAAACCATGCAGCATCGCCGCCGTGCACACCTGCACCGCGCCGCAACCGAGGGCGACGAATTCCGCGGCGTCGCGCCAGTTGCCGATGCCGCCGATCCCGCAGATCGGTAGGCCTTGGGTCTGCGGGTCACGGGCGATTTCGGCAACCATGTTCAGGGCAATCGGCTTGACCGCCGAGCCGCAGTAACCGCCGTGGGTGCTCTGGGTGCCGACCATCGGCAGGGCGACCATGCGTTCCAGGTCCACGCTGGTGATGGAGTTGATGGTGTTGATCAGCGACACCGCGTCCGCACCGCCGCGATACGCTGCCCGTGCCGCCACGCGGATGTCGGTGATATTCGGCGTGAGCTTGACGATCACCGGCAGCGAGCAATAGGTCTTGCACCAGCGCGTCACCTGTTCCACGTACTCCGGCACCTGGCCCACCGCCGCACCCATGCCGCGTTCGGGCATGCCGTGGGGGCAGCCGAAGTTCAGCTCGATACCGTCGCAGCCGGTGGCTTCCACCAGGGGCAGGATGTTTTTCCAGGATTCCTCCACGCAGGGCACCATCAGCGACACGATCAGCGCGCGGTCGGGCCAGTCCTTTTTGACTTGGGTGATTTCCCGCAGGTTGATCTCCAGGGAACGGTCGGTGATCAGTTCGATATTGTTGATGCCCAGCACTTCACGGTTGGCGCCGTAGTGCGCCGAGTAGCGCGATGACACATTGACCGCCGCCGGGTCTTCACCCAGGGTCTTCCACACCACGCCGCCCCAGCCCGCTTCAAACGCACGCACCACGTTGTAGGCCTTGTCGGTGGGCGGCGCGGAGGCCAGCCAGAATGGGTTGGGGGCCTTGATACCGGCGAACACAATCGAGAGATCGGCCATTACGCAGCCTCCACATTCAGCATGAGTTGGGCGTGCATGGCTTCGGCGGCCAGCTTGCCGTGTTGCACCGCCTGCACGGTGAGGTCCTGGCCGAGGCTGACGCAGTCACCGCCGGCGTAGACCCCAGGGATGCTGGTGCGCAGCTGTTCGTCGACGAAGATACGCTCGCCGACGCGGTGCAGCTGTTGCGCCAGGGGATCGTGCAAAGCGTCGTTGTCGAAGCCCTGGCCGATGGCCTTGAAGATGGCATCAGCGGCCAGTTCGAAGGTTTCTCCGGTGGATTGCAGGCGGCCGTTTTCCAGGCGGGTGCGGGCGAAGCGCATGCCGCGTACGTGGCCCTGGTCGTCGAGCAGGACTGCTTCGGGTTGGGCCCAGGTCAGCAGGCGCACCTGATTGGCCTTGGCGATGTCCTGCTCATGGTGGGTGGCGCCCATGTCGGCCAGGCCACGGCGGTAGACGAGGTTCACATCACGGGCACCGAGCCGGGCCATTTGCACGGCCATGTCGATGGCGGTATTGCCGGCGCCGAGCACAATGCAGCGGTCGGCCAGGGGCAGTTGAGTCAGGTCATCGGCCTGGCGCAGTTCGCGGATATAGTCGGTGGCGGCGAGCAGGCCGGGGGCGTCCTCATGGGGTAGACCGAGTTGCTTGCTGGCCGCCAGGCCCAGGCCGAGGAACACCGAATCGAATTGCTGGTGCAGTTCGCTCAGCGTGAGGTTGTCGCCCAGGCGCTGGCCATGGCGGATTTCGATGCCGCCGATCTGCAGGAGGAAATCCAGTTCCTTCTGGGCGAAATTATCCACCAGTTTGTACTTGGCGATCCCGTATTCATTCAGGCCGCCGGCTTTTTCCCGCGCTTCGAAGATCACCACGTCATGCCCGTGCACAGCGGCACGATGGGCACAGGCCAGCCCTGCGGGACCTGCGCCGACCACGGCGATGCGTTTGCCGGTGGAGGCGGCACGCTGGAACGGGTGTTCGCTGAAGTGGGCGTTATCGATGGCGTAGCGTTGCAACAGACCGATCAGCACCGGCGCGCATTCTTCGGCGTTGTTACGCACGCAGGCTTGCTGGCAGAGGATCTCCGTTGGGCAGACCCGCGCGCAGCTGCCGCCGAGGATGTTGGCCGAGAGGATTTTCTGCGCGGCGCCCTGGACGTTGTCGGTGTGGATATTGCGGATGAACGACGGGATGTCGATTTCGCTGGGGCATGCGTTCACGCAAGGGGCGTCGTAGCAATACAGGCAGCGCGAGGCTTCCAGTTGGGCCTGGCGCGCGTTGAGCGGCGGCGCCAGGTCGGTGAAATGGCTGGCGAGGGTGGCCCCGTCTTCATGGGGATGGGGGAGGTGGGTCAGGGTCTGGATCACGGTGTGGGCCTCACGGTTTTTTTGGATTGCCTCTAAGTGGGCATTTTTGTTGCCTGGCGGTCTCAGCGCTTCACAGCAACCGGCCTGGAATGCTCCGCCCGCTTGCTCAACTGTTCGAACACCGACGGATACGCCGGCCGTTCCACATAGCGCCCGGCCCCGCGCTCGGCGCGCAGGTCGCCATCGGCCCAGACCAGCTTGCCCTGGCTGATGGTGTGGCTCGGCACGCCGCGCACGGTCTTGCCTTCGAAGATGTTGAAGTCGACTTGCTGGTGATGGGTCTTGGCGGAGATGGTCCGCGTACCCTCGGGGTCCCACAGCACCAGGTCGGCATCCGCACCCACGCGGATCGCGCCTTTGCGTGGGTAGAGGTTGAAGATCTTCGCGGTGTTGGTGGAGGTCAGCGCGACGAACTCCTGCATCGACAGGCGCCCGGTATTGACCCCTTCGTGCCACAGCAGCGCCATGCGGTCTTCGATACCGGCGGTGCCGTTGGGGATCTTGCTGAAGTCGTCACGCCCGGCGGCTTTTTGCTCGGCGCAGAAGCAGCAGTGGTCGGTGGCGGTGGTGTGCAGGTTGCCCGATTGCAGGCCACGCCACAGCGCTTCCTGATGCCCGCGCGGGCGGAACGGCGGGCTCATCACGTAGCCGGCGGCGGTTTGCCAGTCGGGGTGCTGGTAGACGCTGTCGTCCAGCAGCAGGTGGCCGGCGAGCACTTCGCCGTAGACCGCCTGGCCCTTGCCCCGGGCGTAGGTGATTTCATCCAGCGCTTCCTGTGTGGACACGTGCACCAGGTACAGCGGCGTGCCGATGGTCTCGGCGATACGGATCGCGCGGCTGGCCGCTTCGCCTTCCACCTGGGACGGGCGCGACAGCGGGTGTGCTTCCGGCCCGGTGATGCCCTGGGCCATCAGTTTGCGTTGCAGGTGGTACACCAGCTCGCCGTTTTCCGCATGCACGGTGGGCACGGCGCCGAGTTCCAGGCAGCGTTCGAAGCTGGCCACCAGGGTATCGTCGGCCGCCATGATCGCGTTCTTGTAGGCCATGAAATGCTTGAAGCTGTTGATGCCGTGGTGGCTGACCAGCTCGGCCATTTCCTCGCGCACCTGCTCGCTCCACCAGGTGATTGCTACGTGAAAGCCATAGTCGGACGCGGATTTTTCCGCCCAGCCCCGCCACTGATGGAACGCTTCCATCAGCGATTGCTGCGGGTTGGGAATCACGAAGTCGATAATCGACGTAGTGCCCCCCGCCAAACCCGCCGCCGTGCCGCTGAAGAAATCTTCACTGGCCACGGTGCCCATGAAGGGCAGTTGCATATGGGTATGGGGATCGATGCCGCCGGGCATCAAATATTGTCCGCTGCCGTCGAGTTGTTCAGTGCCGGCGGGAATATCCAGGTCCGTGCCAATGGCGCGAATCAGACCGCCTGCGCATAAAACATCGGCGCGGTAACTTTCATCATGGGTAATAACGGTGGCGCCACGGATCAACAGCGACATGTCGAGTTCCTCACAGGCTTGACCGGCTTGTGCCAGTTCTAAGTGTTGTATGGCTACGCGCCGATGGTCGGTTAATTCCTGTCATCGGTGACAGGAATAGAAACTAGACCGAGTTTTTCGATTGAGCAAGAAGATTTTTTATAAGCTTATATCGTATTTAATCTATTGATTTATAAGAATAAAAATACAAAATCACCAAAATGTAGCGGTCTCTCACCATTTTGACGCACTTGACAGGTTCCCAATATGAGCAACATTTCTTATTGCAAATCAGACGCTTGAGACATGCCTCTTGACGGGGTCGGTCAATAAAAATAATTGTGGTGCACCAGATTGAGTCCTGACCATTCGGATAATTGGCGCGTTATTTAGCCTGAGTATCGCGGCAAGTACCGCAGGCACAATCGGAAAGCTGATTAACATCAGCGAGTTATATAAGCGGTGCGGGTTCAAGAGCGGTTGTCGGCACGGTTATTGAGTGCAGTGGCGGCTGGCCGGGCCCGTGATGTCATGTTGTTTACGAGGTACTCCGGCCACCCTGCGTTCAGCGCGGAGTGAGCAACAATAATTCGAAAAAACCGTGGAGCGGCCATGCAACAGAACAGATCGCAAGTCATTGAGCGCAACGGCCTGTACGAACTCGACGCCGGCCCCGACGTCCTCGACAGCCCTCGCTACAACCACGACATGGCACCGACCAAGGTGCACGAACGCACCTGGAACAAGTGGCACATCACCGCGCTGTGGGTCGGCATGTCGATCTGCGTGCCCACGTACACCCTGGGCGGTGTGCTCACCGCGTATTTCGGGTTGTCGGTGGGCGAGGCGCTGATGGCGATTTTGCTCGCCAATATCGTGGTGCTGATCCCCCTGACCCTTAACGCCTTCCCCGGTACCAAGTACGGCATTCCGTTCCCGGTGTTGTTGCGTTCGTCCTTTGGCATCCTCGGCTCTAACGTGCCGTGCCTGATCCGCGCGCTGGTGGCGTGCGGCTGGTTCGGGATCCAGACGATGTTTGGCGGGCTGGCGATTCACCTGTTCCTGGGCTCGATTTTCGAGGGGTGGAAGTCCCTCGGCGGCACTGGTGAAGTGATCGGCTTCATGATGTTCTGGTGCCTGAATTTATGGGTGGTGCTGCGCGGCGCCGAGTCGATCAAGCGCCTGGAAACCCTGTCGGCGCCGTTGCTGGTGGCGGTGGGCATTGGCCTGCTGGTGTGGGCGATGCCGAATGTGTCTCTCAGCGAACTGATGGCAATCCCGCCCAAGCGTCCGGAGGGCGCGAGCCTTACCGGTTACTTCATGGCCGGCCTGACCGCGATGGTGGGCTTCTGGGCCACCTTGTCGCTGAATATTCCCGACTTCAGCCGCTACGCCAAAAGCCAGAAGGACCAGATCCTCGGGCAGATCTTCGGCCTGCCACTGACCATGTTCCTGTTCGCCGCCCTCGGCGTGATCATGACCGCCGCGTCGGTGAAACTGGTGGGCGTCAGCGTGTCCGACCCGGTGACGCTGATCGGGCATATCCAGAGCCCTGTGTGGGTGGCCGTGGCCATGGCGCTGATCATCGTCGCCACCTTGTCCACCAACACCGCCGCGAACATCGTCTCGCCCACCAACGACTTCCAGAACATCGCGCCCAAGCTGATCAACCGCACCACGGCGGTGATCCTCACCGGGTTGGTGGGCTTGGCGTTGATGGGCCATGAACTGCTGAAAAAACTCGGCTTGATCGTCTCGGATGTGAGCCTGGAAACCGTGTATTCCAACTGGTTGCTGGGCTATTCCAGCCTGTTGGGGCCGATTGCCGGGATCATGGTGGTGGACTACTTCATCACCCGCAAACAACAACTGGACCTGGCCGGCCTGTACCGCGACGACGTGTACCCGGCGTGGAACTGGAGCGGTTTTATCGCCTTCGGTGTGCCGGTGGTGCTGACCTTGCTGTCCCTGGGCAGTGATGCGTTCAGCTGGTTCTATAGCTACGGCTGGTTTACCGGTTCGGCGTTGGGCGGGTTGTTGTATTACGGCCTGAATGCCAGGCGTGGAGCCAGCCCGGTGGTTGTCAATTCATAAGAAATACAAGCCTGAGGAGATCCCCATGAACGCTGCCCTCGACGTTCTGCAATCGCCCCACCAGCACATCAATCGCGACCGCTTGTGGCAGTCGTTGATGGACCTGGCCAAACTCGGTTCCACCCCCAAGGGCGGCGTGTGCCGCCTGGCGCTCACCGACCTCGACCGCAAGGCCCGCGACCTGTTTGTGCAATGGTGCGAAGACGCCGGTTGCACCGTGACCGTCGACGGCATCGGCAATATCTTTGCGCGCCGCCCTGGGCGTAATCCCGACCTGCCGCCGGTGATGACCGGCAGCCATATCGACACACAGCCTACGGGCGGCAAGTTCGATGGCTGTTTCGGTGTGCTGGCGGGCGTGGAGGTGCTGCGTACGCTCAATGACCTCAAGATCGAAACCGAGGCGCCCTTGGAAGTGGTGGTGTGGACCAACGAGGAAGGCTCGCGCTTCCCGCCGTGCATGATGGGCTCGGGGGTATTTGCCAAGAAATTCACCCTGGCGGATACCTTGGCCAAGGTCGATGCGGATGGGGTCAGCGTGGGTGACGCGCTGAATGCGATTGGCTACGCGGGAACCCGTCCCGAGTGTGGACACAAGGTCGGTGCGTATTTCGAGGCGCATATCGAACAAGGGCCGATTCTGGAGGATGAGAAAAAGACCATCGGCGTGGTGCTCGGCGCCCTTGGGCAGAAGTGGTTCGACCTGAAACTGCGCGGTGTCGAGGCCCATGCGGGGCCGACGCCGATGCACCTGCGCAAGGACGCCCTGGTAGGCGCGGCAGCGGTGGTGGCGGCGGTCAATGCGGCGGCGTTGGGGCATCAGCCCCATGCGTGCGGGACCGTCGGTTGCCTGCAGGCGTATCCCGGTTCACGCAACGTCATTCCGGGCGAAGTGCGCATGACCCTGGACTTCCGTCACTTGGAACCAGCGCGGTTGGATTCGATGATTGCCCAGGTGCGCCAGGTGATTGACGAGACCTGCGCCAAGCATGGGCTGAGTTTTGAAATGGAACCCACGGCTGACTTCCCGCCGCTGTACTTCGACAAAGGCTGTGTGGACGCCGTGCGCGATGCGGCCAATGGGCTGGGCTTGTCGAACATGGACATCGTCAGCGGGGCAGGGCACGACGCGATTTTCGTCGCCGAGTTGGGGCCGGCGGGGATGATCTTTGTGCCGTGTGAAGGGGGCATCAGCCACAACGAAATCGAGAACGCCGCCCCGGATGACCTGGCGGCGGGGTGTGCGGTGTTGTTGCGGGCCATGGTGGCCGCTTCAGCCGCCATCGCCAGCGGCAAACTCGCGGCTTGAAATGCGGGTAAAAAATGTAGGAGGGGGCTTGCTCCCGATAGCGGTGTATCAGTTACAGATAAGTTGACTGACCTACCGCAATCGGGAGCAAGCCCCCTCCCACATTTGAACTGTGTTTGACGTTAAACCCAGATGGCATCCCACAGTGGGTAGTCGCCAATCCGCTCGACCAGACCCGCTCGCAATGGATTAGCCACCACATACCGGGCCATGTTCACCAAGTCATCTTCCTTGCGCAGTGCCCGGTCATGAAAGCTTTCTTGCCAAAGCCGTCCTTTGCGACCACTCACAGCATTGACGGTCCTGGTGCTTTTTGACTTCACCTGGCACATCAAGTCCGCCAGCGAGCCTTTTTTCAGTTCAAGCAGCCAATGGAAATGGTCCGGCATGATGACCCATGCCAGGGAGTTGGCCAGCCCTTGGTACTGGGCTAACCGAAATTGCCAGACCACCAGGCGAGCGAGTTGGAAATTGTCGAATATCGGTATGCGTTCGTGGGTGTTGGTGGTGATGAGGTAGATGCGGTTGGGGTCGCTGAATCGACCGATGCGCAGGCGGTGTGAAGCGGGTAAATCTGCCATTCCCTGGCCCTCTCTAGATGTGCTTAGAGAGGCTAGATTGGAGAGCAAGAGGTTGATGGGCGGGCTTTTGGCAGGATGTGTCTGGACGGTCGCGATCGGGGGCAAGCCCCCTCCCACATTGGCTCAGCGGTGTTCATACATTGTGTGTCTGACGTGGGACCAGTGTGGGAGGGGGCTTGCTCCCGATGAGGCCGGAACTGACGCTGCCGAAACCTCATTGGACGTGGAAGTACCTTGTTTTGAGGCTGTGGTGTAAGGCATGTCTTACTCCTTTGTACGAAGTCTCTTTTGTTCTTCTCCTCGCTCATCATCTTGGCTATCTGGTGTTAGGTTCTGCCGCGCAAAAACCTAATGCAGAGGAAGCATGCAATGGCGAACCCTATACCCCCGCCTGGTGTATCGGTTGACGAAAATATGGCCACCGCTTTTCATAAAAAGAATGTACTGAAAGCCGGTTCAGCGTTTATGTACTCTTGGTTTTATACTCAGGTCCGCAATCGCGGCCCGTGGGACTACAAGCAAATTTCCAAAGAATATGAAGCGTTTGGAAATTTTCACTATGGTGCGGTGGGGATTGCGGCGGGTTTCAGCGAGGAAGTGCTTTTACGCGCAGCGGGACTTGCTCAAACCAGAGCGGGTACGGATAAACCCGAGTTTGGTCGTTGGTGGGGGGATGCGCCTTTCGGTGACGATCCAGTCGACCAATATTGGATCAAGAAAGGAATCAGCTATGCCAGGTTCAGGAACTACTAGAAAGTCGCTTTATTCAACGGTCACAACGATCTTGCTGGCGCTTTGCTTGGTGTATATCGCTGGTGATTGGCTGCTCTCGCCGGGCCGTCCGCAATTGACGGAGGTTGTACTCCGCGTGCCGATCAGTGATGACGCTTCGATCTATGGCGTCAAGGATGATCGCGGAGGGGCCACTGTGCCGTTCAGTTACCGATATTACGTTTACCGCACCTTGGGAACCGATAGTGAAATATTGGCTGTATTGAAAGATGCCAATCCGTTTCTAGTTACGCGTGACGGGGCGGTAAAAGTTGATGTCGAGAGCCGTTCGATTGCGGTTTCGGTGTCGGGGGATGTATCCGACTATCACAGCAGTACCCTGTATCGGCATGCCAATGGTAGTGATTACACAGTGGTGAGTGTTTTTCTTAATAGTCGGCCAGAGGGCTGAAATGTGCGGTGGCTCAGTCAGTGGTGGTTGACTGAGCCACCGCCATCGGGGGCAAGCTCTTTCCTGCATTTAGCCTGAACTGTGCCTTGGGGCGATGTCAGGCGCCAGGTTGCCAGCCGCCGCCGAGTGCGGTCACGAGTCCTACACTGGCCTGCAACTGCCGCGTCTGCACCGCCTGCAATGTCCGCTGCGCCTGCAACGCCGCGGTCTGCGCGGTCACCACATCCAGGTAACTCACCGCCCCCGCCTGATAGCTGTTCATCGCCAATGATTGCGTATGCTGCGCCGCATCCGCCGCCGCCTGTTCATCCTGCGCTTCCTGCTGCAAATCCCGTAGTTGCGCCAAGTTATCTTCCACCTCGCGCACGGCCTTCAGCACCTGGCTACGGTACTGCGCCGACGCCTCTTCAAACTCGGCCTTGGCCTGGCGTTCATTGGCGCTCAAGCGGCCACCGTCGAAAATCGGCAGGTTCACCAACGGGCCCAGTGCCCAATACCGATTACCCGCCGACAGCAGATTGCCGACGCCTTGTGTCTGCCCGCCAATCAACCCGGTCAAGCTGAAGTCCGGATACCACGCCGCCTTGGCCACGCCGATATTTGCGTTGGCCGCAAACACCCGTCGCTCTGCCGCTGCAATATCCGGGCGACGTTGCAACAGGTGGCTTGGCAACTGCGACGGAATTCCCGGCAGGGCGATCAGTTGCTGGCCGGGCGGCAAGGTAAAGTCGCTGGCTGCCACACCCACCAACTCGCCGATGGCGTGCTCGGTGAGGTTGCGTTGCCCACGCACTTCATCCAATTGCGCCCTGGCCTGCGCCAGTTGATTTTGCGCACGGGTCAGGTCCAGCTCCGAGGCTATCTGGCCCTCGTAGCGGCTGCGGGTCAATTGCAATGCCTGGCTGAAATCATCCAGCGAGCGAGTGAGAATCCGGCTCTGTGCATCCAGCCCATTGAGCTGCACGTACAAGGTCGCCAACTGACGCTGCAAACTCAGGCGTGCCACCGCCAGGTCATCCCCGGACGCTTGCGCCTGGGCATCGCCGGCCGCGACCTGGTTGCGGATTTTGCCCCACAGGTCCAGGTCATAGCTCAACGAAAAGCCCGCGATGTTGCTGTTGTACACCGACGGTTGCGTATCCCCCCGCAACGGTCGCGAATCCGATTGCCGCTGGCGCAGCGGTTGCGCGCTGGCGCTGATTTGCGGGAACAGGCCTGCGTGCAGTTGGCTGGCATACGCCTGGGAAGCGTCGAAGTGCGCCAGCGCCGCCGCCAGGTCCGGGTTGGCCTTGAGCAGCTGCTGTTGCAGGTCATTCAGGCGCGAATCGTTGTAGAGCTTCCACCATTCGGGCGCCAGTTGGTCGGAGGGCTGGGCGCTGTGCCAGGGCCCATCGCTGGTCTGTTCGCGGTAGTTGGCCGGCAGGTCGATCGCCGGCACCTTGTAGGTCGGCGCCATCGAGCAACCCTGCAAGACCAGCAGCGTCAATGCGGCGAGCGGTTTAAGCCTTATGCGCATGCGCACCTCCGGAGGCATCGGCGAGTTGCACGGGATCACCTTCGCGCAGGGCATCGGGCGGGTTGTCGACGATGCGGTCGGCGGGTTTCAAGCCCTGGTCGATCACCAGGCGTTCGCCCAGGTCGAGGCCGATATGGATGGCCTGCAGGTGCACATGGTTCTGCCCGTCCAACACCGCCACCTGGGTGCCCTGGGCGCGGAAGATCAGCGCGCTGGCCGGGATACTCACACCATGGGTATCGGCCGGAATCGGCAAGGTGGCTTCGGCATAATCACCGGGCAGCAGTTCGCCGTCGGGGTTGTCGGCGACGAACTGGGCGAGCAGGGTGCCGGAGCGGCGGTCGATGGCGGTGGAGTCACCGATCAGGCGCGCCTTGAAATGCTTGCCGGGGTGCTCGGGCACGGTCAGCTCGGCTTCAAGGCCGGGATGGATGACCGCTGCGTAGTTCTGCGGCACCGGTACATAGAGGCGCAATTGATGGGTGTCGGCAATGTCGAACAGTTCCGGATCGCTGTCGGTGTCGGCCTTGATCAGCTGGCCGATATCGGTGTTGCGCGCGGTGATGGTGCCGGCGAACGGGGCGCGAAGGGTCTTGTAGCTTTCCAGCGCCGACAGCCGGGCGTAGTCGGCAGCGGCGGCCTCGGCGTTGGCCTTGGCGGCAGCGGCATTGGAGGTTTTTTCATCGGCCTCCTGGCGCGATACCGAATGGCTGGCCAGCAGGTTTTGCCAGCGCGTGGCGGTGGTTTCGGCCAGGCGTGCGTTGGCCTGTTCCTGCACCAGGCGTGCATGGGTCTGCGCCAACTGTTGATCAAGGTCGGGGCTGTCGATTTCCGCGAGGACTTGCCCGGCGTTGACGTGGCTGCCGATATCGACTTTCCAATCCTTCAGGTAACCGCTGACCCTGGCGTGGATCGGCGCCTTGCTCCAGGCTTCCAGGTGCGCCGGCAGGCGCAAGGTATCGCCGGCCACATTCTGCCTGGGCTGGAACACCATCACGTGCGGGATGGCGGCGGTCTCGGTCCAGGCCGTGACCGATTGTTCGTGCAGCGTACGGGCATGCAGGCCGTTGGCGACCAACAGGGCGGCCAGGGTCAGGCCGCCGACACCCATGAGCATCAGACGCTTGCGCGAGGGTTTGTGATCAGACGACATGTGGGGTTTCTCCTGCAACTGCGCGAGTAGGGTGACGACCGTGGACCAGGCTGAAGACCACGGGAACAAACAACAATGTGGCGAGGGTGGCGAAGATCAAACCGCCGATGACGGCGCGCCCGAGCGGGGCGTTCTGCTCCTCGGAAATCGCCAGGGGCAACATGCCGATGATCATCGCCAGGGCGGTCATGCACACCGGGCGGAAGCGCGTGTAACCGGCCTCCATGGCGGCTTTCAACGCATCACCATGTTCGGCCAGGCGTTCACGGCAGAAGCTCACCACCAGGATCGAGTTGGCCGTGGCCACGCCCATGCACAGGATGGCGCCGGTGAGTGCCGGCACCGACAAGGAGGTGCCGCTGAGGAACAGCATCCACACGATGCCTGCGAGCGCCGCCGGCAACGCGGTGATGATGACGAATGGGTCGGCCCACGACTGGAAGTTGACCACGATCAGCAGGTAGATCAGCACCACCGCACCCAGCAGGCCAAGGCTCAAGCCGCTGAAGGCTTCATGCAGCGCATCGATCTGTCCGTGCAGGCTGATCGTCGCGCCTTTGGGACGCAGATGCGCGGTGTCATCCAGCACCTTTTGCACGTCGCGGGCTACGCCGCCGAGGTCGCGGCCCTGCACGTTGGCGTACAGGTCCAGGGTCGGTTCGATGTTGTAGTGGGTCACCACCGCCGGGCTTTGCACGCGGGAGATGGTTGCCACGCCGCCGAGGATCTGCGACTGCCCATCGGCACCGGTGACGGGCAGCGCTTCCAGTGACGGCAGGCTGTCGAGGCGGTATTGCGGGGTGGCGGCGACAATGGAATAGGACACGCCGTTGGCCGGGTTGAGCCAGAAGGTCGGCGCGGTCTGCGAACTGCCGGCCAGCGACGCCACCATGCTGTTGGTCACGTCCCGCTCGGTAATGCCCAGGCCGTTGGCGCGCATGCGGTCGACATTCACCTGCAGCGACGGGTAGCCGGTGGACTGCTGGATGCGCAGGTCGGCGATACCGGGCACGTGTTGCAGGCGACGTTCCAACTCGACGGCATAGGCGCGGTTTTCTGCATCGCTGCGCCCGGAGATTTTTACGTCCAGCGGCGCCGGCGCACCGAAGTTGAGGATCTGGCTGCTGATGTCCGCCGGCAGGAACGCAAAGTGGCTGCCAGGGAAACTCTGCGGCAGCGCTTCACGCAGTTTCTTCACGTAGTCGGCGGTGGGCGCATGGCCCTTTTTCAGGCTGACCTGGATGTCGCCATCCTGCGGGCCGATGGTGCCGCTGCTGCTGTAGGCCATGTCGATGCCGCTGAGCGGAATGCCAATGTTATCGACGATGGTGTCCAGCTCTTCGGAAGGGATCACTTCACGGATCCGCGCTTCGATGCGGTCGAAGGCGGCGGCGCTTTCTTCGATGCGCGTGCCCAGCGGCAGGCGCACATGCAGGGCCAGCGCACCGGCATCCGTCGCCGGGAAAAAGTCCTGGCCCAGGCTTGGCAACAGCAGGAATGAGGCGAGCACACAGGCCAGGAAACCGACGATAAAACCCTTGCGATTGCCCAGGGCCAAGGTCAGCAGGCCGTGGTAGGTGTCGCGGATATTCGAGAAGTGACGCTCGAAACCCTGCTGGAAATTCAGCACCGCTTGCAGTGCGGCATTGCGCGGTTTCGGGTGCTGCTCGCCCTCATGGTGGTTGATGAATGCATCTTCGGGATGGTGCCCCACGCCTGGCTCCGGCGTGTGCGGCTTGAGCAGGAACATCGCCAGCGTCGGCACCAGGGTGCGCGAAAGAATGAATGAGCTGGCCATGGCGAAGATCACCGCCAGCGCCATCGGCCGGAACAGATAACCGGCGATGCCTTGCAGCAGGAACATCGGCACGAACACGATGCAGATGCACAGCAGCGAGACGAACGCCGGGCCGACAATTTGCGCGGCGCCGTCGAGGATCGCGGTCTTCACCGCCTTGCCTTGTTCCAGGTGCCAGTTGATGTTTTCGATGGTCACCGTGGCGTCGTCCACCAGGATCCCCACCGCCAACGCCAGCCCGCCGAGGGTCATGACGTTGAGGGTCTGCCCGCTGACCGCCAGCAACGCAATGGCCGACAGCACCGCCAGGGGAATTGACGCCGCGATAATGATCGTGGAGCGCCAGCTGCCGAGGAACAGCAGGATCATCGCACTGGTCAGCAGCGCGGCGATGATGCCTTCCTGGGCCACGCTGCCCACCGATTGCTTGACGAATACCGAGGCGTCGCCCAGCAACGAGGTCTTCAATGACGGCGGCAGGGTTTCGTTGATGCGCGGCAGCATCTGGCGGATACCGTCGATGATCGACAGGGTGGAAATGCTGCCGTTTTTCAACGCCGGCATCAGCACCGCTCGATGGCCGTCGACGCGCACGATGTTGGTCTGCGGCGGCGAACCGTCGCGCACGTGGGCGACCTGGCCGATGGTGATCAGCGCGCCGTCGACGGTCTTGATCGGCAGGTCGTTGAGCTCATCGATGGCCTTGGGGCTGTTGTTGAGCAGGATCGTGTATTCATTGGGGCCGAGTTTGGCGGTGCCCACCGGGATGATCTGGTTCTGCAGCGCCAGGGCATTGCCCACATCCTGGGCCGACAAGCCTTTGGCCGCCAACGCCTGGGGGTCGAGGTCGAGGGTGATCTGCCGCTGCTTGCCACCCATCGGCGTGGGCATGGCCAGGCCGGGCAGGGCGCTGAGGGGCAGGCGGATATTGTTCTGCACCAGGTCGCGAATTTTGGCTTCCGACAGCGTGGTGCTGGAGAACGCCATTTGCAGGATCGGCACCGTGGAGGCGCTGTAGTTGAGGATCAGCGGCGGCGTGATGCCCGGTGGCATCTGCTTGAGCACGGTTTGTGACACGGCGGTCACTTGGGCGTTGGCGGTGCGGATGTCGACGCCGGGCTGGAAGAAAATCTTCACGATGCCCATGCCGGGCAGGGATTGCGATTCGATATGTTCGATGTCGTTGACGGTGGTACTCAGGGAGCGTTCATAGGTGTAGATCACCCGGCCGGCCATGGCGTCCGGTGACAGGCCGTTGTACTGCCAGACCACAGCGACCACAGGGATGCCGATATCGGGAAACACGTCGGTGGGGGTTCGCAGGGCCGCCATCGGCCCGATGATGCAGATGAATATGGCCAACACGATAAACGTGTACGGCTTTTGCAGTGCGGTCTTTACCAGCCCGAGCATGCGTGAACCTCCGAGGGAGCAGGATTGCAAACCCCGGCAGTCTTGCCCGACCCACCTAACACGCGCCTTTCAGTCAGGTGAAGGAACA
Source organism: Pseudomonas sp. JV449 (assembly GCF_032424295.1). NCBI lineage: Bacteria > Pseudomonadati > Pseudomonadota > Gammaproteobacteria > Pseudomonadales > Pseudomonadaceae > Pseudomonas > Pseudomonas sp. JV449. Next base: position 335,488 of record NZ_VYKD01000019.1, on the reverse strand, counting down.
TTTAGGTAAGGGCTGAAGATCGTTTCATATGGATTCATTTGTTCTACAGGGCGTGGCTGCCCAAGCTTGCATCCCATCGGACGACTTGTCTTTTAACTGATGTTCTTTGGAGCCCTGCCATGTCACTCAAACCTTTATTGTTGATCCCCGCCCTGGGGGCTGTTTTGTTGTTGTCGGCCTGTGCCGGCCCGATTCCCAAGGCGGACCCCAGCGAAGCCTGGATCGGCTTGAAAGAAGAAGCGCCGAACGACCTGATGGCCGAACGTGTGGACGGCAAGCGTGTCGACGACGGGCGCTTTTTCGAGGTGACCCCCGGGGATCACCGCCTGGACGTGACGTTGTTCGAGGAAGAGGCAGGCGACGACAACCAGCAGGACTGCCAGGGTCGGGTCGAGTACAAGGATTTCAAGGCGGGTGAGCATTACACCCTGGTGGAGTCGAGCCTGGGCACCACCGTGCGCGCATCCCTGATGGACGGGCACGGTAAGGAAGTCGCAGCGACTCAGGATTTCAATTGCATGCCTGGCTAGGCGTGGTGCACCGCCGCTCTATGGGGCTTGGCGGGTGCCGCAGGTTTGACGTGGGGGTGATGGTGCCGGCGAGTAATGCGCAACACCCCCCACAACATGGCGCCGGCTACCGCCAGCCAACCGCAGATCAACAGGAAAATCGTTGTTGCAAGGCTCATTTTGGCCTCCTTTCGCCCCGCAGGGGGCACACACAGTCTTCTCAATGGACAGTCTAGCTACCCGGCGGTTGCCTGCTATTGACCAATGGTCGTGTTCGTCCAACTCGTTTGCTCTATCCGCGACGCTTTACTGAGCCTGTGGGCTATACCCGCGTGGCAGAGCGTCCTATGATCAGGGCCCTCACCGGCAGTTGATCAAGAGAGTAAAAAATTGCGGTTACGGTCGAACCTTAAAACATCCTTGTTGCTGGCCTGTGCCCTGGGGCTCGCGGCCTGTTCCGGGCAGCCGTCGAAACTTCCGGGCCTGCCGGAACGTGTCGAACTCAATGGTGTGCCGACCTTTCGCAGCGAGGCTTATCAGAGTGGTCCTACAGCGTTAGCCAGCATGCTGTCGCAACAAGGCATTGTGATGACACCGGGCTTGTTGGATAAACCGTTGCATTTGCCGGGCGGGGAAGCGGACCTGGAGCGCAACATGCAGGTGCTGGCCCGTGAGTACGGGCTGATGGTGTACCCGCTGGATGCCAAGCTGACCGCGGTACTGGCGCAGGTGGCGGCGGGTTACCCGGTGATGGCGCGGATTGGCGGCGGCCTGTTGTCTGACGCGCGCTACGTGGTCGTGGTGGGTTTCAACCAGCAGAAAAGCACGGTGCTGTTGCGTTCAGGCATGGACCGACGCCTGCTGATGAGCTTCAGCGACTTTGAGTCGAAGTGGAGCAGTGCCGGGCACTGGGCAATCCTCACTCAGCGCCCGAGCCAGTTGCCGGCCAATGTGGATGCGCAGCGCTGGCGGGACTCGGCGAACGCAACGGCCCAGGCCGGGCAGGAGCGGGCGGCGGCGCAGGCGCTCAAGGTGTTGGCGGAACACAAATAAAATGGGAGGGGCGAGCCCCTCCTAAATGAGTTCTCGGTGTTCCTTAGCGGCGGACTTCGGCGGCATTCGCGCGGTTCTTCAGGTTCTTGTCAGCCTTGTAGCGCAGAGCGACGTCCGGCACCGAGCCGCCCTTGCCGGTCTCGACCCAGTTACGGATACGGCTGGCATCGGCAAAGTGGGTGAATTTGCCGAAAGCATCCAGGATCACCAGCGACACCGGACGATTACCCATGCGGGTGACCAGCACCAGGCAATGACCGGCCTGGTTGGTGAAACCGGTCTTGGTCAGCTTGATATCCCAGTTGGCGCGGTTGATCAGGTGGTCGGTATTGGAGAAACCCAGGGTGTAGTTGGGCTTGCGGAACGCTACGGTCTTTTCCTTGGTGGTGCTCAACTGGCTCAGCATCGGAAATTTTTGCGCGTAGGCCAGCAGCTTGCTCAAGTCGCGGGCGGTGGACACGTTGTGGATCGACAGGCCGGTGGGCTCGACATAATGGGTGCTGGTCATGCCCAGGGCCTTGGCCTTGGCGTTCATCGCGGCAATAAAGGCCGCGTAGCCGCCCGGATAGTGGTGCGCCAGGCTCGCGGCGGCGCGGTTTTCCGAGGACATCAGGGCAATCAGCAACATCTCCTTGCGCGGCATCTGGCTGCCGATCTTCACGCGGGAGAACACGCCTTTCATCTCCGGCGTGTCGGTGATGTTGATGTCGATGTACTCGTCCATGTTCTGCTTGGCTTCAAGCACGATCAGGCCCGTCATCAGTTTGCTCACCGAGGCGATAGGCACCACCACGTCGGGGTTGCTGGCGTAGATGACCTTGTTGGTTTGCAGGTCCACCAGCATGGCGCTGCCGGAAGCGATCTGCAGTTTGGATGGATCCCGCGGCGCCAGGGCGGAGTCGGCAGCGTGTGCAAAGGTGCCGGTGAAAGCAAAAAATAGGCTGACAATGGAAAGACGAATTTTCACGCGGATGAACTCGCTAAAAAAGTAAGAAATACCGTTGGGAAACGGGTTCTGTGACAAATGGCGTTACATTTTAGGAGTATGGACGACGGACTGTCGAATGTTCTTCTAAAACCAGACGAAAGTGCTTAAAAACTAAGAAAAAACAGGTTTTCTTCCGGGCAATAAAAAGCCCTGCGATAAGGCAGGGCTTTTTCAGTACGACTGGTTATTAACCGTGCAGGGTTTCTGCGGCGTACAGGGTATTTTCCAGCAGGCAGGCACGGGTCATCGGGCCAACGCCACCCGGCACCGGGGTGATCCAGCCAGCGCGGGGCAGGGCGGTTTCATACACCACGTCGCCGACCAGCTTGCCGTCTTCCTGGCGGTTGATGCCCACGTCGATGACGATGGCGCCTTCCTTGATCCATTCGCCCTTGACCAGGCCCGGCTTGCCGGCGGCCACGACGACCAGGTCGGCACGGCCAACGTGGCCTGCGAGGTCCTTGGTGAAACGGTGGGTCACGGTGACGGTGCAACCGGCCAGCAGCAACTCCATGGCCATGGGGCGGCCCACGATGTTGGACGCGCCGACGATGACGGCATCGAGGCCGTACAGGTCGACACCGGTGCTTTCCAGCAGGGTCATGATGCCTTTGGGCGTGCACGGGCGCAGCAGCGGGATACGCTGGGCCAGGCGGCCGACGTTATAGGGATGGAAACCGTCGACGTCTTTGTCAGGGCGGATGCGCTCGAGCAACTTGGACGCGTCCAGGTGCGCGGGCAATGGCAATTGCAGGAGGATGCCGTCCATCGCCGGGTCGTCGTTGAGGCTGTCGATCAGGTCGGTCAGGGCCTGCTGGGTGGTGTCGGCAGGCAGGTCGTAGGCCTTGGAAAGAAAGCCGACCTCTTCACAGTCTTTACGCTTGTGCGAGACATAAACCTGAGAGGCAGGATCGCTGCCGACCAGGATCACCGCGAGGCCAGGCGTGCGCAAGCCTTGCTGGCTGCGCTCGGTGACTCGTTTGGCGATCTGCTGGCGCAGGCTGGCGGCGATTGATTTGCCGTCGATAAGTTGTGCAGTCATTACGCGTGATTAACCATCGAGAGGGGGAGGAAAAGTGCGCGCATTCTCGCACGCCACGGCGTGAGGGCAAAGGCGCTTGGTCCGCAAATTGGCCTAACCCCTTAAATAAAATGAATTTTTTTCAAAAAAGATTTGACGGGTTTCCAGGCCCTCTATACTATTCGTCGCACTTGTCGGGCACAGCCTAGCACTGGTTAAGAAGGTCGAGCAGAATCGTTGTTCTGCAAGGCTGGAAGCACTTAGTTTGTAATCCTCCAAGAGTACAGATTAATAAGGCGCCCGTAGCTCAGCTGGATAGAGCATCCGCCTTCTAAGCGGATGGTCGCAGGTTCGAGTCCTGCCGGGTGCGCCATTAGGCAGCTTTGGCACAAGTAGCGCTATATGGTGGGCGTAGCTCAGTTGGTAGAGCACGGGATTGTGACTCCCGTTGTCGAGGGTTCGATCCCCTTCGTCCACCCCATATTTTGAAAGGCGCCAGATTAACCGTCTGGCGCCTTTGCTTTAAGAGCTTCAAGCGCGGATGTGGTGGAATTGGTAGACACACTGGATTTAGGTTCCAGCGCCGCAAGGCGTAAGAGTTCGAGTCTCTTCATCCGCACCAATAAAGCTTTACTCGGTCTATACGCAGGGTAGGGCTCGACAAAGAAGTGGTTTGGTTTCTTTGTTAACGCAATATGGTGGGCGTAGCTCAGTTGGTAGAGCACGGGATTGTGACTCCCGTTGTCGAGGGTTCGATCCCCTTCGTCCACCCCATATTCGAAAGGCGCCAGATTTAACAGTCTGGCGCCTTTTTTGGTTTTGGCGGTTCGGATTGTCGTGGCTGCAGGTTCTGGGTCGCGATGGCGGTGCGTTTCATCGTATTTATGTGTCTCGATGATACTGCGTTGTCTATCTGCCCTCACTGCGGGGTGGGCGTCAGGGAGATGAGCGACGACCCCTTCTATATATAGAAGGGGCGGCGCAGAGCCCTGGCGTGATTGGCTTTATTTGTCACCGGGGCGGGGCGCGACAGTGCCTTCGTATCGATAAATTGCCGGCTGTTTACGGGCGTATTTCCAGTAGGGTGACTTCTTGAGTTTGACCCACTAGAATGCATGCCCTTGATTGGGGTCGGAAATGGCCGGCTAACGTCTGTGCAACGAGGAATATCCATGCAAGTTTCTGTTGAAAATACTACTGCTCTCGAGCGCCGCATGAGCATCACCGTGCCGGCTGAGCGCATCGAGACTGCGGTCAACAAGCGTCTGCAGCAGACTGCCCAAAAGGCCAAGATCGCTGGTTTCCGTCCAGGCAAAGTGCCAATGAGCGAAATCAAGCGCCGTTTTGGTGCTGATGCACGCAATGAAGCCGTCGGTGACGTGATCCAGGCTTCTTTCTACGAAGCAGTGGTTGAGCAAAAGCTGAACCCGGCTGGTTCGCCTTCGATCGAACCCAAGTCCCTGGAAGCGGGCAAGGACCTGGAATACGTTGCCGTATTCGAAGTGTTCCCCGAGTTCGAAGTGGCCGGTTTCGACGGTATCGCTATCGAGCGCCTGAGCGCCGAAGTGGCTGATTCGGACCTGGACAACATGCTGGAAATCCTGCGCAAGCAGAACACCCGTTTCGAAGTGGTCGACCGTGCTGCCCAGAACGAAGACCAGTTGAACATCGATTTCGTTGGCAAGGTTGACGGCGAAGCATTCGCTGGCGGCTCCGCCAAGGGTACTCAGCTGGTGCTGGGTTCCAACCGCATGATTCCTGGCTTCGAATACGGCCTGGTTGGCGCCAAGGCTGGCGAAGAGCGGGTCCTGAACCTGGAATTCCCTGCTGACTACCAGAACCTGGACCTGGCTGGCAAAGCCGCCGAGTTCACCGTGACCGTCAACAGCGTTTCCGAGCCTAAGCTGCCAGAGCTGAACGAAGAATTCTTCAATCAGTTCGGCATCAAGGAAACCGGTATCGAAGGCTTCCGCACCGAAGTTCGCAAGAACATGGAGCGCGAGCTGCGCCAGGCTATCAAGTCCAAGGTCAAGAACCAGGTCATGGACGGTCTGCTGGCCTCCAACCCGATCGAAGTGCCTAAGGCCCTGCTGTCCAACGAAGTGGATCGCCTGCGCGTACAGGCTGTCCAGCAGTTCGGCGGCAACATCAAGCCAGACCAGCTGCCGGCCGAGCTGTTCGAAGAGCAAGCCAAGCGCCGTGTGGTGCTGGGTCTGATCGTGGCTGAAGTGGTCAAGCAGTTCGACCTCAAGCCTGACGAAGATCGCGTCCGCGAAATGATCCAGGAAATGGCTTCGGCCTACCAGGAGCCTGAGCAGGTCGTGTCCTGGTACTACAAGAACGACCAGCAGCTGAACGAAGTACGTTCGGTTGTGCTGGAAGAACAAGTTGTGGATACTGTTCTGCAGAAGGCTAAGGTGACCGATAAAGCGGTCTCTTACGAAGAAGCAGTCAAGCCGGCGGAAGCAGCACAAGCCGACTGATTGTCCAACTCGTTGGAAATTCAACCATAAGCCAGCCTCGCGCTGGCTTATGCGTTTTCAAGACATGACTATTTGGGAGTAACTGCAGAGCATGTTCCGTAATTCCTATATTCAGCAGAACTCTGATATCCAGGCCGCAGGCGGCCTGGTCCCGATGGTTGTCGAGCAGTCCGCTCGTGGCGAACGCGCCTACGACATCTACTCGCGCCTGCTCAAGGAGCGAGTGATCTTTCTGGTGGGCCCGGTAGAGGACTACATGGCCAACCTGATCTGTGCGCAACTGCTGTTCCTTGAAGCGGAAAACCCGGACAAGGACATCCATCTCTACATCAACTCGCCGGGCGGTTCGGTGACAGCGGGCATGTCGATCTACGACACCATGCAGTTCATCAAGCCGAACGTATCGACTACCTGCATTGGCCAGGCCTGCAGCATGGGCGCGTTCCTGCTGACCGCAGGTGCCGAGGGCAAGCGTTACTGCCTGCCGAACTCGCGCGTGATGATTCACCAGCCACTGGGCGGTTTCCAGGGCCAGGCGTCGGACATCGAAATCCACGCCAAGGAAATCCTCTTCATCCGCGAACGTCTCAACACGCTGATGGCCAAGCACAGCGGGCACACCCTGGAAGAAATCGAGCGCGACACCAACCGTGACAACTTCATGAGCGCCGAAGCCGCACGTGAATATGGGTTGATCGACGCAGTGATCGAAAAGCGCCCCGCTTAATATAAGCCGCTCAAAATAGGGCTGGTCGGGTTTCCCGATCATCTGCGGGCTTGAAAAAGCCCGCATAAGCCTTCATCTTGTGTTGCAAGCCTATCGGATTTGGATCGAACGAATGACTGACACCCGCAACGGCGAGGACAACGGCAAGCTGCTCTATTGCTCCTTCTGTGGCAAAAGCCAGCATGAAGTGCGCAAATTGATTGCCGGCCCCTCGGTCTTTATCTGCGACGAGTGCGTCGACCTGTGCAATGACATCATCCGTGAGGAGGTGCAGGAAGCCCAGGCCGAAAGCAGCGCGCATAAATTGCCTTCGCCTAAAGAAATCAGCGGCATCCTTGATCAGTATGTGATTGGTCAAGAGCGTGCAAAGAAGGTTCTGGCCGTAGCGGTATACAACCACTACAAGCGCTTGAACCAGCGTGACAAGAAAGGCGACGAAGTCGAACTCGGCAAGAGCAACATCTTGCTGATCGGTCCTACAGGCTCGGGTAAGACCCTGCTTGCAGAAACCCTCGCTCGCCTGCTGAACGTTCCGTTCACCATCGCTGACGCCACCACCCTCACCGAGGCTGGCTACGTGGGCGAAGATGTCGAGAACATCATTCAGAAACTGCTGCAGAAGTGCGACTACGACGTAGAGAAGGCCCAGATGGGTATTGTCTACATCGACGAAATCGACAAGATCTCGCGCAAGTCCGACAACCCGTCGATCACTCGGGACGTTTCCGGTGAAGGCGTGCAGCAGGCCCTGTTGAAACTGATCGAAGGCACGGTTGCTTCCGTACCGCCACAAGGCGGCCGCAAGCACCCGCAGCAGGAATTCCTTCAGGTTGATACGCGCAACATCCTGTTTATCTGTGGCGGTGCATTCTCCGGCCTGGAGAAGGTTATTCAGCAACGGTCTACCCGTGGCGGCATCGGTTTCAGTGCAGAAGTGCGCAGCAAGGAAGAAGGCAAGAAGGTGGGCGAGTCCCTGCGTGAAGTCGAGCCTGACGATCTGGTCAAGTTCGGTCTGATCCCGGAATTCGTTGGCCGTCTGCCGGTCCTGGCCACGTTGGACGAGTTGGATGAGGCGGCTCTGATTCAGATCCTCACCGAACCGAAAAACGCCCTGACCAAGCAATACGCCAAGCTGTTCGAGATGGAAGGTGTGGACCTCGAGTTCCGTACCGACGCGCTCAAATCGGTGGCCAAGCGGGCACTGGAGCGCAAGACCGGTGCACGTGGCCTGCGTTCGATCCTCGAAGGTGTATTGCTCGACACCATGTACGAAATCCCCTCGCAGTCCGAGGTGAGTAAAGTGGTGATCGACGAAAGCGTTATAGAAGGTAAGTCCAAGCCACTGTATATCTACGAAAACAGTGAGCCGACTGCCAAGGCTGCGCCAGACGCGTAAGCGTTTCGCAGTTTTGGTACAAACGAAGGGGCCTCTAGGGGCTCCTTTGTTTTTCATAAGGATTTTTACTGCGTGTAACTGCCAGCATTGAGCTTGTTTTTTTTACACGCAGCCCCCATCTTGGTTTCAAGCTTATTTTTCAACTGTCATAGAGGCGAAATCATGAAGACAACCATCGAATTGCCTCTCCTGCCGTTGCGTGATGTCGTCGTCTATCCGCACATGGTTATCCCGCTGTTCGTGGGGCGCGAGAAGTCTATCGAAGCCCTCGAGGCCGCGATGACGGGCGACAAGCAGATCCTGCTGTTGGCCCAGAAAAATCCTGCCGATGATGATCCAGGCGAAGATGCCCTGTATCGCGTCGGCACCATTGCCACTGTCCTGCAACTGCTCAAGCTGCCCGATGGCACCGTCAAGGTGCTGGTGGAAGGCGAGCAGCGCGGTGCGGTAGAGCGTTTCATGGAGGTGGACGGCCACCTGCGCGCCGAAGTGGTGCTGATCGACGAAGTCGAGGCCCCTGAGCGCGAGTCCGAAGTGTTTGTGCGCAGCCTGCTCTCGCAGTTCGAGCAGTACGTGCAGTTGGGCAAGAAAGTCCCGGCTGAAGTCCTGTCTTCCCTCAATAGCATCGATGAGCCAAGCCGCCTGGTCGACACCATGGCCGCGCACATGGCGCTGAAGATCGAGCAGAAGCAGGACATCCTCGAAATCATTGACCTGTCGGCCCGTGTCGAACACGTGCTGGCGTTGCTGGATGCCGAGATCGACCTGCTCCAGGTCGAGAAGCGCATCCGGGGTCGGGTCAAAAAACAAATGGAGCGCAGCCAGCGCGAGTACTACCTGAATGAGCAGATGAAGGCCATTCAGAAGGAGCTCGGCGACAGCGAGGAAGGCCACAACGAAATCGAAGAGCTGAAAAAGCGCATCGATGCTGCCGGCCTGCCGAAAGACGCCCTGGCCAAAGCCACCGCCGAGTTGAACAAGCTCAAGCAAATGTCGCCGATGTCGGCCGAAGCCACCGTGGTGCGCTCGTACATCGACTGGCTGGTGCAGGTGCCGTGGAAGGCCCAGACCAAGGTACGCCTGGACCTGGCCCGTGCCGAAGATATCCTTGATGCCGACCACTATGGCCTTGAAGAAGTCAAAGAGCGCATCCTCGAATACCTCGCCGTGCAGAAGCGCGTGAAGAAGATTCGTGGCCCGGTGTTGTGCCTGGTTGGCCCGCCTGGGGTAGGTAAAACCTCCCTGGCCGAGTCCATCGCCAATGCCACCAACCGTAAATTCGTGCGCATGGCCCTCGGTGGTGTGCGCGATGAGGCGGAAATTCGTGGCCATCGCCGGACTTACATCGGTTCGATGCCAGGAAGATTGATTCAAAAAATGACAAAGGTGGGTGTGCGCAACCCGCTGTTCCTGCTCGATGAAATCGACAAAATGGGCAGCGACATGCGTGGCGATCCGGCATCGGCCTTGCTGGAAGTGCTCGACCCTGAGCAGAACCACAATTTCAACGACCATTACCTGGAGGTCGACTACGACCTGTCCGACGTAATGTTCCTGTGCACCTCCAACTCCATGAACATCCCGCCGGCATTGCTGGACCGGATGGAGGTGATTCGTCTGCCGGGTTACACCGAAGACGAGAAGATCAATATCGCCGTCAAATACCTCGCGCCCAAGCAGATTTCGGCCAATGGCCTGAAGAAGGGCGAGATCGAATTCGACGTCGAGTCGATCCGCGACATCGTGCGCTACTACACTCGCGAGGCCGGTGTCCGGGGCCTTGAGCGCCAGATCGCGAAGATTTGCCGCAAGGCGGTCAAGGAGCACGCGCTGGAAAAACGCTTCTCGGTGAAGGTCTCGGCCGACGCTCTTGAGCACTTCCTGGGTGTGCGTAAATTCCGTTACGGCCTGGCAGAACAGCAGGATCAGGTAGGGCAGGTGACTGGCCTGGCGTGGACCCAGGTGGGCGGCGAATTGCTGACCATCGAAGCTGCGGTGATCCCCGGCAAGGGCCAGTTGATCAAGACCGGCTCCCTCGGTGACGTGATGGTCGAATCCATTACCGCCGCGCAGACCGTGGTGCGCAGCCGCGCCAGGAGCCTGGGGATCCCCCTGGACTTCCACGAGAAGCACGACACCCACATCCACATGCCGGAAGGGGCTACACCGAAGGATGGTCCGAGCGCTGGCGTAGGCATGTGCACGGCCCTGGTTTCGGCATTGACCGGCATACCGGTGCGCGCCGATGTTGCGATGACCGGGGAAATCACCCTGCGTGGCCAGGTATTGGCCATTGGTGGCCTGAAAGAGAAATTGCTGGCTGCACACCGCGGTGGCATCAAGACTGTGATCATTCCTGAAGAGAATGTTCGCGACTTGAAGGAAATTCCTGACAATATCAAGCAGGATCTTCAGATTAAACCGGTTAAATGGATTGACGAGGTCCTGCAAATTGCGCTGCAATACGCGCCGGAGCCCTTGCCGGATGTGGTTCCGGAGATAGTTGCAAAGGACGAAAAACGAGAGTCTGATTCCAAGGAAAGAATTAGCACGCATTAATGTGAATAAGCCTGGGGGCTTCCTTGACAGCTTTTTAGAGCCCTTGTTATAAAGCGGCTCTTAAGTGTCTGTAGGCCATTCAGCACTGGTTTTTGCTGTTTACCAAAAAACTTAGAATCATACTCAATAGATATATAAGGGGACTTAGAGTGAACAAGTCGGAACTGATTGATGCTATCGCTGCATCCGCTGATATCCCGAAAGCTGCTGCCGGCCGTGCGCTGGATGCAGTAATCGAATCCGTCACTGGCGCTCTGAAGGCCGGCGACTCCGTGGTACTGGTAGGCTTCGGTACTTTCTCTGTGACTGACCGCCCAGCTCGCACTGGCCGTAACCCACAGACTGGCAAAGCACTGCAAATCGCTGCTGCCAAGAAACCAGGTTTCAAAGCCGGTAAAGCCCTGAAAGAAGCGGTTAACTAAGCTTCGATCAAGCCTTTGCTACCCGGGTCGGACGCAGGTCTGGCCTGGCAGCGGAGCGAAAGCTGACCCAAGTATCCATCGGGTCGCCAAGCCGGGGGTGTAGATTCAACCCCCCGTCCGCTCCGCCAGTTACGAGAAGGCGCATCCTCGGATGCGCCTTTCTTCTATCCGGACTCTACCCACGCTCCACGGTTGCCAATTTTTGAAGTTCAACCGTTTCTGGGGGACGCATGCTGCAAAATATCAGGGACAATTCACAAGGCTGGATTGCCAAGACCATTATCGGGATCATCGTCGCATTGATGGCGTTCACCGGTATCGAGGCCATTTTCCAGGCTTCGACCAACACCAAGCAGGACGTGGCCAAGGTCAACGGTGAAGAAATCACCCAGACTGAACTGAGCCAGGCCGTCGACATGCAACGTCGCCAGCTGATGCAACAGCTGGGCAAGGATTTCGATGCTTCACTGCTGGACGAAAAACTGCTGCGCGAAGCGGCCCTCAAGGGCCTGATCGATCGCAAGCTGCTGCTGCAAGGCGCTGCCGACTCCAAGTTTGGCTTCTCTGAAGCTGCACTGGACCAGGTGATCCTGCAGACGCCGGAATTCCAGGTGGACGGCAAGTTCAACGCCGAACGCTTTGACCAGGTGATCCGTCAGCTGGGCTACAGCCGTCTGCAGTTCCGTCAGATGCTGACCCAGGAAATGCTGATCGGCCAGGTGCGCGCAGGCATCGCCGGCAGCGGTTTCGTGACCGACGCCGAAGTGCTGGCATTCGCCCGTCTGGAAAAACAGACCCGCGATTTCGCTACCGTCAATATCAAGGCCAACCCTGCGGCGGTGAAACTCACCGACGACGAGGTCAAGGCTTACTATGACCAGCACGCCAAGGAGTTCATGACCCCGGACCAGGTGGTCATTGACTACCTGGAACTGAAGAAGTCTTCCTTCTTCGACCAGGTCAGCGTCAAGGACGATGAACTGCAGGCTGCCTATCAGAAAGAAACCGCCAACCTCGCTGAACAGCGTCGTGCCGCGCACATCCTGATTGAAGTCAACGACAAGGTCACCGACGCGCAAGCCAAGGCCAAGATCGAAGAAATCCAGGCACGCCTGGCCAAGGGTGAGAAGTTCGAGGCCCTGGCCAAGGAGTTCTCCCAGGATCCAGGTTCGGCCAACAATGGCGGCGATCTGGGCTTTGCCGGCCCTGGCGTCTACGACCCTGACTTCGAAGCTGCCTTGTACGCGTTGAACAAAGACCAGGTTTCGGCGCCGGTGCGCAGCACCTTCGGTTGGCATTTGATCAAGCTGTTGGGCGTTGAAGCACCGCAAGTGCCGACGTTTGCCAGCCTGAAAGACAAGCTGACCCGCGAGCTCAAGACCCAACAGGTCGAGCAGCGTTTTGTCGAAGCAACCAAGCAATTGGAAGATGCGGCATTCGAAGCCTCCGACCTGGCCCAACCAGCATCGGACCTGAAGCTGACCGTACACACCTCCGCGCCGTTTGGCCGTGAAGGTGGTGACGGTGTCGCGGCCAACCGCGCCGTGGTCACCGCTGCGTTCAGCCCGGAAGTGCTGGATGAGGGTGCCAACAGCAGCGCCATCGAGCTGGACCCGGAAACCATCATCGTGCTGCGTGCCAAAGAGCACCGCAAACCGGCGCAACTGCCGCTGGAAAGCGTTGCCGCGGCGATTCGCACACAGATGGCCAAGGAGCGCGCCAGCGCGGCTGCCAAGACTCACGCTGACGAACTGATCGCCAGCCTGCGTGATGGCAAGACCCCGCTGAACCAGCCGGTCGACGGCCAGGCCTGGAAAGTCACTGAAGCGGCTACCCGTAGCCAGGAAGCGATTGACCCGGCCGTGCTGCAAGCCCTGTTCCGCATGCCCAAGCCTGCGGCCAAGGACAAGCCGACCTTCACCACCGTGACCCTGGCTGATGGCAGCCTGGTGATCGTGCGCTTGAACGGCGTCAACGAAGCGGCCGCCCCAACGGACGAAGAAAAGGCGCAATACCGCCGCTTCCTCGCTTCCCGTGTCGGCCAGCAGGACTTTGCGGCGTACCGCAAGCAGTTGGAAACCAAGGCTGATATCAAGAAGTACTGATGTCGCTTTGAACAAGAAGCCCCCGGCCTGAAAAGACCGGGGGCTTTTTTATGTGTGCGCTAGACTGGGTACTCGGTATCGTCGACCCGGGAGTTCCAAGCGTGTTGATTCAAGGAATGGATGGCTTGCTGATCCGCCGCGCCAGCGTGGCGGATGTTCCTGCGGTGCTGCAGGTGTTCGACGAGGTGATCGCCTGGTTCGTTGGCAGGGGCAATACCCATCAGTGGGGCACCGAGCCCTGGTCGGGGTCGCCCCGGCGGGTCGCGCAAGTGGCTGAAGCCTGCGCGTTGCCCGGGGCCTGGGTTGTCGAGGACCCCGAGGGGCATCTCCGAGGAGCGCTGGTGGTGGGCGACCCCATGCCTTATGTACCTTCGGCGACTGAGCCCGAGGTGTATGTGCGCCTGTTGATTGCCGCGCGTGACCCGAGTGTTCGCGGCCTTGGCCGGCGCATGATGGCCTTTGCCGATGACCAGGCCCGCGCAGCAGGAGTCACGCGCTTGCGTGTGGACTGCTACGGCGGCGGGACAGGGGATCTGGTGCGTTTTTATGAGTCCTGTGGCTACCAGCGCATTTCAACGTTCGACTTGGCGGGGTGGCCGGGCCAACTGCTGGGGCGCCGTCTGTGATGCACCGGCCCAGGCCAGCAGCATCAGAAGCACAACCGCCCATGGAAAGGCCGTGACGCCCCAACCTTGAAGCAATACGCCACCCGCCAGGCCGCCACCGGCTATCCCCAGGTTCCACACGGTCACCAGCATGGATTGTGCGGCATCCGCCGACTTGCCCGCCGATTGGGCCAGTGCGGTTTGCAGCAATGCCGGCAAACCGCCGAACGCCAGGCCCCATAACGTCACGGCGATATAGATGACTGCCGGCACATTGATCCACAACGCCAGCGCAAGGGCGATCAGGCCAAACAGCGCACAACTGATCAGCAGCAAGGCGCGCAACCACCGGTCAATCAATACACCTGCCAGCCAGATGCTCAGCACTGCCGCGAGGCCGAACACCAGCAGTACTCTGTCAACGTCCGCATCGACCCCTGCGGGCACCAGCAACGGGGCGATGTAGGTGTACAGAATGTTGTGGGCCAGCACGTAGGTAAACGTCACCCATAGCACCGGACGAATGCCCGACAGGTTCAGCACCTGGCGCAGCCCCAGGCGTTTATCCGCCCGTTCGCCGGCAAAGTCCGGCAGTTGCCAGCGTGCCCAGGCGAGCAGCACCAGGGTCAGCCCGGTCATGATCGCAAAGCTCAAGCGCCAGCCAACGGCGGTGCCGAGGAAGGTGCCCGCAGGTACACCCAGCGACAGCGCCAGGGGTGCACCCAGCATCGCCACGGCAATGGCGCGACCTTGCAGGTGTGGCGCCACCATTCGGCTCGCATAACCCGCCAGCAACGCCCACAGCAACCCGGCGAAGACCCCGGCAAAAAAGCGCGCCACCAGGGTCAACCCGTAATGGCTGGACAGCGCGGTTACGCTATTGACCAAGGCAAAGCCGCCAATGGCCAGCAGCAACAACGGCCGCCTGCGCCAGCCGCGGGTCAGCAGCGTCAGCGGGATGGCTGCCAGCAGGGAGCCAAGGGCGTAGAGGGTAACCAATTGGCCGACCAAGGCGGGCGACACGCCCAGGCCGTCGCCCATCTGCGGCAGAAGCCCGGCGGGCATGGCTTCGGTGAGGATGGTAATAAAGCCGGCGCTGGCCAGGGCCAGTAGACCGCCCAAGGGTAAAGAATCCCGCTGGGCTGATGCGGTGAGTGAAGGGCTGCTGCTCATGACGTTTTATCCAGGTAAAAGGGCAAGCAGGCAGAGTAGGGCGCTGTGGTTGACGGAAAAACAGGCTAAGGTTCCGAACTTATCGGACGCGGATGTCCGTAATTGGAGGCAGATCATGGACAGCTTGGGCAGCCTGTCGGTATTTGTGCAGGTGGCGCAGACGCTCAGCTTCACCGCCGCCGGCCGCGTGCTGGGGGTGTCGTCGTCGGCCGTGGGCAAAAGCATTGCGCGGATGGAAGAGCGCCTGGGCGTGCGGCTGTTTCACCGCAGCACGCGCAGTATCACCTTGACCAGTGAAGGTGCACTGTTCCTTGAGCGCTCGCGGCGGATTCTCGCTGAGGTGGAAGCGGCCGAGCAGGAGCTGACGGACGCCGCTGCAACGCCACGGGGCAAGTTGCGCATCAGTGTGCCGCAGGTGCGCGGCTTGTTGATGCCGGTGCTCAGTGACTTTATGCGCACCTACCCGGAGATCGAGCTGGACGTGGATTTTTCCGACCGCATGGTGGACGTGATCGAGGAAGGTTTCGATGCGGTGATTCGCACGGGCAAGCCGGAAGATTCGCGCTTGATGGCGCGTCATCTGGGCCACTACCAGTTGGTACTCGTCGCCACGCCGGGCTACTTCGCCCAACACGGCACGCCGCAGCAACCACAGGACCTCAATGGCCACGCCTGCCTGCGCCACAAGTTCTGCGCCACGGGCAAGCTCGAGCCCTGGCCGTTGCGCCTTGCCCCGGGGGCTGCGGAACCGCTGTTGCGTACGCCGCTGGTCAGCACCACCATCGAGTCCCTCAAGCATGTGGTGCTCGAGGGCTTGGGCATTGCCTGCCTGCCGGACTACATGGTCAACCAGGCCGTGGACGAAGGGCGCTTGCAACGGGTGCTGGATGATGACCTGGAGCATCGGGGCAATTTCTGGATATTGTGGCCCGGTCGCCATACCTCGGCCAAGCTCCGCGTATTTATTGACCATATGTGCGCCGGGCTTTTCCCTGCAGGCCCCGGCGCGTAACCCTGTGACGTTTTACCGACAGGAATGCGCGCGCCAAGGCCTCGTTCTGTTGCACAATACCGCCCAGACCGTTTTCCTCAGGATTATCAATGTCGACATCATTCCACTTGCGTAGCCTCGGGCTGGCGCTGGTGCTGGCGGGCGCCGCGGGCTGCTCGTCACCCAAGACCGCTATTTATGAACATGAGAACTTCGACGACTCCGGTACATTTTCCCGGGATTACCCGGTTACCGATGTAGCGGCGTGCGAGGCCGCGCGGCGCGCCTTGCTGAGCCAGGGCTACATCATCACCAGCAGCGATCCGAAACTGGTCGTGGGTAACAAGAGCTTCCAGCAGACCGGCGAAACGCACCTGCAGATCAGCTTCAACGTGGTGTGCGCCGATGATGGCAAAGGCAAGAACCACTCGACGATGTTCGCCAATGCCCTGCAGGATCGTTATGCGCTGAAGAAGGTCAACAACTCCGCGAGCCTGGGCGTGGGCGTGCTGGGGTCGGTGTCGATGCCGATCGGCTCTACCGATGACTCGATGGTGAAGGTGGCCAGTGAGACGGTGTCCGCGCCGAAGTTCTACGACCGTTACTTTGCGTTGGTGGATGTGTTCCTGCCACAGGAAGTGAAGAAGGCCGAGCATATCCCCGAGCAGCCCAAGGCCGACCTCGGTGTGCCGGAGCCGAAGGCCGCACCGGCTGCAGAGAAAGTCGAGGCGCCGAAGGAAGAGCCTGCCGCACCGGCTGCCTCGGAGCCGGTTGTGCCCGCGCCTGAGGCTGCACCGATTGCGCCGCAGGCCGAGCCCGCACCCGCTGCCACCACGCCGGACCTGCCGCCGCCGACAGAAGCGATTCCGCCCCTGCCGACGCCTGCGCAGTAAATCAAACCGCTACGGGGTCGGCCTTGTCGACGTTGATCCCGTAGCGTTTGATCGCTTCACTGACCTTGTCGCGACCGATCACGCCGTCATCCGCCAGTGCCTTCAGGGCAGCCAGGGCGATGAAGTGGCGATCCACCTCAAAGAACGCGCGCAAGGCTTCCCGGGTGTCTGATTGCCCGAAACCATCAGTGCCCAGTGCGACAAAGCGTCGGCCCGGCACGAACGGACGAATCTGATCGGCGAACAGCTTCACGTAATCCGTCGCCACCACCACCGGTCCCGTTTGCCCGGCCAGGCATTGCTCGACGTAGCTCTCGCGTGGCTCACGCTCGGGGTGCAACAGGTTCCAGCGCTCCACCGCGTGCCCGTCACGGCGCAATTCGGTCAGGCTGGTCACGCTCCATACATTGCATTGCACGGCAAAGTCGTTGGCGAGCAGGTCGGCGGCGGCGATCACTTCGCGCAGGATCGAACCACTGCCCATCAGTTGCACCTTGGCGTGCTGGCTGCCGCTCAGGCGGTACATGCCTTTAACAATGCCATCCTCCATACCTTCGGGCATCGCCGGGTGCGGGTAGTTTTCGTTGAGCAGGGTGATGTAGTAGTAAGTATCCTCCTGTTCGATATACATACGCCGCATGCCTTCGCGAATAATCACCGCCAGTTCGTAGGCAAAGGTCGGGTCATAGGACACGCAGCACGGAATCACCGACGACAGGATATGGCTATGGCCATCGTCATGCTGCAGGCCTTCGCCCATCAACGTGGTGCGCCCGGCCGTGGCACCCAGCAGGAAACCACGTGCCCGTGCATCGCCCGCTGCCCAGGCCAGGTCGCCGACGCGCTGGAAGCCGAACATCGAATAGAAGATGTAGAACGGCACGGTCATCAGGCCGTGATTGCTGTAGGACGTACTCGCCGCTATCCACGAGGAAATGGCCCCGGACTCATTCAGGCCTTCCTGCATGATCTGTCCGTCCTTGCTCTCCTTGTAATAGCTCAGTTGCCCGGAGTCCTGTGGGGTGTAGAGCTGGCCGACGGCAGAGTGGATGCCGATCTGACGGAACAGGCTTTCCATGCCGAAGGTGCGTGATTCGTCCGGCACGATGGGCACGATCAGCTTGCCCAGGTTCGGGTCTTTCAGCAGGGTGCCGAGGATGCGCACGAAGGCCATGGTGGTTGATATCGCGCGCTCGCCAGTGTCCTTGAGCTGAGTGGCGAAGGCGCTCAGTTCGGGGATCTGCAACGGTTCGACCGCCGTGTGGCGCGCGGGTACATAGCCGCCCAGGGCCTGGCGACGCGCGGCGAAGTAACGGGCTTCTTCGCTGTCGGCGGTGGGCTTGAGGTACGGAATTTCAGCCAGTTGCTCATCGGGCACTTCCAGGCCGAAGCGGTCGCGGAAGGCTTTGACGGCATCGGCGCCCATCTTTTTCAGTTGGTGATTGATGTTCTGGCCTTCGCCGGCTTCGCCCATGCCAAAGCCCTTGACGGTCTTTGCCAGGATCACCGTTGGTTGGCCGCTGTGGCGTACGGCGGCAGCATAGGCGTTGTAGACCTTGTCCGGGTCATGGCCGCCCCGTGAGAGTTTCCAGATATCGTCGTCGGACAGGTCTGCAACCAGTGCCAGCAACTCCGGGTATTTGCCGAAGAAATGTTCGCGCACATAGGCGCCGTTCTGGGATTTGTAGTTCTGGTAGTCACCGTCCACGCACTCCATCATGCGCTGGCGCAGCAGGCCGCCGGTGTCTTTTTCCAGCAGCGCATCCCAGCCACCGCCCCAGATCACTTTGATCACATTCCAGCCGGCGGCGCGGTACAGGCTTTCGAACTCCTGGATCACCTTGGCATTGCCGCGTACCGGGCCGTCCAGACGTTGCAGGTTGCAGTTGACCACGAAGATCAGGTTGTCGAGTTTCTCGCGCCCGGCCAGGGAAATGGCGGCCAGGGATTCCGGCTGGTCCATTTCGCCATCACCGAGGAATGCCCAGACCTTGCGGCCCTGGTGTTGCTTGAGGTCACGAAACTCCAGGTAGCGCATAAAGCGCGCCTGGTAGGCCGCCGTGATCGGCCCGAGGCCCATGGACACGGTGGGGAATTGCCAGAAGTCCGGCATCAGCCGTGGGTGGGGGTAGGACGAAATGCCCTCGCCACCGGCTTCGCGGCGGAAGTTATCCAGTTGTGCTTCGCTGATGCGGCCTTCGAGGTAGGCACGGCCGTAGATGCCTGGCGAGGAGTGGCCCTGGATGTACACCAGGTCGCCGTCGAAGTTGTCGGTGCGGCCACGGAAGAAGTGGTCGAAACCTACGTCGTACAGCACAGCGGCTGACGCATAAGTGGCGATATGCCCACCCACACCGGAGTGTTTGCCTGCACGCAATACCATGGCCATGGCGTTCCAGCGGATAAACGCGTTGATACGGCGTTCGATGACCAGGTTGCCGGGGTAGGGCAACTGGCGTTCCACCGGGATGGTGTTGACGTAAGGCGTGGTCACCCGCCCGTAGAAATCACCATGCCGCGCCACGTCGAAATCCAGCAACTGATCGATCAGGTAATGGGCGCGCGGGCGACCTTCGGTGGACAGCACCGATTCGATGGACTCCAGCCACTCGCGGGTTTCCTGTGGATCGACGTCGCGTCTGACTACGTTATTCGGGGTCATGTGAGGCTCCAGGGTCGGCGGATTTCAAGTGGCGGGCTCCTTGTGGGAACGTCGTCAATGTTGTTGCAATTGCAACTACATGGCCGAATCTAGCGCGGGATGAGCTACTATTGCAACCTTCTTGAAATCCGCCGGATGGTGTTGCATGTCGTCGAAAGAGCCTGATGTATGGTTCCGTTTTGTCAGGGCCCACAGGACGGTCATCCGTGAAATCGAGCGCCGCCTGGCGGCCGCCGACTTGCCGCCTTACGCCTGGTACGATGCACTGTGGGGCCTTGAAAGCGGCCCCGAAGGCACCCGCCGCATGCACGAATTGGCCGATGTGCTGGCCATCGAGCGCTATAACCTCACGCGCCTGGTAGATCGCCTGGAAAAGGACGGCCTGGTGCTGCGTTCACGTTCCGACGGCGATGGGCGCGCGGCCTTTGCGTCGATCACCGATGCCGGCCGGGCGTTGCGTAAAAAAATGTGGAAGATCTACGAAAGTACGGTGGACGAGTTGTTCCTGTCGCAGATCGAACCGCAGCAGCGCCAGGCGTTTGCCGAGGCGTTGGAGCGTACCGCCGGGATGGCGGTGGAGGCGGGTGTCCAAACCCGTGGTCGACGCAAGTCTGAAACTTGATGCATTCCATTTCAGTGCATCCCTGATTGCAATCGCGCCTCAAAACCCCGGTGCTAAATCCGCACAACGCTGCTACGTTTAATCCTGGAGTGCAGGAACGTCATGACGTCGACATTTTTTCGTCATCACGGCACTTTAGGCTGGCTGTGCAGGTCATTTATCTGCAGCCGCTTTTAATTCAAAACAAGGAGCCCACCATGGACGAATACCAGGAAGAACTGCTGGAGTACCAGGCCTTTGAACTGGATCCTCTGGATCCGGCCGATGACGCCACCGAGCTGTAAGACCGACTTCAGGCGGAATGCCGCTGACTGCGGCGAAATTCCCCTGGGGTCTGGTTGTTCCATCGCCTGAACGCCCGTTGAAACGCCTGGGCCGAGGCAAAACCGAGCAAGTAGGCGATTTCGCCGAATGCCAGTTCCGTATCGCGAATGTAGGTCATGGCCAGGTCGCGGCGGGTATCGTTGAGAATCGCGCGAAACTGTGTGCCTTCTTCGGCCAGTTTGCGGCGCAGTGTCCAGGTCGGCAGCTTCAAGCGTGCCGCCACTTCTTCCAGGTCGGGTTCCCGGCCGCCATTGAGCATCGGCCCGAGCAACCGGGTAATGCGCTCGCGCAGGCTGCGGGTGCGGGTCAACTGCTCCAGTTCCCGTTCACACAGTTGCAGCAACAGGTGCCAGGTACTCGGACAATGCTGCGGGTTGCGCAGGGCCAGGGTTTGCTGGCTCAGGCGCAGTTGATTGGCGTCGGCGCCGAACTGGATCGGGCCATCGCCCAGCACCGCGTACTGTTCGCTGTAGTCCGGCGCTTCAAACTCGATTTCAATCCGCTGCGCCTGCACCGTTTGCTGGGCCAGGCTCGACAGTTGCTGCAGCCAGCCGGCGATGATCGAGTCCACCACGAAGCGGTTGTAGGCGTTATAGGGGCTGATGGAATAGAAACGCAGCCAGGCGCCTTCGGCGTCCTCGTGAAAACTTGATTGGCCGCGATAGTTGGAGCCGTACAGCGCCTCGAAGCGGGTCAGGGTGCGCGCCGCCTCACGTACGTTGGGTGCCTGGGCGGCGGTGACCCCGGCCAGCCCGGCCTGGCTCAGGCGGCTGAGCTGGCCCATGCGCAGGCCCAGGCCGGGGTCGCCGGTGAGTTGGATGGCCGCATGGCCCAGGCGCATATAACGGGGGATCGACAAGCGTGCACCCGCTTCGGCGAGGCGCGCGGGGTCGAGGCCGTATTGCAGCAGCAGCGGTTGCGGGTCGAGGCCGTGGCTGTGGATCGCGTCGGCCAGAGTGTGCACGAAGCCCACCGACAAATCACCCAGGCGCACCGGCTTCACGGGGTTACAGCCAGATATTCAGCAGGCGCGCACCACGGGCGTCGCCGTCGGCGCTGATCTGCCCGTAGCTGCTGAGAAAGCTGTGCCCGGCCGTGCCCAGGTCCCAGAACTGCCCACGCAGGAATACGCTCATGCCAGCGGTTGCCTGGCTGACGGGTTGCTGGCTGATCAGCGTCAGGCGCCGCCAGGCCTCACCTTCGCTGAGTTCTTCAGGCTTAAGGCTGATTTCCGGTGGCGTGGACACGCTCTTGAAGCCGCGCCATGGTCGATCCCAGGTATCGCGACCCAGCACAAAGGCCGGTACCGCAATCAGTTGCGCACCTTGCTCGTTGAGCTTGCGATAGTTGTCCGGGTACCAGCTGTCACTGCCGACCAATACGCCGAGGCGCCCGGCCGGGGTGTCGACCACGCTGACGATGTTTTCGTCACCGGGTTCGATAAAACCGCGTTCATCGTAGATCGGATAAAGCTGGCGCTGGGGATCACCGAGGGGCAATCCGTCCGCCGCGAACACCACGCTGGCGTTGTACAAGGCGCCATGGCCGACCTGCAGTTGGCCCTGGCTGACGCTGGGGTTGGGCAGGGCGATGGAGCCGGCCACCAGCGTGACACCAAACTCCTTGGCCAGGCCGCCGAACAGCACCTGATAGTCCCGCGCCATGCCGGAGGCTTTCATGCGCAGGTAGGCGTCATCGGTGCGGTTATCGCCGGTTGCGCTGATCCAGGCACGCGCAAACAGCAGCGGGTTGCTGACTGACAGCCAGTTCATCGCATCCTTCACGTGCAGCGCCTGGTACACCTCATTTTTTTCACCGGTCAACATCAGCCAGGTGCCGATATGTTCAGGCAGCACCACGATGGTTTTTTCGTTGATCAACCCCTGGTCCCGGGCCTTTTGCAGATAGGCCGCGAGCTTCAGGTGCAGGCGTTCCAGGCTCTGGTAATCGGCGGGAAACAGCTCCGGCTGGATGCCCAGCAAGTTGCCGCGATCGGCGGGCAGGCCTTCGTTGACGGCGAGGGTGATGCGCAGGTCCGACAGGTAATGCCCCACGGGGCGCTCCTGGGTCCAGACCAGATACGCGGCGACTGCGGCAACCAGGGCCATGGAGACGGTAAAAGCGAGAAGTTTACGCATGGGGCAACAGACAACAGACCGGGTGCAGGGTTCGCGACTAGGGTAGGGCCCCGGCAGCGGCTTGCCAAGGGGCGCTGTGCATTTGGATCAATAACTTGTCAGTTTCAGTCATTGAGCCGTCGTCCACCGCCTCTTAGTCTGTGGGACATAAACCGATGGGGTGCCATTCGAGCCCTCCACGTCCCGTGATGATCCGTTGTGGAGCTGTACCATGACCGCTGCTGCCTACCCGCACCTGCTGGCCCCGTTGGACCTGGGTTTTACCACCTTGCGCAACCGCACCCTGATGGGCTCGATGCACACGGGCCTGGAAGAAAAGCCCGGTGGGTTCGAGCGCATGGCGGCCTACTTTGCCGAGCGCGCCCGTGGCGGCGTGGGCCTGATGGTCACTGGCGGCATTGGCCCGAATGATGAAGGCGGGGTGTATGCCGGTGCAGCCAAGTTGACCACCGATAGCGAGGCGCAAAAGCACAAGATCGTCACCCAGGCCGTGCACGAAGCGGGCGGCAAGATCTGCATGCAGATCCTCCACGCCGGCCGTTATGCGTACAGCCCAAAACAGGTGGCGCCGAGTGCGATCCAGGCGCCGATCAACCCGTTCAAGCCCAAGGAGCTGGACGAGGAAGGCATCGAGAAGCAGATCCAGGATTTCGTCACCTGCTCGCTGCTGGCCCAGGTCGCCGAGTACGACGGCGTGGAAATCATGGG
This sequence comes from Pseudomonas sp. JV449, assembly GCF_032424295.1. Lineage (NCBI taxonomy): Bacteria > Pseudomonadati > Pseudomonadota > Gammaproteobacteria > Pseudomonadales > Pseudomonadaceae > Pseudomonas > Pseudomonas sp. JV449. Next base: position 312,109 of record NZ_VYKD01000019.1, on the reverse strand, counting down.
TTCCGAAGGTTACTTCATCAACCAGTTCCTCGCCGCCCACACCAACCACCGCACCGACCGTTGGGGCGGCAGCTACGAAAACCGTATGCGCCTGGCGGTGGAGATCGTGCGCCGCGTGCGTGAAGCGGTGGGCCCGAACTTCATCATTATCTTCCGCCTGTCGATGCTCGACCTGGTGGAAGGCGGCAGCACTTGGGAAGAAATTGTGCAGTTGGCCAAGGCCATCGAGCAGGCCGGCGCGACCATCATCAACACCGGCATCGGCTGGCACGAAGCGCGTATCCCGACCATCGCCACCAAAGTACCCCGTGGCGCGTTCAGCAAAGTCACGGCCAAATTGCGCGGTGCGGTGCAGATCCCGTTGATCACCACCAACCGCATCAACACACCGGAGATTGCCGAGCAGATCCTCGCCGAAGGCGATGCCGACATGGTCTCGATGGCGCGGCCTTTCCTCGCCGACCCCGAGTTCGTCAACAAGGCCGCCGCCGGCCGCGCCGATGAAATCAACACCTGCATCGGCTGCAACCAGGCTTGCCTGGACCACACCTTTGGCGGCAAGTTGACCACCTGCCTGGTCAACCCGCGGGCCTGCTATGAAACCGAACTCAACTACCTGCCGGTCAAGCAGATCAAGAAAATCGCCGTGGTCGGTGCCGGCCCCGCAGGCCTGGCCGCCGCCACCGTGGCGGCTGAGCGTGGCCACCAGGTGACCTTATTCGATTCGGCCAGTGAGATCGGCGGCCAATTCAATATCGCCAAGCGCGTACCGGGCAAGGAAGAGTTTTTCGAGACCCTGCGCTACTTCAATCGCAAGTTGCAGACCACCCACGTCGAGCTGTGCCTCAACACCCGTGTCGACACCGCACAACTGGTGGCGGGCGGTTACGACGAGATCGTCCTGGCCACCGGCATTGCGCCGCGCACGCCGGCGATTCCGGGCGTTGAAAATGCCAAAGTGCTGAGCTACCTGGACGTGATCCTCGAGCGCAAGCCGGTGGGCAAGCGCGTCGCGGTGATCGGCGCCGGCGGCATTGGTTTTGACGTGTCGGAATTCCTCGTGCATGAAGGCGTGTCTACCAGCCTCGACCGCGAAGCGTTCTGGAAAGAGTGGGGCATCGACACCCAGTTGCAAGCCCGTGGCGGTGTGGCCGGGATCAAGCCGCAACCCCATGCCCCGGCCCGTGATGTGTTCCTGTTGCAACGCAAGGCTTCCAAGGTCGGCGACGGCCTGGGCAAGACTACCGGCTGGATCCACCGTACCGGCTTGAAGAACAAGCGCGTGCAGATGCTTAACAGCGTCGAGTACCTGAAGATCGACGATGACGGCCTGCATATCCGCATCGGTGCCGAAGGTGAGCCGCAGCTGTTGGCCGTGGACAACATCGTCATCTGCGCCGGGCAAGACCCGCTGCGCGAGTTGCAGGACGGCCTGGTCGCCGCAGGGCAGAACGTGCACCTGATCGGCGGCGCCGATGTGGCGGCCGAGCTGGACGCCAAGCGCGCCATCAACCAAGGCTCACGGCTCGCCGCCGAGCTGTAAGGCGACGCAAGGGGCGGTGTTAGACTACCGCCCCTTTTTCGATGCAGATGCCGCCCGATGGGTCCTTTCGATTGGCTTCCCCATGCACCGCTTGAACCGTTAGCGCTGGAGTGGCTGAACGGCGTCGAGCTGGCCGTGCTGCGCCTGGACCGTATCGACCCACTGATCAGCGGCAATAAGTGGTTCAAGCTCACCCAACATCTGGCCCAGGCGCAGCAGGCCGGTGCCAGCGGCATCGTCAGCCTCGGCGGTGCTTACTCCAACCATCTGCACGCGCTGGCAGCGGCGGGCAAGCGCTTTGGTTTTCCCACCGTCGGCCTGTTGCGTGGTCACCCTCAAGACACCCCCACAGTCCTCGATCTGAAAGCCTTTGGCATGCAGTTGCATTGGCTGGGCTATGCCGGCTACCGCGCGCGCCACGCGGAGGATTTCTGGTTGCCGTGGCGCGCGCAATATCCCGATCTTTACCCCGTGCCCGAAGGCGGCGGCGGGATGGCCGGGGCATTGGGTTGCGGGGTCTTGGTCGAGCAGGCACGCCGGCAATTGAGCACCGTGGGCTGGGCCGATTACGATGCCTGGTGGTTGGCGGCAGGCACCGGTACGACGTTGGCGGGGTTGGCGTTGGCGGAGGCGGGCGCGCATCCGGTGTATGGCGCCATGGCGGTACCGGATGATCATGGTGTGGCACAGAACGTGAGTGCCCTGGTGCAGGGTGGTTATGAATTGCTGGACGCCAGTCGGGGCGGTTTTGCCAAGGTAGATCCGCTGCTACTGGACTTTATCGAGACCGCTGAACAGGCCTGCGGTGTACCGCTGGAACCGCTCTATACCGGCAAGGCGTTGTTGGCGTTGAAGCAGCAGATCGAGGCCGGGCGGTTCGTACCCGGCACTCGCCTGATCTTCGTGCATACCGGCGGCTTGCAGGGCCGCCGAGGGTTTACAGCCTAGCACGCCTGCCCGGCATCATCCGCAGCGCCGTGTTATCACGCATCACATAATGATGAAAGATCCCCGCCAACGCATGCAGCCCGATCAGCCAGTAACCGGCCTTGCCGAACCACACATGCCAGCCTTCAATCTCTTTGGCCAGCGCCTTGTTTTCAGCGATCAGTGGCGGCAACTCGATCCCATAGAACATCACCGAATGCCCCTCGGCACTGACGATCAGCCAACCGGCAATCGGCATGCCGATCATCAAGGCGTACAGCGCGAAGTGCATCAGCGTGGCCAGCAGGCTTTGCCATTGCGGCGGGGCGGGGACGATCCTCGGCGCAACCCCCAGGCTGCGCGCGAACAGGCGCAGCCACACCAGCACAAACACGGTGAGGCCGAACATAAAATGCATCTCGACGATCAACGTCCGTGCACCGCTGCCTTTGGGAAACTGTCCGCGTAACTCAATGCAGGCGTAGACCACCGCCAGTAGCACCACCATCAACCAGTGCAGCGCAATCGACATGGTGCTGTAGCGCGTATCGGAATTTTTCCACGGCATCGCTGGGTTCCTCACTCATCAGGGCGAACCTTCGTTCTTTGGCGACGAAGTCCTTTTACTGTAAGCCTGTTTTGCGCGGTTTGCCCGGTGCGATGTCGTTGTCTTTACCTCTATCAGTCGCTTTGCGGCATTTCGCCACGGGCCAGGCGCTGGTTGATGTCGGCGATGACGGCCGGCAGGTCGGTAATGGTATCGATCAGGTAGTGGGGGCGCGAGCCTTCGAACATCGCTTCGATGCGCGTGCGTTCGCTGGCCAACGTGGCGCTGTCCAGGGCGCGGAACTGCGCGTAGGTCAGGCCCAGGGCATTGCCGGAGCAGGTCAGGGCCACGGTCCACATCCCGGCGCGGCGGCCTTCGAGGATGCCTGGCACGGTGTCGTCGACCTTGACGCACGCCGCCACATCGTCGATGCCCAGGGCGATCACGTTGGCGAGTGCCTGGGCTGGCCATGGGCGGCCGTTGGGCACTTCGTCGGTGGCGACCACGTGGTCGGCGACGTAGCCGTTGGTGGTGGCCAGCGCGACGACCTTGTCCATGACTTGCTTGGGGTAGCCGGAGCAAGAGCCGATCTTGATGCCTTGCCCGCGCAGTCGGGCGATGGTGTCGAGGGCGCCGGGGATCAGCGCCGAGTGTTCGGCGATCTTCTCGATCTGCAACGGCATGAAGCGCTGGTAGATGGCCGTCACGTCGTCATCGGTGGGCGTGCGGCCGAATGCCTGGCGGTAGCGCTCGGCGACTTGCGGCTGGTCGCACAGGGTGCGGATATGGTCCCACTTGCCCATGCCCATCGGGCCACGGGCTTCTTCGATGGATACCTGCACATCGAATTCGGCGAAGGCCTCGACGAAAATCTGCGTGGGGGCGAAGGAGCCGAAGTCGACCACGGTGCCGGCCCAGTCGAGGATGACGGCCTGGAGGGTGTTGGGGTTTTGATAGTTCATGGTTCAGATCCTGTGGGTAAGGGGCAATCAGATGTCCGACACTTCCATTTCTTCCAGCACCTCGGCGATCGCCTTGACCGCTGCGCGCATCCCTTGCGCATCGACATGGCCGATGCAGCCCACGCGGAACGTCTCCACCTCGGTCAATTTGCCCGGGTACAGAATGAACCCCTTGGCCTTGACCCGTTCGTAGAAGTCCTTGAACTGGTAGCGCGGGTCCTGCGGTGCGTGAAAGGTCACGATGATCGGTGCCTGGATCGCCGCCGGCAGGAAGCTGCGCAGGCCCAGTGCGGCCATACCGTCGAGCAATGCCTGGCAGTTGTCGGCATAGCGTCGGTGGCGCGCGGGCAGGCCGCCTTCTTCCTGGTATTGCAGCAGCGCTTCGTGCAGGGCGGCGACCACATGGGTCGGCGGGGTAAAGCGCCATTGGCCGGTCTTGGTCATGTAGCTGTGCTGGTCGAACAGGTCCATCGCCAGGGAATGGCAGTTGCCCTGGGCGGTGGCCAGCGCCTGTTTGTTCGCGAAGACGAAGCCCATGCCCGGCACGCCTTCCAGGCACTTACCGGACGCGGCGATCAGTGCGTCGAACGGCACTTCGCGGGCATCGATCGGCAGCGCACCGAAGGAGCTCATGGCGTCGATGATCAGGCGCTTGCCGTGGTGTTTGACGACCTCGGCGATCTGCGGCAGCGGGTTGAGAATGCCGGTGCTGGTTTCGCAGTGGATCAACGCAACGTGGGTGATGGCGCTGTCTACCGCCAGCAGGCGGTCCACATCGGCGGCGGTAGTGGGCTGGTCCTCGGCGGTCTCAAAGGTGCTCAAATCACGGCCGAGCACTTCGCAGATCCTGGCCAGGCGCTTGCCGTAGGCGCCGTTGATCAGCACCAGTACCTTGCCGTCACGCGGGACCAGGGTGCCGATGGCGGCCTCGACCGCAAAGGTGCCGCTGCCTTGCAACGGCACGCAATGGTGGCTGCCTTCGCCGTGGAGGATCGCCAGCAATTGCGCGCAGACGCTGGCAGTGAGTTGGTTGAAGCGGTCATCCCATGAACCCCAGTCCACCATCATGGCCCGGCGGGTGCGGTTCGATGTGGTCAGGGGGCCAGGTGTCAGCAGGATCGGCGCGGCAGTGGTCATCTCAAGTCCTCGCAAGGCATCGGGGGTTGAAGCTACGACGCCTAAATTGCAGTTTGGCTTGTCATCAATCAAATTGTTTGTTGTTATGCGAGCTATCAGTGAGGCCGATAACCATGAACCTGTTCCAACTGCGCGCATTCGATGCCGTGGCCCGCGAGGGCAGTTTTACCCGTGCTGCCGCGCGGCTGTTCATCAGCCAACCGGCGGTGACCGGGCATATCAAGGCCCTGGAGGAGCACTACCAGATCCCGTTGCTGCGCCGCACCGCGCGGCGGGTGGAGTTGACCGAAGAGGGCGCGCGGCTGGCGGCGATCACACGGGCGATCTTTGGCCTGGTGGACGAAGCCCAGACCATGCTGGAGGCCAACCGCCAACTGCTGAGCGGGCGCCTGGAAGTCGCGGCGGACGGCCCGCACCTGGTGATGCCGATGATTGCCAGCCTGCGCGCGCGCTACCCCGGGATTACCGTCAACCTGCGCCTGGGCAATGCCCAGGAAACCCTGGCCGCGCTGTTGTCCGAGCATGCGGATGTGGCGGTGCTCACCGAAGTGGAACCGCGCAACGGTCTGCACCTGCAACCGTTGAGCGAGTCGCGGATGTGCGCATTGGTGCCGGCCAGCCACCCGTGGGCGCAGCAACCCGAGGGTATTCGCCTCGAGCAACTCAACGACATGATCATGGTGCTGCGCGAGCCCAGCTCGATCACCCGGCGTACCTTCGATGAGGCCTGCATGGCCGCGAATGTGCAGCCCAAGGTGCTGCTGGAGCTGGACAGCCGCGAGGCGGTGACCGAAGCCGTCGCCGCTGAGCTGGGGGTGGGCGTGGTCTCGTCCATGGAAGTCAGCCCCGACCCGCGGGTGCAGGCGGTGCCGATTGAGGGCGAGGGGCTGCTCAACCGGCACCTGCTCGGTTGCATGGAGCGGCGCCGTTCGTTGCGCCTGATTCAGGCGTTTTTCGAGTTGGCGCCCTGAGGGTTTTTTGGTGGAACGATGCGTTCTCGCGCTATAAACTCTGCCCCCAAAGCGCCGGCCAGTAGACGTTTCGGCGCGATGTATAGAAGAGAGTGAGTCATGGGCGCACAGTGGAAAGTCAAACATAAAGAAGCGGCATCCAATGCCAAGGGCAAGATCTTCGGCAAGCTGGTGAAAGAAATCACCATCGCCGCCCGCAACGGTGCCGACACCGCGACCAACGCCCACCTGCGTCTGGTGGTGGAACAGGCCAAAAAGGCCTCGATGCCCAAGGAAACCCTGGAACGCGCGATCAAGAAGGGCGCCGGTCTGCTCGGTGAAACCGTGCAATACCACCGCGTGACCTACGAAGGGTTCGCCCCGCACCAGGTACCGTTGATCGTCGAGTGCGTGACCGACAACATCAACCGCACCGTGGCGGAAATCCGCGTGGCGTTCCGCAAGGGGCAGCTGGGTGCTTCCGGCTCCGTGGCCTGGGATTTCAACCATGTCGGCCTGATCGAAGCCTCGCCGGACACCCCGGATGCCGATGCGGAAATGGCCGCGATCGAAGCCGGTGCGCAGGACTTTGAAGACGGCGAAGAGGAAGGCACCACCCTGTTCATCACCGAGACCACCGACCTGGACGCCGTGCAAAAAGCCCTGCCGGAACAGGGGTTCACCGTGCTGTCGGCCAAGTTGGGCTACATCTCGAAGAACCCGGTAAGTGGCCTGACCGATGAGCAGATGGCTGAAGTCGAAGCCTTCCTCGAAGGCTTGGACAACCACGACGACGTGCAGGATATGTTCGTCGGACTGGCGGGCTGATTTATCCGCTGAAGAAACGCATTCAAAATGTGGGAGGGGGCAAGCCTTAATGCCAGTCAGTTAAGGCTTTTTGTAGGAGCGAGCTTGCTCGCGAAAAACTCACAGGCGCCGCGCTCATTCAGGAAGCACGCGTTATCGTTGACGTTTTTCGCGAGCAAGCTCGCTCCTACAGGAGGCGATGTACGCTTAACTGACTGGCATTAGGGCAAGCCCCCTCCCACAGTTGCTTAGTGGTGTTGGATGGATTGCAGCAAGGCGTTGATTTCTTCGAAGCTCGGCCGTGCCAACACGTCGGGCTGGCAACAGCTTTTCTGCAACGCTACCAGCGCCTCGTCAATCAACCCCGCTTCAACCCGCTCCAGCAATTCCCCCAGCAACACCCCGAACGCGCGCACTTCAATGCGTTGCAAGGCTCGTGTTTCCAAGGTGTCTGCCTTGGCATGGAACGACGCCGCGCCAAAGTCCCCGAGCAAACAATCTCCCGCTTCATTCCACAGGATATTGTGCCCGTACAGGTCGCCATGGGTGATGCCGTGCCGGTGCAGATGCGCGGCCACGGAGGCGATGCCCCGGGCCATGCGCAAGGCTACGTCGAGGCTGAAGCGGGTGGCGGGGTCGTAGACATCGCGGGTGCACGAGGCCAGGCTCGGCAGGGCGGCGAGGTTGCGGTAGCTCGGGTCGATCAGGTCCATGACCAACGCGGCCTGGTCCTCGGGGGCACCCACCACGCGGCCTTGCACCTTGATCAGGTTAGGGTGCAACCCGGCGGCGATGCAGGCCTGCATTTCGTGCAGCGGCGAGCCGTCGCTGGTGATCGTGCCTTTGTACAGCTTGACGGCGACGGGCTTGGCCGTGGGTGTCCACAGGGCCTTGCGAATAACCCCCGAGGCACCTTCGCCCAGCACCTCGGACAGTTCCAGTTCCGTCCAGGGAATAGCCGCTGTTGCGTCGTCTACCGCCACATCCACGGCCATTTCCACCGGGTTGCCCGCATAGGCCAGCCACGTCAGGCTCGGCAGGGTCAACAGCCACTCGGGCAGGCGTGTGAGGCGGTTGGAGGCAATGCGGATCAGCTCCAGATTGCTGCAGTTGGCCAGGCTCTGCGGCAACTGCGTCAGTTGGTTACCGGCGAGCATCAGTTTCTGCAGTAGCGGCCGCTCGCCCAACTCGCAGGGGAGCTGGCTGATGCAGTTATCGGTGAGGATCAGCCAGCGCAGCAACGGCGGCAGCGCGGCGGCGGGCACGTGGCTGATCTGGTTGGCCTTGAAGCCGATCATGCTCAGTTTGGCGCATTGGCCCAGGCATTCCGGCAGTTCGGTAAAGGCGTTGTCCGAGCAGAACAGCACGCGCAGGTGCGGCAGGCGGTGCAGGTCGTCGGGCAGGCGGCTCAGGGCATTGCCGCTGAGGTTGAGGATTTCCAGGGAGTCGGCCAGCCCGAAGATTTCCTCAGGGAATTCGGTGAGTCCGCAGGACAGGTCCAGGCGCGTAATGCCGGCCAAGTGGCCGGCCTTGAGTTGGGCGAGGGTATTCATGAACGGCGCGGTCACTCGGCAAGGGGGCGTAAATGGCGCTCATGATACCGGGTCGCGCACCCGTTGCGGGTCGGCCTGTTGCAATTGGTTCAGGCGGCTGGCGGTGCGCGCCAGGTCGATGGCCTGGCCGCTCATGGCCTGTGCCAGCGGTTGTTCGCCGATCAGGACCAGGTGCTTGTCCTTGTCGTAAAGCACGTCCACCAGGTTGATAAAACGCTGTTGCACGGCGATCGGGCACTCTGCCAGGTGGGGCAGGCCGTCGATGACCCAGTGATCGAACGCCTCGCACAGCAACAGGTAGTCCATCACCGCCGTCAGCTGTTCGCACAGATCGTTGAAGGTGAATACGATGGTGCGTGCATGATGCTGGCGGCAGATCAATGTGCGGTTGCCCACCGTCAGCGTCTGCGTCGGGCCGCCGCTGACAGGCAGGCCGAGCGCCGCACGCTGGGCCTGCGTGCCCGGCCACAGGTAACAACCGGTGGTAAAGCGTTGCGCGGCATGGGCCTGGGGCAGGCTGCGAAAGTCCTCGGGCGAACTGACTTCCAGCACGTCCATACGTGCGGCAATCAAGTCGATCACCGGCTTGAAACGCTCGTGGTACAGCGGGTTGGGCAACAGCCCTTCGGGTGGATAGTTGGAGGTGACCAGCACCCACACGCCACGCTGGAACAGGGCCTTGAACAGCCGGGTAATCAGCATGGCATCGCCGATGTCGTGCACGTGGAACTCGTCGAAACACAGCACGCGGCAGCCGTCGAGCAGTTCGTCCAGGGTCATGGCCAAGGCATCGTCCGTCGCCTGGTGCGTGAACATACCGCGGTGCAGTCGGGCGAAAAACTCATGGAAATGCACGCGTTGCTTTTCGGCGATGGGCAGCGCCTGGAAGAAACCGTCCAGCAGCCAGCTTTTGCCGCGCCCCACCGGGCCGTGCAGGTACAGGCTGCGGGTCGGCTGGCTGGCGAGCAGGTGCCGGGTCTGGCGCGCCATCGCGTCGATGGCCTGGGCTTGGCCAGCACTGAGGGTGTAACCCTGTTGCCGGGCTTTGTCCTGAAAGAACGTCTGGATGGGCATGTCGTCGTGTGTGTCGGTTTTTTTACCGAGCAAACGACGGATAAGGGGGAGCACGGCCAATGCGAGTCACTCTGTAGTGCGGTGGTCGCTTACTTTAGGGCGCCGCTGGCGATTTGACCAATCTAGAACGGCTGCAGGGGTGGCGTCGCCTGGCCGGCCGGGCTGACCACCGCATAGTTGTAGCCGCCGCCGGACCAGTATTGCGCTTGCAACCCATCCGCCGTGCGCTCGCCACGGGGCAGGAAACCGTTGTCCGGGCCCGGTGGGCGGATGTAGAAGCTGATGCGTCGACCTTGTGCGTCCTGGTACAGCACCATGGCGGCGGCGCCTTGATCGGTGGTGAGCAGTCGCCCGCTGACGGGCGTGAAGCCCGCTTGGCTCAAGTCCGGCAGGCGATGGGCTTGATTGAAGTAGCGGTCGAGCCACGCCTGCATCGTGCCGCGGTCCTGGCCGTTATAGTCGGCGGGCATGATGCCCTCCTGGGCAAACAGGCGGAACGCTTGCATCGCATCGGCCATCGGCAGCAGCGGCGGTTGCGTGGCTTCACGGGCCTGCCAGCCGCCGAGGCCACCGAGGCTGACGGCCATCAGCAGCACCGCAGCGGTAGCATAGTGGCGGCGCGATTGATGCTTGAGGCGCTGGCGAATCAGTGCCGGGTCCAGCGCCGGGTTAGCCGGTTGTTGCAGGGCGCCGCTCAAGGACGCGCGCAGCAATTGCGCGTCCTGTTGCCACGCCTGCACTTGGGCCGCGACCTCGGGGTGGGCGGCCAGATAGGTTTCGAGCACGCGGCGATCACTGTCCAGGAGTTGATGATCGACGTAGGCATGCAGGTCGCGTTCGCTGGGGGGCAGGCTGATCATTTGAGTATCCGCAGGGAAGGGCTGGCGATGTCGCCATCGCTGAGTTGACGCAACGCTTGGCGCGCCCGGGACAGGCGCGACATCACGGTGCCGATCGGCACCTCGAGTATTTGCGCGACTTCCTTGTAGCTCAAGCCCTCCACCGACACCCACAACAGCAGTGCGCGTTGTTCGGTGTTGAGTTGGTCGAAGGCTTGCAGGGTCGCTTGGGCGATGACGGTGCGCTCCACCGACGGCTGCGCATCATCGCGGCCGGTAAAGAATTCCAGCATGCGTGCATAGCGCCGGGTGCGGCGGTGGGCATCGAGGAACTGCCGGTAGAGGATCGAGAACAGCCAGGCGCGCAAATCGCCCTCGATGCGTTTGTCGGCCCAACGGGTGATCGCCCGCTCCAGGGTCGCCTGCACCAGGTCGTCGGCACTGCTGGCGTTACGGGTCAGGGACACAGCGAAACGCCGCAGCCTGGGGATGAGTTCACGTAACGGTTCGTCGAGTTCATGCATGGGTGTCTGGCTGGTCACTACGCTGGGACTAGAGAGACGTCCGGCGTGAACGGTTATTCCCGGCCGTGGAAAATAAATCCAGGGCCTGGGAATAGAGCGGATCGGCGTTCGTCTTAATGCTCCGACCTTATGGTTACCCCCAAAGGCCTTCAGGCCCTGGAGTCTGTTCATGGTAGATCACTCATCACCGCCACGTCCCCCGTTAAGCACGGCGAGCCTGATCGCACGACTTGCGGGAATTGGTGCCGTGGTTGCGGTTATGGCCGGGGCATTTGCCTACGTCAACGGCAGCCTCGACCCACAACGCCTGCGCCCGAAAACCCTGGTCAATGCCCTGGAAACCAACAACGGCGTGCACCCTGGATTCCGGCGTAACCATGCCAAGGGCGTGTGCGTGGCCGGGTACTTCGAAAGCAGTGCCGAGGCGCGTGCCTACTCCCGCGCCCAGGTGTTCAGCGCGGCCAGGACGCCGTTGATCGGCCGCTTCGCCTTGCCCAGCGGCAACCCCTATGCGCCGGACAGCAGTGTGCCGATCCGCAGCTTTGCCGTACAGTTCAGCCTGGCCAACGGCCAGCAATGGCGCACCGGCATGAACAGCATGCCGGTGTTCCCGGTGGGCACGCCCGAGGCGTTCTACCAGATGCTCAAGGCCGGCGCGCCGGACCCGGCCACCGGCAAGCCGAACCCGGCGAATATGCCGGCGTTTTTTGCCGCACACCCTGAGGCGGCGCCATTCCTGGCGTGGGTCAAGACGGCCAGGCCATCGGCCAGTTATGCGACCGAAACCTATAACGGTATCAACGCGTTTTATTTGGTGAGTGCCGAGGGCAAGCGCCAGGCCGTGCGTTGGGGCGTAGTGCCCCAGAGTCAGGATGCAGCGGGGGAGACCGCACCGACGGGCGCCGACTTTCTGGAGAAAGACCTGGTGCAACGCCTGGCCACAGGGCCGTTGCGTTGGCAGTTGAACATGACCCTGGCCAACCCCGGCGACCCGCTGGAGGACGCGAGCAAACCCTGGACCGGTGAGCACAAGGTGTTGAATGCCGGCACCCTGGTGCTGCAAAGCAGCCAGCCCCAGGCCGACGGCGATTGTCGCGACATCAATTTCGATCCGTTGATCTTGCCCAGCGGCATCGAAGCCTCCAATGACCCGCTGCTGGCTGCACGTTCGGCGGCGTATGCCAGTTCGTACCTGCGCCGTGCCGGTGAAGTCAGCCCCTTGCACAGTGCCCCAGCGGAGTCGAAGCCATGAATGCCCAACCACGGTTTTTTGCGCCCCTGGCGCGCCTGCTGCACTGGTTGATGGCGCTGATGGTCATCGCCATGTTGTTTATCGGCGCAGGCCTGGCGGCGTCAGTGTCGGAACGGCATGAGTGGTTGATCCACCTGCACAAGCCGTTGGGGATCGCGATCCTGATGCTGGTGATCCTGCGCCTGGCGGTGCGCTTTTCCACCCGCCAGCCGCCGTTGCCGTCTGACTTGCCGCTGTGGCAGGTGCTGGCGGCCAAGGCGTCCCATCTGGTCTTGTATGGGTTGATGCTGGTATTGCCGCTGCTGGGCTGGGCGATGATTTCGGCGGCGGGCGACCCGGTGATGCTCAGCAGTTCGGTGCAGTTGCCGGCGTTGGTGGCGGCGGATGCGCCGCTGTTTGCGCTATTGCGCAAGGCCCATGGGTATCTGGCCTACCTGCTGTTCCTGACGGTACTGCTGCACCTGGCGGCGGCGTTGTTCCATGGGTTGATTCGGCGCGATGGTGTGTTGCAGAGCATGACCGGCACCAAGGACTGATGCCGGGGGCCAGGGGCGTTAGCGCAGGACCGTGACGATATCGGCCACGGTGCTCAAGACGTCCTTGGCCAGCTGTTTGGAGCGTTCGCCTGACCAACCGGTTTTCGGGTTGGGGGCGTCGTCGTTGTCCTTGAACGGCATTTCCAGGGTCAGGGACAGGCAGTCGTACTGCTCGCCGACGGCATTGCAGGCCAGGGTCATATTGGCTTCGCCCGGCAAGTCGCGGGTGTAGCCGTGGGTGGTTTGGAAGTCACGGGTCAGCGAACTCAAATGGCTGCGAAAGCGTTTTTCCAGCGCTTCGATACGCGGGGTGTAGCCGGGGTTGCCTTCGCAGGCAGCGGTGAACACGTAGGGGATTTCTTCGTCGCCGTGAATATCGAGGAACAGGTCGACACCGTACTGCTGCATTTGCTGTTGCACGAACAGCACTTCCGGGCTGATCTCCTGGCTGGCGCTTTGCCAGGCGCGATTGAGGTCCTGGCCCATGGCGTTGGTGCGCAGGTGACCGTGGAAGGCGCCGTCGGGGTTCATGTTCGGCACCAGGTACAGGTCGGCAACGGCCAGGAGCTTTTTCATCTCGGCATCGCCATCCTGTTGCAGGCGTTCGATGATGCCCTCCATGAACCATTCGGCCATGTGTTCGCCGGGGTGCTGCTGGGCAATGATCCAGACATTGCGTCGGCCTTCGCCGCCTTTGCCACGTCGCAACAGTTGAATATCGCGGCCCTCGACACTTTTGCCGGTGGCCAGCAGTTGGGTGCCGGCGTACTTCAGGGCCTGGTCGATCAGCCAGTTGTGGCGTTCGCGACTGTAGGGCTCGAAGTAGGCCAACCAGGCATGCTTCTCACGGGTTTCTAGGCTGATGTGCAGGATCTCGCCGTCAAAGCGCGTGGGGACTCGGAACCAGTTGACGTGATCATAGGACGCGACAGCGTTATAGCCGCTCCAGGCGTGCTTATACGAAGAGCCACCGGCGTTGCTCAGGCGAAAGTTATGGGTGTGGCCCACGTGCATGCCTTCGGCTTTGAAGTGGAACCATTGGTAATGGTGGCTGCGGGTATCGGGTTGGATGGCCAGCAGCAGCTGGTAGGCGTCGCTGGCGTCGAGCACCTGGATATTGCCACTGTCGAAGTCGGTGCTGATCTTGATGGAGGTCAAGGCCACGGTCATAGTCTGGTTGCCTGAATATGAGTGTTGTGGCGGCTATATTACACAGGAGTTTGGTAAAGCCTGGATGCAAAATTGTTGCGGGGAGGGGGGCGTCGTCCGTGACGCCGCCGCAGCTTAGAATCTATGAGATTGATTCTCAAGCGCTATTTCGCAGAGATGTGCGCTGGAGCACTGGACTGGCTTTCTTTTGGCGATGGTCTTTTGCTACCATGCGCGCCATCAAGCAACACACAGTCTTCATTAGCCTGAAGCCATGCCAGGGAAACTGGCAAAAAAAAGACCCGGCCAAAGAGCCGGGTCAAAAACCGTGATTAGCCTGATGAGGAGATATTCCAAGAGTCCGACCTAAGGTCCCTTGGTCTATCGACTGATCTCGCGATCAGCTGGGTCCAATAATAATCATTATCATTTGCAAGTCAAATGTTTTTATCCATGGGATAGAAATATTTTTCTTTCGCGGTTGTTATCCGTTCGCCCGAACCTCCGGTGCCCGCAACGACCGCTCGACCATCGCCTTCGCCATATCAATCAAATACACCACGGAAAACGCCAGGTCGCGCTGGTTGCCCTGATGGCTGCTCGCTGATTCGTAGGCCGTGGCGGCGGCACTGCGCAACAGGTCCGAGGCGTGCACCAGGGCTTCCTCCTGGCTGATGCCGGGCTTGATGGCGAAAAAGCTGTCATCCGGGACGGGTGCTGACATATTTTCTTTCAAGTAGAAGTCCAAGGCACGCTGGGCAGCACCGCTGCTGCGCAGGCCTTGAACGTCATCGTTTTCGGGTGTTTCAGGCAGGGGATACGGGCTCGTCGTCATAAGGGGCGGTACTCTGGGTGGGTGTCGAAAACCTTATGCTCGATGATAGTACGTATCGTATTTATGTCGTTTTATGGATTACTACAAACTGTTTATTGCCCTGGAAACTGGCTGACGTATTGTCCGCGGCCATGGATAAATGGATAGCATTGGTCAAGGCCAACATGAAAGACCGCGAGGTCACCCAGGGTGAGCTGGCTGAACGCTTGGGCATGTCCCAGGGGGGCGTTGGGCACTGGCTCAACAAGCGCCGCGTGCCGAGCCTGGCGGATATGAACCGGGTGCTGGAAGAGTTGGGGCTGGGCGACTTGGAGGTGGTGCAGGAGCTGCGTGAGAAGGCCGACGAAGTCCGTGGCCCGGCAAAACAATACACGTCGTATTTTCGCTACCCGGTCAGCGAGTGGAAAGGCCTGTGTGACATTCGCGAAGAGCGCCCGGCCTATGGCGCCGCACGCTTCGAACCGACGGATTACCACGCCCGGGGCGACGCCTTCTGGCTGCCGGTGACAGGTGACGCCATGACCGCGCTCAGCGGCCCGAGCATCGCAGCGGGGATGATGATCCTGGTAGATCCGGCCATCGCCGCCGAACCCGGCAAACTGGTAGTTGCCCAACGGGCCGCCAGCACCCAGGCGACCTTCCGCCAGTTGCTGGAAGAGAGCGGCCAGCTCTACCTGGTGCCGCTCAACCCCACCTACCCGAAACTGCTGTTCACCGCTGATTGCCGCATCCTCGGCGTCGTCGTGCAGGCCACGGTGAAGTTCTAGTCCTCCGTTTCGAGCTCCACCAACGCACACCCTTCGGCAACCATTTCACCCTCCTGGCAGAACAGCGCCTTGACTACCCCGGCCTGGGGCGCGCGGATACTGTGCTCCATCTTCATCGCCTCGAGCACCACCAGTTGCGTGCCGGCCTCGACCGTTTGGCCGACGTCCACCAGTACCCGCACGATGCTGCCGTTCATGGGTGCCGTGAGGCCGCCCTGGTGCGACTGGCTGGCCTCGACTGCCGCAATCGGATCGAACAGGCTCACGCCCTGCATCTCGCCGTCCCAACGCAGGAAAACCGTGTGCTCGTTGCGCACTGCCAGATGTGAACGACGGACGCCCTGGTGTTCGATCACTAACTGTTCGCCCTGCAATGTCGCGGCGTCGGCGGCCAGTGTCACCAGGCGGTCCTGGCCATTGCAGCTCAAGTGCAGCGAGACCTCGGCGGGCAGCCCCGCACGGAATCCACGGGTGTCCGCCCATGGCCCGTCACCCGCAGGCAAGCTCTGCATAAAGGCCGAACCCGCAGCCTGCCAGAACGCATCGCTCAGCGTCCCGGCCACCGGCAGCAGATCCTCCTGATAGCGCGGAATGAATCCGGTATCCAACTCGGCCGCCGCAAATGCCGGATGACCAATAATGCGCCGCAGGAAGCCCAGGTTGGTCTTCAGCCCACCCACGGCAAACTCGTCGAGCATGCTCAGCAACCGCAGGCGTGCCTGTTCACGGTCTTCACCCCAGGCAATCAGCTTGCCGAGCATCGGATCGTAGAACGGCGACACGTCGTCTCCTTGCTCGACACCACTGTCCACGCGGCGCCCCGGGCCCGGCCCGGACTCGCGATACAGCGCCAGGTGCCCGGTGGCGGGCAGGAAGTCGTTGGCCGGGTCTTCGGCGTACAAACGCACTTCAATCGCATGGCCGATCAGCGGCACCTGCTCCTGGGTGATCGGCAGCGCCTCGCCCTGGGCGACGCGAATCTGCCAGGCCACCAGGTCCAGGCCGGTAATCGCTTCGGTGACCGGGTGTTCCACCTGCAGCCGGGTGTTCATCTCCATGAAGAAAAACTCGCCGCGCGCATCCAGCAAGAACTCCACCGTGCCCGCACCGACATAACCGATGGCCTGGGCCGCACGCACCGCCGCTTCGCCCATGGCCTTGCGCTGTGCAACGCTCAGCCCCGGTGCCGGGGCTTCCTCGACGACCTTTTGGTGGCGGCGTTGGATCGAGCAATCCCGCTCATTGAGGTACAGGCAATGCCCATGCTGATCGGCAAACACCTGGATCTCTACGTGGCGTGGCTTGAGCAGGTATTTCTCCACCAGCATCTGCCCATTGCCGAAGGACGACAGCGCCTCACGCTGGGCCGAGGCCAGGGCGTCGGCGAGTTGGCTGACATCCTCCACCACCTTCATGCCCTTGCCGCCGCCGCCGGCCGTGGCTTTGAGCAGTACCGGATAGCCGATGCGCTCACAGGCGGCGCGGAAGGTTTCCAGGTCCTGTTCTGTGCCGTGATATCCCGGCACCAGGGGCACGCCGGCGGTTTCCATCAGGGCCTTGGCGGCGGACTTACTGCCCATGGCGTCGATGGCCGAGGCGGGCGGCCCGAGGAAGATCAGGCCCGCCGCTTCGATCGCACGGGCAAACCCGGCGTTTTCCGACAGGAAACCGTAACCTGGGTGAATGGCCTGGGCACCGCTGGCCTGGGCGGCGGCGATCAGTTTGTCGATTTGCAGGTAGCTCTCGGTGGCCTTGCTGCCCCCCAGGTCGACACGAATATCCGCCTCGCGGCTGTGTCGCGCATCACGGTCGACGGCGCTATGCACCGCCACGGTGGTCAGGCCCATGGCCTTGGCGGTGCGCATCACCCGGCAGGCAATCTCGCCGCGGTTGGCCACCAGTACGGTGGTCAGCGTGCTCATGAACGCGGCTCCTGGGGCTGCCAGCTGGGTGGGCGTTTTTGCAGGAACGCGCGCAAGCCCTCCTGGCCTTCGGCGCTGACACGGATGCGCGCAATGGCATTTTCGCAATAGCGGCGCAGGGCAGGGGTGAGCGCGCCGTTACCGACTTCGCGCAGCAGGTCCTTGCTGGCGCGCATCGCTGCCGGGCTGTTATGCAGCAGGTGGGTGATCCACTGTTCCACCTGTTGGTCCAGTTCGCCAATCGGGTAGCTTTCCGCCAGCAGGCCGATTTCCCGTGCACGCTGGCCGCCAAAGCGCTCGGCGGTCAGGGCATAGCGCCGCGCCGCCCGTTCGCCGATGGCCTGCACCACGAACGGGCTGATCACGGCCGGGGCCAGGCCGATGCGCACTTCCGACAGGCAAAACTGCGCGTCATCGGCGCCGATGGCCATGTCGCAGCAACTGATCAGGCCCAGCGCGCCACCGTAGGCCGCGCCTTGCACCACTGCCAGGGTGGGGATTTTCAGCTTGGCCAGGTTGTACATCAGCTCCGCCAGTTCGCGGGCGTCGTCCAGGTTGGTGTGGTAATCCAGCTCGGCCGACTGCTGCATCCAGGCCAGGTCGGCACCGGCGCTGAAGTGCCTGCCGCGCCCACGCAGGACCAGGAAACGCAGGGACGCATCACCTTGCACATGGTCGAGGGCGATGATCAGTTCGCGGATCATCTCGGCGTTGAACGCGTTGTTCTTGGCTTCTCGGCTGAGCCACAGGGTGGCAAAGCCACGGCTGTCGGTGATCAGTTCGAGGGTGTTGAAATCGCTCATGCAAGGAGCTCCATGATGATGAGAGGTCTCCTGTAGGAGCGAGCTTGCTCGCGAAAAACGTCCAGGCAACGCGTTCATCCAGAATGCTCGCGTTATCGTTAACGACCTTCGCGAGCAAGCTCGCTCCTACAGGTTACATGCGGAACACGCCGAAGCGGCTCGGCTCGATGGGGGCATTCAGCGCGGCGGACAAGGCCAGGGCCAGCACATCGCGGGTCTGCATCGGGTCGATGACGCCGTCGTCCCACAGGCGTGCGCTGGAGTAATAAGGGTGACCCTGGGTTTCGTACTGGTCGAGGATCGGCTGCTTGATCGCCGCTTCCTCTTCAGCGCTGAAGCCGACGCCTGCCCGTTCAGCCTGCTCACGCTTGACCTGCACCAGCACGCCCGCAGCCTGTTCGGCGCCCATCACGCCAATCCGCGCGTTGGGCCACATCCACAAAAAGCGCGGATCATAGGCGCGGCCGCACATGCCGTAGTTGCCGGCGCCGAAGCTGCCGCCGATGATCACCGTGAATTTCGGCACCTTGGCGCACGCCACCGCGGTCACCAGCTTGGCGCCGTGCTTGGCGATGCCACCGGCTTCGTATTTCTGGCCGACCATAAACCCGGTGATGTTCTGCAGGAACAGCAGGGGAATCCCGCGTTGGCAGGCCAGCTCGATAAAGTGCGCGCCTTTTTGCGCGGCTTCGGCGAACAGAATCCCGTTGTTCGCCAGGATCGCAATCGGGTAGCCGTGCACATGCGCGAAGCCGCACACCAGGGTGGTGCCGAACAGCGCCTTGAACTCATCGAACACCGAGCCATCCACCAGCCGTGCGATCACTTCGCGTACATCGAACGGCTGCTTGGCATCGGCCGGGATCACGCCGTAGAGCTCTTCGCTGCTGTACAGCGGCGCCACGGGCGTGCGTTGCAGCAATTGGCCCTGCTTGCGCCAATTGAGGTTGGCCACGCTGCGGCGTGCCAGGGCCAGGGCGTGTTCGTCACTGTCGGCATAGTGGTCGGCCACGCCGGATATCCTGCAGTGCACATCGGCACCGCCGAGGTCTTCGGCACTGACCACTTCACCGGTAGCGGCCTTTACCAGCGGCGGGCCGGCCAGGAAGATGGTGGCTTGGTTGCGCACCATGATCGCTTCGTCGGCCATGGCCGGCACGTAGGCGCCACCGGCGGTGCACGAGCCCATCACCACGGCGATCTGCGGGATGCCCTGGGCACTCATGTTGGCCTGGTTGAAGAAGATCC
Organism: Pseudomonas sp. JV449; assembly: GCF_032424295.1. Taxonomy (NCBI): domain Bacteria; kingdom Pseudomonadati; phylum Pseudomonadota; class Gammaproteobacteria; order Pseudomonadales; family Pseudomonadaceae; genus Pseudomonas; species Pseudomonas sp. JV449. The sequence continues at coordinate 292,734 of NZ_VYKD01000019.1, read as the reverse complement.
GCCCGAAGTGTTCGCGGTCGGGAAACACTTCATCCTGGCGCGGCAGGTTGGCGCCGCCGGAGTCCACCAGGTAGATGCACGGCAGACGGTTCTGCTCGGCGATGGTCTGGGCGCGCAGGTGTTTTTTCACCGTGAGCGGGTAGTAGGAGCCGCCTTTTACCGTGGCGTCGTTGGCGACGATCATGCATTCGACGCCTTCCACGCGGCCGATGCCGGCGATCACGCCGGCGGCAGGCACGTCTTCGCCATACACCTGATGGGCGGCCAGTTGGCTGAGTTCAAGGAACGGCGAGCCCGGGTCCAGCAGGCGATTGATGCGCTCGCGCGGCAGCAGTTTGCCGCGTGAGGTGTGGCGTTCCTGGGCCTTGGCGCCGCCGCCTTGCTGCACGTGGGCGAGCAGGGTATGCAGGGCGTCGACCTGTTGGCGCATCGCCGCGCTGTTGCTGGCGAACTCCGCTGAGCGTGGGTTGAGCTGGGTGTGCAAGGTGGCCATGGGGCGCTCCTTCAGCGGGTTTCGTTGAAGAGTTCGCGACCGATCAGCATCCGCCGAATCTCACTGGTGCCGGCGCCGATTTCATACAGCTTGGCGTCCCGCAGCAGGCGCCCGGCGGGGAATTCATTGATGTAGCCATTGCCGCCGAGGATCTGGATCGCGTCGAGGGCCATTTGCGTGGCGCGTTCGGCGCTGTACAGGATCACCCCGGCCGCATCCTTGCGCGTGGTTTCACCGCGTTCGCAGGCCTGGGCCACCGCGTAGAGGTAGGCGCGGCTGGCGTTGAGCTGGGTGTACATGTCGGCGACCTTGCCCTGGATCAGCTGGAACTCGCCGATGCTTTGGCCGAACTGCTTGCGATCGTGGATGTAGGGCACGATCAGGTCCATGCACGCCTGCATGATCCCGGTGGGGCCGCCGGACAGCACCACGCGCTCGTAATCGAGGCCGCTCATCAGCACTTTCACACCGCCGTTGAGCACGCCGAGGATGTTTTCTTCCGGCACTTCGACGTCATCGAAAAACAGCTCGCAGGTGTTGGAGCCACGCATGCCGAGCTTGTCGAACTTGTTGCTGCGGCTGAAGCCTTTCCAGTCGCGCTCGACGATAAACGCGGTGATGCCGTGGGGGCCCTTTTCCAGGTCGGTCTTGGCGTAGATCACATAGGTGCTGGCATCGGGGCCGTTGGTGATCCAGGTCTTGCTGCCGTTGAGCACGTAGTGGTCGCCGTGTTTGTCGGCGCGCAGTTTCATCGAGACTACATCGGAACCGGCGTTGGGTTCGCTCATGGCCAGGGCGCCGACGTGTTCGCCGCTGATCAGTTTGGGCAGGTACTTGAGTTTCTGTTCGTGAGTACCGTTGCGGTTGATCTGGTTCACACACAGGTTGGAGTGGGCGCCGTAGGACAACGCCACCGAGGCCGAGCCACGGCTGATTTCTTCCATGCTCACCACGTGGGCCAGGTAGCCCAGGCCGGCGCCGCCGTATTCTTCCGGTACGGTGATGCCCAGCAGGCCCATATCCCCGAACTTGCGCCACAGGTCGGCGGGGAACAGGTTGTCGATGTCGATCTGTGCCGCACGGGGCGCGATTTCCTTGGCCACGAAGGACTGCACCTGGTCGCGCAGCATGTCGATGGTTTCACCGAGGGCGAAGTTCAGGGACGGGTAACTCATGGACAGGCACCTTAATGTGAGCTTTGTTGTTGTGTGGATGGCGCGCCAGGGAAGGGCGCTCACCTTTACGTTAACGTAAGCTTGCGTTACGGTGCTGTCAATCGTAGTTTACGTTTACGTCAACCTACAAAAAAGACAACCGGGGTCGTTATGGATCAACTGCATCCGAGCTACAGCCGTGGCTCCCAGGACAAGGCGTTGCTGGCCATGACCATTGGCCAGGCCTTCGATCACACCGTGGCGCAATACCCCGATGGCGAAGCCCTTGTGGTGCGCCATCAGCAGCGTCGCTACACCTGGCGGCAACTGGCCGAGACCGTCGATGTGCATGCCCGCGCGTTCCTGGCCTTGGGTATGCAGACCGGCGATCGCCTGGGCATCTGGGCGCCCAATTGCGCCGAGTGGTGCATCAGCCAGATCGCCAGCGCCAAGATTGGTGTGATCCTGGTCAATATCAACCCGGCGTACCGCAGCAGTGAACTGGACTACGTGCTCAAGCAGTCCGGCTGCGAGTGGCTGGTATGCGCCGGCGCGTTCAAGACCTCCGACTACCACGCGATGTTGCAGGCATTGCAGCCTGAGCTGCGCGGCATGATCAGCCTCGACCCCAGCCCGCCCCCGGGTTTCCTGCCCTGGTCGGAACTGGCGGCCCTCGGTGCGGGCCTGCCGCCCGAGCAGCTGCACAGCTGTCAGGCCAGCCTGCACTTCGATCAAGCCGTCAATATCCAGTACACCTCCGGCACCACGGGGTTCCCCAAGGGCGCCACCCTCAGTCATCACAACATCCTCAATAACGGCTATATGGTCGGCGAAAGCCTGGGCCTCACCGCGCAAGACCGCCTGGTGATCCCGGTGCCGCTGTACCACTGCTTCGGCATGGTGATGGGCAACCTGGGCTGCATTACCCATGGCACCACCATGATCTACCCGAATGACGGCTTCGATCCGCTGCTGACCCTCACCGTCGTCGCCGAAGAACGTGCCACTGGCCTGTACGGCGTGCCCACGATGTTTATTGCCTTGCTTGATCACCCACGCCGGGGCGAGTTCGAGCTGTCCACCCTGCGCACCGGCATCATGGCCGGCGCCACGTGCCCCATCGAGGTGATGCGCCGGGTCATCGGCGAATTGCACATGGGCGAGGTGCAGATTGCCTACGGCATGACCGAGACCAGCCCCGTGTCCCTGCAAACCGGCGCGGATGACGATCTGGAGCGTCGCGTGACCACCGTCGGCCGCACCCAGCCGCAACTGGAAAGCAAGATCATCGATGAAGCCGGTAACACGCTGCCCCGTGGCCAGGTCGGCGAACTGTGCACCCGTGGCTACAGCGTGATGCTCGGCTACTGGAACAACCCCGACGGCACCCGCGAGGCCATCGACGCTGCGGGCTGGATGCACACCGGCGACCTGGCCACCATGGATGCCCACGGCTATGTGTGCATCGCCGGGCGCAACAAGGACATGATCATTCGCGGTGGCGAAAACGTGTACCCGCGCGAGGTGGAAGAGTTTTTCTTCACCCATCCGGCGGTGGCCGATGTGCAGGTCATCGGCATTCCGGACGAGCGTTACGGCGAGGAGATCGTGGCCTGGGTCAAGTTGCATCCCGGCCATGTGGCCAGCGAACTGGAGCTGCAGGCCTGGTGCAAGGGCCGCATCGCGCACTTCAAGACGCCCAGGTACTTCAAGTTCGTGGAGGAGTTTCCGATGACGGTGACGGGCAAGATCCAGAAATTCCGCATGCGCGAGATCTCGATCGAAGAGCTGGGGGCAGGGCAGGGTTAAAGGCCAGAAAGCACAAAGGGGACCCGAAGGTCCCCTTTAATTTGTCGTTGCGTGCTCTTTTTTTATTATTGAGGGGCGGTCTATTGTTGTTTTTGGCAACCGTTACCCTTTACCGCTGTTTTTGGCGACCCCCATCCGGGGTCAAGAGCAAACGTATTTTTTTGAGCGCTGATCTGCTTCTTCGTTAACGATCCAACCAGTGGGTAGCTACCTGAGGTAGTTTTATTTTTCTCTAACCGGTTGCGGGTTTCGGCATGCCGTACCCTGCGAAGCACATCTTCTCCAAAAAAATCTGTTAGCTGCGTCTCTGCCGTGTTGTTTTTGTTATGTCAGAGTCGTTTCGTCTTATTTTTATTAGGTTTGGCGCTTTTTATTCTTGTTATGCCATAGAGATAGCAGAAGGCGTGCCAACTTTTAAAATCCATTTAAAATCAATAAGTTAATTTTTTAGTAGGGTTTGGCCTACAGAAAATACGACAAAATATGTTCCCGTGTTACTCGATGTGTAGCCGTGCGGTAACACATTGTCACGGCTACGCTACTCAACCGGCTGTCCGCGCCTTGGCTACGCGCGAGCCGGTAGGGCGGCCGAGGACATGGCTGATTTGCAGGCCCGCGCGAATCAATGCGTCCAGGTCGATGCCGGTGTCGATCCCGAGGCCATTGAGCAGGTACAGCACATCTTCGGTGGCGACGTTACCGCTGGCGCCCTTGGCATAGGGGCAGCCGCCGAGGCCTGAAATAGAGCTGTCGAATACCGTGATGCCTTCCAGCAGGCCGGCATAGATATTGGCGATGGCCTGGCCATAGGTGTCATGGAAGTGGCCCGCCAGTTTGTCCCGTGGCACCTGCGCGCCGACCACCTCGAACAGCCGCCGCGTGGTGCCCGCCGTGCCGGTGCCGATGGTGTCGCCCAGGGACACCTCGTAGCAGCCCATGGCATACAACTCCCGCGCGACCGCCGCCACCTGTTCCGGCGCAATCTCACCTTCGTAAGGGCAACCCAGCACACAGGACACATAGCCACGCACGCTGATGCCGTGCTGCCTGGCCGCCGTCATGATCGGCGCAAAACGCTCCAGGCTTTCGCTGATGGAACAGTTGATATTGCGCTGGGAAAACGCCTCGGAGGCTGCGGCAAACACCGCCACTTCCTTCACGCCCGCCGCCAGCGCGTCCTCGAAACCACGCAGGTTTGGCGCCAGCGCACCGTAGGTTACACCGGGCTTGCGCTGGATTTGCGCGAACACGTCGGCGGAACCGGCCATTTGCGGCACCCACTTGGGCGAGACAAAACTGCCGACTTCGATATAGCTCAGGCCTGCCGCGCTGAGGGCATCCACCAATTGGACCTTGTCGGCCACGCTGATGGGCTGGGCTTCGTTCTGCAAGCCGTCGCGCGGGCCGACTTCCACCAGGCGCACATGGGAGGGGAGGGACATGGCAGCTACCTTCTGATCAATGGCCAACCTGGCCCATGGTTTGCGCCAGGGCCTGGGTGCAACGCTCTTCGGCGGTGTCCAGCTCCAGCTTCATTTGTTCGATATCCAGCAGTTGCTGTTCCAACTGCTCACGGCGCTCGGCGATCTTGGCCAGCATGCTGTTGAGTTGGATCTGGTTGCCGCCGGTGGGGTCGTAGAGTTCGATCAGCTCACGGCACTCGGCCAGGGAAAAACCGATGCGTTTGCCCCGCAGGATCAGCTTGAGGCTGACCTTGTCCCGCGCCGAATAAATGCGCTCCTGCCCCCGGCGTTCCGGGGCCAGCAGGCCTTGTTCTTCATAGAAGCGAATGGCGCGGGTGGTGATGTCGAGCTCGCGGGCGAGGTCGGAGATGCTGTAGGTCGTGCTCATGGGGGCGCTCAAGAAGGTCTTGGCGCTAAGCTAATGGCAGGTTGACGTAAACGTCAAGGGCCGCTGCGCAGCCCATCGGGGCAAGCCCCCTGCCACAGGGGGCGCTCTTCAGCCTCAGGCCTGTTGCTTATCCAGCTTCTTCTCATGGGCGGTGACTTGCTGGCACAACTCGATCATCTGCTCGCGCATCCAGCGGTTGGCCGGGTCCTGGTCGGTGCTTTCGTGCCAGTACAGGTGGGTTTCCACCGGTGGCACGTCATTGACCGGCAGGTTGAACCAATGCAGTTCATGGCGGCGGGCGAAACGTTCGGGCACGGTCATGACCATGTCGGTCTGCTGCAACACTTGCGAGGCCATCAGGTAATGCTGGGAGCGCAGGGCGATCTTGCGCTGGATGCCCATCTTGCCCAGGGCCAGGTCGACATGGCCCAAGCCGTTGCGGCGGCTGGAGATATGGATATGGGTCAGCGACAGGTAGTCATCCAGGGTGAACTTGTCCTTGCCCGCCATGGGATGGCCCTTGCGCATGGCGCACACGTAGCGGTCTTCCATCAGCTTGACGTGGCGTACCTGCGGGTCGGTGTTGAGCGGCGCGTCCACGGCAAAATCCAGGCGCCCGGCCGCCAGTTCCTTGGTGGTCTCGCGGCGTTTGGAGAGGAAACTCTCGATCACCACGGTGGGTGCCAGGCGGCGCAGGCGTTGGAACAGCAGCGGCAGAATCACCGCTTCGGTGAGGTCGGTCATGCTGATGCGGTAGGTCTTGGCCGCCTGCTGCGGGTTGAAGATGCGGCTTTCCTGCACCGACACCCGCAGCAACGACAGCGCATTGCGCACCGGGCCGATGATGTTCTGCGCCATCGGTGTGGGCACCATGCCTTGGGCGGTGCGCACGAACAGCGGGTCGTTGAACGTCTCGCGCAGGCGCGCCAGGGCGTTTGACACCGCCGGCTGGGTGATGCCGACAATCTGCCCGGCGCGGGTCAGGTTGGCTTCGGTGTAGATCGCGTCGAAGACGATAAAGAGGTTGAGGTCGACCTTGCTCAGATTCATTGGGTTGCGCTCTTATTATTAGGTGGCGATTTGTTACGTGCTCATACGTCGATCATATATCGGTGATGAATGTTAATACACGCCGAGAATAGGCTAGGTAAATTATCAACGCTGTTCTAGCATCGATTGCATGACCTAAACAACCTCTCAAAGAAGGGAGCTGCTCATGGATTTCGCCTATTCGCCCAAGGTTCAGGAACTGCGTGAACGTGTTACAGCGTTCATGGACGCTTACGTTTACCCGGCCGAGCCGGTGTTCGAACGCCAGGTCAGCGAAGGCGACCGCTGGCAGCCCACCGCCATCATGGAAGAGCTGAAGGCCCGGGCGAAAGCCGAAGGCCTGTGGAACCTGTTCCTGCCCGAGTCCGAACTGGGCGCCGGCCTGACCAACCTTGAATACGCCCCCCTGGCCGAGATCATGGGCCGCTCGCTGCTGGGGCCGGAACCGTTCAACTGCTCCGCCCCCGACACCGGCAACATGGAAGTGCTGGTGCGCTACGCCAACGAAGAGCAGAAACAACGCTGGCTCGAGCCGCTGCTGCGCGGTGAGATCCGTTCGGCCTTCGCCATGACCGAGCCCGATGTCGCCTCCTCGGATGCCACCAACATGGCCGCCCGCGCCGAGCGCCAGGGCGACGAGTGGGTGATCAACGGCAAGAAATGGTGGACCTCCGGCGCCTGCGACCCGCGCTGCAAGATCCTGATCTTCATGGGCCTGAGCAACCCGGATGCACCGCGCCACCAGCAACACTCGATGATCCTGGTGCCGGTGGACGCCCCCGGCGTGAAAATCGTACGCCCGCTGCCGGTGTTCGGCTACGACGACGCGCCCCACGGCCACGCCGAAGTGCTGTTCGACAATGTCCGCGTGCCATACGAAAACGTACTGCTGGGTGAAGGCCGAGGCTTCGAGATTGCCCAAGGCCGCCTCGGCCCGGGCCGTATCCACCACTGCATGCGCTCCATCGGCATGGCCGAGCGCGCGCTGGAACTGATGTGCAAACGCTCGGTCAGCCGCACCGCGTTCGGCAAGCCTTTGGCGCGCCTGGGCGGCAATATCGACAAGATCGCCGACTCACGCATGGACATCGACATGGCGCGCCTGCTGACCTTGAAAGCGGCGTACATGATGGACACCGTGGGCAATAAAGTGGCGAAAAGTGAAATCGCCCAGATCAAGGTGGTGGCGCCGAACGTGGCGTTGAAGGTGATCGACCGCGCGATCCAGATCCACGGCGGCGCCGGCGTATCCAACGACTTCCCGCTGGCCTACATGTACGCTATGCAACGCACACTGCGCCTGGCCGACGGCCCGGACGAAGTGCACCGCGCGGCCATCGGCAAGTTCGAGATCGGCAAGTATGTGCCTAAAGAGTTGATGCGAGGCGGGCAGTAACACCGCGCCGCCTGCAATCGGGGCAAGCCCCCTCCCACACTTTGACTGTATTCCCAAATCAAAATGTGGGAGGGGGCTTGCCCCCGATGAGGCCATTCCGAACACCGCAAGGCTAAGGCCTCAGTACACCCAAACCTCCACCCGCCGATTCTTGATCCGCCCCTCATCCGCCGTATTCGCCGCCACCGGCATCTGTGCGCCGAAGCCGCGAATATCGCGCAATACCACGCCATTCTTGACCAGCTCCCGGCGTACCGCCATCGCCCGCAGCTTCGAGAGCAGCGCGGCCCGTTGCGGGTCATTCTTGGCATCGCCGAATCCCACCAGCGTTACCTGCTTGTCGAGTTGGTTGTGGCGCTTTATATAGGCCACGACGCGCTGCACGTCCTGGCGCGCCTTGTTGTCCAGGCTGGCGCTGCCTTCCTCGAAGCGAAAATTCACGCTCAAACGCTGGGCGTCGCGGGCAATCGCCTGGTAATCGTCGGGCATCGAAGGGCGTGGCTCCACCGTCATCGCCTGCACCTGCTGCGCAATAAACCCATTGGCCGCCACAATCGCCTGGCCTTTGCTGCTCTGGGCAAAGTCCACCAGGGCCTTGGCCCACGGGTTGCTGGAGGCGGGCGGCAGGTAGAAGAACAGCCGACGTGACAGCGGGTAATCCTCGGTGGCAATCAGGCTGTTCAACGGCAACATCGGTTGCGAGTCGCCATCGACAATTGCCACCGCCTTGGCCTGGCGCACGTAAGGCAAGCCGATAAAACCGATGCCCTGGGGATCCCGGCTCACCGCATCGGACAACGCTTCGCTGGACTCGAAGCGCTTGGCGGACGCGGCCAGGGGCTTGCCGCGCAGGCGCAGCACCAGGTCCTTGAAGGTGTCATAGGTGCCGGATTGATCATCCCGCGCGTACAGGTGAATGGCGCCGCCGATCCCGCCCAATGCTTCCCAGGTGTTGATTTCGCCGTTGAAAATCTGCGCCAGTTGCTCGGTGTTCAACGTATTCAGCGGGTTGCGCGGGTTGAGGATAATGGCCAGGCCGTCGATGGCGATCACCTGTTCGGCCTCGGGGCTTTTCAGGTCGCCGAGCGGTTCGAGGTCCACCAGTTCGCTGTCTTTTATCGGCCGGGACGAGGCGGCCAGGTCGGCGCTGGCGTTTTTCAGCGCGGCAAACCCCGTGCTGGAACCATGGGCCGCCACCTCGGCGGTCACCGTCCTGCCCTGGCGCGTCTTGCCGATCACGCGCTGTTCATTGGCGCCCTCGGCCGGTTCGCTGTGCACCGCCTGCAGGCCCTGATACTCCATCAACCCCTTGACCAACGCCGGCCCCAGCGCCGCGCCAATGGTGTTGGAACCCTGGATGCGCAAAGCCGGGCCTTGGTCGGGAACGGGGAGGGGGGCAGCCACGACGCAGAGGGAAAACGCGCTACACAACAGGAACAGAACGCGCAGCATCATGCCGGCACCTTCTCAAGCCAAAGGGAGTGCCGCGAGATTAAGTCACTTGGATTTCAATAATGTGACTGACAGTCAGCTTATCTGTTACTGATACACCGCGGCCCCCTCCTACATTTGGCCCGAGTACACAGTCAAGGGGATCAGCTCAGTTCAAGCCAGATCGGCGCATGGTCAGACGGTTTCTCCAAGCTCCGCAGGTCGTAATCCACGCCGGCATCCTTGACCCGCGCCAGCAAGCCATTGGAGGCCATGATCACGTCAATGCGCAGCCCACGCTTGGGCTCATCCTCGAACCCACGGCTGCGGTAGTCGAACCAACTGAAACGGTCGGCCACATCGGGGTTGAGGTGGCGGAAGCTGTCCACCAGGCCCCAGTTCTTCAGGCGCGCCATCCACTCGCGCTCTTCAGGCAGGAAGCTGCACTTGCCGGTTTTCAGCCAGCGCTTGGCGTTGTCGGCACCGATGCCGATGTCGCAGTCTTCCGGGGAAATATTTACGTCGCCCATCACCACCAGGGCCTGGTCGTTGCTGAACTGGCTTTCCAGCAGGTGCTGCAAATCTGCGTAGAAGCGCTGCTTGGCGGGGAACTTGGTCGGGTGGTCGCGGCTTTCACCTTGTGGGAAATAGCCGTTCATGATGGTCACCGGCTGGCCATTTTCATCGGCGAAGGTGCCCCAGATAAAGCGGCGCTGGGCGTCTTCTTCATCGCTGGCAAAGCCCTTGTGCACGCTCAAGGCTTCTTTGCGCGAGAGCAGCGCTACACCGTAGTGGCCTTTTTGGCCGTGGTAGTACACGTGATAGCCCAGGGCCTGCACTTCGGCCAGGGGGAACTGGTCGTCGTGGACCTTGGTTTCCTGCAGGCCGATCACGTCGGGTTGGTGTTTTTCAATCAGTGCCGCCAGCTGATGAGGGCGGGCGCGCAGCCCGTTGATATTGAAGGAGACGATTTTCATGGTCGGCGGTCCAGTCTGGCAAAAGGGCGATGCTAGCGGACAAGTCGGACGGGGGCCAGCGTGGCGGTAGGACAGATGCACTGCTAATGTCTGGGAACGACTGGTGCTGCGTAGGTTCGTACCCATAAGAACGCCATCTATTGAGTGGCGCCCAGGGAGATTGACTGTATGACTGACACTGCCATTGGCGAAGTTCGCCTGCTCAACAGCGGCTACTCCCGCGAAGCCCGCTCGCTGCTGTACCAGGCCTATCGGCATGAGCCGACGTTTGCCTACATCTTCGAGGCGGAACGCGCAGGCTATGAACAACGGGTACGTGCCACGGTGCGCGAACTGGTCAAGCAGCATTTCTTCCAGAAACTTCCCGCCATCGGCCTGTTCGTCAACGACCGCCTGATCGGCATCGCGCTGATCGCGCCCCCGCAGCGGCGCCTGGGGATTACCGAAAGCTGGGCCTGGCAATTGCGCATGTGGCTGAGCACCGGCGTGCGCGGTACCCGGCGCTACCTGGACTACCACTATGCGGTGATGGCCTGCCTGCCCAACGAATCGGTGCATGTGTTGCCGCTGCTGGGCATTCATCCGCAATTCCAGGGCAAGCACTATGGTGAACAGCTGCTGGAGGCGGTACACAACTGGTGCGCTGAAGACCCTCACTCGTCCGGTGTGGTGTTGGACACGGGGAATTCGCGCTATCTGGAGTTCTACAAACGCCAGGGCTATGAGGAGATCGGCGAAGTGGCGGTAGGACCGATTCTGGAACACGTATTTTTCCACCCCAATCCGCAGGTGTTACATGCTGCAACGGCTTAGCGCAGAATTTTTCAGAATCCTCTGAGTTCTAAGTTTCTCCCCAGCTCGTGTAGCATCCGCGCCTATGAAGTTTCCAGGAAGATTTACCAGCGGCTTGGTTCTGCTGTTCACAAGCTGCGGCGCATTCGCGCAAAGCGAATTGGACGTGCGGATCAAGCCAAAAAACGACGCGTTGAAAGCCAACATCGAAGGCTATATCGGCGGGGTGGGCGAGCGTGACGAAGAGGCCTTGCTGCGGTTCAGCCGTGGGGCCGAAGAGCAGGCGCGCAAAGCCGCCCAGGCTTTAGGTTTCTATCAGCCCCGGATCGAAAGCGATGTGAAGGGCGGCAAGAACCCGCGCCTGATCCTCACCATCGACCCCGGCGAACCGGTGCATCTGCGCAACGTGACCATTCGGGTCGACGGCCCGGCCGCGGACCTCAAGGCCTTTCGCGTGCCCGCCAGCGACGACCTGAAATCCGGCGCCGTGCTCAACCACGGCCACTACGAAGACGCCAAGCGTCTGATCCAGAACCAGGCCTCGCGCTACGGCTTTTTCAGCGGGCGTTTCACTCACCAGAAACTCTCGGTAGACCCCCAGGCCGGTGTCGCCGATATCGAACTCATCTATGACAGCGGCCCGCGCTACACCTTGGGCAAGGTCAGCTTTGCCGGCGATACGCCGTTTGACGAAGAGCTGCTGCAACGCATGGTGCCGTTTAAAAGTGGCGCCCCCTACGATTCCGAACTGATCGCCGAACTCAACCAGAACCTGCAAGCCAGCGGCTTTTTCGAAGGCGTGCGCGTCGACGCCGCGCCTGCGGCTTCGGCCAATGACGTGATCCCGGTGGCCGTCAACCTGGAGACCCGCAAGCCACGCACCATGGGCCTGGGCCTGGGTTTCTCCACCGACGTCGGCCCGCGCGGCAAGGCCAACTGGACGCGCCACTGGGTCAATCCCCAGGGCCACAGCTATGGCTGGGAAGCTGAACTGTCGGCGCCTCGGCAGAACGTCGGGCTGTGGTACGACATCCCGCTGGACCCGCCGCTCACCGATAAACTGCGTTTCGCCGGCGGTTATCAGAATGAAGAAATCGCCAACACCGACACCTTGAGTAAATTGCTCACCCTCGGGCCCGAATGGCACAGCAAGTTGCCCAGTGGCTGGACCCGGGTGATCTCGCTCAAATACCAGCGCGAAGAATACCGCCTGGGCAATGACTCGGGCCTCAGTAACCTGGTGATGCCGGGTGTGAGTTATTCCTACCTGCGCAGTGATAACCGCATCGACCCCCACAACGGCTACCGCCTGCAATTCGACAGCAAGGTGGCGAAGGAGGGGCTGGGCTCCGACACCAACCTGCTGTACGGCACGGCCATGGTCAAGGGCCTGACCACCCTGTGGGACAACCACCGCTTCTTGGCGCGGGCCCAGGTCGGCGGCAGTGCCACCAACGGCTACAAGTCGGTGCCACCATCGCTGCGGTTCTTCGCCGGTGGTGATCAGAGTGTGCGCGGCTACGAGTACCAGACCCTGTCGCCGGAGAATGACCGGGGCGACCGTATCGGCGGCCGCTACATGGTGGCCCTGAGTGCCGAGTATCAATATTCCATCGCCGAAAAATGGCGGATTGCGACCTTTATCGACCAGGGCAACTCGTTCAACTCCCTGGAGTTGCCCAGCTTGAAGACCGGTGTGGGTGTCGGCATCCGCTGGGTCTCGCCGGTCGGGCCGATCCGCCTGGACCTGGCCCATGCCCTGGAAGACCCGGGCGGCGTTCGATTGCACTTTTCCATGGGACCTGAGCTGTGATGCGTGGTGTGAAAATAGCGGGGCTGGCCGTGTTGGCCATCCTTGTCGTGCTGTTGCTGGCCCTGTGGGCAGTCCTCGGCACCCAGGCGGGCAGTCGCTGGGCGCTGGGGCGTGTACCGGGTTTGAGCGTAGAGAATTTCCACGGCCGTCTGGGCGGCCAGTGGCGCGCCGATCATCTGTTGTGGGCGCAGGACGGCAGTCGCGTCGAACTCGATGCGCCGACGTTTGACTGGTCGCCGGCGTGCCTGTTGCGCATGACCCTGTGCATCAATCGCGTGGATGTGGAGCAAGTCCGCCTGGACGTTGCGCCGAGCACCGAAGAAAGCAGCGGGCCGATTCAATTGCCCGACCTGAAGCTGCCCGTTTCCATTCAGTTGGGCGACGTTCGTGTCGGCAGCCTGCTGCTTAACGGCAGCGAACAACTCAAGGGCCTGCAACTGGCCGCGCACTGGACCGCCGCCGGTATGCAGATTGACACGGTGCACCTGCAACGGGACGGCCTGGTGCTGGACCTGAACGGCCTGTTGCAACCCAGCGGCGACTGGCCGCTGACCGCCAGCGGCAATCTGAACCTGCCCTACGCCCCCGACGGCGCGCCGTGGACGGTGGCGCTCAAGGTCGAGGGCGACCTGCTCAAGACCCTCAGGCTCGACGCCGACAGCAGCGGCTACCTGCCGGCCAAGCTCAAGGGCGAGCTGCAACCCCTGGCGGACAACCTCCCGGCCCAACTGCACATCACTGCCGATGGCTTCAAACCCAGCGCTGATCTGCCCGACACCCTGCAACTCAATCAACTGGACCTCACCGCCAAGGGCGACCTGGGCAGTGGCTACCAACTGTTGGGCAAGGCTGTGCTGCCGGCGGAAAAAGGCCCGGTGGACCTGTTGCTGCAAGGCACGGTCGACGCCAAGGGCGCGCAAATTTCCGGGCTGGACCTGAACGCCGGCGAGCAGCAAAGCCTCAAATTAACGGCCCAGATGGACTGGCAACAAGGCTTCAGCGCCGACGCCAAGATTGACTGGCTGGACTTTCCCTGGCATCGCCTCTACCCGCTGATCGACGAGCCACAGGTGGTGCTGCGCACCTTCAACGGTGAGGTTTCCTACAAAGACGGCAACTACCTCGGCAACCTCAAGGCCGACCTCGACGGCCCGGCCGGCAAATTCAATCTGGTCACGCCATTCAGTGGCGACCTCACGCAAATCTTCCTGCCGGAGCTGAAACTGACCGCCGGCCAAGGCAAGGCCGAAGGGCACCTGAGCCTGCAATTTGCCGATGGCATCGCCTGGGATACCGCGTTGGACCTGTCGGCGCTGAACCCGGCGTACTGGGTGGCGGAATTGCCGGGCACGTTGGCTGGCCCCTTACGCAGCAAAGGTGAATTCAAAAACGAACAGCTCAAACTCAACGCCGACCTCGACCTCAAGGGCCGCCTGCGTGGGCAAACCGCCGTGCTGGCGGCCAAGGCCGAAGGCGCGGGCGAGCAATGGACCCTGGCCAACCTGGATATCCGCCTGGGCGACAACCGCATCAACGGCAGCGGCAGCCTGCAGCAACGCCTGGCCGGGCAGATCGACATCAAGCTGGCGCGCCTGGCCCAGCTGTGGCCGCAGTTGCGTGGTCAGGTGAATGGCCGACTCGACGTGGCCGGCAGCCTCAAGGCGCCTCAAGGCAAACTCGACCTCAAGGGCCAGCAACTGGCGTTCGCCGATAATCGCCTGCAAAGCCTGAGCCTGGACGCGACCCTGGACACTGCCCAGCGCGCGAAAATCGGCCTCAAGGGCAGCGGCATTCAAAGCGGTGACACCCAGGTTGGCACGCTCACCGCCAGCGCTCAGGGCGATATCAGGAGCCAGAAGGTCCAACTCGACCTGGCCGGCCCCTTGGTCAAACTGGTCCTGGCCCTGGATGGCAACCTCGACAAAGGCAACTGGCGCGGTCGCCTGGCCAGTGGCGATGTGCAGGCGGGTGGCCAGGACTGGAAGCTGCAAGCGCCGGCAAAAATCGAGCACATGGCCGACGGCAAGTTGACCTTCGCGGCCCACTGCTGGATCTCCGGCGCCGCCAGCCTGTGCGGTGAAGACCAGCGCCTGATGCCCGAACCCAAATTGCGCTACCACCTCAAGCAATTCCCCATCGACAGCCTGGCGGCGTTTCTGCCCAAGGACTTCGCCTGGCAGGGCAAGCTCAACGCCGACGTCCAACTGGACCTTCCCGACAGCGGCCCCAAAGGCGTGGTCGCGGTGGATGCCAGCGGCGGCACCCTGCGGGTCAAGGACAAGGACCAGTGGCTGGATTTCCCCTACGACACCCTCAAGCTGGAAACCACCCTCAACCCCAAGCGCATCGACACCCAGCTGAACTTCAGAGGCGGCAAGCTCGGCGAGTTGCTGTTGCAGGCGCAGATCAACCCATTGCCGAAAAACAAGCCGATCAGCGGCAACTTCAGCCTCACCGGTCTGGATCTCGCCGTGGCGCGGCCGTTTGTGCCGATGGTCGAGAAACTCAGCGGCAAGCTCAATGGCAGCGGCCGGATCGCCGGTGGCCTGCTGGCGCCGCAGGTCAACGGTAACGTCAATCTGGTGGGCGGCGAAGTCTCCGGGCCGGAGCTGCCCATCAGCCTTGAAGGCCTGAACGTGCAGGCGCTGATTGCCGGTGAAAGCGTGCAGTTGAACGGCGCATGGCGCAGTGGCAAGGCCGGGCAGGGCAGCCTCAAGGGCCAGATCGACTGGGGCCAGGCCCTGGTGGTGGACCTCAGCCTGCAAGGCTCGCAACTGCCGGTCACGGTGGAGCCCTATGCGGTGCTCGAAGTGGCCCCGGACCTGAAGATCAGCCTGAAGAACGACAAACTGGCGATTGCCGGCAAGGTGCGGATCCCGCGCGGCGACATCACCGTGCGCGAACTGCCGCCTTCGACGGTCAAGGTCTCGGATGACACCGTAATCGTCGGCAGCCAGACCGAAGAGGGCAAGCCGCCGATGGCCATGGCCATGGATATCGACGTGGCGGTGGGCGAAGACCAGCTCAACTTCTCGGGCTTCGGCCTCACCGCCAAGGTGCAGGGCCATGTGCACATCGGCGACAACATGGACACCCGTGGCGAGCTGTGGCTCAACGACGGTCGCTACCGCGCCTATGGTCAGCGCCTGGATGTGCGCCGCGCACGCCTGCTGTTCGCCGGGCCGCTCGACCAGCCGTACCTGGATATCGAAGCGATCCGCAAGACCGACGATGTAGTCGCCGGTATCCGCCTCAGCGGCAGCGCCGAGCAGCCCACCACGCAGATCTTCTCGGAACCGGCCATGAGCCAGGAACAGGCACTGTCCTACCTGGTGCTGGGCCGTCCGCTGAGCTCTACCGGCGAAGACAACAACATGCTTGCCCAGGCCGCCCTCGGCCTGGGCCTGATGGGCAGCGCCGGGGTCACCTCGGATCTTGCCAACAAACTGGGGATTCGCGACTTCGACCTCGACACCCAGGGCAGCGGCAACAATACGGCAGTGGTGGCCAGCGGCAAGATCACCGAGAAACTCAGCCTGCGTTACGGGGTAGGGGTGTTCGAACCGGCCAGCACCATTGCCTTGCGTTACCTGCTGAGCAAAAAGGTGTACCTGGAAGTGGCGAGTGGCGTGGCCAGTTCCCTCGACATCTTCTACAAGCGCGATTTCTGAGTCCTGCTCGATCAAAAAATGTGGGAGGGGGCTTGCCCTAATGCCAGTCAGTTAAGCGTACATCGCCTCCTGTAGGAGCGAGCTTGCTCGCGAAAAACGTCAACGATAACGCGTGCTTCCTGAATGAACGCGGCGCCTGTGAGTTTTTCGCGAGCAAGCTCGCTCCTACAAAAAGCCTTAACTGACTGGCAAGCCTCCTCCCACATTGGTTTGCATTCCAGCCCGCCGGTCGTGAAATTAGCAAGCAAGCTAATTATTCCATTTGACTTTCGCTGCCTAGGCAGTAACATCTCGTCATACATTCACTGCCTAGGCAGTAATAAGGTGACTTCCGATGCCCCACTTCACCCCTGAAAACTTCCACAACTGCCACCTCGGGCTGTTGCTGGGCCGTGCGGCGCTCCTCAAGGACCGCATCATCGACACCCACATGGAACCCCACGGCATCACGGCCGCGCAGTTCAAGGTGCTGATCATCATGGCCCAGTTCGGCGTCGACACCCCGGCCGAGCTGTGCCGCAACCTGTCCCTGGACAGCGGTTCGATGACCCGCATGCTTGACCGCCTCGAGCAGAAAGGCCTGCTGGACCGCAAACGCTCCGAGCAGGACCGCCGCCAGGTGCAGTTGGTGCTGACTGCCGACGGCCAGCGCCTGGCAGACATGCTGCCGCACATAGGCGCCCAGGCGTTGAACCAACTGGCGGGCGTACTTGAGGCTGGCGAGCTGGAAACCCTGGAACGGATTCTCAAGAAAATTCTGATAGCTGCCGGTGATCCCATCACCCTGCAGCGGGTAGGTAAAGCATGAACACACGTGCCCTATGCCTGGTGCTCGTGGCCATGAGCATGGCCGGTTGCGCCAACTACAGCGGCCTCGACACCCAGGGCCGGCGCCTCGACGCCAACACCTTGCAGACCGGTAAATCCCTGAGCGGGGTGACCCTGTCGAGTGCCGCCTGGCCCAGCGCCGACTGGTGGAAAAACCTCGGCGACCCGCAGCTCGACGGCCTGATCCAGGAAGCCCTGCAAAACAGCCCCGACATGCAAGTCGCCAGCGCCCGTGCCCATCAGGCCGAAGCCGCCGCCTATGCCGCGAATGCCGCACGCATGCCGACCCTGGATGCCAGCGCCGGCGTGAGCCGTTCACGCCTGGCCAAGGACCAGGACCCGCGCGGCGAGGGCGATGCCTACTCGACCGTGCGTAATATCGGCGCCAGCTTCAATTACAACTTCGACCTCTGGGGTGGCCAGCGCGCCGCCTGGGAAGCCGCGCTGGGCCAGGCCCGCGCCGCCGAAGTCGACCAGCAGGCCGCGCGCCTGACCCTCGCTGCCGATGTGGCCAAGGCCTACAGCGACCTGGGCCAGGCGCACATCGTGCGCGACCTGGCCGGCGATGACCTCAAGCGCACCCGGCAAATGCTCGACCTGAGCAAGCGCCGCCTGGCTGCGGGCATCGACAGCCAGTACCAGTACCAGCAGACCGAAAGCCTGGAAGCCAGCTCCCAGTCGCAATTGATCGATGCCGACAAACAACTGCAGAGCGCCCAGATCGCACTCGCCGTATTGCTCGGCAAAGGCCCGGACCGAGGCGGCGAACTGGCTCGTCCGAATGTGCTCAAGCCCGCCGCTGTCGCCGTGCCTTCGGTGTTGCCCGCCGAGCTGCTGGGCCGCCGCCCGGACCTGATCGCCGCGCGCTGGCGAGTCGAGGCTGCGAGCAAGGACATCGCCGCCAGCAAGACGCGCTTCTACCCCAACCTCAATCTCAGCGCGAGCGCCGGGGCCGAGTCGTTGCTGGGGGATGCGATGTTCGGCTCGGCCAGTCGCTTCTTCAACATTGCGCCGACGATCTCGTTGCCGATCTTCGATGGCGGCCGCCTGCGCGCCGACCTCGATGCGCGCGATGCCGACTACGACCTGGCCGTGGCCCAGTACAACAAAACCCTGGTGCAGGCCTTGGGCGATATCGGCAACACCCTTTCGCAACTGCGCGAAACCGGTCGGCAGATCCAGGCCCAGCAACACGCCACGGACATTGCCCAGCAGTCCTACGACACCGTGGTCCAGCGCTACGGCTCAGGGGTCGGTAACTACCTGGACGTGCTCAGCATCGAGCAGCAATTGCTGCAGGCCCAGCGTCAGCTGGCGACCCTGAATGCCGGGCAAATCGATCTGTCGATTCAATTGATGCAGGCCCTGGGTGGCGGATACAGCGCCGACAACGTGGCGTCGACCACCCCAGCCACACGCACGGAATAATTTGAGGTATTTGTCATGGCCACTGCCGAAAACACCAACGCTACAGAACAACCCAAAGACAACAACCCACGCAAACGCAAGGTCATGCTGATCGGCCTCGCGCTGATCGTCATCCTCGGTGTCGTGGGCGTATGGGGCTGGTATGAATTCTACGGGCGCTTCAACGAGAGCACCGACGACGCCTATGTGAACGGCAACGTGGTGGAAATCACCCCGCTGGTCACCGGCACCGTGGTCAGCATCGGCGCCGACGATGGCGACCTGGTTCACGAAGGCCAGGTGCTGATCAACTTCGACCCCAATGACGCCGCCGTCGGCCTGCAAAGCGCCCAGGCCAACCTGGCCCGCACCGTGCGCCAGGTGCGGGGCTTGTACAGCAACGTCGATGGCATGAAAGCCCAGGTCAACGCACAGAAAGCCGATGTGCAAACTGCCCAGGACAACTTCAACCGTCGCAAGACCCTGGCCCAGGGCGGCGCGATTTCCCAGGAAGAGCTGTCCCACGCCCGTGACAGCCTGACGGCTGCGAAAAACGCGCTGACCAACCTTGAGCAGCAACTCAAGACCAGCAATGCGCTGGTGGATGACACCGTGATCTCGTCCCACCCGGACGTGCAGGCCGCCGCCGCGCAACTGCGCCAGGCTTACCTGGCCAATGCGCGCAGCACCTTGATCGCGCCGGTCACCGGCTACGTGGCCAAGCGCACCGTGCAACTGGGCCAGCGCGTGCAGCCGGGTACGGCGTTGATGGCGGTGATCCCGCTGAACCAGCTGTGGATCGACGCCAACTTCAAGGAAACCCAACTGCGCGACATGCGCATTGGCCAGCCGGTGGACATCGAGTCGGATATCTACGGCAGCGACGTGAAATTCAGCGGCACCGTGGATAGCCTTGGCGCCGGCACCGGCAGTGCGTTTGCCCTGCTGCCGGCGCAGAACGCCACCGGTAACTGGATCAAGATCGTGCAACGGGTGCCGGTACGCATCCACATCAATGCCGAAGAACTGGCCAAGCACCCGCTGCGGGTCGGCCTGAGCACCGTCGTCAATGTCGACCTGCATGACCAGAGCGGCCCGGTATTGGCGCAACAGGCGCCGCAAAAGGCGACCTTCACCACCAACGTGTACGACCGCCAATTGGCCGAGGCTGACGCCATGATCACCGAGTTGATCCATGCCAACAGCATCGCTGCGCCCAAGGCTGCGCAACGCTGATGAGCAATAACGCCTCCTTCACGCCGCCCAGCCTGTTGATGGCCACCATTGGCCTGTCGCTGGCGACCTTTATGCAGGTGCTCGACACCACCATCGCCAACGTGGCCTTGCCGACCATTTCCGGCAACCTCGGCGTGAGTTCGGAGCAGGGCACCTGGGTGATCACCTCGTTTGCGGTGAGCAACGCCATCGCCTTGCCGCTGACCGGTTGGTTGAGCCGGCGGTTTGGCGAAGTGAAGCTGTTCCTGTGGGCCACCATGCTGTTTGTGCTGGCCTCGTTCCTCTGTGGTATTTCCACTTCGATGCCCGAATTGATCGGCTTCCGGGTGCTGCAAGGCCTGGTGGCCGGGCCGTTGTACCCGATGACCCAGACACTGCTGATCGCGGTCTACCCGCCGGCGAGGCGTGGCATGGCCCTGGCGTTGCTGGCGATGGTCACGGTGGTGGCGCCGATTGCGGGGCCGATCCTCGGCGGCTGGATCACTGACAGTTACAGCTGGCCGTGGATCTTCTTTATCAACGTCCCCATCGGCATCTTTGCGGTGATGGTGGTGCGTGCGCAATTGAAGAAGCGCCCGGTGACCACCAGCTACCAGCCGATGGATTACGTCGGGCTGTTGAGCCTGATCGTGGGCGTCGGCGCGCTGCAGATCATCCTCGACAAGGGCAACGACCTGGACTGGTTCGAATCCAACTTCATCATTGTGGGCGCGGCGATTTCGGTGATTGCCCTGGCGGTGTTCATCATCTGGGAAATGACCGACAAGCACCCGGTGGTCAACCTGCGGCTGTTTGCCTACCGTAACTTTCGCATCGGCACGATTGTGTTGATCCTCGGCTACGCGGGCTTCTTCGGCATCAACCTGATCCTGCCGCAATGGCTGCAAACTCAGATGGGCTACACCGCCACCTGGGCCGGCCTGGCGGTGGCGCCGATCGGCATCCTGCCGGTGCTGATGTCACCGTTCGTGGGCAAGTACGCGCACAAGTTCGACCTGCGCCTGCTGGCAGGCCTGGCGTTCCTGGCGATTGGTCTGAGCTGCTTTATGCGCGCGGGCTTCACCAATGAGGTGGACTTCACCCACATCGCCCTGGTGCAGCTGTTCATGGGCATCGGCGTGGCGCTGTTCTTCATGCCGACCTTGAGCATCCTGATGTCCGACCTGCCACCGCACCAGATCGCCGATGGCGCCGGTCTTGCGACCTTTCTGCGGACCCTGGGCGGCAGCTTTGCGGCCTCGCTGACCACCTGGATCTGGATTCGCCGGGCGGACCAGCACCATGCGTACATGAGCGAGAACATGACCACCTATGACTCGGCCACCCGCGACGCGCTGCAGGCGCTCGGTGGGGCAGGGCACAAGGCCTACGCGCAACTGGACCAGATCCTCACCAGCCAGGCGTACATGATGTCCACCGTGGATTACTTCACGTTGCTGGGGTGGATGTTCATGGGGTTGATGCTGCTGGTGTGGCTGGCCAAACCGCCGTTTGGCGCCAAGGCAGGGCCGGAAGCGTCCGGCCACTGATTGGCAAAGACTGAAATGCAATCAATTGTGGGAGGGGGCTTGCCCTAATGCCGTTCAGTTAAGCGAAAGTGATTCACTGTAGGAGCGAGCTTGCTCGCGAAGAACTCAGGGCCACCGCGCTTATCGAGAATGAACGCGTTGCCTGGGCGTTTTTCGCGAGCAAGCTCGCTCCTACAAAAAGCCTTAACTGACTGGCATTAGGGCAAGCCCCCTGCCACATTTTGATCTCTGTTCACATTGGATCAGTGGTGTTTGAGGATCAGGCGCCAGGCAACGCCAGCTGCGGATTGACGAAGTCAAACGCCGCCAACTGAAAGCCTTGCTCATCCGCCTGCAACGCCCAGCCCTGCTTGTCCCAATCCCCCAGCACAATGCGCTTGGCCGCCTGGTCGCCAATCTGCAGCTTATGGATCGCCGGGCGGTGCGTGTGGCCGTGGACCAGGGTGCGCACGCCGAACTGCTGCATCACCCGCGGCACTTCCTCGGGCGTCACATCGACAATGTCGTTGGCCTTCATGCGCGTTTGCGCGCGGCTTTCACTGCGCAGCTTGCGCGCCAGCCGATGGCGGGTGCGCAACGGCAGGTGACGCAGGATAAACAGCACGATGGGATTACGCAGGATGCGCCGCAGCTTCATATAGCCAAGGTCGCGGGTGCAGAGGCTGTCGCCGTGCATCAACAGCACGGGTTCGCCTGCGAGCTGCACGACACTCGGGTCCTTGAGCAAGGTGGCGCCTGCCGCTTTGCAGAACGCCTTGCCGAGCAGGAAGTCGCGGTTGCCATGCATGATAAAAATCGGGGTGCCGCTGTCGCTCAGCTCGCGCAGAGCCTCGCAGATCGAACGCTGGAAGGGCGTCATCCCATCGTCGCCAATCCAGGCTTCAAAGAAGTCCCCCAGAATGTACAACGCCTGGGCGCCACGGGCGCGGTTGTGAAGCAGATCCAGAAACGCCCGGGTAATGTCCGGGCGCTCCTCTTCCAGATGCAAATCTGAAATCAGTAATATCACTCAACGATCTCGGCTTTCTCGACGATCACGTCTTCGACCGGAACGTCCTGGTGACCGGCCTTGGAGGTGGTCGACACGCCTTTGATCTTGTCGACAACGTCCTGGCCTTCGGTGACTTTACCGAACACGGCGTAGCCCCAGCCCTGTACGTTCTTGCCGCTGTGGTTCAGGAAGGTATTGTCGGCCACGTTGATGAAGAACTGCGCGGAGGCCGAATGCGGCTCCATGGTACGGGCCATGGCGACGGTGTACTTGTCGTTGGAAAGGCCGTTGTCCGCTTCGTTCTGGATGCTTGGGCGCTTGTCTTTCTTTTCTTTCATGCCAGGCTCGAAACCGCCGCCCTGGACCATGAAGTTACCGATGACACGGTGGAAAACCGTGTTTTCGTAGTGGCCGGCCTTAACGTACTCGATGAAGTTGGCGACGGTGATCGGCGCTTTCTCGGCGTTCAGCTCGATGACGATGTCACCGTGGTTGGTGGTCAGTTTGACTTGAGTCATGTTCACTACTCTTTTCAGGGAATTCGTGGGTTTGGACGCCTGGGGCGCCTTACCTGTCTGGCTAAACGGCGGCCAAGGCGCGCAGTTTAGCGTGCCCGGCAGGAATTTCGAGGTGGTTTTTTACCGCCCGGTTAATTAAAGCAGCAGTTTTTGGTCGTGACCTGTCAGTGTCTTGACAGCATCAGCTATGATATCGCCTTTGTTTTATCTGGCCCCAACCGGCCACGAACCTGTCTGTTCAAGGATCCTATGAGCAAGCCCACTGTCGACCCTACCTCGAATTCCAAGGCCGGACCTGCCGTCCCGGTCAATTTCCTGCGCCCGATCATCCAGGCGGACCTGGATTCGGGCAAGCACACGCAGATCGTCACCCGCTTCCCGCCAGAGCCCAACGGCTACCTGCACATCGGTCACGCCAAGTCGATCTGTGTGAACTTCGGCCTGGCCCAGGAGTTCGGTGGCGTCACGCACCTGCGTTTCGACGACACCAACCCGGCCAAGGAAGACCAGGAATACATCGACGCCATCGAAAGCGACATCAAGTGGCTGGGCTTCGAATGGTCCGGTGAAGTGCGCTATGCCTCCAAATACTTCGACCAGTTGTTCGACTGGGCCGTCGAGCTGATCAAGGCCGGCAAGGCCTACGTCGACGACCTCACCCCGGAGCAGGCCAAGGAATACCGTGGAACGCTGACCGAACCGGGCAAGAACAGCCCGTTCCGCGACCGCTCCGTAGAAGAGAACCTCGACTGGTTCGCCCGCATGCGCGCCGGTGAGTTCCCGGACGGCGCCCGCGTGCTGCGCGCCAAGATCGACATGGCCTCGCCGAACATGAACCTGCGCGACCCGATCATGTACCGCATCCGCCACGCCCATCACCACCAGACCGGCGACAAGTGGTGCATCTACCCGAACTACGACTTCACCCACGGCCAGTCGGACGCCATCGAAGGCATCACCCACTCCATCTGCACCCTGGAGTTCGAGAGCCATCGTCCGCTGTACGAATGGTTCCTCGACAGCCTGCCGGTCCCGGCGCACCCGCGTCAGTACGAGTTCAGCCGCCTGAACCTGAACTACACCATCACCAGCAAGCGCAAGCTCAAGCAACTGGTGGATGAAAAGCACGTACATGGCTGGGATGACCCGCGCATGTCCACACTGTCGGGCTTCCGTCGCCGTGGCTACACCCCGGCCTCGATCCGCAACTTCTGCGACATGGTCGGCACCAACCGTTCCGACGGCGTGGTCGATTTCGGCATGCTGGAATTCAGCATCCGTCAGGACCTCGACGCCAACGCCCCGCGCGCCATGTGCGTGCTGCGCCCGTTGAAAGTCGTGATCACCAACTACCCCGAAGGCCAGGTCGAGAACCTCGAACTGCCGCGTCACCCGCAGAAAGAAGAGCTGGGCGTGCGCAAGTTGCCATTCGCCCGCGAGATCTACATCGACCGTGACGACTTCATGGAAGAGCCGCCAAAAGGCTACAAGCGCCTGGAGCCGAACGGCGAAGTGCGCCTGCGCGGCAGCTACGTGATCCGTGCGGACGAAGCGATCAAGGACGCCGACGGCAACATCGTCGAGCTGCGCTGCTCGTACGATCCGGACACCCTGGGCAAGAACCCCGAAGGCCGCAAGGTCAAAGGCGTGGTCCACTGGGTGCCTGCCGCTGCCAGCATCGAGTGCGAAGTGCGCCTGTACGATCGTCTGTTCCGCTCGCCAAACCCTGAGAAGGCTGAAGACAGCGCGAGTTTCCTCGACAACATCAACCCTGATTCCCTGCAAGTACTCACTGGTTGTCGTGCCGAGCCATCGCTTGGCGACGCACAGCCGGAAGACCGTTTCCAGTTCGAGCGCGAAGGCTACTTTTGCGCGGATATCAAGGACTCGAAACCAGGCGCTCCGGTATTCAACCGTACCGTGACCTTGCGAGATTCGTGGGGCCAGTGATTTAAGGGAAACATCGTGCTAACGATCTACAACACGCTCAGCAAGACCAAAGAAGTCTTCAAGCCGCTGGATGGCAACAAGGTGCGCATGTACGTGTGCGGCATGACCGTGTACGACTACTGCCACATCGGCCACGGCCGCAGCATGGTTGCCTTCGACCTGGTGACCCGCTGGTTGCGTTTCAGCGGCTATGACTTGACGTACGTGCGCAACATCACCGACATCGACGACAAGATCATCAACCGTGCCAACGAAAACGGCGAGTCGTTCGACGCGCTGACCGAGCGCATGATCGCCGCCATGCACGAGGACGAGGCGCGCCTCAACATCCTCAAGCCGGACATGGAACCGCGTGCCACGGACCACATCCCCGGCATGCACGCCATGATCCAGACCTTGATCGACAAGGGTTACGCCTACGCTCCTGGCAACGGTGACGTGTACTACCGCGTCGCCAAGTTCATGGGCTATGGCAAGCTGTCGCGCAAGAAAATCGAAGACCTGCGCATCGGCGCGCGCATCGAAGTCGACGAAGCCAAGCAGGATCCGCTCGACTTCGTGCTGTGGAAAGGCACCAAGCCCGGCGAGCCGAGCTGGGAATCGCCATGGGGCGCCGGGCGTCCGGGCTGGCACATCGAATGCTCGGTGATGTCCACCTGCTGCCTGGGCGAGACCTTCGACATTCATGGCGGCGGCAGCGACCTCGAGTTCCCGCACCACGAAAACGAAATCGCCCAGAGCGAAGCCGCCACCGGCAAGACCTACGCCAACGCCTGGATGCACTGCGGCATGATCCGCATCAATGGCGAGAAGATGTCCAAGTCCTTGAACAACTTCTTCACCATCCGCGACGTGCTGGAAAAGTACCACCCGGAAGTGGTGCGTTACCTGCTGGTGTCCAGCCACTACCGCAGCGCCATCAACTACTCCGAAGACAACCTCAAGGACGCCAAGGGCGCCCTGGAGCGGTTCTACCACGCGTTGAAAGGCCTGCCATCCGTGGCGCCGGCCGGCGGCGAAGCGTTCGTGGCACGGTTTACCGAAGTCATGAACGATGACTTCGGCACACCGGAAGCCTGTGCGGTGCTGTTCGAGATGGTGCGCGAGATCAACCGTTTGCGTGAGAGTGATCTCGACGCGGCGGCGGGCCTGGCGGCGCGCCTGAAAGAACTGGCCAGTGTGCTGGGCGTGCTGCAGATGGAAGCCGACGAGTTCCTGCAGGCCGGCGCCGAAGGGCGTGTGGATGCGGCGCAGGTGGATGCGCTGATCCAGGCGCGTCTGGCGGCTCGTGCCAGTAAAGACTGGGCGGAATCCGACCGTATCCGTGACCAACTGACCGCGATGGGTGTGGTGTTGGAAGATGGGAAAGGTGGGACTACTTGGCGGTTGGCTGACTGACGGTTGGTTGCTGTACGTTGAATAAAAAAACGCCCCGACTGGTTCGGGGCGTTTTTTGTAGTATGGAGATTAGTATGCGTCAAACTAGCTGGATTTATAGCGCTCTCATCAAAACCACCATCTGATTTCCCATCTAACAGGTAGAGCCCCCGCGTGAGCGGGTATACAGAAAAAAGCAATCCATCCAATGAAGGGGTAGTTTGATATAAGATCTGGGTTGTATCCGAGTAAGGGAAAGTTGTTTTTTTCGATCATGCTTAAGTATGTGATCGAAAAAAAGCCATTAAATATTAAACATAGTAGAAATTTTGCAAGAAAATACTCGGTTCCAGAGAAGCGTATTTTTAGTGTGTATGCGCAAAGAATTCCCCATGTGGCAAATAGCGGGAAAGTCAAAACGAACCAGAGTGTCAATGTTTTTCCTCGTCGTACATCTGCTTTATCGTTTGAAAATCTGTATAGACTTCGATTCCCATCGTAGTTGGGGTCATTGTTTTGTACGCTCGGATGTAATCGGTTGGGAGGTATCTAAATAGGCGCCAAGCATCAGGTTTAAGTACGTGTCTCGCAGCACTGTAGACGGATAAGCCAATATCAGCTGCACCGTAGGCCATATTGGCTGCTCGTTCATCATGACCCATAGCGAATGCGGCCGACTGATATGCAGCACGAACCGGGCCGACCGCATCTGATTGTCCCGTCACTAGATTACGCCCACCCTCATATACGTTATTTGCACCATGTGCGATCAGCGGCACCCCCGCAATGAGACAGAGCGTGCCAACTGATGCGTAGCAAATTCCAGCTCCTGTGGCCATTTGCAGCGCGCCTGCTACAACTCCAATACCTTTACGCCCAATCTCCATTGACTGGTTCAGCAGGCTTTGTTGTTCGGTTTTTATCTCCACGAGCCCCTGCGCAACCGTCTTTTTTCCCTGCTCCACATCGTTAACAATACTGCGAGCGTAATAGGCCACTTCCCGATTGAATATCGAACGATTAACGCCATCCTGTAGATGTCGGGCACTTATTGCGCACGCATGATTGGTCAGTTTTGCAGCGGCTTGGCTGACTACCCCCAAGTCATAGAAAGTAGGCGTTTGATTTTTGTTCTTTGAGTTCATCGCCCGGTTTCCCATGAGCCATAGCCGCTGGTCCCCGCGATGTGATGTGTCCAGATAATTTCCCGATAACAAATCGACAGATGTTCTTGTGCGTCTACATCATTCAGGAGTACGGAATGGGGAACGTCGACGGTCAGGCTGGCAATGATGCAGCCCCTTATATCGACGGTGTAGTATTTTTCGTGCCGACCAAACTGTGAAATTCGATAGAAGTTGATGACGCAGTTCAGTTCTTCTCTGTTGGATAACGCCACGGCCAGCAAGGGCGAGGATTTATCAATGCTTTTTGTGATGACCACAGGGCCGTGAGTGGAAGCACTGACGTTGCCGGTGTTGAGCATATTGTGGTTGAAGGACATCACCATGATTTCATCCCTGTGCCCCTCCTGACATTTGTTGCCAATAGAGTCTTGAGTTGAGCAGCCAGCCGAGATCAGGCCTTGAGATTTTCCGTTAATGGACATGTAACCGTGGTTAGCCATGGAAGTTGGTATCCTGATTTATTCACCATAAACATACGGAAAAATGTAAATAGGAAATATCGGATGTTTCGCCTTTTATCGTGCGAGCGGGATGTAGGATTATTCGGTTTTGTGCGAGAAGAAAAACGCCCCGTTATGCAGGGGCGTTTTGCTGTGGTTGTGTGAGCGAAGGTAATGACGGCATTCGTCGCCTACTATTTTTCAATTCCCGCGCAATGCTCATTCAGTGCTTCATTCACCAGAAGCTGGATAGTTTCCACCATTCGGCAAATCCCTAGTGCCACGCTGCGTGGTGTGCCATCAATCTCAAAGGCTAAATGACTAGCCAATGCCTGAACTGACGCAAGGTCCTCCGAAGCATTGACCAGTAGTGTCTCGGCATCCAGTCCTTTACGTACAGTAAAAAGACCTAGCCCGTCATCAGGTGGCCCAGGCGTTGAAGACGGATTCAAATGATGGTTAATCGCTTGATCAGCACAAGCGTGAAGCGAAGATGAATCCAGCGGCGGATTCGAATTGTCTTTAATCATGGCGAAGCTCCCAGAGTATTGGAGTCACCTAGAGTCTAATCGGGCTGCGAAACCCGGTCGCTGAATTTGCAGCGACCACCTAAGATTAGAAAGCCATTTTCCGAGCGACAACACTAAATCTTTGTAGGAAGTTTCTCTACGACCAATATCGAGGTGTTGCTGACCTCATAAGCGCTACCAGCTGCGTCGTTATGGACAGTCGCATGGTATTCACCGTTCTTGAAATGCAGGGCAACGCCGTCATCCAGCGCGTAGGCGGGGTGTATGTTTTTAAGTCGAACCAGTTCAACAAACGAAGATTCTCTCCCCACCTCTGAACTGAAGTGCGGGCACAGCGCGCCAGGGAGAAAACCCAGCCCGTCGATCAGCGCATATACGCCTCCTGAGTCGGAATGCCCGTGGTCGAACCAGCAGATGGCGCCGGCACTGACGCCGCAAAGCGCTTTGCCGTGTTCCTGGGCTTGCTTCAAAAGGGCGGTCACGTCAAATTCACGCCAGATGGCCAGCAAGGCTCGGGTGTTGCCGCCGGCCACATAGATGATGTCAGCCTGCTCAAACAGCGCGGCAACATGACCCGGGGCTGGAAAAGGCGGAATGAAAAACGTCAATGGCACAACGGTGCAGCCGGCGCTTTGGTATTTGAGCGTGAAGTCGGCAATCTTCGTACGGTCATCGCCATTGGCGGTGGAGATATAGAGCACCGTGGGCTGGGTTTTGCCCGACGAAGCGACGATATATTCGTCGATGCCGGTCATGCGTGTCATGTCTTCGCTGGACTCGCCGCCGATGACAATAATGTTTTTATCCATGGTGAACTCCTGTCTCAGCACAGCGGGCATACCCAGGTCTTAGGACATTTCCCAAAATGCCCGTAGGGTTTGACGCTCATTCCATCCTAGCTTTAGATGATTGCCACGACCAAACCCAAGACGAAACTGGCGGTAATTCAAATGGATTGTATTTTCTGCAGCATTGTCCGCAAAACTTCCCCCGCCCACATCCTGTGGGAAGACGACCACCACATGGCGTTCCTCTCGATCTTCCCCAACACCCCAGGCTTCAGCGTGGTCATCCCCAAACAGCATTACGGCAGTTATGCGTTTGCGCAGTCGGATGAGGTGCTGGCTGGTCTGATGGTCGCGACCAAGAAAACCGCTTTGCTGATCGACCGGGCGTTTCCCGATGTGGCCCGCACGGGGATGATGCTGGAAGGGTATGGGGTGGATCACTTGCATGCGAAGTTGTTTCCCATGCATGGGACGGGGCAGGACAGTGCGTTCAAGCCGTTGAGTTCGAAGGTGGATAAGTTTTTCGAAGCTTATGAAGGCTATATCTCTTCCCATGACCATGTGCGGGCGGATGATGCCGAATTGGCTGAGCTGGCAGAGCGAATCCGATCTTTCGTCTAGCACAAATCCAAATGTGGGAGGGGCGGTGCGACGATTCGACTTGCTCCCGATTGCAGTGGATCAGTCGGCTCATCTGTAGCTGACCCACCGCAATCGGGAGCAAGCCCCCTCCCACATATTGACTGTGTACGGTCTGTCACTCAGCGGCGGCTGCTGACCTCGGCGGGTACGTCGTCACCGGCCATGCGCTTGCGGAACAGCGCGGTGCGGGCCAGCAGCAACGTGGTCACCGGCACCGTGATCGCCAGCAGGATCGGTATCAACCACCCGTGCAGCACCGGCCCGGACTTGA
Source organism: Pseudomonas sp. JV449 (assembly GCF_032424295.1). Taxonomy (NCBI): domain Bacteria; kingdom Pseudomonadati; phylum Pseudomonadota; class Gammaproteobacteria; order Pseudomonadales; family Pseudomonadaceae; genus Pseudomonas; species Pseudomonas sp. JV449. Next base: position 262,603 of record NZ_VYKD01000019.1, on the reverse strand, counting down.
GCACCGAAAAGTAAACAATCGACGCCAACGCCACGCACCACGCGCCCAGAGTCGAAGCCAATGCCGGCGGATGCATGCGCTGGAAGAAGTCCTTCATGCGCAGCAAGCCAATCGCGCCAATCAGCGCAAACACGCTGCTGAGCACCAGCAGCACCGCCACTATCACTTCCATCCACAGCGGCATCATTCAATCACCTCTCCGCGCAGCAGGAATTTGGCCAGGGCAAACGAGCCGACGAAGCCGAACAACGCGATCAGCAGCGCCGCTTCGAAGTAGGTATCGCTGGCATAACGAATACCCAGCACCAGCATCATCAGCATGGCGAGGATGTACAGGTAGTCCAGCGCCAGTACCCGGTCCTGGGCCGAGGGACCTTTGAACAGGCGGATCAGGGTCAGCACCATGGCCAGGGAGAACAGGAACAGGCTGAACAGGATCGCATTGGAGAGCAGGGCGCTCATTCGAAGATCTCCATCAGGGGCCGCTCGTAGGTGGTCTTGAAGTGCTCGATAAACGACGCTTCATCCTCCAGGTCGAATACGTGCAGCAGCAGGATGCTGCGGTCCAGCGCCAGTTCCGACCAGATGGTGCCGGGGACCACGGTGGTGATCATCGACAGGGCGGCGAGGCCGTTGGCGTCGCGCAGGTCCAGGGGGATTTTGACGAAGCGCGAACGCGGTGGGCGTGAGCCGCACATCAGCACGCCCCAGGCCACTTGCAGGTTGGAGACGATCACATCGCGGCCGACCAGGAAAAACAGGCGGATGATCACGCCAGGGCGGCGGATGCGGATCGGCAGCGGGCGCAGCGGTGCCATCAGCAGCGGTGCAAGCAGGCCCAGCAGCGCGCCAAGCAGCAGGTTGCCGGGGCTGACGGACAGGTTCAGCACCAGCCACAGCAACCACAAGGCCAGGGACAACCACGGGGCAGGCAACAGGCGCTTCATGGCTGCACCTCCAGCGCGGCGGTCTTGGCTTCGGGGCTGGGGACCGGACGCGTGGCCATCACCGCCATCACGTAGTGTTCCGGGTTGTTCAGGCTTTGGGCAGTGGCCTGGGTGTAGCGCATCAGCGGCTCGGCCTTGAAGGTCAGCAGGATGCTCAGGCCCAGCAGGAAGAAGATCGGCACGCATTCATAGCGGCGCAGCAAGGGCGATGGGCGCTCTTCCGGGGTCCAGAAGCGCTGGATACCCAGGCGCGCGAAGGCGATCAGCGAGGCCAGGCCCGAGAGGATCAACAGCGCCACCAAACCCCAGGCCGCGGGGCGAATGGGTTCATCCACACTGACGCCCAGGCCCAAGGGGTTAACCAGCGCACTCAACAAACTGAGCTTGCCGATAAACCCGGACAGCGGCGGCATGCCGATGATCAGCAGGGCGCAGGCGACAAAGCTCAAGCCCAGGAAGGCCATGGTCCAGGGAATCACCTGGCCGACCACGGCTTTCTGCTCGTCATCCAGGTTCACGCCAGGACGCGGATGCAGGGATTCCATGGCCTTGGGCAGTGCGTCGATTTCTTCATCCAGCGGCAGGTCGTTGGCCGAGCGCGAGCGCTCGATCAATTCGGCCAGCAGGAACAGCGCACTCAACGCCAGGGTGGAGCTGACCAGATAGAACAGCGCTCCGGCGGTCAGGCTTGGCTGGGCGAAGCCAACGGCCGACAGCAGGATGCCGGCCGAGACCAGGATGCTCAAGCTGGCCATGCGCTCGAGCCGCTGCGCCGCCACCATCGCCAGCGCCGCGCAGATGATCGTGGCCATGCCGCCGTACACCAGCCAGTCGCCGCCAAACAACGCCGACGCGCCGGCCTGGCCGGAGAACAACAGGGTCCACAGGCGCAGCACGGTGTACACGCCGACCTTGGTCATGATCGCGAACATCGCTGCCACCGGCGCACTGGCCGAGGAGTAGGCGGGGGCCAGCCAGAAGTTCAGCGGCCACATGCCGGCCTTGGCCAGGAATGCGGTGGCGAGGATCGCCGCACCGGCATGCAGCAGGCCGCGATCCGCCTCGGGGACCAGGGGGATTTTCAGTGCCAGGTCAGCGAAGTTCAGCGTGCCGGTCACGCCGTAGATCATCGCCGCGCCAATCAGGAACAGCGACGACGCCAACAGGTTGATCGCGATGTAATGCAGCCCCGACGACACCCGCGCCCGGCCCGAGCCGTGCAGCATCAAGCCGTAGGACGCCGCCAGCAGCACCTCGAAGAACACGAACAGGTTGAACAGGTCCGCCGTGAGGAACGCGCCGTACAGGCCCATCATCTGGATCTGGAACAGCGCATGGAAGCTGGTGCCGGCGCGGTCCCAACGGGCCATGGCGAACAGCAGCGCGCTCACGCCGATGATCCCGGTGAGCACCAGCATCAGCGCCGAGAGCTGGTCGACCACCAGCACGATGCCGAACGGCACCTGCCAGTTGCCCGGCAGGTACACGCCAATCGAGCCGGGGCCGCCTTTTTGCGTCCAGTACAACAGCAGGATCGCGATGCCCAGGCCAATGACGCTGGAGAACAGGTTGATCCTGGCCTTCAGCGGGCGGCGTTTTTCGCCGAGCATCAGCATCAGCGCGGCGGTGAGCAACGGCAGCAGGATCGGGGCGACGATCAGTTGGTTGACCCAATTCATTCCTTGGGCTCCCGGCCGTCCACATGGTCAGTGCCGGTCAGGCCCCGTGATGCCAGCAGCACCACCAGGAACAACGCGGTCATGGCGAAGCTGATCACGATGGCCGTGAGCACCAGGGCCTGGGGCAGGGGGTCGGTGTAGTTGAGCAGGTCCTGGGGCACGCCGTCCTTGATGATCGGCTCCTTGCCGATAAACAGGCTGCCCATGCTGAAAATGAACAGGTTGACCCCATAGGACAACAGGCACAGGCCCATCACCACCTGGAACGTCCGTGGCCGCAGGATCAACCAGACGCCGGAGGCCGCCAGGACCCCAATGGCAATTGCGATGACTTCTTCCATCAGGCGGCTCCTTCGGTGGCGGCGACTACTTTGGCCTGGTTGCTCGGTTTATGCGCGCGCACCGACTGGTGGCCGAGGGCGGTGAGCATCAACAGCGTCGAGCCGACGACCATGGCGTATACGCCCACATCGAAGAACAACGCGCTGGCAACATGAATATCGCCCAGCAGCGGCAGGCTGAAATGCCAGGTATGGGTGGTGAGGAACGGGTAGCCGACAAACAACGCGCCGATCCCGGTCAGCGTCGCCGAGAACAGGCCGAAGCCCATCCAGCGCATCGGCCGCAGGCTCATCTGCGCCTCGACCCACTGGGTGCCGGCAACCATGTATTGCAGGATAAACGCCACCGACATCACCAGGCCGGCGACAAACCCGCCGCCCGGTTGGTTGTGGCCGCGCATGAACAGGTAGAACGACACCACCAGCGCAATCGGCAGCAGCAGGCGCACCAGCACCGCCGGCACCATCATGAAGCCCAGGGCGGTGTCGCTGGCCTGGCGCGGGTTGACCAGGTCGGTGGCCACGTCCGGCGCCAGTTGACGCTGCTGTGGCGGCAGCTCCATGCTTTCCTTGGACGGGCGGAAACGACGCAGCAGGGCGTACACCGTCAGCGCCACGGCGCCGAGCACGGTGATTTCGCCGAGGGTATCGAAGCCCCGGAAGTCCACCAGCATCACGTTCACCACATTGCTGCCACCGCCCTCGGGCAGGGCGCGGCTCAAGTAGAACGAGGAAATATCGTTGGGCGTCTGGCGCGTCAGCATCGCATAGGACAGCAGCGCCATGCCGCCGCCTACCACGGTGGAGAGCAGGAAGTCGCGCAGACGACGGATGCGCGCCTTGCGCAGCGAACTGGGCAGCGGCGAGACCTCTTCGATCCGCCGTGGCAGCCAGCGCAGGCCGAGCAGGATCAGTACGGTGGTGACCACTTCCACCACCAACTGGGTCAGCGCCAGGTCCGGCGCCGAGAACCACACGAAGGTGACGCAGGTCATCAGGCCGCACACGCTGACCATGGTCAGGGCCGCGAGCCGGTGGTACTTGGCTTGCCAGGCGGCGCCGAGGGCACAGGCAATCGCCAGCAGCCACAGGGTGACGAACACGATGGAGCCCGGGATCTTCGGGCGGTCGCCCCAGCTGAGGCCGCTGTTGAGCATCGGGATCATGGCGCCGATCACTGCGACGATCACCAACAGGAACAATTGGGTCTGCAGGCGCTTGGTGCTGATGCGTTTCTCGATCCTGCGCACGCCGCGCATCATCACCACCAGGCTGCGCTCGAAGCCGCGCTTGCCGTTGAAGTAGCTGATGACCGGCGGGTACTTGAAACGGCCGCGCTTCAGTTGTTTGCGTAGCAGTAGGTAGAGCACCACGCCACCGGACATGGCCACCAGGCTCATGATCATCGGTGCATTCCAGCCATGCCAGATCGCCAGGCTGTATTCCGGCAGCACGCCGCCGACCACCGGCAGCGCCGCGGCGGCGAGGATCGAACCGACCACCTGGGCCGGGAAGATGCCCACCAGCAGGCAGGTGAATACCAGCAGCTCAACCGGGGCGCGCATCCAGCGCGGGGGTTCGTGAGGTGTGTGGGGCAGGTCGGTGGCGGGCGGGCCGAAGAACACATCCACGGTAAAGCGCAGGGCGTAGGCCACGCTGAACGTGCCGGCGATGGTCGCGATCAGGGGCAGGGCGATTTCCACCCATTGGGTCGACGAGATAAACACGGTTTCAGCGAAGAACATCTCTTTGGACAGGAAACCATTGAGCAATGGCACGCCGGCCATGGATGCACTGGCCACCATCGCCAGGGTCGCGGTAAACGGGATCAGGCGCACCAGGCCACTGAGCTTGCGGATGTCCCGCGTGCCGCTTTCGTGATCGATGATGCCTGCCGCCATGAACAGCGAGGCCTTGAAGGTGGCGTGGTTGAGGATATGGAACACCGCGGCGACGGCGGCCAGCGGGCTGTTGAGGCCCAGCAGCAGGGTGATCAGCCCTAGGTGGCTGATGGTGGAATAGGCTAAAAGGCCTTTGAGATCATTCTGGAACATGGCGCAGTAAGCGCCGAGGAGGAGGGTCAGGGCGCCGGCACCGCCGACGATCCAGAACCATTCTTCGCTGCCGGACAGCGACGGCCACAGGCGGGCCAGCAGGAACACGCCGGCCTTCACCATCGTTGCCGAGTGCAGATAGGCAGACACCGGGGTCGGTGCGGCCATGGCGTGGGGCAGCCAGAAGTGGAACGGGAACTGCGCGCTTTTGCTCAGGGCGCCGATCAGCACCAGCGCGAGCATCACCGGGTACAGCGAATGCGCGCGAATCTGCTCGCCGGCCGCCAGCACCTGGTCCAGCTCATAGCTGCCGACGATATGCCCCAGCAGCATCACGCCCGCCAGCAGGCACAGGCCGCCCGCGCCGGTGACCATCAAGGCCATGTACGCACCACGACGCGCATCGGCGCGGTGGTGCCAGTAGCCGATCAACAGGAACGAGAACAGGCTGGTCAGTTCCCAGAAGAACACGATCTGGATCAGGTTGCCGGAAATCACCAGCCCGAGCATGGCGCCCATGAAGGCCAGGAAAAACGCGAAGAAACGCGGCACCGGATCGTCCGGCGACATGTAGTAGCGCGCATACAGCGACACCAGCGCGCCGATGCCGAGCACCAGCATCGAGAACAGCCAGGCGAATCCATCCATGCGCAGCACGAAGTTCAGCCCAAGGCTGGGCAACCACATGAATTCTTCGCGGATCACGCCACCGTGGGCGATCTGGGGGTAGAGCAGGGCGACTTGAACGGTTCCGACCAGGGCCACAAGGCCAGCCAGCAGGGATTCGGTGTTACGTGCATTGTGCGGCAGCAAGGCCGCCAGACAGCTGCCGATAAAAGGCAGAAGCAGTAGAACTATCAGGGACATAGGCTTCTAATCTGCGGGAGTTTGGGATGCATCATACGTGCCGCTTTGTCGATCACCAAACGGCAACATGTGGCAGGATCCTACAAAGTAGGTCGAAAACTCCCGTTTGGCATTGTTTCGGACCCTAGCCCTGTTGCTCCTGTTCCCGCTCATCCTGCAACTCGATGGCCTTTTGCCCTTTTGTCTTGATCTCACTCACAATCACCGCCACCACAATCAACGCCGCCCCCAGCATGGCAATCGGCGGGAATCGCTCGCCGGCGATCCGCCCGACTACCCCGGCCCACACCGGCTCACCGGCATAGATCAATGTGGCCCGTGTCGGCGAAACGCTTTGCTGCGCCCAATTCATGGCGACCTGGATCACCGCACTGGTCAGGCCCAGGCCCACGGCGCTGAACAGCAGCAGCCAGGAGAACCCCGGCAGTGCCTCGCCCATCGGCACCACCATCAAAAACGACAGCAGCGACGCCGTCGCCAGTTGCACCACCGTCACCCGGCGTACGTCCACTTGCCCGGCGAACGCACTGATCAAAATGATTTCCGCCGCTATCGCCACGGCACCGATCAGGGTGGCGATTTCCCCTGGGCTGAAATTCAGCGAAGCCCCGGCGGGGCCGGTCAGTAACATCAACCCGGCAAACGCCAGCATGATGCCAATGCTTGGCATCAACCCCGGGCGACGGCCCAGCACCAGCCATTGCAGCAGTGGCACGAACGGCACATACAGCGCGGTGATGAACGCCGATTGGCTGCTCAGGATCGTCTGCAGGCCAATGGTCTGCAGGCCGTAGCCGAACATGATCGCTACGCCGATGAACACGCCCGCCTTCAGCTCGAACAACGTCAGGTCGCGCAGTGTACGCAAGGAAAAGAACCCGACCACAATCGCCGCCGCCGCAAAGCGCAGGCCCACGAAAAACATCGGTCCGCTGACGGTCATGGCATGCTGAACCAGCAAAAACGTGCCGCCCCAAATCATGGTGATAAACACCAGGATGCATTCGGCTTTGCTGAAGCGGTTGAAACGCGAGGGGGAGTTCGGCGTGGTCATGGCGGCTCGGTCTTGCAAGGGAAAGGCACGGACCGCACAATGCGCCGCACGCTGGGCAGTATACTGCGCACACCCACCCATTGAGCAATATAGTGCACAAAGAAAATCCACAACGGGCCTCGGTCCTGCAGCACGTCAGCCAGAACGTTCGTCGCCTGCGCCACGCCGCCGACCTGAGCCAGACTGCGCTCTCGGAAAAGTCCGGGGTCAGCCGGCGCATGCTGGTGGCCATTGAGGCCGGGGAAAAGAACGTCAGCCTGTCCACCCTCGACCGTGTGGCTGAAGCGTTGGATGTGGCGTTCAGCGACCTGATCCAGGCACCGGATGTGCGCGATCACAGCCGCATCAACGAACTGGCCTGGGCGGGGGAAATCGACGGCAGCAAGGCGGTGTTGCTGGCCAAGGCCACGGCGCGGCGCGAGGTCGAGTTATGGGAGTGGCGCCTTGAACCGGGCGATCGTTATTGCCCGGACCCCGACCTGGAGGGGTGGAGCGAGCAACTGTTCGTCTTCGAGGGCAGCCTGACGTTGGTGGTCGGCGAGCAGGAAAATACCATCGGCGCCGGCGAATTCTTCATGTTCGCCAGCCACCAGCCCCATGCCTATCGCAATGACGGCCAGGTCGCCGTGCGCTTTGTGCGCAATGTGGTGATCTAACTGTTTGCCAGCCAACAGTGGATGCACACTTTGCTGGTTTGAAACTGCGGTTGTACGCCTGTTTACGCGGCAACCGGCTGATTTTACTGACGATTAAATTCAGGCACGACTCCTGCAAACACTCCAGTATCCCCTCGGAGCCTGGAGTCGGCCCATGTCTGCCCACCCTCAACAACCTGCCCATATCATCCGCTCGGACGCGGAGGCCATCGAGGTCGCCAAGCGCCTGGCCGAACGCTTTGCCGTCGACGCCAGCGCGCGTGACCGTGAGCGTCGCCTGCCCGTCGCCGAACTGGACGAGTTTTCCGCCAGCGGCCTGTGGGGCATCACCGTTCCCAAGGCCTATGGCGGCGCCGGGGTGTCCTATGTGACGGTGGCCGAGGTGATCAAGTTGATCTCCGCCGCCGACCCGTCATTGGGCCAAATCCCGCAGAACCACCTGGGCGTGGTGGACATCCTGCTGCAAACCGCCACCGAGGAACAAAAGCGCCACTACTTTGGCAAAGTCCTGGCGGGTTATCGCTTTGGTAACGCCTTCTCCGAGGCCAAGAGCAAAAACGCCGGCACCTTCGACACGCAGATTCGCTTCCACGGCGACACCGCGCAAATCAACGGCGAGAAGTTCTACTGCACCGGCGCGCTGTTCGCCCATATCGTGCCCACCGTGGGTAATAACGAAAAGGGTCAGGCCTTCATCGGCCTCGTCGAGCGCGATGCGCCAGGCCTTACCGTCATCGACAACTGGGACGGCTTCGGCCAGCGCACCACCGCCAGCGGCGGCGTGACCCTCGACGGTGTGACCGTGCCCTTGAGCGCGGTGATTCCCGCCCACCTGGCGTTTGACCAACCCACGGCCGATGGGCCGATTTCGCAAATTATCCAGGCGGCGGTCGACACCGGCATTGCCCTCGGCGCCCTTGAACAGGCAAAAATCTTTGCGCGGCAGGCCCGTCCGTGGATCGACAGCCAGCAGGATCACGGTTGGCAGGACCCGTTCACCATCGCCGCCATCGGCGACCTGGAGTGGCGTGTGCACGGCACCGAAGCGATCCTCGCCAAGGCCGGCCTGGCCGTCGACCGCGCCCTCGCCGAACCGAATGAAGACACCGTCGCCCAGGCTTCACTGGTGGTCGCCCAGGCCAAGGTCCTGTCGGCCGAAACCGCCTTGCTCGCCAGCAGCAAACTCTTCGAGCTGGCCGGCACCCGCTCGGTCACCGCCAAGCACAACCTCGACCGCTTCTGGCGCAACGCGCGGACCCACACCCTGCACGACCCGGCCCGCTGGAAATACCACCTGATCGGCAATTTCGTGCTCAACGGCGTCAAGCCTGCGCGCCATGCCTGGAACTGAGGACCTGACCCATGACCGCCCTGACCCTCGCACGCCAACTGCTGGACAGCACCCGTCGCCACGTCGCAAAAAGCGACGACCCCTACGTGATCAGCCGCTTCGGCGATTGGCAGATTCGCGTGGATGTAGCAGCCGCCTTGCTGGAACGCGCCGAAACCGATCCAAGCCCGGTCGCCGTCACTGAAGCGCAGATCGCCGCCGCCGAAGCCTTGCTCTTTGCCAGCAACACCGAATTCGAACTGACCGGCCAACGCACCGCGCTGCCACCGACCCTGGATGACCCGTTGCGCTGGAAATACCAGGTCGTCGGCAACTACCACCTCAACGGAGTGCTGTGATGTCCCGTGAAATCCGCTTGAACGCCTTCGACATGAACTGCGTCGGCCACCAATCGCCGGGCCTGTGGGCGCATCCGCGCGATCGCTCGTGGCAGTACAAGGACCTTGAATACTGGACCGACCTGGCGAAGATCCTTGAACGCGGCAAGTTCGACGGCCTGTTTATCGCCGACGTGCTGGGCATCTACGACGTGTACAACGGCAATGGCGACGCGGCGATTCGCCAGGCGACCCAGGTGCCGGTCAACGATCCGTTGTCGCTGATCGCACCGATGGCGCTGGTCACCGAGCACCTGGGTTTTGGCCTGACCGCGTCGCTGTCGTTCGAACACCCGTATCCGTTTGCACGCAGGCTGTCGACCCTCGACCACCTGACCAAGGGCCGCATCGGCTGGAACATCGTCACCTCCTACCTGGAAAGCGGCGCCAAGAACCTTGGCCAGAAAGCCCAGACCGAACACGACGCCCGCTACGACTATGCCGAGGAATACCTGGAGGTCTGCTACAAACTCTGGGAAGGCAGTTGGGAAGAGGGCGCGGTACTGCGCGACCGCGAACGTCGGATCTTCAGCGACCCGAGCAAGATCCACGAGATCCGCCACGTCGGCAAACACTTCCAGGTGCCCGGCATCCACCTGTGCGAACCCTCGCCGCAGCGCACGCCGGTGCTGTACCAGGCCGGTGCCTCCAGCCGTGGCAAGCAGTTCGCCGCCGAGCAGGCCGAATGCGTGTTCGTTGCCGCGCCGTCCAAGGTGCTGCTGAAAAAGACCGTCGCCGACATCCGCCGCCGTGCGGCCGAAGCCGGGCGCGACCCGAAGAAAATCCTGATTTTCAACTTGCAGACCGTGATCGTCGACGAGACCGACGCCAAGGCCAAGGCCAAATTCGACGAATACAAATCCTACGCCAGTTATGAAGGCGCGATGGCGCTGATCTCTGGTTGGACGGGCATCGATTTCAGCCAGTTCAAGCCGGATGAGCCGCTCAAGCACGTGCACACCAATGCGATTCAATCGGCGGTGGAAGCTTTCTCCACGGCGGACCCGAACAAGGTCTGGACCCCCAGCGAACTGGCCGATTGGGTCGGTATCGGCGGCTTTGGCCCGCTGTTCGTCGGCGGCCCGGAAACCGTGGCGGACCTGTTGCAGGAGTGGGTCGAAGAGACCGACGTGGACGGATTCAACCTCGCCTATGCGCTGACCCATGAAACCTTTGTCGACGCCGTCGAATGGCTGGTGCCGGAGTTGCAGAAGCGCGGCGTGTACAAGACCGAATACGCCCAGGGCACATTGCGCGAGAAGTTGTTTGGCGACGGTGCAAGGTTGGGTGCGAACCACCCGGGCGCTGGCTATCGAAACCTTGCTGAGTCCCGCAAAGCAAATGTTGCGTAGCAACTGCGCAGCCTTGGCGAGGCTGCGAATGCCAATCCCCATCGCGGCCTCACCCCGTAGCAGCTGCCGAGCGCAAGCGAGGCTGCGTCGGCCGCGACTCGGGCTCGAATCGGCAGCGCGCCTGACGCAGCCTCGCTTGCGCTCGGCAGCTGCTACGGACTTGCGTGGTGCTCGGTATCTACTTACGGGAAATTGAGTTTGATTTATTTCAGCCAGCGGACCACCGCACGCACACCCCCCCAATAGGAGCAACCCCCTATGAGCGTGCACGAACCAACGGCCCTCCTGGAACACCTGCGCCACTGGGCGCAACTCACGCCGTTGCACATCGCCCTGCGCCACAAGCGCCAGGGCCAGTGGTACGCCTGGCGCTGGATCGACACCTTGCGCGATGTCGAACGCCTGGCCGATGGTTTGCGCCAGCAAGGTTTCAATCAACAGTCACGCTTGGTGCTCAGCGGCGCCTTTGAGCCGAACCTGCTGTTGCTGGCGTTGGCGGCCCAGTCCGTCGGCGCACAGGTACTGACGCTGGCCGATAACCTCGAGCCGCAGGCCTTGGAGCAACAGCTGTGGCGTATTCATCCCAGCCATGCCTACGTTCAAGGTCGCCAGCGCGATTGGACCTTCACCCAGCGGTTGGATTTCGCCCAACTGCTCGGCCCCGTCGACCCGGCGCAACACCTGCAGCGCTGGTGGCAGCCCGCCGGTGAAACCGCGTTGTGGAGCGAGGAGGGCACCCACTGGCAAGGCGGCCTGGCGGTGGTGCTGGAGCAGTGGCTGAGCAGCGGCCACGGCCTGGCCTTCCCGGAAAGCCTGGCCTCGGCGCGACGTGATCGCAGCGAAGTCGCGCCCACCGGCCTGCTGCTGTCGCCCGCCCGTTTGCTGCACCTGGCCGACGAGATCGAAAGCCGTCTGCCACCCCACGGCACCTGGCGTCGACGCCTGTGCGACTGGGCCATTGCCCACCCGCACAGCGGCCTGCGCCGCCTGCTGAAAAACCGCGTGCGCACACTGTTGGGCTTCCAGCGCCTGGCCTATATCTGGCAGCCCCTCAAATCCAATGCCGAGCCGACGTGGCTCGCCGAATTCAAACGGGAACGTGCATGAGCCAAGCCATTCTCCAGGTGCGGGACATCTCGCTGTCGTTCAAGGGCGTCAAGGCGATCAATGGGTTGTCGTTCGAGGTGGCGCGCGGGGAAATCTGCGCGTTGATCGGGCCCAACGGTGCCGGCAAAAGTTCATTGCTCAACGTCCTCAACGGCGTGTATCGCTTCGATGCCGGCGAGATCGTGTTCGAGGCGCAGCATTTCCAGCGTATCGACCCCCTGGGCGCCGCGCGTCGAGGCATTGGCCGTACCTTCCAGAACAACGCCCTGTTCAAGAAAATGAGTGTGCTCGACAACATCCTCACCGGCCTGTCGCGGCATATGCACACCAGCCTTATCGAACAGGCCCTCGGCTTGCCCCGCGCACGCCGTGAAGCCGACGCCTTCCGCCTGCGCGCCCAGGGCATCCTCGAGTTCCTGGAGCTGCAAGCCTACCGCGATGTGCTGGTGGGCAACCTGTCCTATGGCCTGCAAAAGCGTGTGGAACTGGGCCGTGCATTGATCGCCGGGCCCAGCCTGTTGCTGCTGGACGAACCCATGGCCGGCATGAACGCCGAGGAAAAACAGGAAATGGCGCGCTTTGTCGCCGACGTGAACCGCGACCTCGGTACCACCGTGGTGTTGATCGAGCATGACATGGGCGTGGTCATGGGGCTGTCCGACCATGTTGTGGTGCTCGACTACGGGCGCAAGGTCGGCGACGGCACCCCTGCCGAGGTGCAGGCCAATCCCGAGGTGATCGCGGCCTACCTGGGAGTGACGCACTGATGACGTTCTTCTTCGAAACCCTGCTCGGCGGCCTGCTCGCCGGCACCATGTATTCCCTGGTCGCGATCGGCTTCGTGCTGATCTACAAGGCCAGCGGCGTGTTCAATTTTGCCCAGGGCTCGATGCTGCTGTTTGCCGCGCTGACCTTCGTCAGCCTGCACGACCAGGGTGTGCCGTTTGCCCTGGCGTTGCTGTTGACGGTGATCGTGATGATTGTCGGCGCCTTGCTCATCGAGCGCCTGGTGCTGCGGCCGTTGGTGAACCGCTCGCAGATCACGCTGTTCATGGCGACGCTGGGCCTGTCGTTCATTATCGAAGGCCTGGCCCAGGGCGTGATGGGCTCGCAGGTGCGCGCTCTGGACCTGGGCATCGACGATGTACCGCTGTTCGTCGGGCCGCTGATGCTCAGCCAGTTCGACCTGATCGCCGCGGCCGTGGCCGTGGTGCTGGTGACGGTGCTGGCGCTGCTGTTCAACAAGACCCGTATCGGCGTGTCGCTGCGCGCGGTGGCGGATGACACCACGGCGGCGCTGTCCATCGGCATCAACCTCAACCGCATCTGGCAGATCGTCTGGGCGGTGGCCGGCATCGTCGGGCTGGTGGCGGGGTTGTTGTGGGGGGCGCGCCAGGGCGTGCAGTTTTCGCTGTCGCTGGTGGTGCTCAAGGCCTTGCCGGTGTTGATCATCGGCGGCTTCACCTCGATTGGCGGGGCAATTGTCGGCGGGCTGATTGTCGGTGCGGCGGAAAACCTCGCCGAGGTGTATATCGGCCCGCTGATCGGTGGCGGCATCACACCGTGGTTCGCCTATGTGCTGGCGTTGTCCTTCCTGTATATCCGTCCCGCCGGCCTGTTCGGCGAGCGCGCCATCGAGCGAGTCTGAAAGCATGTCGATCCCTGTTGCTGAACACACCGCCCCCTTGCTGCTGGTCCAGCGGCGCGTGCCCTGGAGCCTGCTCGGCCTGCTGGCACTGGCGTTTATCGTGGTGCCGCTGTGGGGCAATGACTATTGGCTCAACGCGATCCTGATCCCGTTCCTGGTGCTGTCACTGGCCGGGCTGGGCCTGAATTTACTCACCGGCTATACCGGGCAAACCTCGGTGGGCGCAGCCGGCTTCATGGCGGTTGGGGCGTTCGCCACCTATGGGTTTTTGCTGCGACTGCCGGAGCTGGGCCTGCCGGTGGCGCTGCTCGGCGGTGGGATCATCAGCGCGCTGGTCGGGCTGCTGTTTGGCTTGCCCAGTTCGCGGATCAAAGGCTTCTACCTGATGGTCACCACGCTGGCCGCGCAGTTTTTCCTGGAGTGGCTGTTCGTCAAATTCCCCTGGTTCTACAACTACGGTTCGTCCGGAACCATTTCGGCGCCGAAGCTGGCGTTGTTCGGCCATGACCTCAACACGCCGCTGGGCCGCTACTGGCTGACCCTGGTCACGGTGCTGTTGTTGACCTGGGCCGCGGTCAACCTGGTGCGCAGCCAGGTGGGCCGCAACTGGATGGCGATCCGCGACATGGACACCGCCGCCGCCGTGGTCGGCATCCCGGTGGTGCGCTACAAGCGCCTGGCGTTTGCGGTCAGTTCGTTCTACCTCGGCATCGCCGGCGCGTTGTGGGCGTTTGCCTACCTGGGCACGGCCAGCGCCAGCAGCTTCGACATCAACCGCTCATTCCAGATCCTGTTCATCATCATTATCGGCGGCATGGGCAGCATTGCCGGCAACTTCGTCGGCGCGGCATTCATCAGTTTGCTGCCGATCTTCCTCAGCCATGCCGGGCAGGCGTTGTTCGGTGGTGCGGTGGATGCCGGGCAGTTGCAGAACCTGCAGAAAATCATTTTTGGCGTGTTGATCATCGTGTTCCTGATCAAGGAGCCCGAGGGCTTGATTCGCCTGTTGCACAACCTTCGCGATCGGCTGCGTCAGTGGCCCCTACGTTTCTGACTGAATAAGAGAATCCCTATGCGTGCATCCTTGAAACGCTCCCTGGCCGGCGCCGCCTTCGCGCTGGCTGCCCTGGCCGGTGCCGTGCCCCAGGCGGTAGCCTCGGCCGACCAGCAGTTCTTTCCCCTGGCCACCTACCGGGTGGGTGCCTACGCCTCCAGCGGCGTGCAGGTGTGGGCCGGGATGATCGACTACCTGCGCTATATCAACGAGGTCGAAGGCGGCATCAATGGCGTGAAGCTGGTGTGGCAGGAATGCGAGACCGAGTGGACGGCGGAGAAGGGCATCGAGTGCTACGAGCGCTTCAAGAACGGCCTGGATGGCGCGCCGGTCGCGGTGTACCAGCCCAACGGTGCACCGGCGGCCTATGCGCTCAGTGAAAGGGCTGAGGTGGACAAGATCCCGCTGATCACCCTCGGCTACGGTCGCACCGAAGCCACCGACGGCACGGTGTTCCCGTACAACTTCCCGGTGATGCTGACGTTCTACAGCGAGGCGTCGACCCTGGTGAACTACATCGCCCAGCGCGAAGGCGGCTTCGACAAACTCAAGGGCAAGAAGATCGCCACGGTCTACCACGACTCGGCCTACGGTCGCGAAACCCTTGGCCCGCTGAAATTGCTGGCGGAAAAATACGGTTTTGAAAACATCCAGATTCCGGTGGCCGACCCGGGCAATGAGCAGTCTGCGCAATGGCGCCAGGTACGCCAGGCCAACCCGGATTGGGTGTTCCTGCGCACCTGGGGCGTGTCCACCCCGGTGGCGGTGAAAACCGCCGCGCGCTTCGGCTTTCCGGTGGACCATATCATCGGCGATATATGGGCCAGTTCCAGCGAAGACGTATTGCCCGCAGGCGCCGCCGCCAAGGGCTACCTGGCATTCACGCCTTACCCGGCAGGTGCGGATTTCGAGATCCACAAACGCCTCAAGCAATACATCCTCGACAAGGGCCACAGCGACCTCAAGGACCTGAAAAACTTCGGCAGCGTCTACTACAACTCCGGCCTGGTGAACGCCGCCGTGGCTGTGGAAGCGATTCGCACCGGCCAGGCCAAGTTCGGCAAGCGCCCGCTCAATGGCGAAGAAGGCCGCTGGGGCCTGGAACACCTGAATATCGATGACGCGCGCTTGAAGGACATGGGCTACCTGGGCTTGATGCAGAACCTCAAGTTGTCATGCCGCGACCACGAAGGCGGCGGCTCGGCGCGCGTGCAGCAATGGGACGGCGCCCACTGGACGCTGATCAGCGACTGGATCGCCGCCGACCGCGCCCTGTTGCGCCCGCTGATCGATGAAAAATCTGCGGCTTTCGCCAAGGAAAAAGGCCTGACGCCACGCACCTGCACCGGGGATGAATAAATCATGAGCCAGCTCGCCAGCGAAGCCATGCGCCCGTCGTTGTTGACGGTCAACGATATTGAAGTGATCTACGACGGCGCGATCCTCGCCGTGGCCGGGGTGTCGCTGAGCGTGCCCAAGGGCGCCATCGTCGCCCTGCTGGGGGCCAATGGCGCCGGCAAGAGCACCACCCTCAAGGCGATCTCCGGGCTGGTGCGTGCCGAGCGCGCTGAAGTCAGCCGGGGCGTGATCGAATATGCGGGCGTCGACCTGGCCGGCGTCGACCCCAGCCAGCGCGTGCGCCAAGGCATGGTGCATGTGCTGGAAGGCCGCCATGTCTTCGGCCAGCTCAGCGTCGAAGACAACCTGCGCAGCGGCGGCTTTGTGCGGCGCCTGAGCCGCAAGGCCATGGAGCAGGATCTGGAGCGCATCTACGCCTGGTTCCCGCGGCTCAAGACCAAGCGCCACACCCGTGCGGGCCTGACGTCCGGCGGCGAGCAACAGATGGTCGCCATCGGCCGCGCGTTGATGACCCGTCCTACTTTGGTACTGCTCGACGAGCCGTCCATGGGTTTGGCGCCTATGATCGTGCAGGAGATCTTCGAGATCATCGCGCAGCTCAACCGCGAGCAGCAGGTGAGCTTCCTGATCGCCGAGCAGAATATCAACGTCGCGCTTAACTATGCGTCCCAGGGCTACGTGCTGGATACTGGGCGCGTGGCCTTGAGTGGCAGCGCCGCCGAGCTGTTGGCGCGGGGCGATTTGCACGACATTTATCTGGGTAAACAGTAAAGGCGAATGTGCATGACTGAATCCCTCCGCAACGCTGATGTGGTGATCATCGGCGGCGGCCTGAGCGGCACCATGCTGGCGGTGCAACTGCTGCGTCGGCCTGGGCAGCGCCGGATCCTGGTGATCGAACCGCGCGCCGAACTCGGCCGTGGCGAGGCCTACAGCGCCGTCGAACTGGGCCACACCTTGAACGGCAACGCGGCGCGCATGAGCGTCGACCCGGACAACGCCGATGACCTGACCCAATGGCTCACCGACTACATCGGCGCCGGCGGTTGGCCCGAGTCGGACCAGCAGCACGTGCCCATCAGCGAACTGTTCCCGCCACGCGGGATTTTTGGCCTGTATGCACAGCAACGGCTGGCTGAAGCCAAGGCGTTGTCGGCGTCTACCGTCGAGCATATCCGCGCCGAAGTCGTCGACCTGCAGGTCGGCGACGATTCAGTGGTGCTGACCCTCGACAATGGCCAGCAACTGCGCGGCGCCCAGGCGGTGTTGGCCACCGGCATGTTCCCGGCGGCACGCACGCCGCAGACCCAGTCCAGCGGCTTGAACGCCGCCGCCGTGGACCCCTGGGACGTGCAGGCCATGACCCGGATCGACCCGCAGGCGCCGGTGCTGATCATCGGCTCCGGGTTGACCATGGTCGACGCTGTGGTGTCCCTGGAACAGGCCGGGCACCGTGGGCCCATCGAGGTGTTTTCACGCCACGGGTTGTTGCCCCATGTGCGCCGGCAGCCGCCGGGCTGGGACGATTTCCTCGCCGCCGACCACGCCTTGTGCAGCCCGCGACAACTGCTGCGCGAGGTGCGGCGTCAATGCCGCCTGGCACTGGCGCAGGGCATCGATTGGCAGGCGCCACTGGACACCGTGCGCGCCCATATCGGCCGGCTGTGGAGCCAGGCCAGCGAAGGCCAGAAACGTCAGTTCGTGCGGCATGTGCGGCCCTGGTGGGAAAGCCATCACCACCGCTCGCCGCCGTTGAGTGCCCAGTTGGTGGCCCGGCTGCATGAGCAAGGGCGGTTGCGCATTCGCGCGGCGTCGTTCAAGGGGCTGGAGCCTTCGGGCGAGGGCGTGACCATTCGCTTGCGTTACCGTGGCGAGCAGGTGATCAGCCAAGTGTCGGGGGCGGCGCTGATCAACTCCAGCGGTATCGAATACGACTGGCGCCGCGTGGCCCGGCCGCTGCCGCAGCAGTTGCTCAAGCGCGGGCTGATCACGCCCGGGCCGTTGGCGTTGGGGATTGCGGCGGACACGTCCGGCGCCGTGCTGGATGCCCAGGGCGAGGTCAGCGCGCGATTGTTCGCCATGGGCCCGCCGTTGCGGGGGATGTGGTGGGAGAGCACGGCGGTGACGGATGTGGCGCTTCAGGCCAAGGCATTGGCATTGGCATTGAAGTTGGCGCATTTCTAAATGTGGGAGGGGGCAAGCCCCAATGCCAGTCAGTTAAGGCTTTTTGTAGGAGCGAGCTTGCTCGCGAAAAACTCACAGGCGCCGCGTTCATTCAGGAAGCACGCGTTATCGTTGACGTTTTTCGCGAGCAAGCTCGCTCCTACAGGAGGCGATGTACGCTTAACTGACTGGCATGCCACAACAGCCCTCTCTGCCGGGCGTTCAGCGTTGAGCCAACGTTTTGTAGAAACCTATGCCCCTCCCACAGGGGATCTTCATTTATCTTGAGGTCTTTACGAAGCCGGGTTTTAGGCCGAATACTTCCACCCCCTGCGGCGTCGATTGCCCGGTAGTCACCTTCACCCGCTCCACCGGCTTATCCATCGCTTCTCGATACTCCACCGTCCTGTCCGCCTGGATCGCCTCGCTCGGAATCACCATCGCCTGCGCATTGTTGTAAGTGACGATGGTCAACCGCGCACTCATCCCCAGGCGCACCCGCTGCAACTGTTGCGGGGTCAGCCTGGGGATCGTCAGGGTTACCGGAAACTGCGCGCTGCCCTGGCTGTCGCTGGCAATCGCCAGGCCGCTGACCACGCTCACCGAGCCGCTCAGCCGTTCGCCGTCAAAACCATCGCCCAGCACTTCCACCGCCTGGCCCTGGTGCAGTTGGTTGATGTCCAGCTCAGAGACCTTGGCGACGATTTTCAGCCGCTCGATATTGGCCAGGCCGAACAGCACCTGGCCCTGGCTGACCTTGCTGCCGGCCTGAATCGGCGCGTTGGTGTTGCCGCCGCCTTGGGGCGCATTGTTACCGGGGGCGGGCACCACGATGCCGGCGAACGGCGCCTTCACCTCCTTGCCTGCGAGCAGGGTGCGCAGGGCCTCGTATTTCACCGTGGCGTTGGTCAGTTCCATGTCGGCGATCTGGCGGTACTCGCCCTTGCCCTGGTCCAGGGCCTGTTGCAGTTCGCTGCGGGCGGAGGCGAGGTCCAGCTGCTGTTGCTGGGCCTGTTGCTTGAGGTCGTCCAGCTCATTGCGCGGGATGATGCCGCGCTTGAACAGGTTTTCGCTTTCGGTGAGTTTGCGTTGGGTATTGCCGGCGGTCATTTCGGCAGTGCGCAGGCTGCGGCGCGCACGGCTGACGGTGGGGCCGCTGTCCCAGTCCTGCAGCTCCTGCACGGCGCGGCGGGCCTTGAGCTGGGCGGAGAGGGCGTCGCGCAACTGCACTTCAAGGGTGGCCGGGTCCATGCGCAGCAGGACCTGGCCAGCCTCGACCCGCTGGCCTTGCTCCACCAGATTGGCCTGCACGTTGCCGTCGAACGGCGCCGTGAGGGTGAGGGTGGTGTCGGGTTCGATCTTGCCCACCAGGCCGATCTGGTGCACCAGCGGGTCGGGCTTGACGGCCAGCCATTGTTCGGTGGCGCCGGCCGGGCCTTCTGCGGGGCTGCGCAGGGCCAGCCCCGCGCCGGCCAGCAGCAGAATCAATGCGACGCCCAGCAGGCGTTTTCGATTAGTAGTCATTGAGGGCGATTTCCCAACTTTCCAGCGTCATGCCCAGGGTCAGGTCGAGCTGGGTCTGGGCGTTCAAATAAGCGATCAGGGCGTTTAGCTGCGCGTTTTCGGCATTGCGCAGGTCGGTCTCGAAGCTCAGCACCTGGAAGTTGGTGGAGCGCCCGGCGCTGAGTTTCTCGCGTTCGATCTCGATCTTGCGCCGCGACAATTCCACCGCGCGCTGGGAGATTTCATACTGGCGCCAGCGGGTGCCGAGGTCGCGTACCACGTCGTTGACGTTGCGTTCCAGTTCCTGGCGTGCGTCGGTGATGCGGATCTCCTGGTCCTCCACGTTGACCCGCGCGCGCACTTCGGCCTGGCGCGTGCTGATGTCGCCGATGGGGATCTGCACCTGCACCCCGGCGTAGCTGTCCCAGGTGCGGTTGTTGGTGCTGCCGGCATCGTTATTGTAGGCGTCGCGTATCTGGTTCGCGCCGGCCACCAGGTCCACCTGCCAGCGCCCGGAGTCCTTGGCGATCACCAGGTTGAGGTCGGCCTGCTGGCTGCCGAGCAGGGCGGCGAGGTATTCCGGTTGCTGGGTCTGCGCCAGGTTGAAGGCCTGGCGTTTGTCGATCTGCATGGGCTTGGCCTCCAGGGCTTCGGTGGCGCGAATCGGCGTGGACAGGTCCAGGGCCAGCAGGCGCAGCAAGGCCAGGCGGTTGGTGTCGAGCTGGTTCTGCGCTTCTTCGACGCCCAGTTGCTGGGTGGCGATGTCGGCTTCGGTCTGCACGATTTCGAATTCGGCCATGCGCCCGGCGCTGATCAAGGCCTTGTTCACCTCCAGCAAGGTGCCGGAGCGCTTAAGGGCGTCCTGTACGATGCTCAGTTGCTCCTGGGCCCGCAGCAGTTCGCGGTAGGTGGCGATGATCTGGCTGATGGTCTGCGCCACGGTCGCCTTGAGGTTCAGGCGGTTGGCCTGCTCCGACAGGCGCGACAGGCGCAACGGTGCGGTGGTGGCGTCCCAGCCGGCGCCGCGCATCAACGGCTGGATGATCGCCAGGTCGAGGCCGTCGCTGCGGTAGCGCCCGGCGCGGTCGGCGTTGTTCAGCTGCTGGGTCCAGGCCATGCTCAGGCGAGTGCCGTATTCACTGAGCAAGCTGGTGGCCGGCGCCACGTTGGCATTGCGCGCACTGTCCTGAGAGCCGCGGGTACTGCGGTAATAACTGTTGAGGGTGAGCTTGGGGTTGAACACGTCTTCGGCGACGCGCAGGTCGAACTTCTGCGCCACCCGTTGCAGGTAGGCGCTGCGGATCGCCGGGTTGTTGCGCAGGCCCAGGTACACGGCGTCACCCAGGGTCATGGTGGTGACCTGGGCATTCAAGGACACGCCCCGGTCGTAACCGCTGCGCGTGCTGCTGGGGGCCGACGGCTTGATGACCACCTCGGCGGCCATGCCGTGCAGGCTGATCAACACGAGCAACCCCAGCCATTTACTCATCGCGCAAGGCCTCCACCGGCTGCAACCGTGAGGCCGATACCGCCGGGTAGATGCCAAAGAACAAGCCCACCAGCAACGTACTGCCCACCCCCAGGGGCAGGGCGGCGACGGCCAGGTCGAATAGCCAGCCCGACAGCCAGGCATAGAGCCAGGCGGCGGTCATGCCAAGTACCGCACCGCACAGCGCGCCGACGGCGGTGAGGGTGACGGCTTCGAGCAGGAACAGGTTGCGGATGTCGCGCTGGCGAGCGCCCAGGGCCATGCGAATGCCGATCTCACGACGGCGCTCCGACACGTTCATCAGCATCACATTCATCACGCCTACACCGCCGCCGACCAGGGAAATGGCGCCGAGGGCCAGCAGCAGGTAGGCGAAGGTGCGGCTTTGCCGGGTCATGCCGTCGATCATTTGCTGGGGCACCTGGATGTCGACAGTGTGGTCGGTGAGCTGGGCCTGCAAGGCGCTGGCGGCTTCCCTGGCAATGTGTTCCATGTCCTGGCCGGGCGCGGCGCGGATAATTACATTGCCGATCTGCGGCATGGCATGGATGC
The DNA here is from genome assembly GCF_032424295.1 of Pseudomonas sp. JV449. Lineage (NCBI taxonomy): Bacteria > Pseudomonadati > Pseudomonadota > Gammaproteobacteria > Pseudomonadales > Pseudomonadaceae > Pseudomonas > Pseudomonas sp. JV449. Next base: position 241,050 of record NZ_VYKD01000019.1, on the reverse strand, counting down.
GGCGCATGCCTTCGGCGGGAATGAACAACGACTCGTTGGCCTGTACCGGCATCAGCATTGCCCTGGGCTGGTTCTGCAGAATGCCCACCACCAGGAACAGGTAGTCGTTGATGCGCACGCGGTCGCCCAGTTGCAGCGGATCGCCCGGCGCGCCGAGGGCCTGGGCCAGCTGGTCACCGATCACGCCATAGGTTTCGTTGGCGTCGAAGCTAGACAGGAAGCGCCCCTGCCGTACCACCAGGCGCATCGCTGCCTGGATGTCCGGTGTGCTGCCGACGAGGTTGGCGTTGGTGGTGCGGCCATGGAACACGATGGGCCCGCTGAACAAGGTCAGCGCGCCGATATGGGCGATGCCCGGCACGGCCTGGCGCACGGCATCCAGGTCGAGCCTCGCAGGCGCGGGCACCGTGCTGTTGCCCTTGGGCGGGAACTGGGCGACCAGGGTGTCGGTGCCCATGTCCTTGAAAATCATCGCGGCATCCACCGCCGCGTTATGGCCGATATTGATCAGCGCCACCACCGACGAACTGCCGATGACGATGCCCAGCAGGGCCAGCACCGAGCGCTTGCCCAGGGTGCGCAGGCTGACGAAGGCTTCATGCAGCAGTTGGCTGAAGCTCTGTTCGACCCGCAGGCTCATAGGCGCCCGGCCTCGTGCACTACGCCGTTGCGCACCAGGATCTTGCGCTCCAGGCGTTCGGCGATATGCGGGTCGTGGGTGACGATGATCAGCGTGACCTGTTGCTCGCGGTTCAATGCCAGCAGCAGGTCCATGATGTCCTGGGCGGTGCTGCTGTCGAGGTTGCCGGTGGGCTCGTCGGCCAGGATCACCGACGGCTTGCCCACCAACGCACGGGCAATCGCCACACGTTGGCGCTGGCCGCCGGAGAGGTCGGCGGGGCGATGGTGGGCGCGCTCCGCCAGCCCGACCTGTTCGAGCATGCGCAGGGCCTGCGCCACCGATTCATGCCGCGACACACCGCGATAGCTCAGGGGCAGGGCGACGTTGTCCAGGGCGCTGAGGCGCGGCAGCAGGTTGAAGCTCTGGAACACAAAGCCGATCTGCTGGTTGCGGATCGCCGCCAGTTGATCTGGAGTGGCGCTGAAAATATCGTGGCCGGCAAAGTGGTACTGGCCGCAATTGGGCAGGTCCAGCAGGCCGAGGATATTGAGCAGGGTGCTTTTGCCTGAGCCCGAGGCGCCGAGGATGCCGCAGCTGTCACCGCGCTCGATGGACAGGCACACCTCATTGAGAATGGTCAGTTCCTGCCCGGCGAGCTGATAGCGCTTGCCGATGCCTTGCAGGGAAATCAAGCCTGGGTGCGCGGGGGTATCTGTCATCGTGACTACGCCTGCAGTCTCGACGCTGCCGTCATGCGCCCTTTGTAAATCTTTGTAACAAGTTCGGGGGCTATCTGGTTCGCGTCACGGACTGGTTTTATTTCTTGTTTTTAAAATATTGTTTGAATACTAACCGTGTTCCCGGTGCTTCGCCAGCCGTGGATGTAGAGCGGTTTTACGCTTTGAAAAGATTTCCCTCGCCGGTACGGGGGTCTACCGAAAGGTCCCTGGCTTGCCTGAGAATCCCCATGGGCAAAGGCTTTGGATAGTATGGCGGTGTGTCACTACTTGCTTTCGACCGGCCACACCGGTATAAAAAATCAAATTATTTTTTAAAACAATATTTCCGCCGTGGAACCCTTATGGTCGCGAAGAAACTCAGCGCTCCAAACGTTACCAAGACTCGATTGCTGGATGCGACAGAGGCTCTCTTCATCAAATACGGCTATGACGCCGTGCTGCTGCGGCAGATTACCGAGCGCGCCCAGGTGAACCTGGCTGCGGTGAACTACCACTTCGGGGACAAGGACTCCCTGATGAAGACCCTGCTGATGCAACGCCTGGAGCCGCTCAACGAGCAGCGCCTGGAATTGCTGGCGCGCTGTGAGGCCGAATCCGACGGCCCCCTCGACTGCGACACCTTGCTCGGCGTGCTCTTCGCCCCGGCCATGGGCCTGGAACGCAGCGACCCGGCGAGCGGGGAAGGGCGTTCGTTCATCCGTTTCCTTGGGCGGGTGTACAGCGACACCTCGCCGTTTATCCAGGAATACCTCAAGGTGCATTACCAGCCGGTGTTCCAACGCTTCTTCGAAGCCTTCGCCCTGGCCTTGCCGGACTTGCCGCGCAACGAGCTGGGGGTGCGCCTGCAATTTGCCCTCAAGGCGATTTCCGGGGTCATGGCCGGTACCGAACTGCGCCTGCTGATGAACTCCATGAGCCTGGGCCGCCCGGCGACGGATGCCGAGGTGATGGCCAAGCTGATCACCCTGGTCTCGGCGGCGATTCGTGTGCCGCAGCAAAGCCCGGAAGCCGAACACGCGCTGGCCAAGGTGCTGGATACCCAGCGTGCCATTCGTGAACAGGCGACAGCGCCGGCCGCCAAGGCCTCGCGCTGAGAAATCCCAGGCAAAAAAAAGCCCGCTGGGGCGGCGGGCTTGATGTGCAACGTTTGTAACGGATGAGGCTTCACCCTACGTCCCGGGATGTGAATAAAACGTGAAAAATATGTAAGAGAAAGTGTGAAAGTGTTGATGTGAGTAAACCGGTCAACGGGCCACCTTTCTAGATCTTCCAGCGCCCGGCGCTTTTAGCCAGGCGTTGGCGCATCGCGTCCACATTCGCCGCCAGTTGCACGGTCAACAATCGATACCCATCCAGCGCGCTGTAAACCGGCGCATCCAGGCTGGGCTCGCCGCCGCTGACAGGGCTGGGGCGCTCCAGCCGCTCCGTAACCCCCGACTTCAATGCCCGCGCCATCCCCACCAACTGCACGCGAATCTGCCGATGCTCGGATTTCAACATCACTTGCATGCGCGCCATCGCCTGTTCGTCCCGCGGGTCCGGGCGGGTGTTGCCGAGAATCTCCAGGGTGCTGATGCACATGCGCAGGTGGCGTTGGATCGCGTCCAGCTCGGTCATGGAGATGCGCACCTCCTTGGACACCGACGGCATCAGCGAGCGCAATTGCAGCATTGCCGCATTCAGGCGGTTGAGCAGCTTCAGGTGTTCATCGTCGGTGACCGACTGGCCATTGATGATCCGGCTGTAGATCTGGGCGCAGTCACGCAAGGCGCTGGCCAGGTTGTAGCGCCAGGAATACACGGCATACAGCGGCAGGGCGAAGGAAAACGCCAACGCCAAGGCAATGCCGATCAGGATATCCACGGTGCGCCACAGCCCGTCCGACAACGGGTTGTCACCGTGCCCCGCGACGATAAACACCGTGATCGCGGACAACAGCGCCGTGTACCCGCCCTTGCCGATGGCGTGATAGGAAAAGAACCCGCACACCACCGACATCAGCAGGTAGGTGAGCAACGGCTGGCCGACATACGCCTCCTGCACCACCAGCAGCAAACCGACGCTGGCACCGATCAGCGTGCCATAGGCGCGCTCAACGGCCTTCTTGCCGATATTGCCGTGGTGTTGCAAACCGCCGATCACCACCAGCATGGTCACCGATGCCCATTCACCATGGGGCAGGTTGATGCCGGTGGTCAGCAGGATCGTCGCCAGCAAACCGATGGACACGCGCACGGCGTGGATCAGCTTGGCGTGGCGATAGCGGCGGTAGGGGTCGAGCAAGGGGCGCAGCAGGCGCCGGGCGAAGAGTGGCAGGTTCATCGGTAATTAAAGTGGCCTCGGTTTTGGATATGTACACAATCCAAATGTGGGAGGGGGCGGTCCCCTCCCACATTGCGATCGGCATTGTGCTTAGAAGATATAGTCGGTGGTCAGGAAGCTTGAGTCACGGTTACGCAGGATATCGCTGACCAGCGCCTTGTTGCTGTCCTGGAACTTGGTCGCCACCAGGGTGCGGATCGAAAACACGCGCAGCGCATCATGTACCGACAGCGTGCCTTCGGCCGAGTTCTTGCGCCCGTTGAACGGGAAAGTGTCCGGGCCGCGCTGGCATTGGGCGTTGATATTGATGCGGCCGACCTGGTTGGCGAAGGTGTCCACCAGGCGTCCGACTTCCACGGCGTTGGTGCCGAAAATACTCAATTGCTGGCCGAAGTCCGAGTCGAGTACGTACTCGATCACCGTCTCCAGATCGCGGTAGGGCACGATGGGCACCACCGGGCCGAATTGTTCCTCGTGGTACACGCGCATCTGCGGGGTCACCGGGTACAGCACCGCCGGATAGAAGAACGAACCACGATGGGTACCGCCATTGGCATTCACCACGTGGGCGCCGTGTTGTTGGGCATCGGCCACCAGGTCGTTGAGGTAATCCACCTTGCCGACTTCCGGCAGCGGTGTCAGTGAAACCCCGTCTTCCCAGGGCATGCCGGGTTTGAGGGTCTCCAGCTTGCGGTTGAATTTCTCGATAAAGCTATCGACCACGTCCTCATGCACAAACAGGATTTTCAACGCGGTGCAGCGCTGGCCGTTGAAGGACAACGAACCGGTGACAGCCTCGCTGACGGCGTTGTCCAGGTCCACCTCGGGCAGCACGATGCCGGGGTTTTTCGCATCCAGGCCCAGGGCCGCACGCAGGCGGTGCGGCTTGGGGTGCAGCTTTTTCAAGTCGCTGGCGGCCTTGTTGGTGCCGATAAAGGCAAAGATGTCGATCTTGCCGCTGGCCATCAACGCACTGACGGTTTCGCGGCCGCTGCCGTAGATCACGTTGATCACCCCGGCCGGGAAGCTGTCGCGGAAGGCTTCCAGCAACGGACGGATCAGCAGCACACCGAGTTTGGCCGGCTTGAACACCACGGTATTGCCCATGATCAGCGTCGGGATCAGCGTGGTAAACGTCTCGTTGAGCGGGTAGTTGTAGGGGCCCATGCACAGCGCCACGCCCAGGGGCACGCGGCGGATTTGCCCGAGGGTGTCCTGTTCCAGCTCGAAGCGGCTGCTGCGGCGGTCGAGTTCCTTGAGGGCATTAATGGTGTCGGTGATGTAGTCGCAGGTGCGGTCGAATTCTTTCTGCGAGTCCTTGAGGTTCTTACCGATCTCCCACATCAGCAGGGTGACCACTGCGTCGCGCTGTTCGCGCATACGTCGCAAAAACGCCTCGACGTGCTGGATACGCTCCACCACGCGCATCGTCGGCCATTCACCCTGGCCACGATCATAAGCGCGCACGGCGGCATCGAGGGCGGTGAGGGCGGTGTCGGCGTCCAGCAACGGCGTGCTGCCGATCACCACGCGGCGGTCGCCCAATTGCACCGGGCTCTGCACCTGGGCCAAGGGGCCGTTCCACACCTGCAACTGGCCATCCACCAGGTAGTCACGCTGTTCGATGGGCGCCGCCAGGCGGTATTGCTCGGGAATATCGGCGACGCTGGTGGGAAACAGCTGGGCGAGCAGGTTGCTGGTGGTCATGGCACTACCCCTGAAATAGTTGCAAAACATGACGAGAGAGTCACCCAACACAGGGCTCTATGGCAAGGCTTGTGCGCGTTGCACTACACACCGGGGCGTGTCGCCTGCTCTTCGAGATAGTAGACTGCGCGCCTTTCTTGAAGGAGTTCACATGAGTCAGTACCAGCCGGGCATTCTTGCCGCACCGGTGCCTTTGCAGGCACGCCATCTGTTTTTTGCCGTGGACACCCTGGCAGCCGTGCCCGCTGCGCTGGACGCGCTGGTGCAGTTGGCCGATTCGGCGGCAGTGGTCGGATTTGGCGAGCCGCTGGTCAACGCGCTGGGTGCAACGATTGATGGTTTGCGCAGCTTTCCTGCCGTGAGCGCACCGGGTGCGCACAACCCGTCCACCCAGCAGGCACTGTGGGTGTGGCTGCATGGCGTCGATCGCGGTGAGTTGCTGCTGCGCAGTCGCGCTTTCGAGAAGGCCCTGGCCCCGGCGTTTCGCCTGGTGCAGTCAACCGAAGGCTTCCGCTACAAGACCGGCTTCGACCTCACCGACTACGAAGACGGCACTGAAAACCCCCACGACGACGCTGCCGTTGAAGCCGCCCTGACCGACAGCGGTGCCAGCTTCGCCGCGATCCAGCAATGGCAGCACGACCTCGATGGCTTCGCCGCGTTGCCCGCCCAGGAGCGCGACCATATCATCGGCCGCCGCCATGGCGACAACGAAGAGCTTGAAGACGCTCCCGAATCCGCCCACACCAAACGTACCGCCCAGGAAAGCTTCACCCCGGAAGCCTTCGTGGTGCGCCGCTCCATGCCCTGGGCCGAAAATGGCCAGGCCGGGTTGATGTTCCTCGCATTCGGCCATTCCTTCGATGCGTTCGAAGCCCAACTGCGCCGCATGAGCGGGTTGGAGGACGGGATTGTCGATGGCCTGTATCGCATCAGCACGCCGTTGACCGGTGGTTACTACTGGTGCGCGCCGGTCAAGGACGGACGCCTGGACCTGAGTGCAATCCTTCAAGGACCGCGTATCTAACGCTGTCCGGACTTGGGTGGCGAAGCGGTTTTTGCGTACGACTGCGGAACCACCCTGGCGTGGGTCGCCACAGAGACAACAGTCTGCTTTGCATATCCGTTTTTCGACGGTATGTAGAGCGGATTTGTCGAGTAATCAAGGAAACTCACTCATGGCTATCATTCATCAGCACCACTTGTCTCTTGTCCATAGTGCATCTTTCGCCACCCATGCCCCTGTTGTTGCCCATTGGCACCCTGCCAACCCTTATGCGGGGCTGTCCGACGCCGCGCTGGCGCGGGAGTTTGACAAAAATTTCGATGCATTCAGGCCAGCAGGCTCGCCACATGCGACGCTGGGGAAAATTCGTGAGGTCGCGAGGCGCCCGCTGACGGGAGATGCGCAACAAAACAAGTTGACAATGTTGGCCAGGGAAGTGCTCAAGCGTGACCAGGTGATGAATCAGCTGGATACGGTGGATGTTGCGGGTCGGGACGGTATTATTGGCCGCTGGAATCCGAAGATGGCCGCCGCCAAGTTATCGGACGTTCCCCCACAATGCTCTGCTTCAACTCCAGAAGCTTGCCGTCCCAGTCCCATCATTGCTGCGAGCTTGATTGTTTACTAAGGGATGACAGGCAGGCGTGATGCGCGATGAGGCGCACATTCCATGTTCATCAACATGAAAATTTTGACAGCGGCGCCATGGGCCACTGAAATCAATCCCCGTTGATCGTATGCTAGTGGCCTTTGTTACCTGTCCGGATGGTTCATGTCTTCTGTCGTCGATGGGCTGCCCCTCAATAAACGCCTGCCGGCCGTGATCGCGATCTCCCTGGGGATCGGCATGGCGACCCTGGACACGGCCATCGTCAACACGGCGTTGCCGACCCTGGCCGAAGGGATTGGCACCGATTCCGCCTCGGTGATCTGGGTGGTCAATGCCTACCAGTTGGCGATTATCGCCACGGTTCTGCCGTTTGCGTCCCTCAGCGATGTGCTCGGGCACCGCCGCGTGTATCTCGGCGGGTTGCTGCTGTTTATCGTCTCGTCGCTGTTTTGCGGACTGGCCGGTTCGCTGGTGACCCTGACTGCCGCGCGAGTGGTGCAGGGGCTGGGGGCGGCGGCGATCATGAGCGTCAATACGGCGTTGCTGCGGCATATCTACCCGTCAAAAATGCTCGGGCGTGGCCTGGGCTATAACTCGCTGGTGGTGGGGCTGGCGTTTACCCTGGGGCCCACGGCGGCGTCGGCGATTCTGTCGGTGGCGACCTGGCACTGGCTGTACCTGATCAATGTGCCGTTGGGGCTGTTGGCCCTGGGATTGGGCCTGCGTTCATTGCCGACCCTGCCGATGGCCGGGCATGCCTTCGACCGCCTCGCGGCTGCACTGTGTGCCGGGTTGTTCGCCTTGCTGGTGCTGGGGCTGGGCACGGCGGTGCATGGTGCGCAGGGGGCGTTGACCCTGGGCTTGATTGCGGTGGCGCTGCTGTGTGGCGCCTTGCTGCTGCGCCGACAGGCCGGTCACCCGGCGCCGATGCTGGCGTTGGATCTGTTCAAGCGGCCGGTGTTTGCCTTGTCTTCCTTGACGGCGATCTGCGCCTTCAGCGCCCAGGGCCTGGCCTTTGTGTCGCTGCCCTTTCTGTTGCAGGCGGTGCTGGGGCATAGCCAGGTGGAAACCGGGTTCCTGATGACACCGTGGCCGGCGGTCGTGGCGGTGATGGCGTTGGTCGCCGGGCGCCTGGCTGACCGTGTGTCCCTGGGCCTGCTGTGCGGTATCGGGCTGTTGATGTTGAGTGTGGGCATGGCCGCGTTGGCGACCTTGGGCCACGGCGCGTCGGCCTTCGATATCGGCTGGCGCATGGCGTTGTGCGGTGCCGGTTTCGGCTTCTTCCAGTCGCCCAACCTCAAGGCCTTGATGACCAGTGCGCCGTTGGCGCGCAGCGGTGGGGCCAGCGGCATCGTGGCGATTTCGCGCTTGCTGGGGCAGACACTCGGCGCGTCGTTGGTGGCGTTGTGTTTCCACGTGTTCGTGGGCAGCGGGCCGCAATACGCGTTGTGGTTGGGGTGTGTGTTTGCGCTGGTGGGCGCTGTGGCCAGCGGCCTGCGTTTGCTGCCCTACGGGAAAAAGCCGTTGTAAAACCTGCGGCGGGAGGGCTAACGTGGCGACCTGAATATTTCGGGATGTTTCAGATTTATGTCAAGCCTGGCCCTCCGCACTGCTGATACCCATTCCCGCCGCGCTGCGTTGACCCTGGCCTTATGCCTGCCCAGTGACGTGTTGCTCTATCTGCTGCTGCCCATGGAGTCCCAGGCCTTCGGCATCACGCTCGCCCAGGCCGGGGTGTTGCTGGCGGCCAACCGCCTGGTGCGGATTTTCGGCTATCGGCATGTGTTGAATTTCTACGCGCGCAACGGTGATCGCCTGACCTGCATGATTGCCGCCGGCGCCGCAACGCTGTGCGCCCTGGGCAATTCGGTGCTGTCGGGTTTTGCCGCGTTGTTGGGGCTGCGGCTGGTGTGGGGCCTGTGTTTTGCCGCGTTGAACCTGTCGACTCAGGTATTGGCCACCTCCGAACCGGAGGGCGCCGCGCGCCGGGCCGGGCGTTCGCGGGCCCTGATCGCCTGGGGGCCGATGCTGGCGTTGCCGTTCGGTGGCTGGCTGACGCTGTGGGCCGGGCCGCGTCCGATCTTTGTGATCCTCGCCGGCTGTTGCCTGGTGGGGCTGTGGATGGCGCGCGGCCTGCCCAGCGCCGCGCATGATTTGCACAGCACCCCGGGGCGCCGTTTCAAGTGGCCCGACAGCGTGGCGCTGTGGTCGTTTATCGAAGGCGTGGCGCTGGATGGACTGTTTATTTTCGGTCTGTCGATCCAGGCGCAGAAGCTGCTCGGCGGTAATGCGGTGCTGATCGCCGGCGGCTTGATGGCCCTGCGTTATGTCTCGGAAATGCTCCTGAGCCCCCTGGGAGGTCACGCCGCCCAGCGCTTTGGCGCGACCTCGATGTTGTTGCTGTTTTCGTTCCTGAGTGCCTTGGCCTTGACGGCGTTCGGCAGCTATTGGGTGATTGTCGGCGCGGCGGCGGTGTTGGTGCTGCGCGCGTTGCAACTGCCCCTGGTGACCACCCTGGTCGCCGAGCGCAACCCCGGTTCGCTGCGGGTGTCGGCCCTGGCGTCGAATGCGGTATGGCGTGACATCGGTGCGGGCCTCGGGCCACTGCTGGCAGGCCTGCTGTTGCCGGTGGCCTCGGCACCCCTGGTGTTTGGCGTGGCGGGTGCGGCGATTGCGGTGAGTGCGTTGTTCTGCTGGCGCACCCGTGTGGCAGCAGACTGACTTACGTGCGTTTCAATCCTTCCAGCCAGGCGGGATCAAAGCGGGTTTGTTCGGTGTCGATCCCCAGTGCCAGCATCGTGTTCTTATGCGCGTCCATTTCACCGACCAACTGCGCCTGGGCACTGGAGTTGGCGTCCAGGGCGTGCATCTGCGTCAGCCCCAGGTGATAGAAACGCAGTATCTTCATGGCCGTCGGATCATTCGCCTGCACACGCTCGGTGACGGTGTGCATCACGTTGGTCACGCGCATCAGGGTGCGCTTGAGCTGCCAGCCATACACGGCCGGTGCCAGCCACGGTTGGGTGCGGAACGGGCCGCGCAGCAGGGCGACCGTTATCAACACCCCGGCGAATACGCCACCGACATTAAAGCGGAAGTTGTCACCGCCGGGTTCGCCGAACAGCATCACCGCCAGGCTCGACAGCAGCATGGCCAGGGCCACGAACAGCACGGCCACGATCAGCGTGCTGCGGCGCGTCTGTTGGCGGTAGGTGACGGGGTCGCAGGGTTTGAGCTCGAACATCCGGTCCAGGTCTCCAGGGCGGGTAGAGGGGAAGGCATCTTCTCATGGTCAGCGGTCAGTGGTGGGGCAATCAAGTTGAACCATGATCTGGGGCAGTTTCTCTAAACCGGTGTAGTCCCTTTGAGGTCAACCACCATGCCCGAATACAAGCAGCCACCGCCCGGAACCCCCGACCCTGACCGCACGCCCGGTGAAGAGGAGCGCGACAACGATGCCTTGCGCCCCAATGACCCGAAAGAGCGTGACGCCCAGGATGATGTGGAGCGCGTCGAAGACGACCTGGAAAACCTCCACGACAAAGCTCGCCCGCTATAACAGGAGACCATGATGAATAAGCGCTCGGATGGACCGCCCTCCAATGAACACGCCAGCGGCAAGGATGAGCTGGGATTTGATCCGGACTCGCCCGATGTGGCTGATCCGCAGGTTGATCCCATCGGTCCGGCCATCGCCCCTCTGGATAAAAAGGCCAAGGACGACGGGAAAAAAAAGCCGCCCTACGATCCGTTGGGCGACTTGAAGAAATGAGCTGGGCCCCGCCAATGAGCGGGGCTTTTTGTTTATCTGGGCGGCATCCAGGTGACGTCGGTAATGCCGTACTTCTCGGCCCACGGGCGCGTGGTTTTTTTCACTTGCTCATGGCCGACCCGGCCGATACGGCTCACATGCGCAATGTCAGCGTCAACGGCTGCCCAGTGCCAGGCCTCGGCGTTGTTCATCACTTCGGCACGCACCACAAAGGACTTCGGTTGACCGTGCAGTTGGTAGTGGATGGTGTAGATTTTTGCGGTACTCATGTTGCCTCCCTGTCTTGTTATAGATGGATAGGGAACGGTTTAAAAAGGTTCACTCAAAATGACAATCTGCATGCTTGCGCGGCATAGTGACGCATTCCTCCCGCGCCCAAGGATCGCGCCATGCCCCTCCTGAACCACAGCCGCCTGTACCTGCAACGCTTGGGTTACGACTCGCCACCACCGCCCACCCTGCAGACCCTGCGGGATTTGCAACTGCGTCATGTGTGCACCTTCGCCTTCGAAAGCCTGTCGACCCTGCTGCGCCTGCCGGTGCCGATCGACTTGCCCAGCGTCGAGCAGAAAGTCCTGTTCGATGGGCGGGGTGGGTATTGCTATGAGTTGAACCAGATGTTCCTGGCGCTGTTGCAGGAACTGGGGTTCGAGGCGCGCGGCATTACCGGGCGGGTTGTGATGGGTGGTCCGCCGGACGCACGTACGGCGCGCACCCATCGCCTGAGCCTGGTGACCCTGGACGACGTGCGCTACATCACCGACGTCGGCTTTGGTGGCATGGTGCCCAGCAGTCCGTTGCAGTTGGACACGCAGGCCGTGCAGGCCACGGCCCATGAGCCGTATCGCCTGACACTCAATGAGCAGGAGGGCAGCTACACGTTGTGGGCCGAGGTCGCGGGGGAGTGGCGTGGCTTGTATGTGTTCGACCTGCAAGTGCAGGCAGACATCGACTACGAAATCGGTAACTGGTACGTCTCGACCCATCCAGGTTCGCCGTTCCTGGGCCAATTGAAAGTCGCACGCCTGGCAGCGGGCGAACGCCACACCTTGAACAACGCCCACTATGGGATTCACTACCTGGATCGGCCGAGTGACAAGCGTGTGATCCAGAGCGCCGACGAGCTGCTGGACGTACTGGGCACTACCTTTGGGATTCGCGTGCCGGTTCACCCTCAGCTTGATTCAACCCTTGAGGGCTTGGTAATGGCTGCACGCCAGGAGTATTGATCTAGAGCCATCGCTGAACCGTTTTACCTCCAAGTGGGGGCAAATTTTTTCGAACCTTTGGTGCCAGCCTGGGTTCGAAGCGTTTCCTGAATAATTTGCCCACCAGACAAGGAGATGTAAACGATGTCCAAACTATTCGGAAACCTCCTCAAGCATTCCTCACTGCTGGCGCTGGTCGCCGCGCCAGCAGTGGTGTTCGCCGCACCGTCCACTGACCCGATTTCTACCTTTGGGATTCTGGGCAGCTACAACGACTTCAAGCTCGAAGGCGGTAGTGAAAGTGATAAGGACCACATGCCCGAAGCCGGTCTTTTCTACAACTTCGGCAACAAGCTCACCGCCGAGTCGGGCTTTATCTACCAGGCAGGTGTGGAAGCCAAGTACGGTAAAAAGAGTGATAACAAACTCAAGGAAGGCCAGGCCGACCTGGATCTCGGCTGGCGTGCCGCGCTGGATGCGCGCAACTTCGTCGACGTGATCGTTGGCGGCGGTTACAGCTGGACCCGCTATGAGCTGGACTCGAACGACTACGACATGGAACTCACCAACAAGTCGCCCTTCGCCAAGGCAGCCCTGGGCTACAACCATCAGTTCAATGACATGACGCTGCGTTTCGAAGCCGGTGCGCGTCGCACCATTGATGGTCGTACCAAGCTCAAGGTGGACGGCGTGGGCAGCGACACCGTAGACCTCAAGGACCGCACTAACCCGTATGCGGAAGTCAGCCTGCTGATGAACCAGAAGGGCGACCTGCCGGTGATGGCGGGCCTTTACTACACCCGCACCGAATACAAGCTCGACGGTGATTCCGAAGTGGCCGATAACACTCGGCTCAAGCGGGATGAGTACGGGGTCAAGCTAGGCATCGCGTTCTGACGCGGTTGCAATGTAAAACGCCCCGAACATTCGGGGCGTTTTTTTGGGCTGTTGCAGGTCAGCCCAGAACGCAAAAACGGCGCCCTGGGGCGCCGTTTCTGTTGATTCGCATACCGCTAAGGGATCAAACCCCCAGCACCGCGTGCTGCACCAGGGTCAGCAACGGTTGTGGGTACACGCCGAGGAAGAAGGCGAGCAGGGCGATAGCCAGCAGCATCACGCCACCGGCTTTCTGTTCCCAGTGCAGCTCAGCATCCACACGGCGCAGGTTTGGCTCGATCAGGTACAGGGTGACCATCACGCGCAGGTAGTAGAACACGCCGATGGCACTGCCCAGCACCAGGGACGCAACCAGCCACCACTCGTGGGCTTCGACACCGGTCGCGACGATGTAGAACTTGCCGATAAAGCCCGCGGTCAGCGGGATACCGGCCAGGGACAGCATCATCACGGTGAGTACGGCGGTCAGGTACGGACGGCGCCAGAACAGGCCGCGGTATTCGTACAGGGCGTCGGCGTCACGGCCCTTGTAAGGCGAGGACATCAGGGTGATCACGCCGAACGCGCCGAGGCTGGTGATCACGTAGGTGACCAGGTACACGCCGATGGCTTCCACGGCCAGGCCTTTGCTCGCCACCAGGGCGATCAACAGGTAGCCGAAGTGGGCGATGGACGAGTAACCCAGCAGACGCTTGAGGTTGTTCTGGGTCAGCGCCAGCAGGTTGCCGAACAGGATCGACGCGATGGCGATCACGGTCAACACGTTGCTCAGCACGCCGGTGTTGGCGGCAGGCGAGATCTGGAACAGACGCACCATCACCGCAAACACAGCGACCTTGGACGCGGTCGCCAGGAACGCCGCCACCGGCGCCGGGGCGCCTTCGTACACGTCCGGGGTCCACAGGTGGAACGGCACCAGCGACAGCTTGAACGCCAGGCCGATCAGCATCATCGCCAGGCCCAGTTGGGCAATCGGCGCGGGGCTGTTGGTGGCGGCCAGGGCGTGACCGATACCGGTGAAGCTCAGGCTGCCGGCTTCGGCGTAGAGCAGGGCCATACCGAACAACAGGAACGCGGAACCGGCGGCCGACAGCACCATGTACTTGATGCCGGCTTCCAGGGAACGCTTGTTGAAGAAGGCGTAGGCCACCAGGCCGTAGGTCGGGATCGACAGCAGTTCCAGGCCGATGAACAAGCCGGCCAGGTGCTGCGCGCTGACCAGCACGATACCGCCGGCCGCAGCCAGCAGGATCAGCAGGTACAGCTCTTCGCGGTTGCCCGGGTAGCCGGTGCCGCCTTCGCCGAGGTAGGCGTGGGCGAGGGTGACGCAGGCGAGGGTGGCGACGAGGATCAGCGCGATATACAGCAGCGCGAAATCATCGACCATCATCAGCGGGGTCACCGCCAGTGGCGCGACCTTGAGTGCCGGGATAATCGACAGCAAGGCCAGGTTCAAACCGGCGCAGGACAGCAGGAACGTTTGTGAGTGATTGCGGCGCCAGGCGATCGCCAGCATCACCACCACGATGGTGAGGCTGGTGATCAGCAGCGGCGCAAGCGCGATAAAGTGTTGGATCGTGAATTCCATAGCGCTCTTACCGGGCCGAAGCGAGTTGAGAGAAGGCGGTGCCGAACCACTGCTGCACGCCATGCATCGTCGCGGCAGAAGTGTCCAGGAACGGTTGCGGGTACACGCCGATGTAGATCAGCAATACCGCAAGGCCGAGCACCATGATCAGTTCGCGAGCATCCATCCCTTTCAGGACGGCGTCGGACTTGGCCGGGCCGAAGTAGGCGCGGTGGATCATGATCAGCGAGTAGACCGAACCGAATACCAGGCCGGAGGTAGCAATGGCGCTGATCCACGGTGTTTGCACGAAGGCACCCATCAGGATCAGGAACTCGCCGATGAAGTTACCGGTACCCGGCAAGCCCAGGGAAGCGGCGGCGAAGAACAGGCTGATCGCCGGCAGGTACGCAATGCGCGACCACACGCCGCCCATCTCACGCATGTCACGGGTGTGCAGGCGCTCGTACAACTGGCCACTCAGGATAAAGAGTGCCGCGGCCGAGACACCGTGGGCCAACATCTGGATCACCGCACCTTGCAACGCCAGCTGGCTGCCGGAGTAGATGCCGATCAGTACGAAGCCCATGTGGGAAACGGACGAGAAGGCAATCAGACGCTTGATGTCGGTTTGGGCGAACGCGAGGAATGCACCGTAGAAGATCCCGATCAGGCCGAGGGTCATGGCAATCGGCGCGAACTCGGCCGAGGCGTTCGGGAACAGCGGCAGGGCGAAACGCAGCAGGCCGTAGGCCGCCGTCTTCAGCAGGATACCGGCCAGGTCCACGGAACCGGCGGTCGGCGCCTGGGCGTGAGCGTCAGGCAGCCAGGAGTGGAACGGCACCACCGGCAGCTTCACCGCGAAGGCGATGAAGAAGCCCAGCATCAGGATGTACTCGGTGGTCAGGGACATCTTGGTTTTCAACAGGTCGGCGTAGTTGAAGGTAATCACGCCAGTCGAGTTGAAGTTGACCAGTACCAGGCCCAGGATCGCCACCAACATGATCAGGCCGGAAGCCTGGGTGAAGATGAAGAACTTGGTCGCCGCGTAGATCCGGGTTTTCTTGCCGTCCGAAGAACTGTGACCCCAGAGCGCGATGAGGAAGTACATCGGCACCAGCATCATCTCCCAGAAGAAGAAGAACATGAACAGGTCGAGGGCGAGGAACACGCCGACAACGCCGCCCAGGATCCACATCAGGTTCAGGTGGAAGAAGCCCACGTGACGCTGGATCTCTTTCCAGGAGCAGAGTACCGAGAGGATACCCAGCAGGCCGGTCAGCAGGATCATCAACAGCGACAGGCCGTCGAGGGCCAGGTGCACGTTGATGCCGAAGCGCTGGATCCACACGTGCTTGAATTCAAGCGCGAACGTTGGATCGACACCCGGTGCCGGAGCGAATGAATAGTCGCCATGGGCCCACAGCCAGAGGCCGAGTGCGAGTTCCAGGGACATGGTCAGCAACGCAATCCAGCGGGGGAGGGTGGCGCCGAAGCGTTCACCCATCCAGCAGAGCAGGCCGCCGATAAAGGGGATCAGGATTAGCCAGGGCAGAATCATGACGGGCTCGTTTCCTTTCGCAAGTTCGCAAAGTTCATATCAGACCGCTACCACAACGATGGCGCCGATCACCAGCACGGCACCAGCAGCCATGGAAGCCGCATACCAACGCAACTGGCCGGTCTCGGTACGGCTCAGGGCGGTGTGACCGCCTTTGGCCGCGCGCGGGATCAAACCGATGGTCTGGTCGAGCGGGTCTTTACGCAGTACATGACTGATGGCCAGGTAGGGCTTGACGAACAGTTTGTCGTAGAGCCAGTCGAAGCCCCAGGCGGCGAACCACCAGGCCGAGAGGAAACGGCCGATGCCACTGTTGGCCACGGCGGTCACGAAGCGACGCTTGCCGAGGAACAGCAGGGCCGCCAGCAGGATGCCGGCGATGGCAATGGCGCCCGAGGCGATTTCCAGACTGTGCTTGGCGGCGCCGCCGGCATGGCCGGCGCTTTCCGGCAGTACACCGGCCAGTGGCGGGGTGATCAGCGCGCCGATGAAGGTCGACAGGATGATCAGCACCGACAGTGGCAGCCAGTGGGAGATGCCATGGCCTGCGTGGGCTTCGGTCTTGGCTTCACCGTGGAAGGTGATGAAGATCAGGCGGAAGGTGTACAGCGAGGTCATGAACGCACCCACCAGGCCTGCGTACAGCAGGTTCTGGTTACCGCTGGCAAAGGCTTCCCAGAGGATTTCGTCCTTGGAGTAGAAACCGGCGGTCACCAGCGGCAGGGCGGCCAGGGCGGCACCACCGACGATGAAGCTGGCGTAGGCCAGTGGCAGTTTCTTCCACAGGCCGCCCATCTTGAAGATGTTCTGCTCGTGGTGGCAGGCCACGATCACCGCACCGGAGGCCAGGAACAGCAGGGCCTTGAAGAAGGCGTGGGTCATCAGGTGGAAGATCGCCGCGTCCCAGGCGCCGACGCCCAGGGCCAGGAACATGTAGCCAATCTGGCTCATGGTCGAGTAGGCGAGGATCCGCTTGATGTCGGTCTGCACCAGCGCGGCGAAGCCGGCCAGTACCAGGGTCACGCCGCCGACGATGCCCACCAGGTGCAGGATGTCCGGCGCCAGGGTGAACAGGCCGTGGGTACGGGCGATCAGGTAGACACCGGCGGTAACCATGGTTGCGGCGTGGATCAGTGCCGACACCGGGGTAGGACCGGCCATGGCATCCGCCAGCCAGGTCTGCAGCGGCAGTTGCGCGGATTTACCCACGGCGCCGCCCAGCAGCATCAGGGTCGCCAGGGTGATCCAGAAGTCGCCGACCTGGAATTTCTGCGGTGCCAGCACCAGCAGTTCCTGGATGTTCAGCGTGCCCACCTGTTGGAACAGGATGAACAGGCCGATGGCCATGAACACGTCGCCGATACGGGTGACGATAAACGCCTTGAGTGCCGCGTTACCGTTGTTGCGGTTGCTGTAGTAGAAACCGATCAACAGGTACGAGCACAGGCCCACGCCCTCCCAGCCGAAGTACAGGAACAACAGGTTATCGCCGAGCACCAGGAACAGCATGCTGGCGATAAACAGGTTGGTGTACGAGAAGAAGCGCGAGTAGCCCGCTTCACCGCGCATGTACCAGGACGCGAACAGGTGGATCAGGAAGCCCACGCCCACCACCACGCCAAGCATGGTGATCGACAGGCCATCGACGTAGAGGGCGAAGTTGGGCTTGAAGCCTTCCACCGACATCCACTGCCACAGCACCAGGGTGTAGTGGCCGCCTTCCGGCGGCGCCACGTTGAATTGCCAGATGACGTAGGCGGCAACGATGGCCGACAGGCCAATGGAGCCCACACCGATCAGGGCAGAAAGGTTTTCCGACCAGCGTCCGCGAGAGAACGACAGCAGCAGGAAACCGATCAGGGGAAATACGAAAGTCAGAAAGATCATGTTCATCCGCGCATCTCACTGGCAGCGTCGATATCAAGCGTGTGGAAGCGACGATACAGTTGCAGCAGGATCGCCAGGCCGATACTGGCCTCGGCGGCTGCCAGGCTGATCACCAGGATGAACATGACTTGTCCATCCGGCTGGCCCCAACGTGCACCTGCAACGATGAACGCCAGTGCCGCAGCGTTCATCATGATTTCCAGGCTCATCAACACGAACAGAATGTTACGGCGAACCATCAGGCCGACCAGGCCAAGGCAGAACAGGATGCCGGCGACCGCCAGACCATGCTCCAAAGGGATAGCAGGCATCGTCATTGCTCCTTGGCTTCGTTGCGGCCCAAGTGGAAGGCAGTGATGGCTGCGGCGAGCAGCAGCATCGACGCCAGTTCGACCACCAGCAGGTACGGGCCGAACAGGCTGATGCCCACGGCTTTCGCGTCCACGGTGGTATGGCCGATGGCCTGGCCGCTCTGGTGAGCGAACAGCACATACAGCAGTTCACCCAGCAGCAGCGCTGCGAGGACAACCGGGCCGAGCCAGATGCCGGGCTTGAGCCAGACGCGTTCCTGGGCGACCGAGGCCGGCCCGAGGTTGAGCATCATCACCACAAACACGAACAGCACCATGATGGCGCCGGCGTAGGCGATCACTTCCAGCACACCGGCGAACGGTGCGCCGAGGCTGAAGAAGGTCATGGCCACGGCGATCAGCGAAATGATCAGGTAGAGCAGGGCGTGCACGGGGTTGGTGTTGGTGATCACGCGAAGCGTGGACACAACCGCGATACCCGATGCGAAATAGAAAGCGAATTCCATCTTTCTTCCTTAAGGCAGCAAGCTCTTCACGTTGATCGGCTCGGCTTCGTTTTGTGCGGCGCCTTTCGGCTTACCGGCAACGGCCATACCTGCAACACGATAGAAGTTGTAATCAGGGTTTTTACCGGGACCAGAGATCAGCAGATCTTCTTTCTCGTACACCAGGTCCTGACGTTTGAACTCGGCCATCTCGAAATCCGGTGTGAGCTGGATCGCGGTGGTCGGGCAAGCTTCCTCGCAGAGGCCGCAGAAAATGCAGCGCGAGAAGTTGATGCGGAAGAAGTCCGGGTACCAGCGACCGTCTTCGGTTTCAGCTTTCTGCAGGGAGATGCAACCCACCGGGCACGCCACGGCGCACAGGTTGCAGGCCACGCAACGCTCTTCGCCATCGGGGTCGCGGGTCAGCACGATGCGGCCGCGATAGCGCGGCGGCAGGTACACCGCTTCTTCCGGGTATTGCAGGGTGTCGCGTTTACGGAAGCCGTGACCGAACACCATCACCAGGCTTCGCAACTGGGTACCGGTACCCTTAACGATGTCGCCAATATATTTGAACATGGGTCAAATCCTCACTGAACCGCGCCCGCTGGCGTGTTCAACAACACAACGGCAGCAGTCACCAGCAAATTGATCAGGGTCAGCGGCAGGCAGAAACGCCAGCTGAAATCCATCACCTGGTCATATCGTGGACGCGGAATGGAAGCGCGCAGCAGGATAAACAGCATGATGAAGAACGCGGTCTTCAGGAAGAACCAGAAGAACGCCAGCTGCGGCAGGATGCCGAACGGACCGTGCCAGCCGCCGAAGAACAGCGTGACCAGCAGGGCCGAGATCAAGATGATGCCGATGTATTCACCGACGAAGAACATGCCCCATTTCATGCCGGCGTATTCAATGTGGTAACCGTCGGCCAGTTCCTGTTCCGCTTCCGGCTGGTCGAACGGGTGACGGTGAGTCACGGCCACGCCGGCGATGAAGAAGGTACAGAAGCCGAAGAACTGCGGAATGATGAACCACAGGTTCTGCGCCTGGTACTCGACGATGTCGCGCATGTTGAACGAGCCGACCTGCACCACGATGCCCATCAGCGCGAGGCCCATGAACACTTCGTAGGACACGGTCTGGGCCGAGGCCCGCAGGCTGCCCAGCAGGGCGAACTTGTTGTTGCTCGACCAGCCGGCGAACAGCACCGCGTAGACCGACAGGCCGGCCATGGCGAAGAAGAACAGCAAGCCGATGTTCAGGTCCGCCACGCCCCAGGTCGGGGTGATCGGGATGATCGCGAAGGCGATCAGCAAGGCGCTCATGGCCACGACCGGTGCCAGGGTGAAAATCACCTTGTCGGCAAACGGCGGGGTCCAGTCTTCCTTGAAGAACATCTTCAGCATGTCGGCGGCGATCTGGAACATACCGAACGGGCCAACGCGGTTCGGACCGTAACGGTCCTGCCACCAGCCCAGCAGGCGACGTTCGACGAAGCTGAGCAGGGCGCCCGCGACGACCACGGCCAACAGGATCACGATGGCCTTGACGACCGAGATGATCACGTCGATCACTTCAGGGGTGAACCAGGTCATTGCGCTGCCTCCTGCAGACCGTCAACGGTTTTGCCGAAGATCGCCGGCGGGATGCCGGCAAGGCCTTTAGGCAGGGCAACCAGGCCGGCACCCAGCTCTTCGTTGATACGCAGCGGCAGACGCAGGGTCTGGCCGGCCACGGTCACGCTGAGCAAGGCTCCGTCGTTGACGCCCAGGCGGTCGGCTTCGGACTTGGCCACGGACACGTAGGCCTCGGGAATGCGCTCTTGTACCGGCGCGGCCTTGGAAGAGGTCTCTTCGCTGCCGAACAGGTGGAAGAACGGCACGACCTGCCAGGTGCCCTGGGCCGGGTTGAACGGACGCGGGACCGCAGCGAACCAGTTCAGCGCGTCGCCCTGGGGTTCGATCAGGCGGGTGCCCGGGTCGCCGGCGCGGATGTGACCACCGACTTCGTCCTGGAACTTGTTCCAGGCCTGTGGCGAGTTCCAGCCCGGCGACCAGGCAAACGGCACCTGCTGACGTGGCTCGACCGAACCCGAATAACCTTCCATGGAGAAGGCAAACGCGGTGTCGTTGTCTTGCGGGGTACGTGGCTCGTGCACGCTGATGTCGGCGCGCATGGCGGTACGACCGGAGTAACGCAGCGGCTCACGGGCGAGCTTCATGCCCTTGATGCGGAACGCGGCGGACGGTGCGGCGTCGACGATACGCGCCAGCTGCGGCGCGCTCGCGGCGGCTGCGGCGGTGACGTGGTCGAGCTGGGTCCAGTCGATCGGCTGGTTCAGCAGGGTCGCGCGCAGGGCATGCAGCCAGCGCCAGCCTTCGTGAACCAGGATGCTGGCGTCCATGTACTTCGGATCGAACACCTGGAAGAAGCGCTGGGCACGGCCTTCCTGGCTGACCAGGGTGCCGTCGCCTTCGGCGAAGGTAGCGGCTGGCAGTACCAGGTCGGCACGCTCGCTGGTGGCGGTCTTCTGGTGGTCGGCGACGATCAGGACCTTGGCGGCGTTCAGCGCAGCGTCAACCTTGGCGGCGTCGGTGCGGGTGTACAGGTCGTTTTCCAGCACCACGATCGCATCGGCAGTGCCGTCGATCACGGTTTGCAGGGCGGCGTCCAGGGACTCGCCACCGAGCATGGCCAGGCCGAGGCTGTTGGCTTCCGGCACCACCAGGCTGATGGAGCCGTTCTTGTCGCGCAGCTTCAAGGCCTTGGCGATGTTGGCGGCGGCTTCGATCAAGGCCTTGGAACCCAGCGAGGTACCGGCAATGATCAATGGACGCTTGGCTGCCAGCAGGGCGTCGGCAATGCGCTGGGCCAGTTCGACGGCTTCAGTGTCCAGGCCTTCGACTGCCGGCGCGCTGGCATCGAGGGCGTGGGCCACGGCGAAACCGATGCGGGCCAGGTCGTCCGGTGCGGCGTGGACGCATTCTTCGGCGATGTCGTCGAGCTTGGTTTCCGCCAGGCTGGCGATAAACAGCGGGTTCAGCGCGTGCTGGCCGATGTTTTTCACCGCAGCGTCGAGCCAAGGCTGGACGCGCATGGCGTCGGCCATGTCTTCGGCCTTGCCTTTGACCGACTGGCGCAGGGACAGCGCGATACGCGCGGCGGTCTGGGTCAGGTCTTCACCGAGCACGAAGATGGCATCGTGGTCTTCGATGTCGCGCATGTTCGGCACCGGCAGCGGGCTGTCGTTCAGCACCTGCAGGACCAGGCGGATGCGCTCAAGCTCACCGGCTTCGATACCGGAGTAGAAGTGCTCGGCACCCACCAGCTCACGCAACGCGTAGTTGCTTTCGAGGCTGGCGCGGGGCGAGCCGATACCGACGATGTTGCGGCCGCGCAGCAGGTCGGCGGCTTTGTCCAGCGCCGCGTCCAGGCTCAGCTTGGCGCCATCGGCCAGCAGTGGCTGGCGTGGACGGTCTTCACGGTTGACGTAGCCATAGCCGAAACGACCACGGTCGCACAGGAAGTACTGGTTGACCGAACCGTTGAAGCGGTTTTCGATGCGACGCAGTTCGCCGTAGCGTTCGCCCGGGGAGATGTTGCAACCGCTCGAGCAGCCGTGGCAGATGCTCGGCGAGAACTGCATGTCCCACTTGCGGTTGTAGCGCTCGGAGTGGGTCTTGTCGGTGAACACACCGGTCGGGCAGACCTCGGTGAGGTTGCCGGAGAACTCGCTTTCGAGCACGCCGTCTTCAACGCGACCGAAGTACACGTTGTCGTGGGCGCCGAATACGCCGAGGTCGGTGCCGCCGGCGTAGTCTTTATAGAAGCGTACGCAGCGGTAGCAGGCGATGCAGCGGTTCATCTCGTGGGAAATGAACGGGCCCAGTTGCTGGTTCTGGTGGGTACGCTTGGTGAAGCGATAACGGCGCTCGTTGTGGCCGGTCATCACCGTCATGTCTTGCAGGTGGCAGTGACCGCCTTCCTCACAGACCGGGCAGTCGTGGGGGTGGTTGGTCATCAGCCATTCGACAACGCTGGCGCGGAACGCCTTGGATTCTTCATCGTCGATGGAGATCCAGGTGTTGTCGGTGGCTGGGGTCATGCAGGACATGACGATACGACCACGGGTGTCGTTTTCGTCGGTGTACTGCTTGACCGCACACTGGCGACAGGCACCGACGCTACCAAGCGCGGGGTGCCAGCAGAAATACGGGATATCGAGGCCGAGTGACAGACACGCCTGTAACAGGTTGTCCGCCCCATCGACTTCGAGCGCTTTGCCGTCTACGTGGATAGTGGCCATGGTTCAAAGTTCTTCGTTGGCCCGTTGTCAGCGGGCGTGGCTAATGGAATCTTGTTATTCATGTGCATCTACACAGCCTTCACGGCGTCAGCACATGAGCAGGCGAAGGGCACGGACCCTTTGCCTGTTTAAGCGTTACGCGCCGACTACGATCGGCCTTGCCAGAGGCGGGACGGCGGCGCTGGTGGGCGCGATGCCGGCTTCGAACTCCGAGCGGAAGTATTTGATTGCGCTGCCCAATGGCTCCACGGCGCCCGGTGCGTGAGCACAGAAGGTCTTGCCTGGGCCGAGGAAACCGACCAGGCCCAGCAGGGTTTCGATATCACCCTCGCGGCCTTCGCCATTTTCCAGGGCCATCAGCAGCTTGACGCTCCACGGCAAACCGTCGCGGCAGGGGGTGCAGAAGCCGCAGGATTCGCGGGCAAAGAACTGCTCCATGTTGCGCAGCAGCGAGACCATGTTCACGGTGTTGTCCACCGCCATCGCCAGGCCGGTACCCATCCGGGTGCCCACCTTGCCGATGCCGCCGGCATACATCTGTGCGTCGAGGTGCTCGGGCAACAGGAAGCCGGTGCCGGCGCCGCCTGGCTGCCAGGCCTTGAGGGTGTAGCCGTCGCGCATGCCGCCGGCGTAGTCCTCGAACAGCTCGCGTGCGGTCACGCCGAACGGCAGTTCCCACAGGCCAGGGTTCTTGACCTTGCCGGAGAAGCCCATGAGCTTGGTGCCCATGTCTTCACTGCCTTCGCGAGCCAACGATTTGTACCAGTCCACGCCGTCGGCGATGATCGCCGGCACGTTGCACAGGGTCTCGACGTTGTTCACGCAGGTCGGCTTGCCCCACACGCCCACGGCGGCAGGGAAGGGCGGCTTGGAGCGCGGGTTGGCGCGGCGGCCTTCGAGGGAGTTGATCAGTGCGGTTTCTTCACCGCAGATGTAACGCCCGGCGCCGGTGTGCACGAACAGTTCGAAGTCAAAACCCGAACCGAGGATGTTCTTGCCCAGCAGGCCTGCGGCCTTGGCTTCTGCCACTGCACGGTTGAGGTGCTTGGCGGCGGTGGTGTATTCGCCGCGCAGGAAGATGTAGCCACGGTAGGTTTTCAGCGCGCGGGCGCTGATCAGCATGCCTTCGATCAGCAGATGGGGCAGTTGCTCCATCAGCATGCGGTCTTTCCAGGTGTTGGGTTCCATTTCATCCGCGTTGCACAGCAGGTAGCGGATGTTGATGGATTCGTCTTTGGGCATCAGGCCCCACTTAACACCGGTGGGGAAGCCTGCACCGCCGCGACCCTTGAGGCCGGCGTCCTTCACGGTCTGGACGATGTCGTCCTGGGCCATGTCGGCGAAGGCCTTGCGCGCAGCGGCGTAGCCGTTCTTGGCCTGGTACTCGTCGAGCCATACCGGCTCGCCGTCGTCACGCAGGCGCCAGGTCAGCGGGTGGGTTTCGGCCGAACGCTTGATCAGGTTGGCCGGGCCGAAGGAAGTCAGGGTCATGGGTAGCCCTCGAGCAATTGGGTCACGCCAGCAGGCTGCACGTCACCGAATGTGTCGTCGTCAATCATCAACGCCGGCGCCTTGTCGCAGTTGCCCAGGCAGCACACCGGCAGCAGCGTGAAGCGGCCGTCCGCAGTGGTCTGGCCGAGGCCGATGCCCAGCTTGGCCTGGATCTCGCTGACCACCGACTCGTGGCCACCGATGTAGCAGACCATGCTGTCGCACACGCGAATGATGTGGCGGCCGACCGGCTGGCGGAAGATCTGGCTGTAGAACGTCGCCACGCCTTCAACGTCGCTGGCGGGGATGCCGAGGATCTCGCCGATGGCGTAGAGGGCGCCGTCCGGCACCCAGCCACGTTCCTTCTGGACGATCTTCAAGGCCTCGATCGACGCCGCGCGCGGGTCTTCGTAGTGATGCAGCTCGTGCTCGATGGCCGAGCGCTCGGTTTCACTCAAGGTGAAACGGTCTGTCTGGATAAGCGTGCTGTTCATGCTTAGCGGTCCACGTCGGCCATAACGAAATCGATACTACCCAGGTACGCAATCAAGTCCGCGACCATCTCGCCTTTGATCACCGAAGGGATCTGCTGCAAGTGGGCGAAGCTTGGGGTACGAATCCGGGTGCGGTAGCTCATGGTGCCGCCATCGCTCGTCAGGTAATAACTGTTGATACCCTTGGTCGCTTCGATCATCTGGAAGGATTCGTTGGCCGGCATTACCGGGCCCCACGAAACCTGCAGGAAGTGCGTGATCAGGGTTTCGATGTGCTGCAGCGTGCGCTCTTTCGGCGGCGGCGTCGTCAGCGGGTGATCCGCCTTGTACGGGCCGGCCGGCATGTTGCGCATGCACTGCTCGATGATCTTCAGGCTCTGGCGCATTTCTTCGACGCGCACGATGCAACGGTCGTAGGCATCGCCATTGGCGGCCAGCGGTACTTCGAACTCGAAGTTTTCGTAGCCCGAGTACGGACGCGCCTTGCGCAGGTCGAAATCGCAACCGGTGGAACGCAGGCCGGCACCGGTGACGCCCCATTCCAGGGCCTCTTTGGTGTTGTACTGGGCGACGCCGATGGTACGGCCCTTGAGGATGCTGTTATCCAACGCAGCCTTCTGGTACTCGTCCAGGCGCTTGGGCATCCAGTCGATGAATTCCTTGACCAGGCGTTCCCAGCCATTCGGCAGGTCGTGGGCGACGCCGCCGATACGGTACCAGGCCGGGTGCAGGCGGAAACCGGTGATGGCTTCGATGACCTTGTAGGCGCGCTGACGGTCGGTGAAGGTGAAGAACACCGGGGTCATGGCGCCGACGTCCTGGATATAGGTACCCAGGAACAGCAGGTGGCTGGTGATCCGGAAGAACTCGGCCATCATGATGCGGATGGTGTCGACGCGGTCCGGAACCTTGATGCCGGCCAGCTTCTCGACCGAGAGCACGTACGGCAGGTTGTTCATCACGCCGCCGAGGTAGTCGATACGGTCGGTGTACGGGATGAAGCTGTGCCACGACTGACGCTCGGCCATCTTCTCGGCACCACGGTGGTGGTAGCCGATGTCCGGCACGCAGTCGACGATTTCTTCGCCGTCCAGTTGCAGGATGATGCGGAAGGCACCGTGGGCCGAAGGGTGGTTCGGGCCCAGGTTGAGGAACATGTAGTCCTCGTTGGTGCCGGAGCGCTTCATGCCCCAGTCTTCCGGACGGAAGCGCGCGGCCTCTTCTTCAAGCTGCTGCTTGGCGAGGTTGAGGCTGAACGGGTCGAATTCGGTGGCGCGGGCAGGGAAGTCCTTGCGCAGCGGGTGACCCTCCCACGTTGGCGGCATCATGATGCGCGTCAGGTGCGGGTGGCCCGGGAAGTCGATACCGAACATGTCCCAGACTTCGCGCTCGTACCAGCTGGCGTTCGGCCAGATACCGGTCACGGTCGGCACGCTCAGGTCGCTCTCGGACAGTGCGACCTTGATCATCACGTCGCTGTTACGTTCCAGCGACAGCAGGTGATAGAACACGGTGAAATCGGCGCCGCTCGGCAGGCCCTGGCGCTTGGTGCGCAGGCGTTCGTCCACGCCATGCAGGTCATAGAGCATGACGTACGGCTTGGGCAAGTTGCGCAGGAAGGTCAGGACTTCGACGAGCCTGGCGCGCGCCACCCACAGCACCGGCATGCCGGTGCGTGTGGCCTGGGCGGTGAAGGCGTCAGGGCCAAAACGGTTATTGAGTTCGACGACCACATCCTGGTCGTCTGCCTTATAAGGCGGGATGCGTCGAGCACTGCCTGTAGTCATGGTTTTTTATCGCTTTCGGTCAACGTAAAGAATGAAGCCAGGTTTTCGTTCTATAAAAGAAGCGGTGCTGGATCAGACTTCGTCTGGGCTGCGCAGGTTGGTGACTGCGATTCGCTGTTCGCGGCGCTGTTCCTTTTGCGACGGCATCTCGGCGCGGTACACGCCTTGATCGCCGACGACCCAGGAAAGCGGGCGACGCTCCTTGCCAATCGATTCCTGCAACAGCATCAAGCCCTGCAGGAATGCTTCGGGGCGGGGCGGGCAGCCAGGCACGTAGACGTCCACGGGCAGGAACTTGTCCACCCCCTGAACCACGGAGTAGATGTCGTACATGCCACCGGAGTTGGCGCACGAACCCATGGAGATAACCCACTTCGGTTCGAGCATTTGCTCGTAGAGACGCTGAATGATCGGCGCCATCTTGATAAAGCAGGTACCGGCGATAACCATGAAATCCGCCTGGCGCGGTGATGCCCGGATAACTTCGGCGCCAAAGCGCGCGATGTCGTGGGGCGCCGTGAAGGCGGTGGTCATTTCCACGTAGCAGCACGAAAGACCGAAGTTGTACGGCCACAGGGAGTTCTTACGTCCCCAGTTGACCGCGCCACTCAGCACGTCTTCCAGCTTGCCCATGTAGATGTTCTTGTGGACTTGGTCTTCTAACGGATCGGAAACGGTTTCCCGTTCGCCGATGGGGTACTGCTCGTTAGGAGCATCCGGGTCGATCCTGGTGAGATTGTATTGCATCGCCAAAGCCTCATTGTTTCAGCTTCGCTTGCCGCTTACGACGAGCTTCCGGAGCCCAGTCAAGGGCGCCCACTCGAAATAGGTAGACAAGGCCTGCCAACAGAATTGCTATGAAAACGAGGGCTTCGACGAATCCGGTCCAGCCGCTTTCGCGGACGGACACAGACCAGGCAAAGAGAAAGAGGGCTTCGATGTCGAAGATCACGAAGAGCATCGCGACCAGATAGAATTTGGCTGAGAGCCGCAAGCGGGCGCCACCTGTAGGCAGCATGCCGGATTCGAACGGTTCATTCTTGCTGCGGCCCCAGGCTTTTGACCCGAGGAGGCTGGACACACCGAGCATGAAGGCGCAAAGGCCGACAACACCGAGGAGGAAAATGGCAAAGCCCCAGTTGTGGGCCATGAGTCCTGTCGCTTCGGTCATGCTGGAAATCCTTAACAGAGAGCAAAGGTCTCTGAGCTCGAAAAAGTAACGATGCAGTGACGATATGTCGCACTGCAATCAATCGCGGTGATTTTATGGCTAAACACCGGGCAAGTAAAATTCCTAGGGCGAAATTATTCGATGGAATAAGCACATAGTGCACCTTCTTGGGGCTGTAGCCCTTGCGGGGCGGGCATTAGCGGGCATTTGATCAAATGTGTTTTGTTTAACCTGTAACGAAGTTTTTATGTTCTAAATGATAATGAATATTGTTTGCGTGGGGTTTAAGCGATTGTTTCTCATACAGCGGAGTAAGTTGCTGTTACTTGCCTGATTAGCGCGAGTTGTTGGAGCGGATCTTTTAACCGATTTATCTGCGGCAAATACCGCTCTGGATCAAGGTTTTGCACAAAATCTTCAGGCTGCAAGCGTTCCTCATGTGGGAGGGAGTTGCCTCCTCCCACATTTGGCTTTGGTGAACCAGCGTGATGTGTACCGGCAAAAAAACGCCCCGAACCAGTCGGGGCGTGATTGTCGTGCGGCACTGCGGTTAGCTCTTTAACGGGTCCGCCGTGGCCGTGTACTCACATCGATCAGTGGAACTGCTCTTCTTCGGTTGAACCGGTCAGCGCGGTCACGGACGAGGTGCCGCCCTGGATCACGGTGGTCATGTCGTCGAAGTAGCCGGTGCCGACTTCCTGCTGGTGGGCCACGAAGGTGTAGCCCTTGGCGGCGTCAGCGAATTCCTGCTCCTGCAGCTTCACGTAGGCGGTCATGTCGTTGCGGGCGTAGTCGTGCGCCAGGTTGAACATGCTGTGCCACATGTTGTGAATGCCGGCCAGGGTGATGAACTGATGCTTGTAGCCCATGGCGGACAGTTCGCGCTGGAACTTGGCGATGGTCGCGTCGTCCAGGTTCTTTTTCCAGTTGAAGGAAGGCGAGCAGTTGTAGGACAGCAGCTGGTCCGGGTATTCCTTCTTGATCGCTTCGGCAAAGCGACGCGCTTCGTCCAGGTCCGGCTTGGCGGTTTCGCACCAGATCAGGTCGGCGTACGGCGCGTAGGCCAGGCCGCGGGCGATGGCCTGGTCGAGACCGGCGCGCACTTTGTAGAAACCTTCCTGGGTGCGTTCGCCGGTTACGAACGGCTGGTCGTACGGGTCGCAGTCTGAAGTCAGCAGGTCCGCTGCGTTGGCGTCGGTACGGGCCAGGATGATGGTTGGCGTGCCGGCAACGTCAGCCGCCAGACGGGCAGCAGTCAGCTTCTGTACAGCTTCCTGGGTCGGTACCAATACCTTGCCGCCCATGTGGCCGCATTTCTTCACCGAAGCCAGTTGGTCTTCGAAGTGCACGCCGGCCGCGCCAGCCTCGATCATGCTCTTCATCAGCTCGTAGGCGTTCAGTACGCCGCCGAAACCGGCTTCGGCGTCGGCCACGATGGGCGCGAAGTAGTCGATGTAGCCTTCATCACCCGGGCCTTTACCGGCTTTCCACTGGATCTGGTCGGCACGACGGAACGAGTTGTTGATGCGCTTGACCACGGTAGGCACGGAGTCCACCGGGTACAGCGATTGGTCGGGGTACATGGATTCAGCGGAGTTGTTGTCCGCTGCCACTTGCCAGCCGGACAGGTAGATCGCCTGGATACCGGCTTTCACCTGTTGGACTGCCTGGCCGCCAGTGAGGGCGCCCATGCAGTTGACGAAATCTTTCTCGGGGCGGAAGGACGGCTTGGCACCTTGGGTGACCAGCTTCCACAGCTTCTCGGCGCCGAGTTTTGCAAAGGTGTGCTCAGGTTGAACCGAGCCACGCAGGCGGACGACGTCAGCAGCGGAATAAGCGCGGGTTACGCCTTTCCAGCGTGGGTTTTCAGCCCAGTCTTTCTCGAGGGCTGCAATTTGCTGTTCGCGTGTCAGTGCCATGGGGGAAAACCTCGTCGCATAGGTCTAGGTGGAAAATTCCATTTGCCAGCCACGTAGTGAATGCGTGGTTATGGCTGCTCGCTGACCAGAAGCTCAGGTGTTCAAGTCAAGTTCGGCGGGGCAGGCGACGGGATGAACGATGGCTCAAGGGGGGGAGTTGAGCAGGTAAGGGCGAACTGCGAACGGTCTTCGGGCATCGTGGGCCTTTGTACGATCCATCAGTGTGTAGCCGGGTTACCTGGTTAGCTTCCGTCCCTCGGGACAACTTCGTTCCAGTCGCAACCTCGTCAAACACACCTTGTGGGCGGTACAGACACGAATCGGCTCGGGTGGGTAGCTTGGAGCGTCGATCCGAAGGCCCTTGCCAGGGCCCCTGATTAGCGGGAGCGAGGCCATCATGCCCATGCTTTTTTGGATCGTCAAATGTTTTGTAGTGCTTTTTTTCAGGCACTACATCTTTAGTCTAATACGACTCATCAGTCAGTTTTTGGTGCTTCAGTTCAGGGTGTCGACCTTAACCCGCAACGTCAGGTCATCGCGGCCCTGGGTAGAGTAGCTGCGGGTTGTGGAGGATTTGTCGGCCTGGGTCTCGCGGTTGATGCCGGCCAGGGGGATCCATTCGCCAAGGCGCCCGCTGACGGTTGTGTCGGTGCTTTGCACATTCACTACATCGGGACGTTCCTGGCTCATGCGGTCACGGTTGGTACTGATCGCCAGATGCACGGTCTCGCCGGTGACGCTGGCGGTGACATAGAAGCCCTGGGTGACGTTGCGGTACTGGGTCTGGTTCTGCGGGCGACCGTAGGCGTCAGGCTGAGTGGTGGTCATTGGCACGCTCTGGCCGACCTGGATCAGCGCGGGCACGCCTTCGCTGGCCTGAATCTGCTGGATGCCGCCGTCGCGGCTGGCGGTGCCGTAGCTGATGATGCGGGTCTGGCTGTCGCCGCTGTTCTGCTGGTTGTTTTCATTGGTATCGACGGTGATCAGCAGACGCTTGGCTGGTGTATCCAGCTGGGCGAGCAGCGTGCGCAGGTCCTGGATCTTGCCGGGGGCAGCGTTAACGATAAGCTGGTTGCCGTAGGCGCTGACGGTGCCGTCCTTGCCGATGAAGTTCTGCGCAACCGGGAGCAGGTCGGTGCTGGTGCGGTTGCTCAGGTTGACGACTTCGGTGTCGGCCATTGCCGAGCAACTGGCGGTGAGGAGGAGGGCGGTGAGCAGGGTGCGTAGGGACATGTCCGTGATCTCTGCGAGTCATTTGGGCTTGATAGTGCCAGTTTGTCGGCCTGGAGTGTAGTAAGCGGACTTGCCTGTGGTGAGCGGGCTTGCCCCGCGCTGGGCTGCGCAGCAGCCCCTATAAAAAACGCCGCGTTCTTACGGAAAGAATGCGGCGTTTGGTTTGGGGCTGCTGCGCAGCCCAGCGCGGGGCAAGCCCGCTTACCACAGGACCACAGGCAAGCTGGCTCACCACAGGCAAGCCCTTACAGCAGGGATCAGGCCCCGCGCACCATATCGACATGGGGAATCCCGACTTCCAGGAATTCCTCGCTGACAATCTTGAAGCCCAGTCGCTCATAGAACGGCGCCGCATACACCTGCGCGCTCAGGAACTGCTTGGTCTGGCCACGTTGCTCGGCCACGCCAATCACCGCTTCCATCAGCTTGTCGCCGACCTTCAGCCCGCGCCAGTCCTTGAGCACCGACACCCGGCCGATCTCGCCGCTGGGCAGCAGGCGCGCGGTACCAATCGGAAAGTCGCCTTCGAATGCAAGGAAATGCACTGCGTCTGCGTCGTCCGCATCCCACTCAAGTTCAGGTGGGACGGACTGTTCAGCGATAAATACCGCTTCACGAATGCGCCGAATCTCGGCGATATCCTTATGCCAGTCCGCGACACCTACGTGAATCCTATTCATCGGCAAACCCCAGGCTTCCTTGCTTGACCAGTTCGCACAGCAGGTCGCGGGCGTCTTCGTCCAACAGCCATTCGCCGAGGTTTTCGGCGTGCAGGGCATCGGCGGCGCAGACCAGTTTCAGCAGTTCGCGCAGTTTGCCCGGCAGGTAACGGCTCTGGCCGCTGGCGAACAGCAGGACGTCATCGTCGACTTCCGACCAGGCCATGCGCGCGCTTGGGTTGCGCACCAGGATCGCACCGTCCTGCAGGCTGTTGATGAAGTCGTCTTCGCCCAGTTCTTCGCCCGCCACCAGTTCCGGGTAGCGCGGCTCGGTCATGAATTGGCCGAACCAGGTCAGCAACATGCGCTCGTCGCTCATGTGCTCGGCCAGCAGGCTCTTGAGGCGGTCGAGGGCGTCGCTCTGGATCTGGTGCGGGTCGCTGACCGGCTGCGCGTCGGCGTCGGTGTAGCGCTCTTCGTCGGTCAGGTACTGGGCGAGGAAGTCGGTGAAGTGGGTCAGCACTTCGGCGGCGCTTGGGGCGCGAAAGCCCACCGAGTACGTCATGCAGTCATCTTCGGCGATGCCGAAATGCGCCAGGCGTGGCGGCAGGTAGAGCATGTCGCCCGGTTCCAGCACCCATTCGGCGCTTTCTTCGAATTCGGCGAGGATGCGCAGGTCGGCGTGTTGCAGCAGCGGGCTTTCGGAGCTGCACATCTGGCCGATCTTCCAGTTGCGCTTGCCCTGGGCCTGCAGCAGGAACACGTCGTAGTTGTCGAAGTGCGGGCCTACGCTGCCGCCGGGTGCGGCAAAGCTGATCATCACATCGTCGATGCGCCAGCTTGGCAGGAAGCGGAACTGCTCCAGCAACTCGGCCACTTCCGGCACGAACTGGTCGACCGCCTGTACCAGCAGGGTCCACTCACGCTCAGGCAGGGTGCTGAAGGCGTCTTCGGCGAAGGGGCCGCGGCGCAGTTCCCACGGGCGTTCGCCGTGTTCGATCACCAGGCGCGATTCGACTTCTTCTTCCAGGGCCAGGCCGGCGAGTTCGTCGGCGTCGATCGGGCTTTCGAAGTCAGGGATCGCCTGGCGGATCAGCAGTGGTTTTTTCTGCCAGTAGTCGCGCAGGAATTCCCGTGCCGTGATGCCGCCCAGAAGTTGAAGAGGGATATCAGGATTCATGTGTAACCTATTGAAAAAAAGCACTTTTCAGACTGAAATAAAAACGCCCGGCGCGGCCGGGCGTCTCAAGGGGGCTTGCGCTAATCAGATGCGCTTGGCTTGCTCTACAGCGTTGCCGATGTAGTTGGCCGGGGTGAGCAGTTTCAGCTCGGCCTTGGCCGCGGCTGGCATGTCCAGGCCGTCGATGAAAGTTTGCAGTGCTTCAGGGCTGATGCCCTTGCCACGGGTCAACTCTTTCAGCTTCTCGTAAGGGTTTTCGATGTTGTAGCGGCGCATCACGGTCTGGATCGGCTCGGCCAGCACTTCCCAGCACGCGTCCAGGTCAGCGGCGATTTTCTGCGCGTTGAGCTCCAGTTTGCTGATGCCTTTGAGGCTGGCTTCGTACGCGATCACGCTGTGGGCAAAGCCCACGCCGAGGTTGCGCAGTACGGTGGAGTCGGTCAGGTCGCGCTGCCAGCGGGAGATCGGCAACTTGCTGGCCAGGTGCTGGAACAGGGCGTTGGCGATGCCGAGGTTGCCTTCGGAGTTTTCGAAGTCGATCGGGTTGACCTTGTGCGGCATGGTCGACGAACCGATTTCACCGGCAATGGTGCGCTGCTTGAAGTAGCCCAGGGAGATGTAGCCCCAGATATCGCGATCGAAGTCGATCAGGATGGTGTTGAAGCGCGCAATGGCGTCGAACAGCTCGGCGATGTAGTCGTGCGGTTCGATCTGCGTGGTGTACGGGTTGAAGCCCAGGCCCAGCTCGTCTTCGATGAAGGCGCGGGCGTTGGCTTCCCAGTCGATCTCCGGGTAGGCCGACAGGTGGGCGTTGTAGTTGCCGACAGCGCCGTTGATCTTGCCCAGCAGTGGGACTGCGGCGACTTGAGCGATCTGGCGCTCCAGGCGGTACACCACGTTGGCGAGTTCCTTGCCCAGGGTAGTCGGCGACGCCGGCTGGCCGTGGGTGCGCGACAGCATCGGCACGTCGGCGAAACGGATGGCCAGCTCGCGGATGGCTTCGGCGGTCTGGCGCATCAGCGGCAGCATCACGTCATCACGGCCTTCGCGCAGCATCAAGGCGTGGGACAGGTTGTTGATGTCCTCGCTGGTGCAGGCAAAGTGGATGAATTCGCTGACCTTGGCCAGTTCCGGCAGCTTGGCCGCCTGCTCCTTGAGCAGGTATTCGATGGCCTTGACGTCGTGGTTGGTGGTGCGCTCGATCTCTTTCACACGCTCGGCGTGCTCCAGGGAGAAGTTGTCCGCCAGGGCATCGAGTACAGCGTTGGCTTCGGCGGAGAACGCCGGTACTTCGCTGATGGCGGGGTGAGCGGCCAGGCGCTGGAGCCAGCGCACTTCAACCAGTACACGAGCACGGATCAGGCCGTATTCGCTGAAAATAGGGCGCAGGGCCTGGGTTTTGCCGGCGTAGCGGCCGTCAACAGGGGAAACCGCAGTGAGCGAAGAGAGCTGCATGGGGTGTTCTCGGACAGTCGGGCAACGAAATGGGGCGCGTATCATACATGAAAAAATTCGCCGGTCCGTTGCCAACTGACCGGCGTATTACGCGTAACGGCTTGAAAATAGCCTGTCGGTGCGACTTATTCGTTGCGCATCAACGGGTAAAGCTCTTTGAGCAATTTGCGTCGGCTGATCACCAGCTGCCAACGATGACCGCCCAATTGCCGCCACAACCGCGCCGACCGAATACCGGCCAGCAGCAGTGCGCGGATTTTCGAGGCGTTGTTCGGTTGCTGCAGGTTGCGCATGTCGCCGTGCACCTGGATGCGTTGGCGCAAGGTGCTCAAGGTGTCCTGGTACAGCGCACCGCAGGCGGCGATCACGTTTTCGTGGGCCGGGCCGAAGTGTTCTACCTGGGACTGGATCTGTGGCAGGCGTTTGCCGATGGTTTCCAGCATGTCTTCGCGCTTGGCCAACTGGCGCTCGAGGCCGAGCATCGACAGGGCGTAGCGCAGCGGCTCGCGCTGCAAGGTGCTGGGGTCGCGCTCCAGGGCGCCGATCAGGGCGCGATAACCTTCACGCAGTGCGAGGTCGTCGCCGCCGTAGACTTCCAGGGTGTCCTTGGGGTCGCGGATCAGCAGGCTGCCGAGCATGCAGGTCAGGCCGGCTTCGGTGACCTGGCCGGTCTTGGCGATCTTGTCCACGAGCACGGCGGAGAGAAATACCCCGCCGAGTGCCGTCAATTGCTCCTGGGTCGGGCTCATGCCGGGTTGCTCCAGGCTTCGGCGACTTCAATCACGCCGCCGCCCAGGCAGATTTCGCCGTCATAGAACACCACGGACTGGCCAGGAGTGACCGCACGTTGCGGGTCATCAAAGGTGGCGCGGTAGCCCGTCGCGGTTTTTTCCAGGGTGCAGGGCTGGTCGCCCTGGCGATAGCGCACCTTGGCCGTCAGGCGGCGCGGGGTGCTCAGGTCGATCGGGTTGACCCAATAGATCTCCGAGGCCAGCAGCGCGCCCGAGAACAGCAGCGGGTGTTCATTGCCCTGGCCGACGATCAGCACGTTGTGCTCCAGGTCCTTGACCAGCACGTACCACGGCTCTTCGCCGGCATCCTTCAAGCCGCCGATGCCCAGGCCCTGGCGCTGGCCGATGGTGTGGTACATCAAGCCATGGTGACGGCCGATCACTTCGCCGTCGGTGGTCTTGATCTCGCCCGGTTGCGCCGGCAGGTACTGCTTGAGGAAGTCGCTGAAACGGCGCTCGCCGATAAAACAGATCCCGGTGGAATCCTTCTTCTTGGCGGTCGCCAGGCCGTGTTGCTCGGCGATCCTGCGCACTTCTGGCTTTTCCAGCTCGCCCACCGGGAACAGGGTCTTGGCGATCTGTTCACCGCCGACGGCGTGCAGGAAGTAGCTCTGGTCCTTGTTCGGGTCCAGGCCCTTGAGCAGTTCGGTACGGCCATCGATGTCGCGGCGACGCACGTAGTGGCCAGTGGCAATCAGGTCCGCGCCAAGGATCATGGCGTAGTCGAGGAACGCCTTGAACTTGATTTCGCGGTTGCACAGGATGTCCGGGTTCGGCGTGCGACCAGCCTTGTATTCGGCCAGGAAGTGCTCGAACACGTTGTCCCAGTACTCGGCGGCGAAGTTGGCGGTGTGCAGCTTGATGCCAATTTTGTCGCACACGGCCTGGGCGTCCGCGAGGTCGTCCATGGCGGTGCAATATTCCGTTCCATCGTCTTCTTCCCAGTTCTTCATGAACAGGCCTTCCACCTCATAACCCTGCTCCATGAGCAGAACGGCGGAAACGGAAGAATCCACGCCGCCGGACATGCCGACGATGACGCGCTTCTTTTGTGTGTCAGAAGGGGCTGGATCACGCATAGGGTTTCAACGGGTGTCTTGAAAAAGGACGCGATTCTAACAGGCCTGGGCCCGCAAGGCTAAAGAGAAGGGCGGATCAATTCCAGGCTGTGACGCTGGCCGGCCAGATAATCATCGATACAGCGGATGATCAGCTCGCTACGCCAGTCGTCGCGCACGGCCAGCAGCTCGTCACGGCTCAGCCAGCGGGCGCGCAGGATGCCTTCGTCCAGTTGATAGTCCGGGTGGTGTTTCAGTGCCTTGGCAATAAAGCAGACGCGTTGATAGGTAACCCCGTTGCTGGGTGCGGTGTACAGGTAGATGCCGACGATGCCGGTGGCTTCCACGTCCCAGCCGGTTTCCTCGAGGGTTTCGCGCACGGCGGCCTCGGTCAGGGTCTCGTCTGGGTCGAGGTGGCCGGCAGGCTGGTTGAGCACGGCGCGGCCGCCCTTGAGTTCTTCGACCATCAGGAACTTGCCGTTGTCTTCGACGATGGTGGCGACGGTGATGTGGGGTTGCCAGGTCATGGGATGCCTCTCGATTCTGAATGCAGCGCAGTCTTGGAGCAGGATTACAGCAGTGTGGGAGGGGGCAATCCCCCTCCCACAAGGATGATGCATAAGCAATCTGCATGATGCGCCTGACATTTTATGATTTTACCGATTTCAGCGCCTGGCGCAGCTTATCTCTCCAGAACCCTCAGTTTGGAGAGTGTCATGAACCCGATTGCCGATAAAAGCTACGAAGTACGCCTTACATCGCCACTGCCCATTGTCTTCATCCTGCTGTGGAGTTCCGGCTACATCGGCGGTGCGTACGGTGTGCGTTATGGCGAGCCCTTCACCATGACGTTCTATCGGTTTGCCCTGGCTGCCCTGGTGTTCCTGGGCGTTGCACTCGCCATCAAGGCGCAATGGCCTAAACGACTTGCCCCCTACCTCCATGCTGCGACAGTGGGGCTGCTGTTGCAGGCCCTGCAGTTCGGCGGCCTTTACACCGGCATCAGCCACGGCGTTCCCGCAGGGCAGGCGGCATTGATCGTCGGGCTGATGCCGGTGTTCGTGGTGATCGGTGCCTATTTCTGCCTGGGTGAACAATTGAGCTGGCGCGACCTGCCGGGTTCGATCCTGGGTGTTGGCGGCGTGGCCATCGTCGTGGCCAGCAGCTTTTTTGGCTCCGAGGCGTCAGTGGGTGGTTACGGCGCGGTGGGCTTGGCGCTATTGGGTATCACGCTTGGCACGCTCTACCAGAAGCGCTTTCTGGGCGGGGTGAATCTATGGGTGGGGTGTTTCATTCAGATGGTCACCGCGTCGTTGGTCATGTTGCTGCTGGCATACACCACTGAAACCATGCAGGTCACCGAGTGGGTTCCATTCGCAGCGTCGGTGGCCTGGATCACGCTGATGAACTCCGTGGGTGCGCTGACGCTGCTGTATTTGATGATTCGACGCGGGGAGGCGAGTAAGGCGACGAACTTGTTTCATGTGATTCCGGCGGTCACGCAGATCATGGCGTCGTTGGTGTTGGGTGAGGTGCCGAGTGGGGTGGCGATTGTAGGGTTTGTTGTTTCAGGGGCGGGGGTTTATTGGATGAATCATGTGCGCGCCAAGTAGGTAGTCTTGACAGGTATAGCGGGCGCCTTGCACTAATGGCAGGGAATAATTACTCACTCCCATGGGTGTGGCATGAGAGTCAATCTTGATATTCAGTCGCTGCGCAGTTTCCTCAAGGTCGCAGAACTGGGCAGTTTCACCCGGGCCGCGCAAGCGTTGAGCCTGACCCAGCCGGCAATCAGCCAGCAAATTCGACGACTTGAGGATTTGCTGGGTGTCGAGCTTTTTGCCCGCGACAATCGGCAGGTGTTGCTCACCCTCGAAGGAGAGCGCTTGACCGGCTATGCCCAGCAGATGGTCAGCGTCAACGACAAAGTGGGGAGCCTGTTTGATGCCAGTCGCACTCAAGAGTCCGTGACGCTGGGTATTCCCGAATATTTCAGCGAGGAAATCCTGCAGCGCGTTATTCCTGCTCTGGCGCTTGAATTACCTTCAGTGCGAATTGTGGTCAAGGTCGCGCGTTCCCTGTTGCTCGCGGAGGCGTTCAGTGAGGGACGAATCGATATTGGCCTGATGATTGATGAGTTGCCAAAAGTCGCTGGCGTGCCTTTGCATGCACTTTCGTTGATGTGGCTGGGTGGCGAGTGTGCGGCAGCCCCCATGGAAGGGCAGGAAGTTTCGCTGGCGCTGTTCAAGGCGCCCTGCGTGTTCAGGAGCCTGGCGATTCGGCGTTTGGAGGAGAGTGGCATCAGGTGGCGCTGCGTGTATGAGTCTGAAGACTTGATGTCGCTGCGTTCAGCGGTTCAGGCGGGAGTCGGTGTGACGCTTTTACCCTGGTTTGCCCAGGTGCCGGGCTTGAAAAACGTCGAAGCGCTCGCGCATTTGCCTGCGCTGCCGGGGTTTGGGGTTGAACTCAAGCAGCGGCCGGGCTGGGAGCCTTGGTACAAACCGCAGTTCCTGGCGATTATCGAGGCCGCATGGCGCGAGGAATACGGTGTTGCATAAACCCTGAAAACACAAACCCCGGCACGTGGCCGGGGTTTGTGATGCATCCCTACAACCTTACTTCAACTTGGCAATCGCCGCATTGAGGGTGTTGCTTGGGCGCATGGCCTTGCTGGTCAGCTCCGGGTTCGGCGCGTAGTAGCCGCCGATGTCCACTGGCTTGCCCTGTACGGCATTGAGCTCGGCAACGATGGTTGCTTCGTTCGCGGCCAGGGTCTTGGCCAGTTCGCTGAATTGACCTTGCAGTGCAGTGTCTTCGGTCTGGGCGGCCAGGGCCTGGGCCCAGTACAGCGCCAGGTAGAAGTGGCTGCCGCGGTTGTCGATGTTGCCGACTTTGCGCGATGGCGACTTGTTGTTGTCGAGGAACTGGCCGGTGGCCTGGTCCAGGGTCTTGGACAGCACCAGGGCTTTCGGGTTGTTGTACGTCACACCCAAATGCTCGAGGGAAGCGGCCAGGGCCAGGAACTCACCCAGGGAATCCCAGCGCAGGAAGTTCTCTTCCAGCAGCTGTTGCACGTGCTTCGGCGCCGAACCGCCGGCGCCGGTTTCGAACAGGCCACCGCCATTCATCAGCGGTACGATGGACAGCATCTTGGCGCTGGTGCCCAGTTCCATGATCGGGAACAGGTCGGTCAGATAGTCGCGCAGTACGTTGCCGGTCACCGAGATGGTGTCCAGGCCCTTGCGGGTACGTTCCAGGGTGAACTTCATCGCGTCGACCGGCGACATGATG
This sequence comes from Pseudomonas sp. JV449, assembly GCF_032424295.1. Lineage (NCBI taxonomy): Bacteria > Pseudomonadati > Pseudomonadota > Gammaproteobacteria > Pseudomonadales > Pseudomonadaceae > Pseudomonas > Pseudomonas sp. JV449. The sequence goes on along the minus strand of NZ_VYKD01000019.1, from coordinate 201,517 downwards.
CGGATGTCCAGGCCTTCGGTGTTGTGGTCTTTCAGGTAGGCCTGGACTTTCTCGACCACGACGCCGTCGTGTGCACGCTTGGGGTCCAGCCAGAAGATGGCCGGGGTGTTGCTGGCGCGGGCTCGGTTGACGGCCAGCTTGACCCAGTCCTGGATCGGCGCGTCTTGGGTCTGGCACATGCGGAAGATGTCGCCGGCTTCGACTTTCTGTTCCATCAGCAGGTTGCCCTTGCTGTCGGTCACGCGGACGACGCCGTCAGCCTTGACCTGGAACGTCTTGTCGTGGGAGCCGTACTCTTCGGCTTTTTTCGCCATCAGGCCAACGTTCGGCACGCTGCCCATGGTGGTAGGGTCGAAGGCGCCGTTGGCCTTGCACTCTTCGATCACCGCCTGGTAGATGGTGGCGTAGCAGCGATCCGGGATCACGGCCTTGGTGTCGTGCAGCTGGCCGTCGGTGCCCCACATCTTGCCGGAGTCACGGATCATGGCCGGCATCGAGGCGTCGACGATCACGTCGCTCGGCACGTGCAGGTTGGTGATGCCTTTGTCGGAGTTGACCATCGCCAGGGAAGGGCGAGCGGCGTAGACCGCCTGGATGTCAGCTTCGATCTGCGCCTGCTGCTCGGCCGGCAGGGCCTTGATGCGGGCGTACAGGTCGCCGATGCCGTTGTTCAGGTTGAAGCCGATTTGTGCCAGCACGTCTGCGTGCTTGGCCAGGGCGTCTTTATAGAATTCGGCAACGATCTGGCCGAACATGATCGGGTCGGAGACCTTCATCATGGTGGCTTTCAGGTGGACCGACAGCAGCACGCCTTGTTTCTTGGCGTCTTCAATTTCAGCGGCGATGAAGCTGCGCAGGGCGTTCTTGCTCAGTACCGCGCTGTCGATGATTTCGCCGGCCTTGACGCTGGTCTTTTCTTTCAGAACGGTGGTGGTGCCGTCCTGGGCGACCAGCTCGATCTTGACAGCGTCAGCGGCTTCGATCTGCACGGCTTTTTCGCTGCCGTAGAAGTCGCCGTTGCTCATGTGGGCAACGTGGGACTTGGAGTCTGCAGCCCAGGCGCCCATCTTGTGCGGGTGCTTGCGAGCGTAGTTCTTGACCGACAGCGGCGCGCGGCGGTCGGAGTTGCCTTCGCGCAGTACCGGGTTCACGGCGCTGCCCTTGACCTTGTCGTAACGTGCACGGGTTTCTTTTTCCGCGTCGGTGGTTACGGTTTCCGGGTAGTCCGGCAGGGCGTAGCCCTGGGCCTGCAGTTCCTTGATCGCCGCTTGCAGCTGCGGGGTCGAGGCGCTGATGTTAGGCAGCTTGATGATGTTGGCTTCAGGGGTAACGGCCAGGTCGCCCAGTTCGGCGAGGTGGTCCGGTACGGCCTTGGTGCCCAGTTGCTCGGGGAAGCTTGCGAGGATGCGCCCTGCGAGGGAGATGTCGCGGGTTTCCACGGCAATATCAGCGGAAGCGGTGAAGGCCTCTACGATAGGCAGCAGTGAATAGGTGGCGAGGGCTGGGGCTTCGTCGGTGAAGGTGTAGATGATCTTCGAGCGGGTGGGCATATTCGGATTAACTCTCTTCTTTGCTGAAAGCGTGCGCAGAAACTCGAGATGCGCCGGGTGGAGCGCGTTCGTTCAAAGTCATCCATGAGCGAAAGGTCGAGGTTTCTTCGCGGTGATGTTGGGTTGCATCAGTCGAGCGTCAAGCGGGTGGACTATTGTATTAGTCCTGCTTTGTAGCGGAGGGCCCTGTTCCAGAGCGGTCTGCCATCGTGACTCTTTGGTCAGCGGCGGCATTATACATAGGTCGCTATGCTTACGCCGAGCCTTCATACAAAAGGTGTGTCGTCCATTGGTCTAAAGGTCGCAGGTACCGGGTTACGCCTAAAGTCGCACGAAGTGCTCAAGATTGGCGCTTTTCCCTTTGCTTTCAGGCTTGTAGGCGACAATTTATGCTGTTTTCGATGCAAATGAGCATGGCGCGAGGTTTCAGTCGCCATTTATCTGGAGTAGGCTCGAACGCAGCCAGATGTTCAATCCATAGATGGAGTTCAGCATGGGATACAAGAAGATTCAGGTTCCGGCAGTCGGCGACAAAATCACCGTCAATGCAGACCATTCTCTCAATGTTCCTGACCAACCGATCATCCCGTATATCGAAGGTGATGGTATTGGCGTCGACATCAGCCCGGTGATGATCAAGGTGGTCGACGCAGCTGTTGAAAAGGCCTACGGCGGCAAGCGCAAGATCTCGTGGATGGAGGTGTACGCCGGCGAGAAGGCGACCCAGGTCTACGACCAGGACACCTGGCTGCCCCAGGAAACCCTGGATGCGGTCAAGGATTACGTGGTGTCCATCAAGGGCCCGCTGACCACTCCGGTAGGGGGCGGCATTCGTTCGCTGAACGTGGCCCTGCGTCAGCAACTCGACCTCTACGTGTGCCTGCGCCCGGTGCGCTGGTTCGAAGGTGTGCCCAGCCCGGTCAAGAAACCAGGCGATGTGGACATGACCATCTTTCGCGAAAACTCCGAAGATATTTACGCCGGGATCGAGTGGAAGGCCGGCTCGCCGGAAGCGACAAAGGTCATCAAGTTCCTCAAGGAGGAAATGGGCGTCACCAAGATTCGTTTCGATCAGGATTGCGGCATTGGTATCAAGCCGGTATCGCTGGAAGGCACCAAGCGCCTGGCGCGCAAGGCCCTGCAATATGTAGTGGATAACGATCGCGACTCGCTGACTATCGTGCACAAAGGCAACATCATGAAGTTCACCGAAGGGGCCTTCAAGGAATGGGCCTACGAAGTGGCGGCTGAAGAGTTCGGTGCGACCCTGCTGGATGGCGGCCCGTGGATGCAGTTCAAGAACCCGAAGACCGGCAAGAATGTAGTGGTCAAGGATGCTATCGCCGATGCCATGCTCCAGCAGATCCTGTTGCGTCCGGCCGAGTATGACGTGATCGCGACCCTCAACCTGAACGGCGACTACCTGTCCGACGCCCTGGCGGCAGAGGTGGGCGGTATCGGGATTGCGCCGGGTGCCAATCTGTCCGACACCGTTGCCATGTTCGAGGCGACCCACGGTACTGCGCCCAAGTATGCGGGCAAGGACCAGGTCAACCCGGGTTCATTGATCCTGTCGGCGGAAATGATGCTGCGTCATATGGGCTGGACCGAAGCGGCCGACTTGATCATCAAGGGCACCAACGGTGCTATCTCGGCCAAGACCGTGACTTATGACTTCGAACGCCTGATGGATGGCGCGAAGCTGGTGTCTTCGTCGGGCTTTGGGGATGCATTGATTTCGCACATGTAAAAGCCCGGTACAAAAAAACCGGCCAACCCAAGTCGATCGGGTGGCCGGTTTTTTATCGCATGTCACTCGCTTCGCGGGGTGTCAGGCCGTTTGTTTCTTTTCGTTATGAGCGGTTGATGGCGTGTTTTTTTCATGTGTTTCGGCTTTCACTGCACCGATATTCACGGCGTGCAGCCCTTTCGGTCCTTGAATGATTTCAAAGCTCACAGCTTGGCCCGCCTTCAGCGTTTTGTACCCATCCATGTTAATCGCTGAATAGTGCGCAAAAAGGTCCTCGGTTTTACCGTCTTCATTAACAAAGCCATATCCCTTGGCGTTGTTGAACCACTTGACCTTGCCACTGATCTTGACGCCAGACATACCCATATCCCTCTGCACCAGACTCCATCACTGGAGTATCATCCAGTTTATCCGTCCTAACCCGAATAAATAAGGTTGACTGCGCGGACCTTTTTTACCCACTGTGGGTTCTATTGGTTGTAACACCGATTTGCCGATAGTCAAGGCGACTGAGCGGTCAGAGTTGAAATTCTGACAGGTCGCCCCCACCACTGTATTTGAACCACTGACGAACCTTTCTTTCCATGCATGCAATCAGCCAGATTCGACTAACATTCAATCAGGATCGACCGGATCACGAACACGATGACGACGGTTCTGCAGGCATTGCTGTTCAGGAGGCCAAGCCTGCTTTACAGGCGCCGCCGATGTACAAGGTGGTTTTGTTCAACGATGACTACACACCGATGGATTTCGTGGTCGAAGTGCTCGAGGTGTTTTTTAACCTGAACCGCGAGTTGGCGACCAAGGTAATGCTGGCCGTTCACACAGAAGGACGGGCAGTATGTGGAGTGTTTACCCGTGACATCGCCGAGACAAAGGCCATGCAGGTCAACCAGTACGCCAGGGAAAGCCAGCATCCGCTACTCTGTGAAATCGAGAAGGACGGTTAACGCCGACCACTTGGGTATGAGGTGAAGCTATGTTAAACCGCGAGCTCGAAGTCACCCTCAATCTTGCCTTCAAGGAGGCTCGTTCGAAGCGTCATGAATTCATGACCGTCGAACACCTGCTGCTGGCACTTTTGGATAACGAAGCTGCCGCCACGGTACTACGTGCGTGCGGCGCCAATCTCGACAAGCTCAAGCATGACCTGCAGGAGTTTATCGACTCCACCACGCCACTGATCCCCGTGCATGACGAGGACCGTGAGACCCAGCCAACCCTGGGCTTCCAGCGGGTATTGCAGCGTGCTGTTTTCCACGTACAGAGCTCCGGTAAGCGTGAAGTCACAGGCGCCAATGTGCTTGTGGCGATCTTCAGCGAACAGGAAAGCCAGGCAGTGTTCCTGCTCAAGCAGCAGAGCGTTGCCCGTATCGATGTCGTCAACTACATCGCCCACGGTATCTCCAAGGTGCCTGGGCACGGCGATCATTCCGAGGGTGAGCAGGATATGCAGGACGACGAGGGCGGTGAGTCTTCTTCTTCAAGCAACCCGCTGGATGCCTATGCCAGCAACCTCAATGAGCTGGCGCGCCAGGGGCGGATCGATCCGTTGGTGGGGCGTGAGCTTGAGGTGGAGCGCGTAGCGCAGATCCTGGCGCGCCGTCGCAAGAACAACCCGTTGCTGGTGGGTGAGGCGGGCGTGGGCAAGACCGCGATTGCCGAAGGCCTGGCCAAGCGCATCGTCGACAACCAGGTGCCGGACCTGCTGGCCAATAGTGTCGTCTACTCCCTTGACCTGGGCGCGTTGCTCGCCGGGACCAAGTACCGTGGCGATTTCGAGAAGCGCTTCAAGGCCCTGCTCGGCGAGCTGAAAAAACGCCCGCAGGCGATCCTGTTCATCGACGAGATCCACACCATCATTGGTGCCGGTGCGGCATCCGGTGGGGTGATGGACGCTTCCAACCTGCTCAAGCCGTTGTTGTCGTCGGGTGATATCCGCTGCATCGGCTCGACCACCTTCCAGGAATTCCGCGGCATCTTCGAGAAAGACCGTGCCCTGGCGCGTCGCTTCCAGAAAGTCGACGTGTCCGAGCCGTCGGTCGAAGACACCATCGGCATCCTGCGCGGGCTCAAGGGGCGGTTTGAAGCGCACCACGGCATCGAGTACACCGATGAGGCGCTGCGTGCGGCCGCCGAGTTGGCGTCGCGCTACATCAATGACCGGCACATGCCGGACAAGGCCATCGATGTGATCGACGAGGCAGGGGCCTACCAGCGCCTGCAGCCGGTCGAGAAGCGTGTGAAGCGCATCGACGTGCCTCAGGTCGAGGACATTGTCGCGAAGATCGCGCGGATTCCGCCAAAACACGTCAACAGTTCCGACAAGGAGCTGCTGCGTAACCTGGAGCGCGACCTCAAGCTCACCGTGTTCGGCCAGGACGCAGCGATCGACGCGCTGTCCACCGCGATCAAGCTGTCGCGTGCGGGCCTCAAGTCGCCGGACAAGCCCGTCGGTTCGTTCCTGTTCGCCGGTCCTACCGGTGTCGGCAAGACCGAGGCGGCGCGGCAATTGGCCAAGGCCATGGGGATCGAGCTGGTGCGCTTCGACATGTCCGAATATATGGAGCGTCACACCGTGTCGCGCCTGATCGGTGCGCCTCCTGGCTATGTCGGTTTCGACCAGGGCGGCCTGTTGACCGAGGCGATTACCAAGCAGCCCCATTGCGTACTGCTGCTCGATGAAATCGAGAAGGCCCACCCGGAAGTCTTCAACCTGCTGCTGCAGGTAATGGACCACGGGACCCTGACCGACAACAACGGGCGCAAGGCGGACTTCCGCAATGTCATCCTGATCATGACCACCAACGCCGGTGCCGAGACGGCCGCGCGGGCTTCGATCGGCTTTACCCATCAGGATCACTCGTCCGATGCGATGGAAGTGATCAAGAAGAGCTTCACGCCGGAGTTCCGCAACCGCCTGGATACCATTATCCAGTTTGGTCGCCTCAGCCATGAGGTCATCAAGAGTGTGGTGGACAAGTTCCTTACCGAGCTTCAGGCGCAGTTGGAAGACAAGCGCGTGCAACTGGATGTCACGGAAGCGGCACGCAGCTGGATCGCCGAAGGTGGCTACGACGCGGCAATGGGCGCTCGCCCGATGGCGCGCCTGATCCAGGACAAGATCAAGCGGCCGCTGGCCGAAGAGATCCTGTTTGGCGAGCTTTCCGACCATGGTGGCGTGGTGCATATCGACCTGAAGGATGGCGAGCTGACCTTCGAGTTCGAAACCACGGCTGAAATGGCCTGATCGTTCTGCAATAACGCAAAAGGCGCCGAAAGGCGCCTTTTTGCTGTCTTGAAATGCAATTCTCAGAATGGGGCTTGCCCCCTCCCACAGGATCCCTTGGTGTTGGAGAAATCCCATGCACACAAAAACGCCCGGCATAACCGGGCGTTTTGTATTGACTTGCTTAGCGAGCGCGGTAAGTGATGCGCCCTTTGCTCAAGTCATAGGGCGTCAGCTCGACGCGCACTTTGTCACCGGTAAGAATACGAATGTAGTTCTTGCGCATCTTGCCGGAGATATGCGCGGTTACGACGTGCCCATTTTCCAACTCCACACGAAACATGGTGTTGGGCAGGGTGTCGACGACAGTGCCTTCCATTTCGAAGCTGTCTTCTTTCGACATGCAGTAAAGCCCTCGGTATCCAGTGAATGGCCCGGTGCAACTGCGCCAGGCAAAAGCGGCGTGCATTGTGCCCGAAAAAGGGTGTTTAAGCCAAGGGGTTCTAGTTAAGCGTGACCCATCTTTGATTAATCAGCAGTTCTATGGGGCGATATTGGGTCTTGTAGTTCATTTTTTTGCAGTTCTTGATCCAGTATCCGAGGTACACCGCCTCGAGTTCCAGGCGCAGTGCTTCACCGATTTGCCAGAGGATCGCGAAACGCCCGAGGCTGCGCCGCTCTTCGGCCGGCTCGTAGAAGGTGTAGACCGCTGATAGGCCGTTAGGCAGCAAATCGGTCACGGCGACGGCCACCAGACGGCCGTCCGCGCGAAATTCGTAAAAGCGCGAGAACGGCAGGTCACGCACCAGGAAGGTGGAAAACTGGTCGCGGCTGGGTGGGAACATATCGCCGTCGGCGTGGCGCTGCTCGATATAGCGCTGGTACAGGTCGAAATACTCTTCGGTGAATCGTGGCTTGGCAGCTGCCACCGTCAGGTCGGCATTGCGCTTGAGGATGCGCTTCTGATTGCGGTCCGGCAGAAACTGCGCCACGGGGATGCGTGCCGGCACGCAGGCATTGCAGTTCTGGCAGTGGGGCCGGTACAGATGATCGCCGCTGCGTCGAAAACCCATTTCCGAGAGATCGGCATACACGTGCACATCCATTGGCTGGCTGGGGTCGAGGAACAGCGTGGTGGCCTGCTCGTCGGGCAGATAGCTGCAAGAGTGGGGTTGAGTGGCATAAAACTTCAAGCGCGCCAACTCGGTCATGATCAACCCTCGGATAAGCTTTGAAATAAGTGTAAGCCAGGTGTGCGGATGTCGCCTAAGAAACCCATGGCCCGGAATTGCGTTGGTCCAGGTGGTCTTGTAGGAAATCGGCAAATTCACTGCGAGGAATGGCGCGAGCACCCAGGCTATGCAGGTGATCATTGGGCATCTGGCAGTCGATCAGTACAAAGCCCCAGGCCTGCAATTGCCGGGTCAATGTAGCAAAGCCGAATTTCGAGGCATTGTCGGCACGGCTGAACATGGATTCGCCAAAAAACAGCTGGCCCATCGCCAGGCCATACAGTCCGCCCACCAGCACGCCTTCGTCCCATACCTCAACCGAATGTGCATAGCCGCGCTGATGCAGTTCCAGATAGGCGCGCTGGATACCTTCGGTGATCCAAGTGCCATCGGCATACGCACGCGGCGCGGCGCACGCCTGGATGACGGCGGCAAAGTCCTGGTCGAAGGTCACGGTATAGCGCTGCTGGCGCAATAGTTTGCCCAGGCTGCGGGAGACATGCAGCTCGTCGGGGAATATCACGGTGCGCGGGTCCGGCGACCACCAGAGGATCGGCTGGCCCTCCGAGAACCAGGGAAAGCAACCGTGGCGGTAGGCTTGCACCAGTCGCTCGGCCGACAGGTCGCCACCGGCGGCGAGCAGGCCATTGGGTTCACGCATGGCCTTGGCCAGCGGGGGAAATGTCAGTGAGTCGCGTTGTAACCAGGTCAGCATGGCATCCAGGCTTGCGGAAGGGGAGGGGAGTGGCAGGCGGATCGCCTGCCCCAAGGGGTGTGATTATTGTCGACGCAGCGCTGTGGGGCCAGCCCGAATCGGCTGTTGGCGTGCATAAGCGTGAGCGGGTGTTTCTGCAACTCTCTGCGTGAGGCGTGGTCGTAATCGGGTCTGGCCCATGCAGGCCATTTGCCAAGCTTGCCTGGATTGGTAAAAACAGCTCATAAGCCTTTGTCAGCAAAGACAATGCATGCTCAAATTGAACATGTTGTGACACACAATTGGCTATGCTGCCTGAAGAAAGCCAAGTGGCGTGGCAACCGCAACACAAACCCGTACAATGCGGCCATTGTGGCGTTATCGCCATTTCATCCAGCAATCGCCCAGTGTTAAAAGTAGATTCCACGACGTTCGTTCATTTTTCAGCTGCTCGGATTGGGCAGTATTTGCAGTTATTCAACAGATGGACGCGCTAACAGGCGCAGGAAAAGACCCGTTTTGAAGAAATCCGCCGCAACACCTAAAGCAGCCGTCGTGCCGGCCTGGCGCCAGCACCTGCACTATCGACTCAAGGAAGGCGCGCTGATCGCTATCGGCGCGCTGTGCCTGTTCCTGATGATGGCCTTGCTCACCTATGGCAAGGACGATCCGGGCTGGAGCCACAACAGCAAGATCGAAGACGTGCAGAACTTCGGTGGGCCTGCCGGTTCCTACAGCGCCGATATCCTGTTCATGGTGCTGGGTTACTTCGCCTATATCTTCCCGCTGTTACTGGCGATCAAGACCTGGCAGATCTTCCGCCAGCGTCATGAGCCGTGGCAGTGGAGCGGCTGGCTGTTTTCGTGGCGCCTGATCGGCCTGGTATTCCTGGTACTGTCCGGTGCCGCCCTGGCGCATATTCATTTCCACGCACCCACCGGCCTGCCGGCGGGCGCGGGTGGGGCGCTGGGCGAGAGCCTCGGCGACCTGGCGCGCAAGACCCTGAATATCCAGGGCAGCACCCTGATGTTTATCGCGCTGTTCCTGTTTGGCCTCACCGTGTTCACCGACCTGTCGTGGTTCAAGGTGATGGACGTGACGGGCAAGATCACCCTCGACCTGCTGGAGCTGTTCCAGGGCGCTGCCAACCGCTGGTGGGCCGCCCGGGTCGAACGCAAGCGCATGGTGGCCCAGTTGCGCGAGGTGGATACCCGCGTCAACGAAGTGGTGGCCCCAAGCACACCGGACCGCCGTGAGCAGGCCAAGGTCAAGGAACGCCTGATCGAACGCGAGCAGGCCCTGAGCAAGCACATGTCGGACCGCGAGAAGCAGGTGCCGCCGGTGATCGCCCCGGCGCCGCCCAAGCCGGCCGAGCCAAGCCACCGCGTGCAGAAAGAGAAACAGGCTCCGTTGTTTGTCGACAGCGCCGTGGAAGGCACCTTGCCGCCGATCTCGATCCTCGACCCGGCCGAAAAGAAACAGCTCAACTATTCCCCTGAGTCCCTGGCGGCCGTCGGCCATCTGCTGGAAATCAAACTCAAGGAATTCGGCGTCGAGGTGTCGGTGGACTCGATCCATCCCGGCCCGGTGATTACCCGTTACGAAATCCAGCCGGCTGCCGGCGTCAAGGTCAGCCGCATTTCCAACCTGGCCAAGGACCTGGCGCGCTCCCTGGCCGTGACCAGCGTGCGCGTGGTGGAAGTGATCCCGGGCAAGACTACCGTGGGTATCGAGATTCCCAACGAAGATCGCCAGATCGTGCGCTTCTCCGAAGTGCTGTCGACGCCCGAATACGACAACTTCAAGTCGCCGGTCACCCTGGCCCTGGGCCACGACATCGGCGGCAAGCCGGTGATCACCGACCTCGCCAAAATGCCTCACCTGCTGGTGGCCGGTACCACCGGTTCGGGTAAATCGGTGGGCGTGAACGCGATGATCCTGTCGATCCTGTTCAAGTCCGGCCCGGAAGACGCCAAGCTGATCATGATCGACCCGAAGATGCTCGAACTGTCGATCTATGAAGGCATTCCGCACCTGCTCTGCCCGGTGGTCACTGACATGAAGGACGCCGCCAACGCCCTGCGCTGGAGCGTTGCCGAGATGGAGCGCCGCTACAAGCTGATGGCGAAGATGGGCGTGCGTAACCTGTCGGGCTTCAACGCCAAGGTCAAGGAAGCCCAGGACGCCGGCACGCCGCTGACCGACCCGCTGTACAAGCGCGAAAGTATCCACGACGAAGCACCGCTGTTGAGCAAGCTGCCGACCATCGTGGTGGTGGTCGACGAGTTTGCCGACATGATGATGATCGTCGGCAAGAAGGTCGAAGAGCTGATCGCGCGTATCGCCCAGAAGGCGCGGGCGGCCGGTATTCACTTGATCCTCGCCACCCAGCGTCCGTCGGTGGACGTGATCACCGGCCTGATCAAGGCCAACATCCCGACCCGCATGGCGTTCCAGGTGTCGAGCAAGATCGACTCACGGACCATCATCGACCAGGGCGGTGCCGAGCAACTGCTGGGCCACGGTGACATGCTCTACATGCCGCCGGGTACCAGCCTGCCGATCCGGGTCCACGGCGCCTTCGTCTCCGACGATGAAGTGCACCGCGTGGTGGAGGCCTGGAAGCTGCGTGGCGCGCCCGAATACAACGACGACATCCTCGCCGGTGTCGAAGAGGCCGGCAGCGGCTTCGACGGTGGTAGCAGCGGTGGCGACGATGATGCCGAAACCGACGCGCTGTATGACGAAGCCGTGGCGTTCGTGCTGGAAAGCCGCCGCGCCTCGATTTCTGCGGTGCAGCGCAAGCTGAAGATCGGCTATAACCGCGCTGCGCGCATGATCGAAGCCATGGAAAACGCTGGCGTCGTCACTGCAATGAACACCAACGGCTCGCGCGAAGTCATCGCCCCCGGGCAGATGCGCGACTGATTCCGTGCCGCGTGGCAGCACGCGGCGCGCCCTTACGACTCAATGAGGACTCCCATGCGTCTTATCCGCATGCTGTTGTTGCCGGCACTGGCCCTGACCGCTGTTTCGGCCCACGCTGACCCGGCCTCCGTCGCCAGCCTGAAAAACCTGTTGGACAAATCCCAGACCCTGACTGCGCGCTTCTCCCAGCTCACCCTGGATGCCGGTGGCACCCAGTTGCAGGAAACCGCCGGCGAGATGGCCGTGCAGCGCCCAGGGTTGTTCTACTGGCACACCGAAGGCAAGGCCGAGCAGACCATCGTCTCGGACGGCCAGAAAGTCACCCTGTGGGACCCGGACCTGGAGCAGGCGACCATCAAGAAGCTCGACCCGCGCCTGAACCAGACGCCGGCGCTGCTGCTGTCGGGCGATGTGTCGAAAATCAACGACAGCTTCGACATCACCTCCAAGCAAACCAGCAACGTGATCGAGTTCACCCTCAAGCCGAAATCCAAGGACACGTTGTTTGACACGCTGTCCCTGTCGTTCGGCAACGGCGTGATCAATAACATGCGCCTGGTCGACAGCGTCGGCCAGCGCACCGATATCCTGTTCTCCGGGGTCAAGGCCAACCAGCCGGTACCGGCGTCCAAGTTCAAGTTCGACATCCCCAAGGGTGCCGACGTGATCCAGGAATAAACTGCCCAGAGGTTTCAAACGCTGCCCATGGATCTGTTTCGAAGTGACCCGATTGCCCAGCCTTTGGCCGCGCGCCTGCGCTCGACCAACCTGGATGAGTACGTCGGTCAGGAACACCTGCTCGCTCGCGGCAAGCCTTTGCGCGAAGCCCTGGAGCAGGGTGCGCTGCACTCGATGATTTTCTGGGGGCCGCCGGGCGTGGGTAAGACCACCCTGGCGCGGCTGCTGGCAAAAGTCTCGGATGCACACTTCGAAACGGTCTCGGCCGTGCTGGCCGGGGTCAAGGAGATCCGCCAGGCCGTCGAGGTGGCCAAGCAGCAGGCCGGACAGTACGGCAAGCGCACCATCCTGTTTGTCGACGAAGTGCATCGCTTCAACAAGTCGCAGCAGGATGCGTTTTTGCCCTATGTCGAGGATGGCACGCTGATTTTTATCGGTGCCACCACCGAAAACCCTTCGTTTGAATTGAACAATGCGTTGCTCTCGCGGGCGCGGGTCTATGTGCTCAAGAGCCTCGATGAAGCCGCGATGCAAAAGCTGTTGCACCGCGCCCTGAGCGAAGACAAGGGCTTGGGCAAGCGCCAACTGAGCCTCAGCGATGAAGGCTTCAAGATTCTGCTAAGCGCCGCCGATGGTGATGGCCGGCGCTTTCTCAACCTGCTGGAGAACGCCTCCGACCTGGCCGAAGACGGCAGCGAGATTGGCGTCGACCTGCTGCAAAGCCTGCTCGGCGATACGCGTCGGCGTTTCGACAAGGGCGGCGAAGCCTTCTACGACCAGATTTCGGCGCTGCACAAATCCGTGCGCGGCTCCAACCCGGACGGCGCGCTGTATTGGTTTGCGCGCATGATCGACGGCGGCTGCGACCCGCTGTACCTGGCGCGCCGCGTGGTGCGCATGGCCAGTGAAGACATCGGCAACGCCGACCCGCGCGCCCTGAGCCTGTGCCTGGCGGCCTGGGAAGTGCAGGAGCGCCTCGGCAGCCCGGAAGGTGAGCTGGCGGTGGCCCAGGCCATCACGTACCTGGCCTGCGCGCCGAAAAGCAACGCGGTGTACATGGGCTTCAAGTCCGCCCTGCGTGCGGCCGCCGAACACGGCTCCCTCGAAGTGCCGCTGCATCTGCGCAATGCGCCGACCAAGTTGATGAAACAACTGGGCTACGGTGATGAATACCGCTATGCCCATGATGAGCCGGACGCCTATGCCGCCGGCGAAGACTATTTCCCCGACGAGCTTGAGCCGCAGCCGTTCTACCAGCCGGTGCCCCGCGGCCTGGAGCTGAAGATCGGTGAAAAGCTCAATCACCTCGCCCAACTCGACCGCCTCAGCCCCAAACAGCGGAGAAAGTAGTGTTCAAGACGATTCTTGCCGTGTCCGCAGCCGGCATCGCTGGTACATTATTGCGTTTCGCCACTGGTACTTGGGTGAGCGCCAATTGGCCGAAGCATTTTTATGCGGCGACCCTGGCGGTCAACCTGGTGGGTTGCCTGATCATCGGGTTGTTGTACGGCTGGTTCCTGTTGCGCCCGGAAGTACCGATTGAAATTCGCGCCGGCTTGATTGTCGGCTTTGTAGGCGGTCTGACGACCTTTTCATCCTTTTCACTGGATACGCTGCGCCTGCTGGAAAGCGGGCAGGCCCTGGTCGCCTTCGGGTACCTCGGCATCAGCGTGTTCGGCGGGCTGCTCGCCACCTGGGCCGGCCTGTCCTTGACCAAACTTTGATAAACGAGAGACCGACATGCTCGATTCCAAACTGTTACGTAGCAACCTTCAGGACGTAGCGGACCGCCTGGCATCCCGTGGCTTTGCCTTGGATGTTGCGCGCATCGAAGCGCTGGAAGAACAGCGCAAGACCGTCCAGACCCGCACCGAAGCACTGCAGGCTGAGCGGAATGCGCGTTCCAAATCCATCGGTCAGGCCAAGCAACGTGGCGAAGACATCGCGCCGTTGATGGCGGACGTCGAGCGCATGGGCACCGAGCTGTCCGACGGCAAGGTCGAGCTGGAAGGCATTCAGTCCGAGCTGGATTCGATCCTGCTGGGCATCCCCAACCTGCCGCACGAGTCCGTGCCGATTGGCGAAGACGAAGACGGCAACGTCGAAGTGCGTCGCTGGGGCACGCCAACGGCCTTTGATTTCGAGATCAAGGACCACGTCGCCCTGGGCGAATTGACCGGTGGCCTGGATTTTGAAACCGCCGCCAAAATGTCCGGTGCGCGCTTTGCCTTGCTGCGCGGCCCGATTGCACGCATGCACCGTGCCCTGGCGCAGTTCATGATCAACCTGCACACCGGCGAGCACGGTTACGAAGAGGCTTACACCCCGTACCTGGTGCAGGCGCCGGCGCTGATGGGCACCAGCCAGTTGCCGAAGTTCGAGGAAGACCTGTTCAAGATCAGCCGTGATGGCGAAGCTGATCTGTACCTGATCCCGACCGCCGAAGTGTCGCTGACCAATATCGTTGCGGGCGAGATCCTCGATGCCAAGCAACTGCCGCTCAAGTTCGTCGCCCACAGCCCGTGCTTCCGCAGTGAAGCCGGGGCGTCGGGCCGCGACACCCGCGGCATGATCCGCCAGCACCAGTTCGACAAGGTCGAGATGGTGCAAGTGGTCGAGCCGTCGACCTCCATGGACGCCCTGGAAGGCTTGACCGCCAACGCCGAACGCGTCCTGCAGCTGCTGGAACTGCCGTACCGCGTCCTGGCGCTGTGCACCGGCGACATGGGCTTCAGCGCCGTGAAGACCTACGACCTCGAAGTGTGGGTACCCAGCCAGGACAAATACCGCGAGATTTCGTCGTGCTCCAACTGCGGTGATTTCCAGGCCCGGCGCATGCAGGCGCGTTTCCGTAACCCGGAAACCGGCAAGCCGGAGCTGGTGCACACCCTCAACGGTTCGGGCCTGGCTGTAGGTCGCACCCTGGTGGCGGTGCTGGAAAACTACCAGCAGGCTGACGGTTCGATCCGCGTACCTGAAGTGCTCAAGCCTTACATGGCGGGCGTCGAGGTCATCCGCTAAATGGAATTCCTGCCGCTGTTTCATAACCTGCGCGGCAGTCGTGTGCTGGTCGTCGGTGGGGGGGAGATTGCCTTGCGCAAATCCCGCCTGCTGGCTGACGCCGGCGCAGTGCTGCGGGTGGTTGCTCCCCAGATCGAAGACCAGTTGCGTGAGTTGGTGCATGGCAGTGGCGGGGAAATGATTCTGCGCGGTTATCAGGAGGCCGACCTGGAAGGCTGCACCCTGATCATCGCGGCGACCGACGACGAGCCACTGAACGCGCAAGTGTCCAGTGACGCCAAGCGTCGTTGCGTTCCGGTCAATGTGGTGGACGCGCCGGCCTTGTGCAGCGTGATTTTCCCGGCGATTGTCGACCGTTCGCCCTTGGTGATCGCGGTGTCCAGCGGCGGCGATGCGCCGGTGCTGGCGCGCTTGATCCGCGCCAAGCTGGAAACCTGGATTCCGTCCACCTACGGCCAGTTGGCCGGGCTGGCGGCGCGCTTTCGTGCCCAGGTCAAAGGTTTGTACCCGGATGTGCAGCAGCGTCGGGCGTTCTGGGAAGAAGTGTTCCAAGGGCCGATTGCCGACCGTCAGTTGGCCGGGCAGGGCGATGAGGCTGAGCGTCTGTTGATCGAAAAGGTCAACGGCGCACCGCCTTATGCGCCGGGTGAGGTGTACCTGGTCGGTGCCGGCCCAGGCGACCCGGACCTGCTGACCTTCCGTGCCCTGCGCCTGATGCAGCAAGCCGACGTGGTGCTGTACGACCGTTTGGTGGCACCGGCGATTCTGGAGCTGTGCCGTCGTGATGCCGAGCGCATCTACGTCGGCAAGCGCCGCGCCGACCACGCCGTGCCGCAAGACCAGATCAACCAGCAACTGGTGGACCTGGCCAGGCAAGGCAAGCGCGTGCTGCGCCTCAAGGGTGGCGATCCGTTCATCTTTGGCCGTGGCGGTGAAGAAATCGAGGAACTGGCGGCCCATGGCATCCCGTTCCAGGTGGTGCCGGGGATCACCGCAGCCAGTGGTTGCGCGGCGTACGCCGGGATTCCGCTGACCCATCGCGACTACGCACAGTCGGTACGCTTTATCACCGGGCACTTGAAGAATGGGACGTCGGACCTGCCTTGGAGTGACCTGGTAGGGCCGTCGCAGACCCTGGTGTTCTACATGGGCTTGATTGGCTTGCCGATCATCTGTGAGCAACTGATCAAGCATGGGCGTGCCGCGGATACCCCGGCGGCGTTGATCCAGCAGGGCACCACGTCCAACCAGCGCGTGTTTACCGGCACCCTGGCGGACTTGCCGCGCATGGTGGCGGAGCATGAATTGCATGCGCCGACGCTGGTGATCGTCGGTGAGGTGGTGGTGCTGCGCGAGAAGCTGAAGTGGTTTGAAGGCGCCCAGTCACAAGTCTGAGCACCTGCGCACACATCGACTGTAGGAGCGAGCTTGCTCGCGAAAATCGTCAACGATAACGCGCCCATCCTGAATGCAAGCGGTGTTTTTGAGTTATTCGCGAGCAAGCTCGCTCCTACGGGTTTTGTATCAGCTCCAAATGCCTTTGCTGGTTAGCCGCGCTCGATCATGCCCGGCTTCAAACGCCTGCAACGGCCCCTTCGGCACGATCGCCGTCGGGTTGATCGTGCGGTGGCTCCCATAGTAATGCCCCTTGATGTGCGCGAAATCCACCGTCTCGGCCACGCCCGGCCACTGATACATCTCCCTCAGCCAATTCGACAGGTTCGAATAATCGGCAATCCGCCGCAGATTGCATTTGAAGTGGCTGTAATACACCGCATCAAAACGAATCAGCGTGGTGAACAAGCGCACATCCGCTTCGGTCAGGTATTCGCCGGCCAGGTAGCGGTGGTCGCCCAGATGCTGCTCCAGGTGATCCAGTTCGGCAAACACATCATCAAACGCGCTTTCATACGCTTTTTGTGAGGTGGCAAAGCCTGCGCGGTACACGCCATTGTTCACGGCCGGGTAGATCCGCTCGTTGAGCCCATCGATGGTCGCGCGCAGCGGCTCAGGGTAGAAGTCCAGGGTGTTGCCGGTCAGGCCGTTGAACGCGCTGTTGAACATGCGGATGATCTCCGCCGATTCATTGCTGACGATGCGGTTGAGCTGCTTGTCCCACAGCACCGGCACGGTGACGCGGCCGGTGTAGTCGGCGGTGTCGGCGGTATAGCGCTGGTGCATGAATTCGAAACCATCGAGCTTATCGCCGGTGGAGCCGTGGGCCTTGTCGAAGGTCCAGCCGTTTTCCAGCATCAGCCAGCTGACCACGGACACGTCGATCACGCTTTCCAGGCCCTTGAGCTTGCGCAGGATCAGGGTGCGGTGGGCCCAGGGGCAGGCCAGGGACACATAAAGGTGATAACGACCGGCCTCGGCCTTGAAGCCGCCTTCGCCGCTGGGCCCCGGCTGGCCATCGGCGGTCACCCAGTGGCGGCGCTGGGCCTGTTCGCGCTGGAAAGCGCCATCTGCGCTACTTTCGTACCACTGGTCTTTCCAGTGTCCTTCAATCAGCAAACCCATGACTGGCTCCTTGGCTAATAAGCGTTGGAGCCCAGTCTAAAGGGATGAGTTCGAACTAAAAGCGCAAAGACCGGGCGTGAATGATCGATTAAATCGATTTGTCCCGTGCATCCCAGTATTGCCGGGCTAATTCGAACGCCTGTTCCCGCGGGTGGCCGAGGCCGCGCAAGGCCAGGGCCATGGTGGCGATCAGCGCCAGTTGCGGGTAGCTGTCTTCTACGTCGCCGCGCCACACGGCCTTCAAGTGATCAGGCTCCAGGGTTGCCGGCTTGACGTGGCGCTGGTCGGAGAGGGCAGGCCATTCTTCATCCCAGCTTTCGCCACCGGTGGTGCCATAGAGGTGGCTGATCGTGTCGGGGTTGATCTCGACTTCGCCGCCGTCGCCCTTGACCACGATCACATGATCGCCAAGCAGGCCGCTGGCATCGCGGTGCACGCCCTGGTAACCGGGGTGGAAAATGCTTTGCAGGCCGCAGCGCGCATTCAGCGGGTTGAGCAGGCGCGCCAGGGAGTGGATCGGCGAGCGCAGGCCGAGGGTGTTGCGCAGGTCGATCATGCGTTGCAGTTGCGGCGCCCAATCGCCCAGCGGGATAAACGCCAGGTTGCCTTGTTCAAACGCGGTCCCGACCTGCTGCCAATTACGGCACAGCGGGATGTGCAGGGTTTGCAGCAATTGTTCGGTGTACAGCCGGCCCGCCGTGTGTGCGCCGCCGCCGTGCATGAGGATGCGCACGCCATGTTGCGCCAGGCACTTGGCCGCCAGCAGGAACCACGGCAGGTGGCGCTTCTTGCCGGCGTAGGTCGGCCAGTCGACATCCACATTCAGTGCCGGGGCGTTCAAGCGTTCACGCACGGCTTCGGTAAAGCCGGCGAGTTCTTCCGGGCTTTCTTCCTTGTGGCGCAGCAGCATCAGGAAGGCGCCGAGCTGGGTGTCTTCGACTTTTTCGTCGAGCAGCATGCCCATGGCTTCGCGGGCCTCTTCGCGGGTGAGGTTGCGCGCGCCGCGCTTGCCTTTGCCCAGGATGCGCACGAACTGCGCAAACGGATGCTCGGCAGGGGTTTCAAGGGTCAGCGGGGCGAAGTCGGTCATAAGCAATTCGTCGGTCTGGGCAGGCCCGCCAGCTTGGCGGCGAGTTTGGCGGGAGTGCCGTTGAACAGTCTGTTGAGGTGCAAGCTGTTGCCCTTTTCCGGGCCCAGCTTCAAGGCCGTGTACTTGATCAGCGGCCGCGTGGCAGGGGACAGCTGGAATTCGGCGTAGAACTGGCGCAGCAGTTCGAGGATCTGCCAATGATCGGCGGTCAATTCCAGGCCTTCGACGGCGGCCAGGGCATTGGCCACCTCATCGGACCATTCATTCAGGTCGACGAGGTAACCGTCCTTGTCCAGGTCCAGGGTGCGCGCGCCTATGGTCAGGGTGTTCATAGCCAGGTGTTGACCTTGCTGTAGTCGAGCGACAGCTGCACGAAACCCGGGTAGTCCACGCTGTCGGCCCAATCCGGCAGCGGCAGATTGCGCGCCTGCATGTCTTCGGCCAGCACAAAAACCTTTATGCCCTTGGTGTGCAGGGCCGCGTTATGCAGCCCATAGGCGCCATCGCCGCAGAGCAGGATCGCGTCTTCGGCGCCACAGATACGCAGGCAACTGTCGAGGCGGCTGTCGGTAAACGGGGAGTGGGAAACCACATGTAGAGTCGACATCAGAGGGTCATCACCTGGTCGTAACGGTCAATCAGCTTGGCGATCGCTTCGCTGTCCAGCGACTGGGCATTGGCCGGCTGCGTCAGCCCGCGCTCACCCAGGCTATGGCTGCAGGCGAACACGTCATCGATGCCGAACAGGCCCAACGCCTGCAAGTTAGCGCTGAGGTCCTTTTGCTGCACGGCCTTGGCATCCTGGTGCGGCGCCAGTTGGAACACGCCGTCATCCATGAACAGCACGCCGATCGGCAGATCGAATGCGCCCCCGGCCAGCACGATATCCAGCGCTTCGCGCGCGCTCGGCCCGGACCAGGGCGCCTGGCGGCTGATCACTAACAAGGATTTGGACATGTCACGGCCCTCCAAAACAGATCAGGCGGTCGGCGGCCTGGGTGGCGTCGTGCAATTGCCCCAGGCCCGACAATGCCCAGGGCGCATCCAGGTTGGCCGCGCTGCGTTGATAGCGCGTGGCTTCCTCGACATTAAGCACGCCACGACGCAAGGCGGCAGCGATGCACACCACGCCGTCGAGTTGATGCAGATTGACCAACTCGCGCCATTGGCGGGCGATGTCCTGCTCATCCTGGGGTGCAACGATGTTATTGGAGGCGCCGTAGACGCCGTCCTGATAGAAAAACAGCCGCACAATCTCATGCCCGCCGGCCAACGCCGCCTGTGCAAACAGCAGGGCGCGGCGCGAGGAGGGCGCATGGGCGGCGGAAAACACTGCAATCGCAAACTTCATGGAACACTCTGCAAGCAAACGTGGGGCAATGATAAAGCCGCCGCCACGAAAAAGCCCGCCATGATCAAAACGGTCACCCTCGATGATCGTTCTGACGATTGCCGGTAGGCGCCAGGCTGCCTAGTCTGTGGGAATCCGAAACCCAAATGGAGTCTCCATGTCAGGTCCCTTGGCGTCCCTCAAAGTGCTGGATTTTTCCACCTTGCTGCCCGGCCCGTTTGCTTCCTTGATGCTGGCGGACATGGGCGCGGAGGTACTGCGTATCGAGTCCCCCACGCGCATCGACCTGCTGCGGGTGCTGCCGCCCCATGACCAGGGGACTTCCGCCAGCCATGCCTATCTCAACCGCAACAAACGCAGCCTGGCGCTGGATTTGAAGCAGGCCCAGGCGCTGGAGATCGTGCGCGAACTGGTCAAGGACTACGACATTGTCCTCGAACAATTCCGCCCCGGCGTGATGGAACGCCTGGGTCTGGGGTACGAGGCGCTGAAGGCGATCAACCCGCGGCTGATTTATGTGTCGATCACCGGGTATGGCCAGACCGGGCCCTATAAGGACCGCGCCGGGCATGACATCAACTACCTGGCGCTGGCCGGGGTCGCCAGTTACACCGGGCGCCGGGACAGCGGGCCACTGCCCTTGGGCGTGCAGTTGGCGGACGTGGGCGGCGGTTCGCTGCATGCGGTGGTGGGGCTGCTGGCGGCCGTTATCGCCCGGCAGCAGAGCGGGGTCGGCCAATACCTGGATGTCAGCATGACCGATTGCTCGTTCAGCCTGAACGCCATGGCCGGCGCGGGTTACCTGGCGTGTGGTGTGGAGCCTGAGCGGGAGGGCCATGTGCTCAATGGCGGGAGTTTCTACGATTACTACCGCTCGCGAGATGGGCGCTGGATGTCGGTCGGCAGCCTGGAACCGGCTTTCATGCAGCAGTTGTGTGAAACGTTGGGCCGCCCGGAGTTGGCCGCGCAGGGCTTGAAGCCTGAGCAGCAGCCGGCGCTTAAGCAGGCCTTGCAGGTGGAGTTCGAGAAGCGCAGTTTCCAGCAATTGTGCGAGCTGTTTACCGGGGTGGATGCCTGCGTGGAGCCGGTGCTGACGCTCAGCGAAGCCGTGGCCCATCCGCAGTTGAAGGCGCGGGCGCTGGTCAGCCAGGTGCCCAGGGGTGATGGCTCTAGCCAGGCGCAGATAGCCTGCCCGTTGAAGTTTTCGGAAGGGTTGCCAGCGCCCCGGCACATTGGCGTCGCCGTGGGGGCGCACAGTGATGAAGTGTTGGCGGAGCTGGGCTTGAGCCCCCAGCGCATCAGCGAGCTGCGCAGCTCCAAGGTGATTATGTAGTGGCTGGGCGGACGCTATCGGGAGCAAGCCCCCTCCCACATTAGGCCTGTGAATACGATCAAAATGTGGGAGGGGGCTTGCTCCCGATGAGGCCTTTATTCCACTCTGGTTTCGCCGGTAAACACCAATGTCTGCCGACAGCGCCGACACAGGTACCGCCGCCCCTGAGCCACCATGCCATGGCGTTGCGACGAAAACGGAAAGTCACTGTCGGCACACGGGCAACGATAAATATAGCGGGTTACCTGGCGACGCTTCACGGCATAGGTGTGACAGCGGTCCGGCGGCAGTTCATAGACCCCACGCATGATCAGTTGCCATTCCTCGCCATGGGGCTGGATGCGTTCGCCGAACAATTGGTGGGCAATCAGGTGCGCCACCTCATGGGCCACGGTCTGTTTCAGGAAGTGTTGGCTGTTTTCTCGGTACAACTGTGGATTGAAGCGCAGCAGGTTCTCGTGCAAATGCGCGACACCGGCCTTCTGGCCCCGCAGCTTGAGGCTGACCTGGGGGCGTTTGAAGCTTCGTTTGAAAAAGGATTCGGCTTGCAGGAAACAATCTTCGACGCGGGTATTGAGTTGCTCGGGCATGCTGTACATATCTCCAGAGGCGTCCAGTATGCCGCAAAGCGGGGTGTTTCCGAATCTGTCAGGCGCCGAATGGTCATCCATCACGCACAAAGCCACCTTGCGGTGGCCTTGCCTTTGCCATTGAACGGGTCAGTTCGTGTAGATCGGCCCCACGCCCAGCCCCCAGACAATCACGGTAAACGCCATGATCGCCACCAGCACCACCAGCCCTACGGCCAGTATCGAGCTGGAAAACAGGAAGCCTTCATCCGGATCGATGCTCATGAAGGTCGGTACGCCGACATACAGCAGGTACACCGTATAGCAGATCGCCGCAGTGCCCACCACCATGCCCAGCCACATATGCGGGTAGAGCGCCGCCAGCCCGCCGATAAACAGAGGTGTCGCGGTATAGGTGGCAAACGCCACGCACCGCGCCATGCTGGGGTTGGCGTCGTAGGTGCGGGCCATCCAGTGGATGAACGCGCCCATCACTGCCACGCCGCCGAGCATGGCCGCGTAGGACATGAGAGTCATCCACAGCGCACTTTCCTGGGTCAGCATGACCGGGGAGCGGTTGCCGATGACCCAGCCGACCTGGGTGGTGCCGATAAAAGCCGATACGGCGGGGATCGCCGCGAGAATCAGGGTGTGAGTGAGGTACATGTGGCCGATGCTTTCTTCTTTATCGCCACGAATTTCCCGCCATTCCTGGTCGGGATGGGTAAACAGCCCCACGACGTGATGGATCATGCCAGTCACTCCTGTCGTTATTACCATCGCCCCCCATCGGAGCGCCCACGGGCCAGATGGCCACAAAGGTCTGGATATATGTGTGCGACCTCAAGTCGCAGTATAGGAAGGGATGACCGGAATAACCGTAGGGCCTTTAGAGCAAATTGCGCTGTAAACAGGGGGCCTAATCGCGGCGGGGTCTTTTACTGTTAGCCCTTTAGCTGTTTTTTTTGCGTAAAATACCCGGCTTTTCGTCACACACCTCCAGCGGATCCAAGCGCCATGGGCACTCTTACGGTCAACCAGAACAAACTGCAAAAACGCCTGCGCCGCCTGGCCGGTGAGGCAGTCGCCGATTTCAACATGATCGAGGACGGCGACAAGGTCATGGTCTGCCTCTCCGGCGGCAAAGACAGCTACACCATGCTCGACGTGCTGCTGCACCTGCAAAAGGTCGCGCCGATCAAGTTCGACATCGTTGCGGTCAATATGGACCAGAAACAACCGGGCTTCCCCGAGCACGTGCTGCCGGCCTACCTCAAGGCGCTGGGCGTCGAGTACCACATCGTCGAAAAAGACACCTATTCGGTGGTCAAGGAACTGATCCCTGAAGGCAAGACCACCTGCTCGCTATGCTCGCGCCTGCGCCGTGGCACGCTCTACACCTTTGCCGATGAGATCGGTGCGACCAAGATGGCCCTGGGTCACCACCGCGACGATATCGTCGAGACCTTCTTCCTCAATATGTTCTTCAACGGCTCGCTCAAGGCCATGCCGCCCAAGCTGCGTGCCGATGACGGGCGCAACGTGGTGATCCGCCCGCTGGCGTATTGCAACGAGAAGGACATCCAGGCCTACTCCGACCTCAAGCAATTCCCGATCATCCCGTGCAACCTGTGCGGCTCCCAGGAAAACCTGCAGCGCCAGGTGGTCAAGGAAATGCTGGTGGACTGGGAACGCAAGACGCCAGGGCGTACCGAAAGTATCTTCCGCAGCCTGCAGAACGTGCAGCCGTCGCAATTGGCCGACCGCAACCTGTTCGACTTCACCAGCCTTAAAATCGATGAGAGCGCCGCGCCGCGTTTCGTCAATGTTGTGAACCTCTGAGCTCATTCAACGCTCTGACACACGGCGCTCGCGGGCGCCGTTTTCAATTCCATTGCCAGCATTCAACAGCAGGAGAGGGCATGCGCGATTACAAGTGGCTGCACGAATATTGTCTGAACCGCTTCGGTTCAGCGGCCGAGCTGGACGCCCACCTGCCGGTGCCCAAGACTCCGGCGCAGTTGCGCAAGATCAGTGATGATCGCTACCTGTCGACCTTGGCGTTGCGCGTGTTTCGCGCCGGCTTGAAACACAGCGTGGTGGATGCCAAGTGGCCGGCCTTCGAGCAAGTGTTCTTCGGCTTCGACCCGGAAAAAGTCGTGTTGATGGCGGCCGAGCACCTGGAGCGGCTGATGCAGGACGCGCGCATCATCCGTCACCTGGGCAAGCTCAAGAGCGTGCCGCGCAATGCGCAGATGATCCTGGACATCGAGCAGGAAAAAGGCAGCTTCGGCGCATTTATCGCTGACTGGCCGGTGACCGATATCGTCGGGTTATGGAAATACCTGAGCAAGCACGGTCATCAGCTGGGCGGGCTGTCGGCCCCGCGCTTTTTGCGGATGGTGGGCAAGGATACCTTTGTGCCGAGCGATGACGTGGTCGCGGCATTGAATGCGCAGAAGATTGTCGACAAGGCACCCACCAGCCTGCGCGACCTGGCCACGGTGCAGGCTGCGTTCAACCAGTGGCATGCCGAGAGTGGGCGGCCGATGTGCCAGCTGTCGATGATGCTGGCCTATACGGTGAATCACTGACCGGGTTCTAGGGTGTGGCCAACCGGCGGTTCAACTGGTGCCGCCAGCGCACATACAGCAGCGCCGTGCAAAACACCGCCAGGCTGGCCAGCATCTCCAGCACCCCGAACCATTGCCGGTTCGGGTCATACGCCGCCAGCGCGCCCTTGATGAAATACAGGTTCACCGCAAAGCACATCCACGAATACCCGCGCGCGCTGCCGATGATCATCCCCGGCGCCAGCACCAGCAGCGGCACCAGTTCGATCAGCAGGATCACCCACGGGCGTGCGCCGTGCAGGTCGGCGACGAACAGGTAGTACCCGCACAACAAACCCACCAGGGCGAAAAACGCCAGCAGACATAATGCGCGTGCCCCCTTGACCCGTGGCTCCAGCCACGCTTGCGGCGGTAGGACCTTAGGCTTCCTGGCCACGGCCGTTCTCCAGCAGCGTGGCGGTCTTGGCCAGGCGCAGGCCCAGGGCCCGGCACAGGGTGATTTCATGCGGGTCGAGCAGGCGCTTGCCATCCGGCCCGGCATGGTGGCTGGCGCCATACGGCGTGCCGCCGCCCTGGGTGTCGAGCAGCGCCTGTTCGCTGTAGGGCAGGCCAGTGATCAGCATGCCGTGGTGCAGCAGCGGCAGCAGCATCGACATCAGCGTGGTTTCCTGGCCGCCATGCAGGCTGGCGGTGGAGGTGAACACCCCGGCCGGCTTGCCGACCAACGCACCGGTGAGCCACAGGTTGCTGGTGCCGTCGAGGAAGTACTTGAGCGGCGCGGCCATGTTGCCGAAGCGCGTCGGGCTGCCCAGGGCCAGGCCCGAGCAGTTTTTCAAGTCATCGAGGCTGGCGTACAGCGCGCCTTCGTCCGGGATGCTCGGCGCCACGGCTTCGCATTCGGTGGAGATCGCCGGTACGGTGCGCAGCCGCGCTTCCATCCCGCCTTGCTCGATGCCACGGGCAATCTGCCGAGCCATTTCGCTCACCGAGCCATTGCGGCTGTAATACAACACCAGCACATACGGCGCAGTCACGGCAGGATCTCCAGCACGTTCTCTGGCGGACGGCCAATGATGGCTTTATTGGCGGTTTCCAGGATCGGGCGTTCCATCAGCTTGGGGTGTTCGGCGATCGCGGCGATCAACTGCGCTTCGCTGAGGCTGGCGTCGGCCAGGTTGAGGGCCTTGTATTCGTCTTCGCCGGTGCGCAGCAGTTGGCGGGCGCTGATGCCCAGCTTGGCCAGCAGTGCCTTCAATTGCGCGGCATTCAGCGGGTTTTCCAGGTAACGCACCACGGTGGGGGCGAGGCCTCGGGCTTCCAGCAGTTCGAGCGCACCGCGGGATTTCGAGCAGCGCGGGTTGTGATAAAGCGTCAGATCGGTCATGTGCGGGTCGCATCTTGCGTAAGGTGGCGGGTATTCTACCTGCGCGGCGTCCTGTCCTTAAACCGTCAGAGGCGATAGGTCGCAGCCAACGTTCATTTTTGCGAAGGAATACCCCATGACAAGGCGACTGATCGGTGCATTTGCGATCATTACAACCCTGCTGCTCAGCGGCTGCGGCAATGACTACGGCGTTGACCAGTACGGCCAGAAGGTCGCGGCCGAGCGCCTGGACAAACAGTGGCTGGTGGTCAACTACTGGGCGGAATGGTGTGGCCCATGCCGTACGGAAATCCCCGAACTCAACGCCCTGGCGGAACAGTTGAAGGGGCAGGGCGTGGGGGTGTTCGGGGTTAACTTCGACAATGTGCAGGGTGCAGAGCTGAAAGAGGCCAGCGACAAACTGGGGATCAAGTTCACCGTGCTGGCACAGAACCCGGACGGGATCTTCGAGATTCCGCGCAGCGAAGCGTTGCCGGTGACCTATATCATTGATGACAAGGGCAAGGTGCGCGAGCAGTTGATGGGTGAGCAGACGGCGGAAGGGGTGTTGGCCAAGCTCAAGGCCTTGCGCGGCTAGAGTATTGCCCCCGATCAAATGTGGGAGGGGCGGTGCGACGATTCGACTTGCCCCGATAGCGGTGTGTCAGCCGACACACCTGCCAACCATGCCGCCGCCATCGAAGCCTCGCTAAAGCTCGACATCTCCCACAGGGGCCCAGCGGTGCCCACGAGATCTACAGCCGAGCAACTTCCCACCTGCCAACCCATCTCATTATTTAAATCTCACCAACCTGTAGGTCGGTGGAATCAGCCCTCTTCGAGCCATAGGCGAATCGGCTTGCCTTCGGTCGGCCAGAAGCGGGTCTGCTCGATCGGCGAGATGTCCCAGCGCTGTACGCCTTGCAGGGCCTGGAAGAAGCGCTGTTCCTGCTCCATCAGGGCCTCGGCGCAGAGCTTGCGGGTGCTGCCGAGCTTGCCGAAGCTGAGTTTGTCGCCCTCAAGGGTGTACGGCGCGAACCAGTGGTTGCAACCGCCGTTGCCGTAGGCACGCCCATCGGCGCCGAGGGTGACGGTCAGGTGTGCGTAATCCATCAACGGCCGCTCACCAATCCACTCCACCACGTAGCTGTGATCCTGCTTGAGCTTGGCCGCGTCACCGGCGCAGCCACTCAGGGCCGCACCGACGGCGGCGAGCAGAAGCAGGCCTTTCATTGCCCGGCCTTCTGGCATTTCGGGCAACGATGTTTGTCGCCTTCGCTGGCCCAACCCAACTCGGCAATGCGTGCATTGGCGGCCGGTTGCAGCGGCTCCTTGGTCAGCTTGGTTTCCACCGCGAATTCAAACTCCAGCACGGTGTCGCAGCTGTCGCAGTTGACCTTCCAGGTGTGAATCTCCAGCTCGCCGAACTTCGGCCCGCGGGCCATGGCGACCCACTGGCCGGCAGGGCGGATGGAGTAGCGCGCGTCACCTTCGACGGTAAGGCGCATGGACAAGGTTTTACTGCCGCGCAGGGTGACGATCAGCACGTCGTCATGCTTGATCGAGCCACCGTTGCCGGTGACCTGGTAACGGCCCGGCACCAGGGCACGGCATTCGATCAGGGTGTGTTGCGGGCTCAGCAAGCTGAAGCGGAAATCGTGTTCGGCCATGGATCCTCCAAATAGGCGCGGCATCCTATCACGGGTGCCTGCTGATCATGAGCCTGGTATGTGACCGCTGATCATCCTTCGACGAGGTTCTGCGTCCGGCCATCGGCCCATGCCGCAATATTGGCCAACGTGGTGCCGGCAATCGCCGCCAGGGCTTCGCGGGTAAGGAACGCCTGGTGTGCGGTGACGATCACGTTGGGGAAGGTCAGCAGGCGCGCGAGCACATCGTCCTGCAAGGGCAGATCGGAGCGGTCCTCGAAAAACAGCTGGGCTTCCTCCTCGTACACATCCAGCCCCAGGTAGCCGAGTTGGCCGTCCTTGAGTGCTTCGATCAGCGCCGGCGTGTCGACCAGGCCACCGCGACCGGTGTTGATCAACATGGCGCCGGGTTGCATCCGCGCCAGGGAGCGTGCATTGATCAGGTGCTTGCTGTCGGCGGTCAGCGGGCAGTGCAGGCTGATGATCTGGGCCTGGGCCAAGAGCTCCGGCAGGCTCACATAGTCAGCGCCGAGGGCCTGGACCTGGGGGTTGGGGAACGGGTCGTAGGCGAGCAACTGGCAACCGAAGCCCGCCATGATCCTGGCGAATGTGGCGCCGATCTGGCCGGTGCCGACCACGCCGACGGTCTTGCCCACCAGGTCGAAGCCGGTGAGGCCATGCAGGCTGAAATCGCCGTCGCGGGTGCGGTTGTAGGCGCGATGCAGGCGGCGGTTGAGGGCGAGGATCAGGGCCACCGCGTGTTCGGCGATCGCATGGGGCGAATAGGCCGGGACGCGCACGATGGTCAGGCCCAGGCGTTTGGCGGCAGGCAGGTCCACATGGTTGTAGCCGGCCGAACGCAACGCGATCAACCGCGTGCCGCCCTTGGCCAGGTGTTCCAGCACCGGGGCGCTGAGGTCATCGTTGATAAAGGCGCAGACTACCTCGTGGTGTTCGGCCAGGGCGACGGTGTCGAGGTTGAGCCGGGCGGGTTGGAATTGCAGTTCCAGGCCGCGCGGCAAGGGTTCGCCGAGGAAACTGTCGCGGTCGTAGGTCTGGCTGCTGAAAAGAATCACACGCATCAAAGGCGTCCTTTTTGATGAGTTCAGGCGCTGACCCGCGCTTCACTGGCCAGCCGTGCAATGGCCATGTCCAGCTCGTCCAGCGCGGTCATGGCCTTGGCGTCGTCCTGCTTGAGCAGGGTTTCGGCGCGCTGGCAGGCGGCGCGCAGTTGCGGCACGCCACAGTAGCGGGTGGCGCCGTGCAGACGGTGGACGCGTTCGATCAGGGCCAGGTTGTCCTTGGCCTCGCGGGCGACGTGAATGGCCTGGCGATCGGCTTCCAGGGAGGCCAGCAGCATGGCCAGCATGTCGGCCGCCAGGTCCATCTTGCCGGCGGCCAGGCGCAGGCCTTCCTCGTGGTCCAGCACCGGCAATTGCACCCCGGGGCCCAGGCCTTCGACGGCGCGCTCCGGCACCTGGTTGCGCAGGGCCAGGCCGGTCCATTTCAGCACCACCTGGGCCAGTTGCCGTTCGCTGATGGGTTTGGTCAGGTAGTCGTCCATACCACTTTGCAGCAGGGCGCGCTTTTCGTTGGCCATGGCGTGGGCGGTGAGGGCGACCACCGGCAAGGGCGTGCCATGGCGCTCGCTTTCCCACTGGCGGATCGCCTCGGTGCTCTGGCGTCCGTCCATGCCCGGCATCTGCACGTCCATCAGCACCAGGTCGAAGGTGTCCTGTTTCACCGCGTCGACCGCCGCGTAGCCGCTTTCCACTGCCCGGACCTGCGCGCCCATGTCTTCCAGCAGGGTTTGCACCAACAGCAGGTTTGCCGGGTTGTCGTCGACACACAGCACACGCGGCGCACGGCTGGACAACGGCTCGCCCGGTTCACTGCGGGAGGGCCGCGGGCTGATCAGGTCGGACAGGGCACGGCGCAGCTTGCGGGTACACGCCGGCTTGGCCTGCAACTGGCTGTTGGGGTTGGGTACCGACTCGTTGAACAGCATCTGTTCGGTGGTGGGGCACAGCACCAGCACTTTGCAACCCAGGTGTTCGAGGTCCCACAGGTGCTGGTTGAGGCGCTCGGGCGGAATATCGTTGGCGGTCACGCCGAGTACCGCGAGGTCGATGGCCTGCTCGGTCTGGTGAGCGCTGGTGATGCCGTTGGTCAGGCTTTCCAGGGTATTGAACGGCGTTACTTCCAGGCCACAGTCTTCCAATTGGTGCTGCAGGGCCTGGCGAGCCAGGTCGTGGTTTTCCAGCACCGCTACACGATGGCCCAACAACGGCGCGCAGGGCAGGTCTTCGACGTCGTCGCGGGTCTTGGGCAGGTTCAGGCTGATCCAGAATTCAGAGCCTTCGCCCGGCGTGCTGTCGACGCCGATTTCACCGCCCATTTGTTCGATCAGGCGCTTGGATATCACCAGGCCAAGCCCCGTGCCGCCGGGCTGGCGCGACAGTGAATTGTCGGCCTGGCTGAACGCCTGGAACAACGCCCGCACGTCCTGGCTGGACAGGCCGATGCCGGTGTCCTGCACGCTGATGCGCAGTTGCACGCTGTCTTCCTGCTCGTCCTCGATCATCGCCCGGGCCACGATGGTGCCTTCGCGGGTGAACTTGATCGCATTGCTGATCAGGTTGGTCAGGATCTGCTTGAGCCGCAGCGGGTCGCCCACCAGCGCCAGCGGCGTGTCGCGGTACACCAGGCTGACCAGTTCCAGCTGCTTGGCATGGGCGGCGGGGGCGAGGATGGTGAGGGTGTCTTGCAGCAGATCCCGCAGGTTGAACGGGATGCTGTCGAGCACCAGCTTGCCGGCCTCGATCTTCGAGAAATCGAGGATCTCGTTGATGATGCCCAGCAGGTTGTCGGCGGATTTTTCGATGGTGCCCAGGTAGTCCAGCTGGCGCGGGGTCAGCTCGCTTTTTTGCAGCAGGTGGGTAAAGCCGAGTATGCCGTTGAGCGGCGTACGGATTTCATGGCTCATGTTCGCCAGGAACTCGGACTTGATGCGGCTGGCCTCCAGGGCCTCCTTGCGCGCCAGGTCCAGCTCGATGTTCTGGATCTCGATGGTTTCCAGGTTCTGGCGCACGTCTTCGGTGGCCTGGTCGATGCTGTGCTGCAATTCTTCCCGGGCGTTTTGCAGGGTTTCGGCCATGCGGTTGATGCCCGATGCGAGTTGATCCAGCTCCTGGCTGCCCAAGGGTGGCAGGCGGGTTTCCAGGTTGCCGTCCTTGAGTTGGGCCACCGCTTGCTTGATCAGGCCAATCGGCGCGTTGATCGTACGGCTGATGCGCAAGGCCAGGGCTGCGGTGCAGATCAGGCCGATGGCAATCAGCAGCAGGCTGGCGAACAGGCTGCGATAGCCGCGCAGCAACATACCGTTGTGGGACAACTCCACCTCGACCCAGCCGAGCAGGCGATCGGCTTCATCGGGGATCAAATCGCCCGCCAGGTTGCGATGGCGACCAAACACCGGCAGCAGGTAGCGCGTGGCGTCGTTGCCGGTGCGCTGCAGCAGGTGGGAACTGTTACCCACCGGCGGCTGGTTGAGCATGGTCGGGCCGGCGTGGGCCAGGGGCGTGCGGTCCGGCGCGAGGAACGCCACGGTGCGTACGTCCGTCTGTTCCAGGGATTGGGTGGCGATACGCTCCAGCAGGTCGGTATTCCTGCTGCCCATGGCCGGAGCCACCAGGGGCGCCAGCTGCTCGGCGATCATTTCGCCGCGTTGCAGCAGTTGGGCCTGCAACTCCGAGAGCTGCATCCAGGTGAAGTACCCTCCCAACAACAAGGCCATCAGGCTGGTCGGTAATAAGGTCAGCAACAGTACGCGGCCTTTTATCCCCATTCTTTTAAGCACGCCACTCTCCTGCTACCACACTGATATCAATCTTCCGCGCCGGCATCCGGCCCGCGCCACCTGCGCAGTGTAGCCATTTGCGCGGCCTGGAATCTTGCAAATTAATGACAGAGGGCAATCTTCGGGCCGTTGGACGCCGTGTGGCGATTGCCTGCGGCGGGGTTATCTTGAATAATCAGTGATTGAGAATGACTTGCAGACGCTAATGAATCCCGCAGCAGTTGGCCTACCCCGTATCCTCACAATTGAAGATGACCCCGTGCTGGGTGCCTATGTGCATGAGCATTTGGGGCGCTGTGGCTTCCAGGTCACCTGGTGCCAGAACGGTCAGCAGGGCTTGGAGATGGCGCGCGACCAGGCATTCGACGTGGTGTTGATGGATATTCTGCTGCCGGGCCTGGATGGCTTGTCGATCCTCACCCATCTGCGCCGGAGCCATTCGATTCCGGTGATCCTGATGTCGGCCCTGGGCGCTGAAACCGATCGCGTCAGCGGTTTTCGCCTGGGTGCCGATGATTACCTGCCAAAGCCCTTCAGCATGGTAGAGCTGCGCGTGCGTATCGAAGCCATCCTGCGGCGGGTGGCCCTGGATCGGCGCCCGTTGCCGACGCTTGAGCCCGTGCGCGAGGATACCCGCACCCTGCGTTTCGACGATGAACGGTGCGATGTTTTTCATCAAGGCCACTGGGCGGGCCTGACCCGCAGCGAATATCGCCTGCTGGAAACCCTGCATCGCAACGCTGAAGAAGTCCTCAGCAAAGCCTTCCTCTACCAGCATGTGTTGCAACGGGGTTATGCGCCCCATGATCGCAGCCTCGACATGCATATCAGCCAGATCCGCCGCAAGCTCAAGGCCATCGGCTACAGCGAGCGTGAGGTGCGCACGGTGTGGGGCAAGGGCTATGTGCTGAGCGGTCACGACGATGGGCTTTGAGGCATCACTGAAACGGCTGCCGGGCAGGCACTCGTTATTCTGGAAGCTCGCCTGCCTGCTGATCGCCTTCTGTTTGCTGATGATCTGGCTCAGTTGGTCCTGGGGCCGGTACATGGAGCAAAAGAACGCCTACCTGTCCGATGAGGCCAGGAGCACCTTGAGTGGTTATGCGGTCGGCGCCGAGCAGGCCTGGAACCAGAGCGGCAATGCCGGCGTTGATGCGTGGCTGCAGGCAATGGGCAAGCGCGAAAGCACGTGGATCGGGGTGATCGGCAATGACTTGCAGTCGTTGAGCAGCTACCCGCTGACCGACACGGAAAGCCAGCGCCTGACCTTTCTGCGGGGCCTGGATTGGCCGGTCAGCCGCCACGTCAAGGGGTTGCCGTGGTTGAAGATCCCGTTTGCGGTGGATCCGGGCGCCGGTTCGCTGGTGATTGAACTGCCGCAGCGCTTTATGCCGGGGCGCTACCAACTGTTCTGGCGGGTGCTGACCAACGGCGTGATTCCCGGCCTCTTTACCTTGTTGCTGTGCATCGGCCTCTATCGGTTGCTGATCATGCCCCTCAATCAACTGCGCGAGCAGGCCAACGCATGGCGTGCCGATCAATTGAATACGCGGATGTCACACGACGCCACCAGCCGCCAGGACGAATTGGGCGAGCTGGGGCGCGCGTTTGATCATATGTCCGAGCGCTTGCAGGGTACGGTGATGCTGCAACAGCAGCTGTTAAGGGACATGTCCCATGAACTGCGCACGCCCTTGAGCCGTTTGCGGGTGGCCTGTGACAGTGAGCAGGATCTTGCGCGCCTGCGTGAGCGGCTGGGGCGGGAGATCGATGCCATGCAGCGCCTGGTGGAAGACAGCCTGCAACTGGCCTGGCTGGATACCGAGCGGGCGCCGCTGCCCAAAGAAGATATTCAGGTGCAGGCGCTGTGGGACATGCTGCGCGAGAACGCGTGCTTTGAAAGCGGTTGGCCGGCGTCGCGGCTGCCCTGCCTTCTGGGCGCCGACAGTTGGGTACGGGGCAACCTGAATGCCCTGGCCCAGGCCCTGGAGAATATCCTGCGCAACGCCATACGCCATTCCCCGGCGGAGGGGGTCGTGTGCCTGGATGGATGCCGCGAGGGGGAGTATTGGCACCTTTGGTTGGAAGACCAGGGCGGGGGAATCGATGAGCAGGATCTGGAGCGAATCTTTGCGCCGTTTACGCGGCTGGACGGTTCGAGGCCCGGCGATGGTGGCTTCGGGCTGGGCCTGAGCATCGCGCGCAATGCCGTGCAACGCCAGGACGGCAGCCTGTGGGCGGAAAATACCGGCCAGGGCCTGCGTGTGCACCTGCGGTTGCCGGCGCGATAGGTCTCAGCCTCGGCGCTGCTTGCGCTTTTTCCATTGGTGCGCGACCCACCAGCGCCAGTACCCCATGGTCAGGCAGTAGGCCAGTGCGCCCAGCACCAGCCCCAACACCACCGAACCCAGCAGGAAGGGCTGCCACAGCGTGCTCAACTGGCCGCTGATCCACTCCCAGGTCAGGTCGTCGGGCAGGCTGCGCGGTGGCACATTCATCAGCCAGGCGCCGGTCATGTAGGTGCAGATGAACACCACCGGCATGGTGATCGGGTTGGTCAGCCATACCAGGCTGATGGCGATGGGCATATTGCCGCGCACGGTGATCGCCAGCACTGCCGCCAGCAGCATCTGCAATGGGATCGGGATAAACGCCGCGAACAAACCCACGGCCATGGCGCGTGCCACGGAGTGCCGATTCAGGTGCCAGAGGTTCGGGTCGTGCAGCAACGTGCCAAGAAACTGTAATGACTTGTGTTCCCTGATACTGGTGGGGTCGGGCATGTACCGTTTGAATAAGCGCCGAGGCATAGGGGGTCCAGGTCAGTTCGAGGGGCAAGTATGCCCGCATTCTATAAACAGAAAATTCAGACTTTGTGACAAAACATCATAGGACACGCTGGGCCCTCGTCTAAGACTGAGTGGATCACTTGAAAAGGAGGGTTCATGAAGACAGGGATGTTCGCGCTCGCGCTGGGGTTGCTTGCCTTGCGCTTTCTACCGGCGTTGCCGTCGACGGGGTGGCTGATAGCCATGTTGGTACTGGCATTGATGCTATTGCCTTTTCGTACGTCGCCACTGGCATTTTTCCTGCTGGGTTTGAGCTGGGCCTGCATCAGCGCGCAGTGGGCGCTGGATGATCGACTACGGCCGGTGCTGGATGGCCAGACGCGATGGCTGGAAGGCCGTGTAACCGGGTTGCCGCAGCAGACAGGGACGGGCGTGCGTTTTGAGCTGGCCGACAGCCAGGCGCGCAACGCCCGGTTGCCCAAGCGCATCCGGGTGTTTTGGCACGGCGGGCCGCCGGTACGCAGTGGCGAGCGCTGGCGTCTGGCCGTGACGCTGAAACGGCCTGCCGGGCTGCTCAATTTTCACGGTTTCGATCAGGAGGCCTGGCTGCTGGCCCAGCGCATTGGCGCCACTGGCTCGGTGAAGGATGGTGAGCGCCTGGCACCGGCTCGTCATGCCTGGCGTGACACGGTCCGCCAACGTCTGATGACGGTGGATGCCCAAGGCCGCGAGGCGGGCCTGGCGGCTTTGGTGCTGGGGGATGGCTCCGGGCTGGCGGCCGAAGACTGGCAGGTGTTGCAGGACACTGGCACGGTGCACCTGTTGGTGATTTCCGGCCAGCACATTGGCTTGCTGGCGGGGTTGATCTACGGCTTGGTCGCGTTACTTGCACGCTACGGCTGCTGGCCCCTTACCTGGCCGTGGCTGCCGTGGGCGTGCGGCCTGGCGTTTGCCGCCGCGCTGGGGTACGGCCTGCTGGCAGGGTTTGGCGTGCCGGTGCAACGGGCCTGCGTCATGGTGGGGCTGGTGTTGTTGTGGCGCCTGCGCTTTCGTCATCTGGGGTTCTGGTGGCCGTTGTTGCTGGCACTCAATGGTGTGCTGATCCTGGAGCCACTGGCCAGCCTGCAACCCGGATTCTGGCTGTCCTTCATGGCTGTCGCGGTGCTGGTCCTGGGATTTGGTGGGCGCTTGGGGCCGTGGAGTGTCTGGCAGGCATGGACACGTCCCCAGTGCTTGATTGCCGTTGGTCTGTTTCCTGTGTTGCTGGTGCTCGGCTTGCCCGTCAGCGTCAGTGCGCCGCTGGCCAACCTGGTTGCCGTGCCGTGGATCAGCCTGGTGGTGTTGCCCCTGGCCTTGCTGGGGAGCGCATTGTTGCCGCTGCCGTATGCCGGGGAGGGTTTGTTGTGGCTGGCGGGCGGGGCGCTTGACGGGTTGTTCCGGGGCTTGGCATGGCTCGCTGGGCAAATGCCTGCCTGGATACCGGCGGAGGTGCCCCTGGGTTACTGGCTGATCAGCCTGGTCGGCGCGGTGCTGTTATTGCTGCCCAGCGGCGTGCCGTTTCGGCCCCTGGGCTTGCCACTGCTGTTGTTGGCCGTGTTTCCACCCCGCGAGCTCGTGCCCCATGGGCGGATGGAGGTGGTACAGCTGGATGTCGGGCAGGGTCAGGCCTTGATCCTGCGTACCCGCCATCACACGTTGCTCTACGATGCCGGTCCGCGTTCGGGGACGGTTGACCTCGGTGCCCGTGTGGTAGTGCCCGCGTTGAAAAAGCTCGGCGTCGGGACGCTGGATATGATGCTGCTGAGCCACGCCGACGCCGATCATGCCGGTGGGGCGTCGGCTGTTGCCCGAGGGTTGCCGATCCGGCGTGTCGTGGGCGGTGAAACCGAAGGGTTGCCCGCGTTTCTCGCCACCCAGCCCTGCGTCAGCGGCGAACAGTGGGAGTGGGACGGTGTGGCATTCGAGCTGTGGCAGTGGCCTGATGCGATTGATGGCAACCCCAAGTCCTGTGTTCTGCAGGTCCAGGCCAATGGTGAGCGGCTGCTGCTCACGGGGGATATTGATCGGACTGCCGAGCGAGCATTTCTCGCGTCTTCGTTGGCCGTGCACACCGACTGGCTGCAATCCCCTCACCATGGCAGCCGCAGTTCGTCGTCCTGGCCTTTTCTACAGCGGCTGGCGCCCACGTCGGTGCTGATTTCCCGTGGGCGTGGCAATGCGTTCGGCCATCCTCACCCGCAGGTGGTGGAGCGCTACCAGCGACTGGGCAGCCAGATATACGACAGTGCCGAGCTGGGCGCGGTGCGCGTGCAATTAGGGGCTTTCCAGCCACCCACTGTTGCGCGTAGTCAACGCCGTTTTTGGCGCGAAACGTTACCCTGAGCCGGCCATGCCAAAGGCCGTCGCCTGGGACAGACGGGTCCATGGCCGACGAACCCCGCCGCCGAACCTATATGGTAAAGTGGCGCACTTTTTCGAGGGGACATTCACTGTGTGGGAATTGGTCAAATCTGGCGGCTGGATGATGTTGCCCATCATCCTGAGCTCCATCGCCGCACTCGGCATCGTTGCCGAACGTTTGTGGACCCTGCGCGCCAGTCGCGTCACCCCCGAGCATCTGCTGGGGCAGGTCTGGAGCTGGATCAAGAACAAGCAGCTGGACAAGGACAAACTCAAGGAACTGCGCGCCAACTCGCCCCTGGGTGAAATCCTCGCCGCCGGCCTGGCCAACTCCAAGCATGGTCGCGAGATCATGAAGGAGTGCATCGAAGAGGCCGCCGCCCGGGTCATCCATGAACTGGAACGCTATATCAACGCCCTCGGCACCATCGCAGCCATGGCGCCGTTGCTCGGTTTGCTGGGGACGGTACTGGGCATGATCGATATTTTCAGCTCGTTCATGGGCTCGGGCATGACCACCAACGCGGCCGTGCTGGCCGGCGGTATCTCCAAGGCCCTGATTACCACGGCGGCGGGCCTGATGGTCGGTATTCCTTCGGTGTTCTTCCATCGTTTCCTGCAGCGGCGCATCGATGAACTGGTGGTCGGTATGGAGCAGGAAGCCATCAAGCTGGTGGAAGTGGTGCAGGGCGACCGTGATGTGGACCTGGTTGGGGGCAAAGCGTGAAATTTCGCCGCAAGCAACGGGAAAATGTCGACATCAACCTCGCGTCGTTGATCGACGTGGTGTTTATCCTGCTGCTGTTTTTTGTCGTCACCACCACCTTCACCCGGCAGACCGAACTGCGCGTCGACCTGCCGGAAGCCGTGAGTGGTTCGCCGGCCGAAGACCAGGAAGTCAAGCAACTGGACATCGCCATCAGCGCCGACGGCGCGTTTTCGGTGAATAACCAGGTGCTCGAGAAAAACGACCTCGCCAGCCTCATGGCGGCCCTGGAGAAAGAGTCCGGCGGCGATACCAAGATGCCGTTGTCCATCAGTGCCGATGGCAAGACCCAGCACCAGGCCGTGATCACTGCGATGGACGCTGCCGGCAAGCTCGGTTTCAGCCATCTGCGCATGAGCACTGTCGAGGCGGCGAGCCAACCCTGATGGCCATGTCCGATCGTTTGCTCAAGGCCTGGTACGAGGGCCATCCGGCGCTGGCGTTGTTGCGTCCGCTGGAATCGTTGTATCGCCGGGTGGTGCAGCGCAAGCGCGCGCGGTTCCTGGCGGGAGAGGGCGAGATCTATCAATCGCCGGTGCCGGTGGTGGTGGTCGGTAATATCACCGTGGGCGGCACCGGCAAGACGCCGTTGATCCTGTGGTTGATCGAACACTGTCGGCGCAGTGGCCTGCGGGTGGGTGTGGTCAGTCGCGGGTATGGCGCCAAGCCGCCGCAGTTGCCATGGCGCGTCGAGGCGAGCCACAACGCCACGGTGGCGGGCGACGAGCCTTTGCTGATCGTGCAGCGCTGCGGCGTGCCGCTGATGATCGATCCCGACCGCAGTCGTGCGGTGCAGGCCTTGCTTGCCAGCGAGACCCTCGACCTGATCCTCTCCGACGACGGG
The DNA here is from genome assembly GCF_032424295.1 of Pseudomonas sp. JV449. Taxonomy (NCBI): domain Bacteria; kingdom Pseudomonadati; phylum Pseudomonadota; class Gammaproteobacteria; order Pseudomonadales; family Pseudomonadaceae; genus Pseudomonas; species Pseudomonas sp. JV449. The sequence goes on along the minus strand of NZ_VYKD01000019.1, from coordinate 163,326 downwards.
CTGCAACACTACCGCCTGGCCCGTGACCTGGAACTGGTGCTGATCGACGCCGCCCGGGGCCTGGGCAATCGCCGTTGCCTGCCGGCGGGGCCGTTGCGCGAACCGGTTGAGCGTTTGCACAGTGTGGATGCACTGCTCTACAACGGTGCCGGCTCGGATCGCGACGACGGCTTTGGATTTCGCCTGCAACCTACCGCATTGGTCAACCTGCACAGCGGCGAGCGCCAGTCGCTGGCGTATTTTCCTGAGGGGCAGCAGGTACATGCGGTTGCCGGTATCGGCAACCCGCAACGTTTCTTCAACACCCTCGAAACGCTACACTGGCAGCCGATTCCCCATGCTTTCGCCGACCATGCGCCCTACAGTGCCGAGGTCTTGAGTTTTACCCCGTCATTGCCACTGGTCATGACCGAGAAGGACGCGGTGAAGTGCCGCGCCTTTGCCCAGCCCGACTGGTGGTACCTTGCGGTGGATGCGGTGCCGTCGCCGGCGTTCGTCGCCTGGTTCGACACGCAGCTGATGCGCCTGCTGCCCGCCCGTCTTTTGCCTTAAACGCTTTTTTCCAGGAAACACTCATGGACACCAAACTGCTCGACATCCTCGCTTGCCCGATCTGCAAAGGCCCGCTCAAGCTCAGCGCCGATAAAACCGAGCTGATCAGCAAGGGCGCCGGCCTGGCGTACCCGATCCGTGATGGCATCCCGGTAATGCTGGAAAGCGAAGCCCGCACCCTGACCACCGACGAGCGCCTGGATAAATGACCACAGCCTTTACCGTTGTCATTCCTTCCCGCTACGCCTCGACACGCCTGCCGGGCAAGCCGCTGCAACTGATCGGCAGCAAGCCGATGATCCAGCTGGTGTGGGAGCAGGCCTGCAAAAGCAGCGCTGAGCGTGTCGTGGTGGCCACTGATGACCCGCGCATCATCGAAGCCTGCAAAGGGTTCGGCGCCGAAGCGGTGCTGACCCGTGAAGATCACAACTCCGGCACCGATCGCCTGGCCGAAGTGGCCACGCAGTTGGGCCTGGCGCCAGACGCCATCGTGGTCAATGTGCAAGGCGACGAGCCGTTGATCCCGCCGGGCGTGATCGACCAGGTGGCCGCCAACCTGGCCGCCCACGGTGAAGCGCGTATGGCGACCCTGGCTGAGCCGATTGAAGACATCGACACCCTGTTCAACCCGAACGTGGTCAAGGTGGTCAGTGATGTCAACGGCCTGGCGCTGACCTTCAGCCGTTCGACCTTGCCCTGGGCGCGCGACGCCTTCGCCAGGAACCCTGACCTGCTGCCGGAAGGCGTGCCGTATCGTCGCCATATAGGTATCTACGCCTATCGTGCGGGGTTTCTGCATGACTTCGTCAGCTGGGGGCCGTGCTGGTTGGAAAATACCGAATCCCTGGAGCAACTCCGAGCCCTTTGGCACGGCGTACGCATCCACGTGGGCGATGCTCTGGAAGCACCGCCTGCGGGTGTCGATACCCCGGAAGACCTTGAGCGCGTCCGTCGCCTGCTGGGGGCCTGATGGAGGTTCTGTTTGTCTGCCTGGGCAATATCTGCCGCTCGCCCACCGCTGAGGGCGTACTGCGCCATAAATTGCGCGAAGCCGGGTTGGCGGGGCAGGTCGACGTAGCGTCCGCCGGCACCGGCGAGTGGCATGTCGGCAACCCGCCGGACCAGCGCAGCCAACGTGCGGCGCTGGTGCGCGGCTACGATTTGTCGGCCCAGAGGGCCCGGCAGGTCTCCCGCGCCGACTTTGCGCGCTACGACCTGATCCTGGCCATGGACCACAGCAACCTGCGCAACCTCAAGGCCATGCAGCCCGGCCAGGGCAAGGCGGAGTTGGACCTGTTCCTGCGGCGCTATGAGGCTGAAGTGGACGAGGTGCCGGATCCCTACTACGAAGGCGAACAAGGCTTCGAACGGGTCCTGGACCTGATCGAGCGGGCGTGTGATTTACTGGTGATCGAATTGAAGGGGCGGTTATGACCTTGCAAGTGCGGGCGCAGGTGTCGCTCAAGCCATTCAACAGCTTTGGCATTGATGTGCGTGCCCGACTGTTCGCCGAGGCCCGCAGTGACGCCGATGTGCGCGAGGCACTGGCCTATGCGTCGACCCAGGCGTTGCCCTTGCTGGTGATCGGCGGTGGCAGCAACTTGCTGCTGACCCAGGACATTCCTGCCCTGGTGTTGCGCATGGCCACCCAGGGTATTCGCGTGCTGCAGGATGATGGCGTGCAGGTGGTGGTCGAAGCCGAAGCAGGCGAGGCCTGGCACCCGTTTGTGCTGTGGACCCTGGAGCAGGGCTTCTGTGGTCTGGAAAACCTCAGCCTGATCCCCGGCACCGTCGGTGCCGCCCCCATGCAGAACATCGGTGCCTACGGTGTGGAGATCAAGGACGTCTTTGCCGGCTTGACCGCCCTCGATCGCCAGACGGGCGAGTTGCGCGATTTCAGCCTGGAAGAATGCAACTTTGCCTACCGCGACAGCCTGTTCAAGCACGAAACCGGGCGCTGGTTGATCCTGCGGGTACGCTTTGCCCTGAGCCGCGCCAGCCACCTCAAGCTCGACTACGGCCCAGTGCAGCAGCGCCTGGCAGGGCAGGGGATCACCGAGGCGACACCGAGCGATGTCAGTCGCGCGATTTGCAGCATCCGTAGCGAAAAATTGCCCGACCCGGCAGTGCTTGGCAATGCCGGCAGCTTCTTCAAGAACCCGTTGGTGTCCAAAGCCCTGGCTGAAGAGTTACAGGCACAGTATCCGGACCTGGTGGCTTACCCTCAGGCGGATGGGCAGATGAAGCTGGCCGCTGGCTGGCTGATCGACAAGGCCGGCTGGAAGGGCTTTCGTGACGGCGATGCCGGCGTGCATGCCCTGCAGGCGCTGGTGCTGGTCAACTATGGCGGCGCCACAGGGCACGATATTGCCAACTTGGCCCAGCGTATCCAGCGCGACATCGCCCAGCGTTTCAAGGTCGAGCTGGAAATGGAACCCAACCAGTACTGATACCCCGAAAACAAAAATGCCCCGCATCTTTCGATACGGGGCATTTTTTATGCAGCGAGTAAATCAGTCGTCGCGGCTCATGATGCCGAAGATCTGCAACAGGCTGATAAACAGGTTGTAGATCGACACATACAGGCTGACGGTCGCCATGATGTAGTTGCGTTCACCGCCGTGGATGATGGCGCTGGTCTGGAACAGGATGCACACGGAGGAGAACAGCACAAAACCCGCGCTGATCGCCAGTTGCAGGCCGCTGATCTGGAAGAACATGCCCGCCACCACCGCCGCCAGCAACACGAAGAAGCCCGCGGTGATGAAGCCACCCAGGAAGCTCATGTCCTTGCGGGTGACCAGCACGTAGGCCGACAGACCACCAAACACCAGGGCGGTCATGGCAAACGCCGAGCTGACCACTTCCGCACCACCGGCCATGCCGAGGTAACGGTTGAGGATCGGGCCGAGGATAAAGCCCATGAAACCGGTCAAGGCAAACGCCGACACCAGGCCCCAGGCCGAGTCACGCAGCTTGTTGGTCAGGAAGAACAGGCCATAGAAACCGATCAGTACGACAAAGATATTCGGGTAGCCGACGTGCATCTGCTGGGCCACGAACGCCATTAAGCCGCTGAATGCGAGGGTAAGGGCGAGCAGGCCATAGGTGTTGCGCAACACGCGGCTGACTTCAAGCTGCTCAGCCTGCGCGTTACCATTCACTGCGTAATTCTGTTCGCGCATGGCGACACTCCTTCGGTTTTGAAACGTTCAGTCGCAAAGATCATAACAGACGCTCTGTAACAAGCGATGGCGAGAGTTTGACAGTGTGTTTCATTCGGGTATTATGGCGCCCGCTGAGACAGGATGGGCTACCCTAATCCTGTGATGCACAAGGGAAATTGGCAGAGTGGTTGAATGCACCGGTCTTGAAAACCGGCGAACGTTAATAGCGTTCCCAGGGTTCGAATCCCTGGTTTCCCGCCAAGATTCAAACGAAAGCCCCGCAATGCGGGGCTTTTGTGTTTCTGGGCTTCGGCGGAGCTATCAGCGTACAGGCCGATCGTTTCCGCATCATTTCAGGCGGTTTCCGCAACTCGTTGCAAATTGCGGTCAGCGAGTCGGCTTCACGATCTCCCCGACGCGTCGATAAACGGTCTCGGTTATCCGCTTGTCCGTATGTCCCAGGAGCCGGCTTGCATCTCCTAGGTCGAGGATCTCGCTTGCAGCCTTGGGGCGGATGTCGCGGAACTGGAACTTTCGAATGCTGGCTGCCAACACTCCATCGCCGTTTTCTCTGGCGATGGTGATCGCCTTGTCGCGAGCATCGTCGAAGCGGAGACGGAGCATGTGCTTTGTAACCTGCCTACCGTCCTCGGTGACTATAAGGTAAGGGGTTCTGACCCCGCGCAAGCGTCTCTGCTCGATCAGCCTCGCCACCAGAGTGCCCAGGTCATTGAGCGCGCCGGCGGCGGTCAGCCGGATGCGCAGCTTCTTGGCCGTCTTACCCTGAGCCACCTGCAGGAACTCATTGACTGCATCCGCCTCACGCATCGACAGCACATCGGCAGGGCGCTGCCCGGTTAGGTAAGCGAGGTCCATCGCGTCACGCAGTTCTGAGGCGGCAATGCCATACACAGCGCTCCAAATTTCCTCTGTCGCGTAAAAGTCTCGCGGTGCCTCTTTGTTCTTGCGCACGCCGGCGGCAGGGTTGTTCTCGGTTAACCCCCACTCCCGTGCGATGTTGTAGATGTGCGAGAGCAGGGAGATCTCGCGGTTGGCTCGCACCTTGGCGGTTCGGCCGTCTCGGTACTGGGCGATGATCTGCGGCGTCACCGCGTCGATGGGCGCATCGCAGAAGGCTTTGCGCAGCTGCTTCAGGCTCAGCAGGTTATCGCTCTGTGTCTTCGGCGCTTTGCCGGGGATTATCTCTCTCTCGTAGCGGTCGAACACCTGGCCCAGGAGAGCATTCTTCTTTGGCACGGGCTTGCAGTCGAGCTTTGCCCATTCAGCCTTGGCGATGTCTAAGTCACCCCCGAGCGGGATCTCCACCCGCTTCCCGTCTTCATTTCTCCCGTCGTAGTAGTATCCAACCCACTCTTTACCGCCTTTCAGCGTGCGTACACGCCGAATCATTCGCGGCGGCAGGTCCCTGTTTGCCGCCTTTTTTGCTCGCATTTCTTCATCCTACCCGTGACAAATCCAGCGACCACGCTTCGGTCGCAACGTTTTCAGCTGAAGGCTTCACGCCCGCCAGTTTCATCCGGGCGTAGACGCGGCCGACAACTGGACGGCGCGCTCGGGTTAGCACGTACTTCCAGCCGTTTCGGTTGAGCCACGCAATCTGCCCAGACGGGATCATGTAGCCGGTGATCGCCGCCAGCTCTTCCTCCGCAAGTGTTTCGCTTTTCATTTCCATGGTGGAGTCCTTGCCGGGCCATGCCCGGGAGTTGAAGGGGAGGGGCTCAGGCGTTAACGGATAGGGCGAGAGTGTCTTCACCACCGCGCGCGATGCCTGCGTGCAGTTCAACCTTGCTGCCAGCTAGCATCCCGGCGACTTGGGCGTTCAAATCCAACTCCACAGCCTTACTTTTTCGTGAATCTCTAATGTCTTGGGTTGCCAGATATTCGCTGATCAATGCCTTGTCCTGCGCCTGAATCGCGACTAGGTTTTGCCCGGTTGTGGGATTCCCGAGGGGATCAGCGTCGCCTTGAGGTACAAGCGCTTTCAGCTTCGACTGGACTTCCCAAACCCAAGCCAATGCAAAGTGATCGCCTGCAGTTTCTGCCGAATACTGACTGCGGTAGACGCCAGATCTGACTCCTGAGCAGTATCCCTTGCGGGCTTGCGTGAGCTTGGTGTGCAGCGCCTCATACGCATACAGGGCGATGTTCTGAGCGGGTGAAACGCCGACGAATGTCGCGCACTCAATTACTTGGCCTTTTGATTGACTCCACTTCCTGCGGCGCAGTGTCGTGCAGCTGAAAGCGTCCGCCACCGCTATGCTCAGCTGTTGATCCCACGCCGGTCGACGCTTGGTGCGGAAGAGGGCTGATTCAACTTCGCCCACGTCGCTCAACTTCACATCAATTTCGGTCAGGCGGTACTCACGCATCAGCGCTTGTGCCTGCCGAAGCGCGGTGGCGGCTTCGTTCTCGTTAGCGCTCTGGGCCAGTGCCAGGCAGTGCTTAATCTTTCGGATCGCGCGCTCGAGTTTCTTTTCGTCGATCTGTTGTGCGGACATAGGGGATCCTTGCCGAGTCATGCCCGGGCAGTGAAGTATTGGATGAGCTGGTGGGGAGCGCGGTTTTGGGGTAAATGGTTCTAAAATCAATGGAGCAACAAATGCTATCGACGAAGCTTATTTTCACCGTTCTCGTTGCTGGGTTTTCGTTAGGGTCGTGTTTACTTTGGGTAAAATCAGCAACCGTCGAGGTAATTCACGATGAGAGTTCGTCTGGCATGGCTGGTGTTTTGCTAACGAAGGAATCTTCCAAAGGCAGAGTCGACATCCTTAAAACCGCCGATGAACAAACGAAGTGGAACAAGTGGGCTGCAGGCTGTGCTGCTACCGCAGCGATATGTCAGGTCGCTTTGACATGGATAACGTACTGAGGTCATTGGAAAATCCTGCATGATGAACATGCTGTACTTCCTGCCGCTTATGCTGACAATGTTGTGAGTAGGCTTAGCGGGGGCTCGCCGGTATATTGGTTTTTTTGTTTGTCAGGGATAGAGCTATGTCGTTGAAAGAACCATCGGATGGCGAATTACGGCGCAGCATTAAAATTGCGTTGGGCCTGATTTGTTTGGCGATTCTTGCGCCGATCCTTTCGTTGATAGCTCCCTATCCACACTTGTCTGGCGTTGATCTCGGTGGCTGGTTCAGCAGAAGTGGTGCGGTCACTACCGTCTTCGCTCTCTTGGCAGAAACGGTTTTGGTGCGAGCGAGACTTTCGATTACGCCCTCTGGATTTGGCTGGGTTGGCCTCAACGAATTGCGACAAAAATTTCTACCCTGGTTCAACAAATCTGATCTTGTAATTTTCTTCCTCGTAATAACTGGCACGCTGGTGTGGGCTTACGGAGATCTGCCATTTAAGGGCTTCGCCTCGCCGGCTGGCGTGATTCATTGATATGGAGTATTACAGGTGACCGGCATGGAGCCGGATCAAGGAGCGAAAATGTCAGCTACTGCGGAAATGCTTTTTAACCTGCAAAAGTTTCAACTGCTCACGCTTTTTACGAGCGGTCGCCCGGGCAAAAACATTACGCCCGCTTACGCATATGCTTGGGACAATGGTGTTTACCCTATTGGTAATGATTCCGCGTCTTGGCACCAGCCCTACAAAGACCAGTTCGCAATCAGCGTAGAGCTGGTCTCCGAGTTGGCAAGCTTCTTGGACGAAAAATGGCTAAAAAAGGAAAAGATTTCCTTTTATGAGCTTGAAGAACATTACGACATTCAAGGCCTTGCAAGTTCTGGTTCGGAGTGGGAGCGGGGAACACTAATAGACGCCTGTCATTATTTCTTTTTGCTGGACTGGTTTGATGAAGAGTTTTGGATTGGGCTAGTTGGTCACTCTGACTGTCCATCTGAATCGCATTCTGTCCGACGCGAATTCAAGCCCGAGCACGTGTACTTTCTCTAAACGCTCGGAGAAACTATTTCGTCACCCGAATCGGCGGCTAGCTCTATCGCGCTCATCTCAAAGCATGATTTCGACACCTTTTAGGTAACAAAAAGGTGTCGTGACGCACTTAAAAATTTGCGCTGCCGTTTCGAAGTCGGCGGCAATCACGGTGCGCTACAGGTTCTGAAACACTTCCTGCTGGTTGTTGACGTCGTGCTGCTTCATCAGGCGCTTAGGTCGGCCTTGAACACGCCGACCACCTCAACCATAAACTTCTCAACGCCCAATACCGCGTCATTCGCTGCGGCCTTCTCGCGCTTGCGGCGCTGCTTCAGCCATGGCCTACCTCTTCGATTCCACTTGCCGGGATTGCCAGCCATGTATGCCGGCGCCGCGCGGCGTTGATCTTGTTGATGCGCCTCGTGGGGTGTCGGCGAACTTGACGTCGTTCTCTTGGGCCATCAGCGTGACACGCTTGGACGCTGCTTCGAACTGCATTGCGAGGTCGTGAGCAGCCTTATAGGCCTGGCGGAAGGCGTGAGTCTTGCCAGTGGCGAGGTCGACGATCTGGAACATGCCGACGCTTTCGCCTGTTACCTGATAGCGCACCGGTTGTTTTGGCATCGGTCGATCAGTGCGACTGAAGAACGCGGCTCGCGCAGCGTTGGTTTGTTGCAGCAGCACACGGAGTTCGTCGATGCGCTCTTGAAATGATGGATGCATAGCTGATCCCTCGGTGTGGTTTGCGTTCATTCGTCAGCAACCTGACCGCCTGGTCTGTGCCGGTGGGCCCAGGGGAGGGTGCTGACGGATAAAGGCAGGCGTAAAAAAGCCCGGTCACGCTACTGGCGTCAGACCGGGGTATTGCGTCAGCGGTGTGGCCCGCTGCTGATTGCAGGGCTGGCCGGTCGTCTTCGTGGGTGGGCGGGGAGCTTCCTCCTCAACGCGTCAAACAGCGTCTGTTCGCCATGGATCACAGGTCCTTACAACAGGCGTTCCCAGCCGAGGCTTTCGGGCCTGTCTGCTCGCCGGTCGCCGGTCGCCGGTCGCCGGTAGAGGCAGTGCGGTCTGTTGTTTGTTGCGTATGCTTTTAAAGAGCGGCGGTGCTTCGCAGTGGGTGTACGCCGCTGCGATGGATATAATTTAGAAAACTAAACAAAATACGTCAATGATTATTTTAGAGTACTTAACAAGAGGCCTGCATAGATGCGAGGGGAAATCTCCTAGTCAAGACTTACGATTTAGAAAATTACGCGTTATGCTGTGCGAGAGCTGTATGCATATACAGTATAAATATGGAAAGCACGCCATGGTAAAAAAACAGGCGAAACTAGCGGTAAGGCAAGAGATGACTGGTATCGAGCGATTGGGCCTGAGGGTTTCTTCAATGATCAATCATCCGTTCGCGCAAGATCTGCGATGCGTGACGATTCACAGGCTGGACACAGATGGGGATCGAGAGTGGGAAGAGGTGATGGGGCTGCTATCCGAGACGGACGGCATAGACATGACTTTCAACGATGACGCGTCGGTTACGTTGAAGTGGGAAGCATCATCGGAGAACGATCACCAGGTTGAAGCGCATAACGAGTTCCTGGCAGTGGAGGATGTCACGCCTTTCTGACAGGCAAATAAAAGCCCGCTTTTATGGCGGGCAGCGGATTCAGATCTGTAAGGGCACTACAAGAAGCCAAGCGCTGGGTTGGGCTACTAGGTAATAAATACCAGAGCGCGTATCAGGCCGCTCTTTCTGTATTCTCCTCCCAGCTTTTCTGCAGGATGCTGGACTGTAAAATATTAGACGCGGCAAGAGAAATACGCTTAATACGCACATCCTCCCCACTCAACGGTTCTTTCCTGGTCTCGCAATCGAGCGTACAGCTCTGCCGTAGGCTGATCATCGCGTGACTTGGAATGGGCCCGCTGGTAAGCGCTTGAAGCTGCTTGAGTCGATGCGTAAGTCGGCGATGGCCTACGATCATTTGATATGGCTTAGCCTTTTCATCTGCATCAAGCCAAAAGGAGTAGGCAAGATCTTCTAAGTCGGATAACGCTTTTACACAATCATCAATGGAATCGTGTATATCCTTCACTCGCGCCAGATTTCTAGAGTTTGCTGCGTTCACCCGCCATCCAATAATGGTGACTATTAAACCAAACATCGCAAACAATATACTAATAATCCAGAATGCAACTTGAAATGTGCTAGATGCCATGCTTATTCCTTTAGAGCCTGTATGGCATCGTTTATGTATTCAGAAACCTCCACGATCAGAGAGGGATCTTCTTCCGAAACTAAATTTTTAATGATCTCCCTCATGGTTTGCTCTGAAACTCCTAACCTAACGAGACCGCCGAAGGCCTCTTCAAGGAAAGATGAGCCATACCCGGCAGTTCCATCTAAATGGATGCGAAAAGTTTCGTTGGGGAAGTCTTGAATCGCTTTGTATAAAACTTCATCTCTGAAGCGCTCACCTGAATTCGGGCCGATTGATTCTTTTCTCGGGCCTGGAAACTCACTAAAGCTTTTAACGTAAATATCTTTCATTTTTGCAAATCCTTCACTTGGATTGCCCATTCAACAAGCGTACCACATATTGACTCGTCATGTTCAATGGTAGACTCTGAATTGTTTGTGCCAGGAATATACTTGCGAGAAGATACAGCCCTAAAAGGCGGATGGTCTTTCCCGGTAATAAAAAATGAACCCTTATTACTTCTAATAGCTAGGAACGATGATGTGAAAAGCTCGGGCATGCTCCGAAAATCCTTACCACCCTTGCCTCTATGCGTAAGTTGGGTTCTGGTCTCTTTGATGTGCGTTGAGGCTCTGATCATCTCAGAGTCAGAGCTTCCAGTAATCCCTAGCTTTATCTTTAAATTGCTAAGGAATGAGTCGCTATGCTTCGTAGGTAGCGTGCTTGGTATACCAACGCCTAAATCACAAACGATAATTGTTAAATTCTCATCGTCTATGCCAACAAGCATCCACCAGCGCGGGTCGGGTATTCCTAAACCATCCTGTCTAGGAGACGGGTAGGCATGTTCTACACAGTTGGCAATTGCTTCAATTGCTCCTCGGTATAAGCGCTTCAAAATTTGAGGAGGGACTTCTTTTGACAGCGTTTGTAAAAGCGAGCTAGCAAGGCTGCCATCCGCAGAGTCGCCAGATAATTGATGCCATCTTTTTACGGATCTTACGGATGATTTCGTATTGTTCTGCTGTCCGATCAATCGATAAAATCCGATTTGATTGAGGGCGCCTTCTACAAAGTTACTATTGTCAGATCTACCGGGGCCACTTCTCAAATTTTCTGGGTTTATACATCTTATACTGTTATGCGGATATGCTTTAACAAGGCGGTCAATCTCTGCATAAAAAAGCAGCCCAGCTCCCGCAGTTATCCGTGAGCAATTTTTTAGATTTATTACAGTTCTACTAGTCGTGCTGACGCACTGTCTAATTCGCTTAAGGAATAAAACGAAGGCCCGATGATTTTTTGGGCTGTAAAGGTCCATCTTCGTAGGGGCGTCTACTATGTGAGGTTTTTCGGCATGTTTCCTCTTTTCAGAGCGCCCGCCTTTTTTATTAAGGCGTCCTATACTCGCGCGTATAGACCGCGCAAATCTTCTTTCAGCCGCCCTTAATTTTGCCGGCCCTTGGTATTGCAGAACCTTCCTCACTAGCGCTCCTTGCTCTCTGTATTCACCAAGTTAAAATCCGCATGCCAGTTAGCCTGCCAGGGCGTGACGGAGCCCCCCGACTTATTGATGCTCATGCTTTTCTGCCGTTCCAAATAAAAAGCACTTTCGCATGAATAGTCACATCCTCAATACGGGCCGTCTGATTCTCGTAATGCTGGTTGTCCGAGATCAGTCGGTAATTGTCTTCGTCAAGGCGCATGACCCGCTTGATGTACAGCTCTTGGTGCCAAGTCATCACGTAAATTCCCTCGCTGACAAACTCTTTCACACCACGATCCACAATCACCAGATCCTTGTCATTGATCGTGCCTTCCATCGACTGGCCCCAGCCGGTGATCATGGCGAGGGCACTAGCGGCAGTGTAGGTGACGCCTTTCTCACGCAATATTTCTTCACGCACTACGAGGTTGCGTACCGCCTCGTTGTACTCCGGTGGGACTTGCCCGTGACCCATGGCCGCACGGATATCGTACTGCGGAATGAGAATCTCATCGTTAATCGGCCGGAGCGCTGCAATATTTCCTGGTAAATATTGCTGACCATTGACAGCGGGGCTGTCTGCCTCTTCCGCGGCTGCGAGCATCATCTCGCGTGCTTTCTCTGAGAGGTTCTTTCCCGCTTTGGTCCCAAGCATGTGTGCCACCAGTTCTGCACTGGTAGATCCTGCCTTAGGGCCTTCCACGGACGCGGAATCATCTGGCGAGCCAGTACCCTCCGACAACCAGTCAGGTGAGCATTCCAATGCCTTCGCTAGCGCAAGAAGATTTTTACCCTTTGCGCCGTTTGTTCCGGACACCCAGAAGCTGACGGTAGCCTTAGATACGCCTGTCAGTTTGCTGATGTCTGTAGCGCTGAGTTTCAGCTTCCTCATGCGCGCGATGACGCGATCTTTGAATTCCATATTTAGGATTCTAAACATTTCGTTGTTTAGATAACTTGCCTTGTATTGTTAAGAACTCTAAACTTGTTGTGGCCAATAGAGACGATCCCCATGACCTACGACGAAGCCCTGAAATATTTCGGCACCGGCCGCGCCATCGGTGAAGCCCTCGCGGTGAGCGGAAGCCGCGTATCTCAATGCCGTACCACCGGCGGTTTTTCCTACCCCATGCAATGCGTCCTCGAAAAGGAATCTGGTGGCGCACTGGTTGCCAAACGCGACGACGATCCATCTCAGGCGCTGAAGAAGTCCGCCTGAGTTCCATGAAACAGATTTTGCAACCCGTTACTGGCCGAGCGCCACTGAAACAAAAAGCGAGGATTTACGAATGGAAGATTTCTTGAGGGCTTGCCACACCTCCATCAAGGAAAGTGGGGCAGAGCAACTGGCCGCGAAAATGTGCTTGGCACACGTCAGCCTGCTGCAGCGCTCGAACCCGGATAACGCAGCTCATCACCTGACTATCGAGCATCTGTTCGGCGTGCTGTTGCACACCGGCGACATGCGTCCTCTGATTTCGCTTGCTGATCGCTTCGGCTTCGAGCTGGTGGCTCGTGAAAAGCCGGCAGCCAAACCGCTAATGGCTGCGCTGGGACTTCTGTCCGCCGAGTGCGGTGATGTTGGTCGATTGATTTTCGATGCAGCGGCTGACAACCACATCAGCCAGCACGAAAAAGCCCAGGGCGAGAAAGCAATCCTTGAGGCAATCGAAGCGCTGCATGTTCTGCGCGAATCGCTGAAAGCTGCTTGAACAACAAATACGAGAGAGGTGAGCGATGGAAGGGCTGAACGATGAAGTGCGGCGAACAGTAGCTCTTGATGAGCTGGCCGATCAGTTGGATGCGCAAGCTCGCGAGCTGTACCGGAAAGCGGAAGAAATTCGAGCCCAGCACCAAATTTCCGCCTCGGTATCGGTGAGCAAGGATGGAAAATCGTTCATCACACTGAAGGTCGGCGGCACCGTGCACTCAATCCATGCGCATGGCACCGCCGACGAAACATGCCAGAAGTTGTACTACCTCATTCAGGGTTATCAACCACCACTTCGCCTGCCGCCGTTCGGTACACGTTTGGACGAAACAGAGCCCTCACTCTGTAAGCGCCTGGCGTTTTTTGAGTCGGTTCAAACTCAATGAACTCAAGCCCGGAGAAACTTATTTCCGCTCCCTCCGGAAGAACGCTAACCGCCGCCAGCAGCTCTTCGCGGGTAATGGTTGGAAATCGTGTGTTTGTCATGTCCGGCCTCCCAGGCCTTTTCGTTGGGAAGCAAAAAGCTACCACGGATGCGCCGGACATCTATAACGCCTGAATTACAGGCATAAAAAAACCGCCTGGCAGGGCGGTTCAGTACAGCTATTTAACGAGATGAATAATGGCCAATAACGCCCCCGCAGTCAATAGTTCTGGGGATGTCGCGACACTTTTCAACAATGCTGAAAAGGTGTCTAGACACCGCGCTACGAATCAATCCGCCGCTATGAGTACCGCGGTCCTGATTGGCATCCAGTACTCGCCTGAATCCAAGTCTCAATTCCGCCGGGAATGCCTCGATCACTTAAAGGCCTCCCTGGCTTCTATCCGGAACGTTTCTGCATGAGCACCATCATCATGAGCCTGTGCTGGCCACTGCAAGGCATGAGCGGCCCACAAAAAGCTGTCCTGATATCTCTAGCTGACAATGCGAACGACGAGGGTGTTTGCTGGCCTTCGGTCGCTCGTATCTCTGAGCGTACTTGCCTTGCTGAAAGGACTGTTCAGACCGCCATAAAGTGGCTTGGTCAGGTGGGTATTTTGTCTGTCCGGGAACGGATGGGGCGTTCGACAATTTACACCCTAACCCCCGCATCTTATGCACCCCCGCAGGAGGCACACCCCGCAGCAAATGCACCATCACCCCCGCAGCTCACGACACAAACCCCCGCAGCAGCCGCACCCAGAACCGTAATAGAACCATCAAGTGAACCGTCACCTCTTGTTGGCACAGAGCAACCAACGAAAATTTCGAAGCCGAAATGCCCAACCCAGGCCATCGTCGATTTGTTCAACGCAACGATCCCGGAGTTCCCCCGAGTCATGTTGTTGACCAAGGACCGGATTGCAAAGGTCAGCGCGCGTTGGAACGAAAGCGATGTTCATCAGGATCTCAGTTTCTGGGCCGAGTACTTCGCCCTGGTTCGCTCCAGCGAGTTTCTGATGGGCAAGGTCTCGGCCTCTGGTGGTAATCCTTTCCGCTGCAACTTCGATTGGCTGATTGCCCCGAGCAACTTCGTGAAGGTCGTGGAGGGTAATTACAATGCGTGATCCCTACAGCCTGGAAGCTGAACACGGTGTACTGGGAGCGATGTTCCTGCGCCCTGAGCTGATCGACATATTGGCCGCCGACCTGGTGCCCGAGGACTTTTACTACGAGGACAACGCCGAGCTGTATCGTGGGATTTTGGCCTTGCACGGTGATGGTCATCCCGTCGATATCGTGACCGTCGGGGTTTATGTGGGGGATCTGCCTGGTGGTGCGAGTTCGTTTGCCTACGCCGCAGAAATTGCCCGCAATACGCCAAGCGTTGCAAACGCCGCTTCCTACGCCGGAACGGTTCGTGAGCGCAGCCTGGATAGGTCGATCATCGAGCTGAGCGTGCGGATCAACGACATTGCCTACGGTGACCAGCCTGCGGCTGACAAGGTTGCAGCGGTACAGGCTGAGTCCCACGCCATTGACAGCCAATCGGCAACATCCGAAGTGGTCAAGGCTGAGGACTTTCTCAACGACTACATCGAGGTGCTGCAGGCCCGGGCTGATCGTGGTGATGAAATTGACGGCCTGTCCACGGGCATTCCTGATTTGGACGAGAAGCTGCAAGGGCTCAAGCCTGGCCAACTGATCGTGATTGCCGGCCGTCCCGCCATGGGCAAAACCACGCTCGCGATGAATATCGCGTCTCATGCGGCCATCCGTGATGGCAAAAGCGTGATTGCCTTCAGCCTGGAAATGGATAACACGGGCCTGATGGATCGCTTCATGGCGTCCGAAGGGCGGGTGCCGTTACAGCTGATCAAAAATGGCAAAGCCCCGAACACCCACGGCGCCGAGCTGATGAGTGCCGCCGGCAAGCTCAAGAAGTCGAATCTGTTCCTGTCGGATCGCGCGTCGATGTCAATGAATCGACTGCGCTCGGCGGCTCGCCGCCATAAGCGTCGGTATGGCTTGGACCTCATTGTCATCGACTACCTGCAATTGGTGGAGTCCGACTCGCGCCCGTCCAGTCGTGAGCAGGAAGTTAGCCACATGACACGCACCGCGAAGCTCATGGCCCGCGAGCTAGGCGTTCCAGTAATCCTGCTCAGCCAGCTCTCCCGTAAATGCGAAGAGCGGCCCAACAAGCGCCCGCTGTGTTCTGACCTGCGTGAATCCGGCGCCATCGAGCAGGACGCGGACATCATTCTGTTCGTGTACCGCGACGAGGTCTACCACGAACACTCCGAAGCCAAAGGCATTGCCGAAATCATTATCGGCAAGGGCCGTGATATTGCAGGTGGCACCGTGCGCGCCGCTTTTCACGGTCAGTACAGCCGATTCGAACAGCTCGCAGTGGGCTGGGTTGAGCCGACCAAACCCGAAAAGGTCAGCAGTCTGGCCGGTCGTTACAGAAAGGAAAAAAACTGATGGCACCGATTCGCCTGGCCGTTCCGGTCCCGGCCAATTACCGCTATGCGGTGCATTGCTGCGGCTTCAAATTGGACATGGACGTCCTGCCTGACCATGCCGTGGCTTTGTTCGCTGATGAGGCCATGGCCAAGCGCTACGGCGATTGGATGTGGCCATCGACTTTTGAGGTCGTTGACCTACTTGCCCGAAAGGAGGGCAATGTTTGAATACCCTAATCAAAACCCTGACAGTAAAACTGTCGGATGCCGAGATTGTGCGCAACGCCAAGCTCGAGCATGTGCGTGACCTGCGCGATGCCGGCCACCCTGCATTGCACTTTCGTTTCGCCAAGAACCGTGCGCGCGGCGCTTGGTATCTGCTCCACAAGCGGCAGTGGCACCGTATCGGCGCCTTTCCCGATCTGAACACCAAGCAGGTGATCGCGGCGTTGCCGGCAGTGCGCCTGCGTGTGGCGGCGGATGGGGCGGCCAGCGTGTCGGGCTGGCTGACCGTCGGCGAGCTGCTCGACTGGTTCGGCGAGCGCATGGCCAAGTCACGGGCGCTGTCCGACAAGCGCCGGGCGGCCATCAAGTCTGCGATCAGCTGCCAGCTAAAGCCGCGGCTGAATAATTTGCTGCTTCGCGATGTAAATGCCCAGGCCCTCGACCGGTTGCTGATGTGGCCGGTGCAGGCTGAGCTGTCGCTGTCGTATGTTCAGCAACTGTTTCGTCTGCTGGCGATGGCCTTTCGTCAGGCGCGCAAGCTGGACCTGATCCCGGTTAACCCGATGGTCGAGCTGAAGTTCAGCAACTTCACGTCGGCGCGCATTCAGCCCAAGCCCCCCCGGCTGCGCGATGTGCAGGTGCCGGAGTTGGTGACGTTGCTGGCTGAGCGCTTCGACAGCGCGCCAGGTGACGCCATGCTGGCCTTAATGATGCTGTGCCACGGCACCCGGATCGGTGAAACCCGCCAGGCGCGGTGGGCTGACGTTGCATTGCCTGAGCGTGAGTGGTTCCTGCCGGCGGAACACACCAAGAGCAAGACCGAGCTGCGCGTGCCGCTGACTGATCAAGTGCGCGCACTGCTGCGCCGTTACCGTGACCGCCAGACCGCCCAGGGCTACACAGGGGCTTTTCTGTTCCCGTCGCGCCGTGGCAAGCCGCTGAGTGATAACCAAGCCAGTGCCGTGTTCACTCGGTTGGGGCAGGGCGCCTGGACCAGTCACGATTTGCGCAAGGTCGCCCGCACCGCCTGGACTGACCTCGGCGTCGACGGCCACATCGGCGAGATGTTGCTGAACCACTCCCTGGGCAAGATCGCTTCCACCTACATCAACACCCAGGCCAAAGAGCAGCGCCGCCTGGCGTTGGTGAAGTGGCACGACTGGTTAGATGCGCGTGGCTTCAAGGCGATTCACGCGCAGACAGGCGTTAGATATGAAGATTCGCAAAACCTCGTAGACGCCTTGAACGGCGGGGCCTGCGAGCCAGAACCACAATTTGTTAAGGGCGAGGTTTTAAAACGTGCAGAAACGACAGGGGCCTGGCTTTAAGCGGGAACGGATCGAGCTTGAACCCTGCTCGATCTGCAAGGGTAAGGCGGTAGTGGACGGGGTGTTTTATGAGCTGGTTTGCACGGATTGCAACGGCTCAGGTTGGGTTGTTCAGGGAACTAAGTTGGTGCTTTCCGTCGATGAGCTGGTCACTCAATTGAGTTTTAAATTGCATCAGAAGCAACGTGAGATTTCAGCGTTAAAGACGCCTCCAGCACCAACAGGGCCACAGAGCCAATACGAGCAACCAAACCGCCTGGGAGCAGGTGGAACAAATTACACAGGGGATTGAGAGCATGATGATTCGCAAGCCAGCAGGACGGCCATTGGGAGATACCGAGTACTTGCTGGAACAGTGGGGCTGGTGGAGAACGGATGGGATGGGTGTGCCTGGTTACGTTTCTCCTACTTTGGCGCTGATGCGGCAGGCAATGACTCAAGTGTCGTCGTCCAAAAATTATTGCATCACTGATGACTGGGCAATTGCCATCGACAATGCGGTTGCTAGGCTCCATCGTAGGGATCAGCAGATGGGCGACATAATTTGGCTTTACTATGGCGCGAAGTGGCCTATGACCCGAGTGGGTAAGCACTATGGAATCAGTGAAGGAAAGACAAGAGAATTGGCAAGGGCTGGAACTGCATGGGTCGATTGCGCTATAAGTGCATTGCGAGAGGTAGCATAAAATTTATTTGAGAGTTGGGCCGCCATTAGGGGAGGCCCTTCTTAGATCTACGATCTAAGAGCTAAAGCTCTCAGGTTGCTTGACAGAACTCGACTAAGTCGCTTCTTCCTGATTTGTACGGCTTTGTTTTTCTCTCTGTCAATAAGTTGTATAACTTCCGATATCCAAGCTCTTTCGCTTTTGAGAGAGGAGGAAAGTTGCCCTGATGAGTATCTTTGTTCTAATCCTCGACTTATGTGTCGCCAGTTTTGTGCTGGTGATCCCATCCATTCCTGTACAAAGTCGATGGGCTTGATGCTCGGCATAATCTCGATGTTTGCGAATTCGTTATTTCCACCATTAGTATGGCTGATTTTTTCAGCGAATTTAGCACCGTCTGAAGACATTAAAGCAATTAGCGTCTTGGCAAATTCAGGATAGCTTTGTACTGTAGCTCTGCTTTCGGCTTCCCTGAAGTGGCCGGTGACTCTTGAGAAATGCGGTTTGTAGCTTTCTTCTACCCAGTAAGTAAATCCGCCGAAGCCGTCGGAAAATGCCTCTCCCCATACTTGGAGGTGGGCTCTTAATGGCTGTATTCTTTTCTGGTCAAGAAGATCTTCTATGTATTTTTTGCAGTCCTCTTCTACTTGTTCAAGGCTTTGAGGTATTAAGGTCATCTCGGATAGAAGAAATCTGAGAGCGAATAAATGGAACATTTCGCCAGGGGTGGTAGTTGTTCTCGCTTCAAACTGACTAATGAGCTTTTCTGCTGCCGTACGTGAGTCTGACTCACTCAGTTCATCGAACTTCATGAAGACCATCCACGCAGGTAAATCGGCAGCCTTTGTAAAATACAGACTTTCATTCAACGACTCGTGGACTAAGGGTGTAGAATAAATACCTTTGACGAGCAATAGTATAAGCACATTGTCATTCAGGATTCGATTTCCTAAATCGATGCTTTTGTATCTCTC
This sequence comes from Pseudomonas sp. JV449, assembly GCF_032424295.1. Taxonomy (NCBI): domain Bacteria; kingdom Pseudomonadati; phylum Pseudomonadota; class Gammaproteobacteria; order Pseudomonadales; family Pseudomonadaceae; genus Pseudomonas; species Pseudomonas sp. JV449. The sequence goes on along the minus strand of NZ_VYKD01000019.1, from coordinate 144,219 downwards.
GACCGCATCATAAATAACAGGGCGTGCGGTTTTAGGGTCCCTGTTTGCAGCCATTTGATATCTGAATATGGTATCGGATCGATTTCTAAGGTTGTCTTCATCTAAACGGCCTGCTCTGACTTCCAAACTCAGCGCTACAAAAAGGCTGCTAAACTCGACTAATGCCTCTTCATTCGATTTGTGTTGGGATGTTAAGATGTCTAATAGTCTGCTAAGGTCTTCTACAGAATGCTTGAGGATGCGAAGTGAATATGTTGCAGACTCGTTAAAAATATCTAATATAACTTGTTTGAGTTTTTTTATAATTTTTGCGGTAGCTGTGTTTTTTATATCTCCTGCAAAACTGTCAAATGCTTGCGAGGTTTGAGGAGTGATGACGATAGTTTGGCCAAATACCTTTTCTTTAGACCCTTTAAAGGTCTCAGCGATTTTTTTGTCATGTGCAAGTACGATTACCCTGCACTTATGATGCTCTACATATTTGTTGAATATTCCGAGTAAATCATTTGTGTCAATCTTACTCCTTTCAAGATCGTCAAAGACAATGATTTTGTCGTTTTTTACATGATCCCTTATAATAGCGTTTGCTAAACCTGCAACTAGTCCGCCTACGTTGACTGGGCCGGCCCCAGCTCCGTCGGTAGATTTCGCTACATTTTTCGTCAGGGCGAGCCCTGGATGCATTTTTGCATAAACAGTTGAATAAATTTCTTCTGTGGTTTGTGATCCGAATAAGCTTATGTAATAAATTTCTTTCTCTTTTAATATCTGTGTTATTTGATGTGTTTTGCCTGATCCCCAGTCGCCAGTTACTAAGACAGCGTATCCAGGGTTTGTGAGTTGTTTGTAGTATTCTAGATAATCCTTTAAGTGTGATTGGCTGCAAAGTGAGTCGGTTTTAGGCGGAGATTCGTTGTTCACGTTTATGACTTCCATGCTCTTTAAGGGGGGGCGGTACGTCCATTGGTAATTTACCGTTTATCGATGGAGTAAAAAACACTTTTCCGCGCGGAATACATCTGTTTTCATTGCAGCGTGAATTGCTGTGAACGCAGCGAAACGCTTTCAAAGCCCGGCCACTGAGCCGGGCTTTTTGTTCCTATTTACAAGCCCTGCCATTGAGCGGGGCTTTTTTGTTTTCGGCCCCACACCTGTCTCCTTGCCTAAAGCGGATGCCAGCGACGTGGAGGCCGACCTATTTGAGGACTTAAGATGAACTCCGAGCATCAGGCTCTGACCGATGTACCTCTGTGGTTGTTGGTTCTGCTGAGCCTCGCCGGTTTGTCTGGAGAAATGCTTCGCGCATCAGGTAGTGACTTGGGCCTTCGCCAGATCCTTCAGCGAGTAGCACTGCGCTTTCTCGCTTCTGGCCTGCTGGGTATGGCCACGCTGCTGCTCGCGATGGCGCTTTGGAACAACCTCTACCTGGCCGCTGGCTTGGGCATCGTAATCGCCGTGATAGGCGCAGACGTTGCAGGAGGCCTCTACACACAATTCCTGGCGCGCAAGGCCGGCATTAGCGACCCGGCTACAGGCCGTACAACCAACGGACAGTAAAGCGACAGAGCAGGAGAGGTACTATGTTCAAGGTCGACATGTCGCTGGACGCGTTCCCTGTTTCTGCGGGCATGCGGGAGCTAGAGAAAAAGCACATTCCATTTGTGATGGCTCGCACCGCGACGTTACTGGCCCAGCGGGTCAAGAAGGGCACAATCACGGTGATGCAGAAACGCCTGGACCGGCCCACCCCGACCACGCTGAATAGCCTGTTCGTAAAAATGGCCACCAAGGCGCGAGCGGCTGAGGTCTACTTCAAAGACTCATGGGCGTCGGGCATTCCTGCCGACACTTACCTACAGCAGGCGGTGAGTGGTGGCCTGCGGCCTCACAAGCGTTTCGAGAAATCGTTGATAGCGCGCGGCATCATGCGCAGTGGCCAATTTGCCGTACCCACCACGGCCTTTATGAATCAGTACGGCAACGTGTCACGCGGCACTATGATGAAGATCCTATCGGGCCTGGGTGCTGCTGAATCGACGCGGGGCTATCAGGCAAACGCCAGTGGCAGTGCTAAAAGTCGACGTAAGGGCAACGCCCATCGCTTCTTCTCAGGTGATGTTGACGGCACGCAGGGTGTGTGGGAGCGCAAGTCGATGGGCATGGGCGATGCAGTTCGGCCGGTGTTCATCTTCGCGGATTCAGCGCCCAGGTATCGAACCATTTTCCCGTTCTTCAAGATCGGGCAAAACATCGTAAACGCGAACTATCAAGCTGACGCAGCGACCGCCTGGGCTGAGGCGATGGCCTCGGCCCGGTAATGGCCATAGTCGCCATGAAATCAGAAAAAAGGGTGAAAAAAGTGGCCTTTTCTTCGATTTTCTCGCCTTTTTAGCTTGACAGGGCGGCCGCTGCGAAAAATCAAAGGTACTCCCGGACCCCCACCCCTCATGGGGGTAATTCGGGCCCCGCGTCTTCGCTATATATGACCCATTTTCAAAGGTTGGTTGTTGTGTAGTTATGGCTAATCAATCGATCACCCGTAAGCCGGAGTGGCTGAACAAATCACGCATGGCGGACAGCCTCGGGATTACCACGCAAGCCTTCGATAAATGGGGGGTGACGCCCATCGCCAAGATCGGCCGGGAGTCGTTTTATGACGTGCGTTCTGTGCTGGATAACCGGCTGGTTCACAAGGGCGAGAAACAACAACCGCTCGATGACGACGGCCAACCCATCGATCCGCTGATTGAGTACAAGCAAGCGCAGCAGAAACTGCGGTTGACCACTGAGCAAGCCGACGCCCAGGAAATGCGTAATCGGGTGAAAGCCAAAAAGCTGGTGCCGGTGGATTTCTGCCTGTTCGCCCTGGGCAAGTTGAGCGCGATGCTCGGCTCAACGCTGGACACCATTCACATCAAAGTGAAACGCAAGCACCCGGATATCGAGGTGCGTCACATCGAGGCTATCCAACGTGAAATAGCCGTTACGCGGAACGAAGCGGTCAACCTGGCCGACACCTTGCCGGAGCTTCTAGATGAGTTCGTCGAAGCCCTGGATGAGGGCGCTGATTGATAGCGTCCGTAAGGGCCTAACCGGTCTCTACAAGGAACCGCCACTGACGGCGGTTGAGTGGGCCGATAAGCATTTTTACCTGTCCTCCGAGTCGTCCTATCAGGAGGGGCGCTGGACCACGGCGCCGTTTCAGATCGCCATTCTTAATGCGATGGGCAATGACCTGATCGCTGTAGTCAACGTGCTGAAGTCCGCACGGGTTGGCTATACCAAGATGCTGGTAGCCAACAAGGGCTACAAGATCCAGCACAAGAAACGCAACGTGTTGTCCTGGTGCCCGACCGATCCGGACGCCGACACCATGATGAAGCGCCACATCGAAACGATGATTCGCGATGTGCCCCTGGTGCGCGCTTTGGCGCCCTGGTACGGCGTGAAGCACCGAGACAACACCCTAGACGAAAAGCGTTTTGATAACTCGAAAATGCTTTGGTGCCTGGGAGGTAAGGCGGCGCGCAATTACCGGGAGAAAAGCCCTGATGAAGTGATCTACGACGAACTGTCAAAGTTCGACGCCGATATCGAGGGTGAGGGCTCCCCGACGATGCTGGGGGATAAGCGCCTTGAAGGTGCGACGTTCCCTAAATCAATACGTGGGTCTACTCCTGGGGTGATCGTTGCCGGTGGTGAGGATGACGAGTCAGTGGGCGAGGGCTGCCAAATCAGTCGGGCGGCTGATGAATCGCCGCACTTCCTGCGGTTCAACATCAAATGTCCGTGCTGCGGCACAGAGCAGCATTTGAAATGGGGAGCCTTCGACAAGCCTTACGGCATGCGCTGGCGGCTCGACGGGTACGGCCAGGTAGAAAAGGCCTGGTACTTGTGCGAGTCCGGCAACGGTTGCTCGTTTGAGTACCACGAAATGATCCAGGCGTCAGTTACAGGGCGCTACATCTGCGAGCGCCAAGGCATTTGGACCCGCGACGGCATGGAGTGGTTTTCCGCTGATGACCAGCCGATCACCACTCCGCGATCTGTCACGTTCCACATCTGGACCGTGTATTCCGAGTTTGTTACCTGGGCTTCGGTGGTCAGTGAATGGCTGAAGGTCGGCAAGGACCGGGGGAAGCTCAAGACCTTTATCAACACCACCCTGGGCGAAGCCTGGGAAGAGGACCAAGGCGAAAAACTGGAATGGGAAGTGCTGGCCAAGCGGCGCAGCAACTACCTGAAAGTACCCGCCCGGGGCGTCGCGCTGTTCGGTGGAATTGACACGCAGGATGACCGTTATGAGGGTCGGGTTTGGGCCTTCGGCGCCGGTGAAGAAGCGTGGTTGGTTCACCGTTGGGTGCTGACTGGTGACCCGGCAAGCGTTGAGCTGCGCAAGAAAGTGGGCCAGGAAATACGCCGCCAGTTCACCCGCGAGGACGGCACGCTAATGCGTGTAGAACGCTGGTGCTGGGACTCCGGCGGCCACTACTCGGACGAAGTGCGTAAGGAAAGTAAAAAGCACGGCGTCACCTGGGTTATTCCCGTTTTCGGCGCTGCGACCTACGGCAAAAAGATTGCCAACTTCCCGAAGAAAAAGACCAAGGGCGACCGTGTTTACCTTACTGAGGTTGGTACGGATAACGCCAAGGAGCTGATCTACAGCCGCTTGAAAATCGAGCCGGACGGCGACCGTCCGGTGCCTGAGTGCATACACCTGCCCCTCAACGAGCTGGTGTGTGACGAAGACGAAATGAAGCAACTGACCAGCGAGCGCAAAGAATGGGTGGTTTCCAAAGGCCGCCGGGTACAGCGCTGGACCAACGGAAAACGCCGCAACGAAGCCCTCGACTGTTTCGTGTACGCGCTGGCCGCCCTGCGGATCAGTCAGGAGCGGTTCGGCCTAGATCTGGACCAGCTCGCTTTAGAAGCCCAGTTCGTGCCGTCCTCGGGCACTTGGGAAGTCCCGGTCGTGCCGGACGTGGATGAGCCAGAAGAATCAGAGCCGCCGATTGAGTCGGCGCGGCCTGAACCCCTATCAACTCAAGCCGACGCCCCTGGCGACTGGCATAACGTGGAAAGTAACGGATGGCTATAAACGCGCAGGAGATGCTGGACAAGTATCTGGAGGCAGAGACCGCCATTCTGCTGGGTAAAACGACCATTTTTAATGGCCGCACCCACACCATGGCCGAACTGCCGCAAATCCAAGCAGGTCGACGCGAATGGGAGCGCCGGGTTAACGCCCAGTGCGCGGCCGCGCAGGGCAGTCCGGGTTATGCCCTGGCTGAGTTTCGTTGAACTTCCTCGACCGCTGCATTGCAGCGGTTAGCCCGGGTGCGGGGTTACGGCGCCTGGCGGCGCGTAGCGGAATCCAAGCCTTTGAGGCTGCCGAGGTCACGCGCGCACACAAGGCGAAGCGACAAACGCGAAGCGCTGACAACTCGTTGCAGCGCGACGCTGAATCGTTGCGCGGCCAGGCTCGAAAGTTGGACGAAGACCACGACCTGGTGACGGGTATTTTCGACCGGTTGGAAGAGCGGGTAGTGGGTGGTGCCGGGATCGCGGTGGAGCCGCTGCCCCTGGATCACGCGGGCAATATTCACCTGAAGTTCGCGGCGCAAATCAAAGACCTGTGGGCCGAGTGGTCCTTGCGGCCGGAAACCTCGGGTGAGCTAACCCGGGCGCAAATGGAGCGGCTGGTGTGCCGCACCTGGCTACGTGATGGTGAGGCGCTGGCCCAGCAGTTGTTTGGCAAGGTGGCCAACTTCAAACACTTGCATAAAGTGCCTTTCACTCTGGAGTTGCTGGAGCCGGATTACCTGCCCTGGAGCTACAACGACGAATCGAAAGGGATTTGCCAGGGCATCACACGCGACGCCTGGCGCCGCGTCGTCGGATACAACCTGCTGAAGCGTCACCCCGGCAGTGCCTTGGGTTTCAGCATGTCGGCGGATACCAAGTTCGTGCCGGCTGATCGGATGTTGCACATCGCGTACCGCAAGCGAATTGGGCAGAACAGGGGCCAGCCTCTGTTGCACGCCGTGTTGACGCGCTTGGCGGACATCAAGGACTACGAAGAAAGCGAGCGCGTTGCTGCCCGTATCAGCGCAGCCCTGGCTATGTTCATCAAAAAGGGCTCGACCGACGACTACGTGGTTGCGCCTACGACTGCCGGCAAGGACGGTCAGGCCACTGGTGCCCGAAGTATTCCGATTGCCCCAGGCATGGTGTTTGACGGGCTGCTGCCCGGCGAAGACGTGGGGATGATCGAAAGCAACCGGCCCAGCCAGTTTGTGGAGAGTTTCCGCAACGGTCAGTTGCGTGCGGTTGCGGCCGGTACGCGCATTGGCTACTCCACGGCGACGCGCAGTTACACGGGCACTTACTCGGCCCAGCGTCAGGAGCTGGTGGAGTCGCAACTGGGTTACGACCTGCTGCAGCACGAATTCATCGACTACTGGTCGCGCAAGGTTTACCGGGCCTTTATCGAAATGGCGTTGGTCAGTGGCGTACTTGTGCCGCCAGGCGACGTAAACATGGATTCGGTGTACGGCGCGGTTTATCAGGGGCCGGTGATGCCCTGGATTAACCCGGTGCATGAGGCGACCGCCTGGGATGCGCTGGTGCAGGGCGGTTTTGCGGATGAGGCCGAAGTGATCCGAGCGCGTGGGCGAAACCCGCAAGAACTTAAGCGCTCGCGTCAGGCGGAAATCGAAAGCAACCGGGCGAAAGGGCTGGTGTTCAGCTCCGACGCCTATCACAAGTTCTACGGGAAAGTGACCGTCAATGCAGACCTATCAAGCGAAAAAGAGAAAGCGTGAAGCGCCGCCGCTGACGATGCCCAGGGCGTCGGTTCAGTCGACTGTTTCGTCCGTGATTACGGCGGCAAACCAGCCAGTGGAGAGTTGGTACTCAATGCGCGCCATGGCGCGCGGTAGTGTCGAGATCCTGCTGTATGACGAGATCGGCGGATGGGGTATCACCGCCAAGCAGTTCGCCCAGGATCTGGCCGCCTGTGGTGACGTGTCACAAATCAATCTGCGCATTCACTCGCCCGGTGGCGATGTGTTTGCAGGCATGGCGATTTACAACACGCTCAAGGCCCACCCGGCCCGCGTAGATGTGTACATCGACGGTCTGGCGGCTTCTATGGCCAGCGTGATCGCGATGGCGGGCGACAAGGTGTATATGCCGACTAACGCCATGATGATGATCCATAAGCCCTGGGGAGCGCAGGGCGGGGACGCGGACGATATGCGCCGCTATGCCGACCTGCTCGACAAGGTTGAAGGAACGTTGGTGCAGGCCTACGTCAGCAAGACCGGCAAGAGCGCGGAAGAAATCCACGCGCTGTTGAAGGATGAAACATGGATGGATGGCAGCGAGGCGGTGGCAGCCGGCTTCGCTGATCAGTTGATTGATCCGCTGGTAGCTGCCGCACAACTCAAATCGAAACGCATGCAGGAGTTTGAACACATGCCGCCAGAAGCTTTTCACAGTCTGATGAACCCCCGTAACCAAGTGCCTGCCCCGGCTCCAGCACCCGCGCCTGCACCGGCTCCGGCAAATTCCTTGTCAGCTGATCAGATTCGCGCCCAGGTCATTGCTGAGGAAGGCGTGCGCCGTACCGGCATCACTGCCGCTTTCGGCGGTTTTGCGACGGCTCATGCTGAGCTGTTGCAGGCTTGCGTAGCTGACATGTCCTGCACTGTTGAAAGTGCCCGGGTGCAGTTGTTGGCTAAGTTGGGTGAGCAGACCACGCCTTCCAATATCCCGGGCCTGCACGGTCATATTTCCAACGGCAATCTGGTTGGTGATTCGGTGCGTGCTTCCTTGGAGGCGCGTATCGGCATTGCCCAAATCGAAGCCAGTAACGGGCTCAACCATATGCGCCTTAACGAACTGGCGCGCGCCTCGCTGACCGAGCGCGGCATTCTGGTGGCCACGCTCAATCCTATGCAGATGGTCGGCCTGGCCTTCACTCACAGCTCCAGCGACTTTGGGCAAATCCTGTTGGATATTGCCGGAAAGTCGGTTTTGACCGGCTGGGAAGACGCCCCCGAGACGTTCCAGCTCTGGACCAAAAAAGGCCAGTTGAGCGACTTCAAAACCTCTTCGCGGGTCGGCCTGGGCGAGTTCCCGAGCTTGCGCGAAGTGCGCCCGGGCGCAGAGTACAAGCACATCACCCTGAGTGATCGTGGCGAGCCGATCACGCTGGCCACCTACGGCGAGCTGTTTTCGATCACCCGTCAGGCGATCATCAACGACGATCTGTCGTTGTTGAGTGACGTGCCGTACAAGATGGGCCAGGCAGCGCGCGCGACCATCGGCGATTTGGTCTACGCGGTGCTGACCAGTCCGCCGAAGATGCGCGACGGTAAGTCGTTGTTTGATGCTTCGCGCAAAAATAACGCGGCCGGCCCGGCGTCTGAGCTGTCCATTGCCAGCTTGATCGCTGGCAAGACTGCAATGGCTTCGCAAAAAACCCAGGTGGAGGGTGGCAAGCCTCGCACCTTGAACATTCGCCCGGCCTACGTGCTGACCCCGGTCGCCCTGGAAGACAAGGCTAACCAAATTATCAACTCGGCCTCTGTGCCGGGCGCTGATGCTAACTCGGGCATCATCAACCCTATCCGCGGCTTTGCCAAAGTGATCGGTGAGCCGCGTCTTGATGATGCGTCAGCAACGGCCTGGTACATGGCTGCTAAGCAGGGTAGCGACACGATTGAGGTGGCGTACCTCAACGGTATCGACACCCCGTATGTGGAGCAGCAAAACGGCTTCAGCGTCGACGGCGTGGCCAGCAAGGTGCGTATCGACGCAGGCGTTGCGCCTGCCGACTTCCGTGGCCTTTACAGCGCCGCTGGCAAGTAAACCCCGCTGTCCCTGATAACCCCGCCTAGTGCGGGGTTTGTTGTTTTTGCGTTATGGAGAATTGAACGATGTCTAAGAATTATCAAGGCGCCGGGCAGACGGTCACCTTTACTTCGCCAACTGCTGGGACGACTTCCGGCGTTCCGCTGGCTATTAACTCCCTCGTGGTGGTTCCGATGGATACCACCAAGAAGGGCGAGCCGTGCGTGGGTGCCCTGGGTGGTTCGTGGCTGCTGCCGGTTACCGGTGCCCTGAAGCAGGGCGCCAAGGTCAGTTTGTTGGCTGGTGGGTTGGTCGCAGATGGCACAGCAGACGCTGTTCCGTTCGGCAAGTTGCTGACTGACGCGTCTGGCGGCTTCGCTGAAGCCCTGTTGATCCAGTAATGGCCGGTGGCTTTCGGGCCCTGGCTGATCGCATGGACGCCCTGGCGGTTGAGCGCCTGGGCGATCCGGCGACGCTGGCAGATGGTCGTGGGGTCTTCGGTGCGTTTGCTTCCCCCTTTGTCGGCGCCGAAATCGGCGGTGGGAAAACCGGAGCCGCACGCCTGGGCGGGGCAATCAATGCCGACGAGGTGTTAGAGCCCACCCTGACCGCGCGAGTAGTCGACGTGCAAGGCGTCAAGAAGGGCGACCATTTAACCATTGAGCTGCCGACCCTGTTGGGCGGTGGCCGTTACAAGGTTGTCCGTCTGAAGCCCGATGGTTCCGGCATGGTCGACTTGGTGTTGAGCGTATCCAATGAGCGAACTGACGACATTACATGATGCGATCACTCGCATAATTAGCAAACAGATGCCCCGGGTTGTGCATGTTGAACAGTTTCCGGAGCTGGGCGCCGAGGTGATGACGCCGGCGCTGTTGTACGGGATCACTGATATGGCCCCGGGCCAGGATCGGGGAGAGGGGAAAACGGCGATCATTGGTCGTTTCCAATCCTGCATTCTGGTGGAGGCAGACCGGCCCAAGGCATCGCTCCAGGCCGCTATCTTGGCCGGCCAAATGATGACGGTGCTAAAGGATCAGTGGTGGGATTTGGATTTTGTCACCGGCCCGCCGGCGCAGGTCCACGCCCAGCCTGAAGCCCCTACAGCGGAGCTTGAGCAGTTCGTCATGTGGTCGGTGCAGTGGGTCCAGCCTTTCGAGGTTGGGGAGTTCACTTGGCCATGGCCTGACGAATCCCCAGGCGGCCCTATGTCGCCTGGAGGGGAGTTCACCAGTGATACCGGCCCCGTTTACCCCGAGGATCCGGTATGAGCTACGTCAGTGCCGAACATGACCGCATGATTGCCGCCATGCTGATGCCCTGTGTGGTGGTCGGTGTGGATCTGGCGGCGCCGGCGGTGCGTGTCAGCAATGGCGAATGGACGAGCGCCTGGGTGCGCTGGCACAGCCTGGCGGCGGGCAAGGCGCGGCACTGGCGAGCGCCTAGCCTGGGCGAGCAGGGGGTTTTGTTTAACCCAAGCGGCCAGGCTGGCATGGGCACGTTTCTCCCTGGTCTGTACGGCAATGCCGGCGGCCAGCCGGATAACCGGGATCATGTGGAGGTCTGGCGTTTTGATGATGGCGGCTCACTGGTTTACGACTGGGAGGCCAAGACCTACACAATCACGCTGCCCACTGGAACAGTCACTATCAAGGTGGGCAGCACGGTTGTAACCGTTACGGATAACGCCGTGAATGCCACGGTGGGCGGTACCGAGTTCGATCTGGCGCCCGGTTGGGCCGCGATCAAATCGCCTCAAATTGCGTTGATCGGTGCGGTAGAAATCGACGGCACGTTACACGTAACGCAAAGCATCACCGGCGACGCCGATGTTCTGGCGGCCGGTAATAGTGACAATCACCACAAGCATTAACCAAAAATCACCTACAGCCCGCCGCGTGCGGGTTTTTTCATGCCCGGAGAAATCATGGCCAAGCCCATCGAGAAGCCTGTAACCGAAGTTCAAGCTCCGGCCGCGCAAGCGTCGCTGACGTTCCGTGATCTGGTCTACACGTCGCGCACGCTGGTCGTGCCTGATACCGATCGTACCTACCCGGTGGCCAATGGCCTGGTGGTGGTACCGGAGTCCGACAAAGAGGCTGTGGCCTTCCTGAAGGCTCATAGCGAATACGCCGCCCAGGAGGGCTAAGCCAGATGATCGGAATGGATCGCCACACCGGGCAACCCATATCCGGCATCGAGCATTTGCGGCAGTCCATCGCCGACATCCTGAGTACGCCCTTGGGCAGTCGTCGGCAGCGGCCGGAGTACGGCAGCAAGCTACGCGGTTTCGTTGACTTGCCGATCAATGCTGGCTGGAAAAGCGCGGTCCAGGCCGAAGCGGCCCATGCCCTCGGCCGCATTGAGCCGCGCCTGAAGCTTGAGCGAGTGACGGCGCTTTCGCTGCTGGATGGGAAAATAAACATGCTCGTTGCCGGCGAGTACCTGGGCGATAGTTTTGTCTTGGAGGTAAGCGTATGAGCATCGTGGACTTATCGGCCTTACCGGCGCCGGACGTGCTTGAGCCGCTGGACTTTGAAGATGTCTACGAAGAAGGGTTGTCAGCGTTCCGCGCCTATATGGGCGACAACTGGAACGCCGCGCTTGAAAGCGATCCTGTTACCAAGGTGCTGGAGGTGGGAGCCTATAACAAGGTTGGTAACCGCGCCCGGGTTAACGACGCATGCAAGGCGCTGCTGTTGGCCCATGCGATCAAGGGTGACCTCGATCAGTTGGGCGCAAACGTCAACCTTCAGCGCCTGGTTATTCAGCCCGAGGATCTGCTGGCGGTTCCACCGGTGGCTGAAGTTCTTGAAGATGATGATTCGTACCGCGAGCGTATCCAGTTGGCCTATGAGGGGCTTACCACTGCGGGCCCGCGTAACAGCTACATCCTGCACGCGCGCAACGCGTCCGGCCTCGTGCGGGACGCCACGGCGGAAAGCCCATCGCCGGCACGCGTTACCGTAACGGTGCTGAGTACCGAAGGGGACGGGACGGCCACGCCGGCGCTGTTGGCCACGGTGGCTAAAGCCATCAATGACGACGACGTGCGGCCGCTGGGTGATCGGGTGACAGTCCAGGGCGCCGAAATTCTGAATTACCGAATTGACGCGATCCTGCACATGAACAGCGCAGGACCAGAAGGCGACGCCGCTCTGGCTGAAGCCTTGAGCCGTCTGTCGAAATGGGTCAACCCCCGTAAGCGTCTTGGCGTTGAGGTGGCGCGGTCCGCTGTGGACGCCCAGGTGCATGTTGCCGGCGTTTCACGTGTCGAGCTGACCGGGTGGGTCGACCTGGCCCCTACTAAAGCCCAGGCCGCGTACTGCACTGGTTACAGCGTGAGGTTGGCGGATGAAAAGCCTACTTCCCAGCAATAGCACGCAGCTGGAGCGCGCCATGGAGGCAGCGCTTTACGAAAAAACCATTGTTCCGTTGCGCACGCTCTACAACGCCGATACCTGTCCGGCGCATTTGCTGTTGCACCTGGCGTGGGCCTGGTCGGTCGACCGCTGGGATTACCGGTGGAGTGAGGCGACCAAGCGGGCCGCCATCAAGGCCTCGTATTACATCCACAAGCACAAAGGCACCATTGGCGCATTGCGTCGCGTGGTCGAGCCGCTGGGCTATCTGATCGAGGTCATGGAGTGGTGGCAGAAGGTGCCCGAAGGGGTGCCGGGCACGTTCGCCCTGAAGGTCGGCGTTCTGGACACCGGCATTACCGAAGAAATGTACGAAGAGCTGACCCGGCTCATTGATGACGCCAAGCCTGTCAGTCGGCATATGACCGGTCTGGCGATCAGTCTGGAAACCACCGGTTACATCGGCATCGGCGCCTGTGTAAGCGAGGGTGAAGTGATCGACGTTTACCCACCAACCCCCCGCGATATCGTGGTGACCGGCACTTATGGCCTGGTCATGTGTATTGATGAAATTGACACCCTGGACGTGTACCCATGATTGATCAGAACAGTCAGTTCTTCGCCATTCTCACGGCAGTGGGGGAGGCGAAACAGGCAAACGCTACCGCCTTGGGCCAGCCCTGGACCTTCGCCCAAATGGGCGTGGGGGATGCCAACGGCGCGGACCCAATCCCCAACCGCACGCAAACGCGCCTGATCAACGAATGGCGCCGCGCGGCGGTCAATCAGGTGCGAACCGATCCGGCAAATCCGAACATCATTATCACCGAGCAGGTTATCCCGGCAGACGTGGGCGGTAAGTGGATCCGGGAAATCGGCCTGTATGACGCCGATGGCGACCTGGTAGCGGTGGCCAACTGTGCGCCGAGTTTCAAACCCTTGCTCGTGCAGGGGACCGGCAAGACCCAAATCATTCGGATGAATTTCATCGTCGCGAATACCGCGAGCGTCGTCCTGAAGATTGATCCTGCGATTGTCCTGGCGACCCGTGAATACGTTGACACTCAGATTGTTGAAGCCATGGCAAAAATGGACTTCAAGCATTCGGTGTTGGTGGCCACCACGGCCAACATCGCTTTGAGCGGTGTGCAGACTATCGACGGCGTGCTGTTACCGGCAGACGCGCGCGTGCTGGTGAAAGATCAGGTGGCCGCGAAGGAAAACGGCTTGTACTTGGTTTCTTCGACCGGCGTGTGGAAGCGCACCCAGGACGCAGACAGTAGCGTCGAGGTAACGCCGGGCCTGTTCGTGAGTGTCGAAACCGGCACCGTCAACGGCGACAGCGTTTGGCAACTGGTGACGGATGCGCCGATTGTGCTGGGCACTACCGCTCTGGCTTTTGAATTGGCTGTGGGCCGCACCGGCGTCAGTGCTGGCTCTTATGCCAATGTCACCGTCGATAAGTACGGCCGCGTGATCGCGGGTACCAACCCGACCACGTTGGCGGGCCACGGTATTACCGACACTTACACGAAGCCTGAAATTGAGTCGATAGTTGCCCAGGCCTCGGCATTGCCGGTTGGGTCGATGATCGCTTTCCCGGTGAACAAGGTAGCGCCGGGCTTTCTGGAGCTGGACGGTAGCGTAAAAAGCGCTGCGGCTTATCCAGACCTTGCCACGTTCCTGGGTGGGGCATTCAACAAAGGCGACGAGGGCGCCGGAAACTTCCGATTGCCTGAGTCGCGCGCCGAGTTCCTACGGGGCTGGGATCATGGTCGAGGCATTGATGCAGGCCGGGCGATTGGAAGCTACCAGACTGATGAGCTGAAGAGCCACGATCATACGGTAACGAACACTGGCACCCAGGGCACTGATCAGACCTTGTGGCTTTATGGCGATCCTGGCGCCTTACCGATAACTAATCCGGGCGTGAGGACAAATGCAACCGGCGGAACAGAAACTCGCCCGCGCAACTTGGCGGTAATGTGGTGCATCAAGGCTTGGAACGCGCCGATCAATCAGGGAAACATTGATATTGCAGCGCTGGCGGCTCTTGCGGCCCAGGCGACGGAAATCAATCAGGGCACGGCCAAGGTGGCCACGGCAGCGCAAATGCTCGATAGCGCAAACGACGCCGTAATGGTCACGCCTAAAAAGCTGCGCTTTGGTTTTGCAGTCAGTCTCGCCGCGAATGGTTACGTCGCTTTCCCGTCTTGGCTGGGGGGCTTGGTCATTCAGTGGGGGTATGTGCCTGGCAGTCTTGATGACTTAACAGCGCTAATTTCGTTTCCTATGGCGTTCCCTAATCAGTGCCTTAACGTTTCGGCTACTGCCGATGGTTCTCAATCCGGTGCAAGTACGTTTGTTGGGGTTGGTTTGCAAAAGGTTAGCGTCTCTCAGTTCCGAATGAATGGCTACGGTACTGGCATGGCCACGTCTGGTTACCACTGGTGGTCTTTAGGGTATTAAGGGGTTACTGATGAAGCGTTTTTATAGTGAAAGTACGCAGACGAGCTATTTGCTCGGGATTCATTCTGTAATGCCACCTGATGCGGTAGAGATATCCGAGGCTCTGTATCTGTCAGTAATTGGCAACCCTCCAGTAGGGAAGATCCGCGCTCATGATGAAAAGGGTTTGCCCTATTTGGTTGATGCGCCTGCGCTTGCCCTTGATCCTGCTGAGCTGGAGCGCGAGTGGCGGGACTTTACGTTAGCTTCAGTTATGTGGCTGCGTGAGCGTCACCGTGATCAAGTTGAAATCTCGGAACAGACGACACTTACCGCTGAGCAGTTCGCAGAGTTGCTTGTGTACATGCAGGCCCTGCGCGACTGGCCGCAATCGCCGGACTTCCCTGATAGCGAGCGTCGGCCAATCGCGCCGGCCTGGATCGCCGACCAATCCCAATAACGCCCCGCACTGACGGGGCGTTTTCTTTTCCGCTTTTCCCTCTGGGAGTACAACGATGAAAGACGCTTTCAATAGCGCGGCCTGGCTGTGCGCGTTCGT
The DNA here is from genome assembly GCF_032424295.1 of Pseudomonas sp. JV449. Taxonomy (NCBI): domain Bacteria; kingdom Pseudomonadati; phylum Pseudomonadota; class Gammaproteobacteria; order Pseudomonadales; family Pseudomonadaceae; genus Pseudomonas; species Pseudomonas sp. JV449. The sequence continues at coordinate 128,991 of NZ_VYKD01000019.1, read as the reverse complement.
TTTGGCCGGGTTGCAATGGTTGGGCCTGGTGCTGTTGCGCTTGGTGCTGATTGTCCTGGGCGTGCCTGTGGTCTCGCTGGCGGTGTTGTTTCCGGTTGCCGGGGTGTCGCTGAGCGATGGCCGCCCAATCGTCAACCTGCGCCGCTGGGCCTGGCTCTTTGGCAATGACTTCGACGGACTCGACGGCGATAAGCGCAACTGGTGGGCAGACAACTGCGATGCCCTGGTGCTGTTCGGTCTGCTCCCGCTGTTGCGCCGCGCTGGTTTGCCGATCGGCTCACTTGCTGTCACCAGCTGGCTTGCCCGTTGGTGGTGGGCAGCCCTGCGCAACCCGGTGAACAACATGCGTCTGCTGCCGGTGTTCAGTTGCCCCGTGGGTGAATGCTTGATTGATCACCTCGGCGCCGCGTTGGTCGAGGACAAGCCCGGGCAGGCTGGCTGGCAGTTCGTAAGCGCTCGGCGCCCTGGTGGCCTGGCTCGCTGGTACGGCCTGTATTGCGTCTGGCAACTGAGCGCTGATCGGGCTTTTGTGCTGCGCCTGGGCTTCAAGATCAAGCCCGAGCATGCGATGGCCACCGGTGAGCCGGCCAAGGGGATGACGTTCAAGCTCAACCCCTGGAAGTCCATCTAACCCCCTGCCGGCGCCCTCGCTGGGCGCCAAGCGTTACGCGTAACACGAACAACCTACGGCCTCGCTCATGCGGGGCTTTTTCGTTTCTGGAGATTGAGCCCTATGAGTTTCTTTCACGGCGTCACTACCTCGCTGATCGACACCGGCGCGCGCACCATCTCGCTCCCGTCGTCCTCGATCATCGGCCTGTGCGACACCTTCACCCCGGGCGTGCTTGGCGGTGGCACTGCCAAAGCCGGCGAGCTGAAGCTGATCACGTCCGAGCGTGAAGCCATTGCCGCGTTCGGTGTTGATTCGGCGATCACCCGGGCTTGCCAGGCGATCTATGTACGGGCAAAGGCTGTAATCGTCGCCATTGGCGTCCCTAAGCTCGCTGACGCCGCGCTGCAAACGACCGCCATCATCGGTGGCGTTCTGGCTGATGGGCAGCGCACGGGCCTTCAGGCGCTGCTGGATGGCAAGAGCCGACACAACGCCCAGCCCAAGTTGCTGATTGCCCCGGGGCACTCGGCCACCCAGGCGGTGGCCACCGCCATGGATGCCTTGGCCGGCAAGCTGCGGGCGATTGCCATTGTCGACGGTCCGAACACCACCGATGAGGCTGCCATGGCCTACGCGCTGAACTTCGGCAGTAAGCGGATCTACCTGGTGGATCCGGGCGTGCAGTTCTGGAGCACCGTCGACAGCGTAACCGTAAATTCCCCTTCCTCCGCCTGGGTGGCGGGCCTGTTTGCCTGGACCGATGCCGAGTACGGCTACTGGGCGTCGCCGTCGAACAAAGAGTTTGTCGGCATCACCGGTACCACCCGGCCGGTGGAGTACTTGGACGGCGATGAGACGTGCCGGGCCAACCTGCTCAATAACGCGAACATCACCACGATCATCCGTGATGGCGGCTACCGCCTGTGGGGTAACCGTACCTGTTCGGCTGATGCCAAGTGGTCGTTTGTCACCCGTGTGCGCACCTGCGACATCCTCATGGATGCCATCCAGGCGGGCCACAAGTGGGCGGTAGACCGTTCGATCACGAAAACCTATGTGTCTGACGTGACGCAGGGCCTGCAAGCTTTCATGCGCGACCAGAAGAACGCCGGCGCGGTGATCAATTTCGAGGTTTACGCGGACACCGAGCGCAACACGCTTAGCCAAATTGAGCAGGGGAAAATCTTCTGGCGCATTCGCTTCACCGACGTGCCGCCTGCTGAAAACCCGAATTTCCTGATCGAGGTCACCAACGAGTGGCTGGCCGAAGTACTTGAAGCAGCCTAAGGGGGCCGAGCAATGATTCCTGAAATGTTGACCAACTGCGTCATGTTTGTTGATGGCGTGAGCTTTTCCGGTGACGTGCCGTCCATGACGCTGCCCAAGCTTTCGACCAAAACCGAGGAATACCGGGGCGGCGGTATGAGCGGTCCGGTTGACCTGCCCACCGGCTTGGAAAAGCTGGAAGCGGCATTCACCACCAACGGCGTGCGTAAAGAGGCGCTGAAGTTCTTTGGCCTGGCGGATCAGACCGCGTGCAACCTCGTTTTCCGTGGTTCGTTCAGGGGCCAGAAAGGCACCGTCAAAGCGGTAACCCTGACGCTGCGCGGTTCGCTCAAAGAGGTGGATATGGGCGACTGGAAGCCCGGCGACAAGGCCGAAATCAAGCACGCCGTGGCCGTCACCTACTACAAGCTCGAAATCGACGGTCGTGTGATGTACGAAATCGACTTTGCCAACATGGTGCAGGTGATCAACGGTGTTGATCAGTTGGCCGCTGAGCGTACGGCCCTGGGCCTTTAAGGATTGATGACATGACCAACGTATCTCTCGCTGCACCGCTCCCGGCCTGGCTGGTCCTGAGTGACGAAGGCGTTACCGTGACGCTCAAGCACAAGGCCAATCTCAATGGGGTTGTGACCGACAAGTTGATGATGCGCGCGCCCAGCGTAAAGGATGTTATGGCCGCCAAAATCGCCGGCAATGGCGACAATGAAAAGCAAGAGTTGAGCTTGTTTTGCAGTCTGCTCACGGCCACCGAGGCGGAACTTACGGCCCTCAAATTCAAGGACTACATGCGCCTTCAGGCGGGCTATTTTCGCCTGGTTGAAGAAGACGACGTGTAACGAGGGCACGCTTAAGGCGCTGGCCAAACGCTTGGCAAAAGAGACGGGTTTCTCGTCTGCCGAGATACTGGCCATGCCCTTTAACGTGATGGTGTGGTGGCTCACGGATTGAGCCGCTGTTGATCTTCCCGACGTATAGGGCGCGCACATGGCAAACAAACTTGCTCTCGGCCTGGTCATTGGCGGGGCTGTCAGCTCGACGGTGGGGGCGGCGTTCAAGGACGTCAGCAACAAAATCAAGAAGCTGGAGGAACAAGGTTCCCGGGCGCGGGTGCTGGAAAAGACCATTGGCGAAACCATGCGCCTGCGCGATGAATGGCGCAAAGCGCACATGGCCGGCGACAAAGGCGCGGATGCGCTACGGCGAAAGCTGGACAACAATCTGGACGGCCTGCGCAAGCAGGGCGTTGAAGTGCGCAACCTGACCAAGGCTTATGCGGCCATGGGGCAGGCGGCGACAAAGGCCGAGTTTAAAGCCAAGGGCCATATGCAGCTCGATGCTGGTAAGCAGCAGATGAAAAGCAGCATTGGCCAGGCGGCGGCCGCCACGGCAGCGATGGCCATTCCGACGAAGGTGAGCGCGGACTTTGGCGCGATTGTCCGTGACATTGCGATCAAGGCGAACATTGCCAATAAGCCCGAAGAGGCGCAGATGGCCAAGACCATTATTGGCACGTCGCGCGATACCGGCATGGCCCGGAATCAGGTGGCCGAGGTGGTCAACGCTTTGGTGGGTGCCGGCATGGAGCTGGATAAGGCCCTGTCGTACGCGCCGGTAGCGGCCAAGTTTGCCGTGGGCCAGGGTTCGGACGGCGGCGAAACGGCCCGCATGATCAACGCCCTGGGGCAGAACGCCAAAATCTCCGACCCGGCCGTGATGCAAAAGGCGCTGGAGGCCATCGCCTATCAGGGCCAGGCGGGCAGCTTTGAAGCGGCCGACATGGCGCGTTGGTTCCCCGAGCTGCTGGCGGGCATGGGCAAGATCGGTATCACCGGCATGGATGCGGTCACGCAACTGGGCTCAATGCTTCAGGTGCAAATGAAGACCGCTGGCGGTGCCGACGAAGCGGCCAACAACCTCAAGAACTGGATGGAGAAAATCGGTTCTGGCGATACGGTCAAGGCCTACAAGGACGCCGGGATCGATTACCAAGCGTCGATGAATACCGGCTTGCAGAACGGTAAATCGACCCTGGAATCAAGCTTTGAGCTGGCACAGAAGTACATTGCGGCAACGGATCCGAAGAAGGCCGCCGCGATGGCCGCCGCTACGGCGAAGATCAGTAAGGAGACTGACCCCGAGAAAGCCAAGGCCATGATTGCCTCCCTGGAGCAGGCTTTGCGTACCGGGGATCTGTTCGCGGACATGCAGGTTAAGGGCGCTTTGACGGCCTTCATGCAGAACAAAGAGCTGTACGCGCAGCTCAAGAAAGACTCGGCCAGTGCCACCGGGATCCTTGATAAGAACCTTGAGGAACGCCGGCAGGCGTCAGCGCAAAAATGGGCGGAAATGGCCCAGGGTATGGACGAGGCCATGCGCGCCATTGGCGATGCATTCCGGCCTGTCACTGACAAAGTGGCGGATGGTTTGGCCTATGTCACCCAGGGGCTGGCCAAGCTGTCGGACGAATCGCCCCGTGTTGTGACAGGGATCGGCGCCGCCGTGGCGGCCGTGATCGCGTTTCAGACCGCTATGAGCGGATTCAAGATCGCCAAGGGCCTGCTCAACCTTGGGCGCGGCTCGCTGATGGGTAACCCCAACATCCCGCAAAAAGTCATTGTCACCAACATGCCCGTGGGCGGATCTGGTGGCATGGGGATGGGTGACCTTGATGACACCGGTGTAAAGGACCGGAAAGGCAAGGGCAAGGGCGGCGGTCGTGGCGGCCGAGGCCCCGGGCGTGGCATTGGGGCGGGCATGAAGGGGCCGGCAGTATTGGCCGTGATAGAGGCCGGTTTTAAGGTCAAAGACACTTACGACAACGCTGAAACCCAGGACGAAAAAGCCGAAGGCTATGGCGCTGCGGCTGGCGGACTTGCTGGCACGCTTGCCGGAGCGGCGGCCGGTGCGGCCATTGGTTCGGCAGTGCCGGTAATCGGCACCATTGTGGGCGGCCTGATTGGGGGGTATCTGGGCAGTTTGGGCGGTGACGCCCTGGGCGGTGCCATCGGCAAGTCGATGTTTGGCTCTGACGAAAGCAAGAAGGTCATGCCCGTGGCCGGTCCATTGATGATGAAGGATGCCGGCAAGGACATTCCGCCGGTGCTTGGGGATATTGCCAAGTCGTTTGCCCCGTCGCGTACGGGGCCGCTGATGTTGGCCAATCCAGGCCAGGGCGCGTTGCCGGCAACGCCAAGCGCCCTTAATCCGGGCGATGTTGCGCGCGCCATGATGATGCCCCAGGCCGCCGCAGATGCGACGGCTGGACCGCTTGCGGCGGCCGTGGTTGCCAAGGTACAGCCGGCGAAGATCGAGCCCAAGGTGGACATTAGCGCGCCCTTCACCCTCACGGTACAAGGCGATGTGAAAGACCCGAATGAGCTTGCGGCCAGGTTGCAGCCGCTGCTCGAGCAGCATCGTCGGGAGATCGCCCAGCAGCTCGAAAACCGACAGCTCTACGACGCGCCGCATCTCTAAGGGGGGAATATGGAATCACTGGCACAGCTACAGTCCGGCCTGAAGTACCTGGCCTCGGCCGGTGAAGCGGGCCGGCGCAGTATCGACGGGGTGATTGGGCCGGTAAACGGTGCGATCAGCGAAATCACCGGCGCGGCCAACGAGCTGGAGGATCTGCCGTTCATTGGTCCGGCGGTGGGGGAGAAGCTTCAGCGGGTTATGCGTGGGATTGCCACTGCTCAAGCCAAGGTTGGCCGGGTGGTGGCCACCTACAACCGGGCTACACGCGCCCTGTCGCAGATTGACGAGCGCCTGGGCACCTTGAAAGAGCAGGCCGGCCGGGCGGCTACCGCGATCAACAAGATCGCTGGCAAGATTGACCCGTCGTTGGCCAACATCCTGCCAACCGGTGCGTTTGCTACGGACGGCACGCCGGCGAAAGAGGCGGTGAAGCCGTTCCCCCATCTGCTGATCATTCAGCCGCTGGACCCGAAAGCGCAGCCGTATTACTTCAACCTCGATACGGCGGCCTTTGATTCGCTGCGTCGCTCGACCGAGTACCGCTGGGCCTCCCAGGAGCGCCTGACGCGTCGGTCTGCCCAGCAGGCCGTGGGCATGGGTGACGAGAAGATCACACTCAAGGGCGATATTTTCCCGGGCTACCGTGGCGGTCTGGAACAGCTCAACACGTTGCGTTCGATAGGCTCCCAGCTCAAGCCGGTGACCCTGACCACGGGTTATGGCGTTGTGCTGGGCACCTGGTGCCTCAAGACCATTGACGAAGACCAGAGCGCGCTGATGCAGGGCGGTATCCCCCGCAAACAGGCGTTTACCTTGGAGTTTGTGCGCTATGGCGACGACATGCAGAACATCTGACGGGGATCTGCTCGATACCATTTGCCATAACTTCTATGGCCATCTGGTGGGCAGTGTTGAGGCCGTGCTGGCGGCCAATCAGGGCCTGGCGGACGAGGATCAGCCTTACCGTGCCGGTGTGGTGATTGTCTTGCCGGATCTGCCAGGCCCTGTGGATGAGCAAGTTGCGCTGTGGGATTGATTCAGTTCTATCGGCTGCGCCCTTGTTCCGTTACGCGTAACGCCTCCCTTTCCTACAGCCCGCCCTTTGCGGGTTTTTTATTGGCCAATGCCCTATGACTCCCCAATTTAGAATCGTCGCGAACGGTTCCGATATCACGTCGCTGATTAACGATCGACTTTTGCTGTTGCGCACCACGGACAAGCCCGGCATGGAGTCGGACGAATTTGAGCTGCGCATTGATGACCGCGACGGCCTGGTGACGCTACCCAAGCGCGGCGCCGGGATCGAGGTCTACCTTGGCTATGCGGAAACGTCCCTGGTGCGCCTGGGTCGTTATGTGGTCGATGAGATCGAGGTATCGGGTCCGCCGGACACCATCGTTATCCGGGGCAAGGCGAGCGACATGCGCGGCACTGGCAAGTCGATCCGCAGCGGCAGTTGGGAAGACGTGCCACTGTCGAAAATCGTTTCCGACATCGCGGCGCGCAATGGCTGGACGCCGGCCTGCACCATCGCCACGAAAGTCGCTCGGGCTGACCAGCTCCACGAATCTGACTTCAGCTTTGTCACGCGCCTGGCCAAGCAATACGACTGCACCGCCAAGGTGGGCGACGGCAAGTTGATGGTGATGCAGCGCCAAGCTGGGCTAAGTGCCAGCGGCAAGGTGATTGGCGCGATCACCATCACGCGCAGCGACGTAAGCCGCTGGCAGTTTCGCCTGGGCGACCGTAACGCGCACAAGACCGTGGCGGCCAAGCACCAGGACAAGAAGACGGGCAAGTTATCGGTTGTATCCCTGGACAACGACGACGTGCCGGATGGCCTGCCGGCAGTGCACACCGACCGCCATATTCACCCGAACAAGACCGCCGCCGAGTCAGCGGCTAAGGCGCGATTGGCTGCGTTCAACCGCTCGACGGCGGGCGTGCGCCTGGAAATGGTCGGGCGCACGGATCTTTTCGCGGAGCGCTCAATCAACGCCCAGGGCTTCAAGGTGGGACTCGATGGCGAGTATTTGGTGGATTCGGTGGAGCAGACATTCACCCAAGCCGGCTGGTCCACCACCGTCGAGTGCAACGGCGGCAAAAAGGGCAAGGCCAAAGCCAAGGGCAAGAAAACGAAGAAAGCCACGAAGCCCGTCAAGGTTGTCAGCCTGGCGTAGCGACGCAGTGCACCATCCATACCCGCCGCGTGCGGGCTATTCACGTTAGGAGCTTGTATGCCAATTACTCAGCAGCAGTTGCTGCAGATCCTTCCGAACGCCGGCCGCCAAGCCGGCGTTTTTGTTTCTGTGCTAAACACGGCTATGAACCGTTACGGCATTGTCGGCTCGCTCCGGGCTGCCGCGTTCATCGCCCAGGTCGGGCACGAGTCGGGCCAGTTGCGGTTGGTGCGAGAGATTTGGGGGCCGACGGCGCAGCAGGTCGGCTATGAAGGGCGCGCAGATCTGGGCAACACCGTGAAGGGTGATGGCTCCAAGTATCGCGGACGGGGCCTGATCCAGATCACCGGACGAGCCAATTACTCCGCGTGCGGGGAAGCCCTTGGCTTGGACCTGCTCAGTAAGCCAGAAATTCTCGAGCTGCCGCAGCACGCCGCGATGTCGGCGGCGTGGTTCTGGTCTACCCGTGGGTTGAACACGCTGGCGGATCAGGGGGAATTCATGAAGATCACCCGTCGTATCAATGGTGGAGTCAACGGCCTGGCCGACCGCCAGGCGCTGTACGACAAGGCGCTGAAGGTGCTGGCATGACGCCCGGGCAGATTCTGGGCGCGATCCTGCTGGCGATGGTCATCAGCGCCGCCGGCGCCTGGCAGGTGCAAGACTGGCGCTACGGCGGAAGGTTGGCGGATCAGGCCGACCAATTCAAGACGGATCTCGGCCTGGTCAGTGCTGCAGCAGCCAAACAGGCTCGCGACGAGACCGACAAGCGCCTGGCCCTAGAGCAGCAGCTCGCCGGGCAGGACCAAAAACACACCAGGGAATTATCCGATGCCCAACGCAACCAGGCTGTTTTGCGCGATCGCCTTGCCACTTCTGATGTCCGGCTGTCAGTCCTTCTCGACGCCGCCGATTCAGCCGGTGGCTGCAATGTGCCTGCCACCACCAGCACCGTCGGCGTGGTTCATGCAGCCCGTCGAGCCCAACTTGACCCAGCGCATGCTCAACGAATTATCGCCATCACCGACGCCGGTGACCAAGGATTGATTGCGCTGCGAGCGTGTCAGGCTTATGTGAGAGCTATTGCCCGCTGACCTACATTTGAGGTCGCAAAAATTAGCATGTCACCCAATGAACACTTACCTTGCAAAGGATTGCAAAGATGACAAACCCAATTGTTCCATGGATGGGCGGCAAGCGCCGCCTGGCTGATCGCTTGATTCCGCTCTTTCCGCCGCATGAATGTTACGTCGAAGTATTTGCCGGCGGTGCCGCGCTTTACTTCCTGCGGCCTCAGGCCGCGCCGGTCGAGGTACTCAACGATATCAACGGCGACTTGGTGACGCTGTATCGCGTGGTGCAGAACCACCTGGAAGAATTCGTACGCCAGTTCAAATGGGCGCTCAGCTCCCGCCAGGTGTTTGAGTGGCAGAAGATGACACGGCCGGAAACGCTCACCGATATCCAGCGCGCCGCCCGGTTTTTCTACCTGCAGCATCATGCCTTCGCCGGCAAGGTGACGGGGCAGACGTTTGGTACTGCGACCACCGGTCCGGCCATCAACCTGCTGCGGATTGAGGAGAACCTGTCTGCGGCATGGCAACGTCTGTCTGGTACCTACGTTGAGAATCTGGGCTGGCTTGAGTGCGCTGAGCGCTACGACCGAGCGCATACGTTCCACTATATGGACCCGCCTTACTGGCAGACTGCCGGATATGGGGTGGACTTCCCGTTTGAGAACTATGAGCGGATGGCTGACTTTATGCGTCGTTGCAAAGGCAAGGTGATGGTGAGCATCAATGACCATCCAGATATTCGGCGCGTTTTCGAAGGGTTCCACTTTGAAACCCTGGATATCCGGTACAGCACAACCAATCAGCGGCAAGGAAAGGCCGACCTCAGCGGGGAGCTTGTGATTATGAATTGGGTGCCTTCAGATTTAGGCGGCTTGTTCTAGGCGGCTGGCTGTGGTTTACCCAACGATCAGTCGGGCGCCATGAGGACGGCCAAGGTCAGCTTGATGAACTCTTCATTCTCATCAATGGTGTGCAGCGCACCGCGGATGTTCTCGGCTACATCTGCGGAGCCGCGCTGCTCCACCCAGTTCGACAGCTCCATGATGGAGGCTTCAAGTGCCAACTGGTTTTCGTAGAGTTTGGATAGCAGGGAGGGGAGTAGGTCTGAGTTGGACATCGGCGTTCCTCTGATGGAGTGGACAGCTTAGCAGTTGGTGTTCTTTGGGTAGTTTGTGTTCGGTCGGCAGGACGCCGGGGAGGGAACAAATCATTTCCGCAACGTGATGCACACCCCTTGATCTGCGGGGCCTGCAGGGCACGAGAAAATATTCAAGTGCGGAAATGATGAATGCCTAAGATATTGATTTGTATAGTTAACTCGGCAGTCTTGAAAACCGGCGAACGTTAATAGCGTTCCCAGGGTTCGAATCCCTGGTTTCCCGCCAAGATTCAAACGAAAGCCCCGCTATGCGGGGCTTTTGCGTTTCTGGGGTTTGGCGATCTTCTGATTACTGTGCCCTGTAGCAGACTCGCGCAGCCAATACTGATGATTGCCGATGCAGCCCGGGACCTGAATCAAGCAACTGAAGCCACTTCCACTGGCTCATTTAATTCGTGGTTTTTTCAGCCAGCTTTTGCTCGTCATCTTTTTATTTTTTTACTACTATCGTTCATCTGCGCACTCAAGGAAGAGAGGCTGAGCGCCTTGAGGCTGGTAGAAAAATTACACTCGATCATTGAATGAGTTATTACTTTTACCCAGAACCTAACGACTCAGCCATCCGTAATTACCTCTTGGTGGAACCGATGGATAAAATGTGTGGCATCGTTGTAGTGGTAGGGCTTGCCCTCTCTGGATGCGCTACGAAAACTCCCGAAAAACCTGATGTGACTCCACCTCCTGCCGTCGTCCGGGAAGCACCGCCTGAGGTCGCACCTTCGACTCCAGAAAAGTGGACTGTGCGATACGAGGCTGCACCTGCGAACGCCAGTGCTGACGCCCCAAAAGCAGCTTCTTTGGAGTCTGCTCAGTCAGAAGCAGAAACAAACTTGAACCAAAATCGCGCTGAGCAATGCCGTAAAGAACTGGATGTTTTAAAGGTCTACAACAAAGCGTCTTACGATAAATACGAGGCGCAATACCAGGCCATTGCTGCCAAGACTGCCAAATACATGGAAATTAAAGACTCATTGGGTCCCGATTTAAACTACATGGTTATGCCCGCTTATCAATTTCAAATTCGTGAGTTCTGCTTCCGAGTTAAGACCCGTCTGTCGGAGCTTGTGCTTCGCCAAGCCCGATAATGATTCCGCGTCCGGGGACGTCTTTTGCCAGTTGGTGAAACAAGCGCTGCATTGTCCGAAAGATGACGAGGGTCCCAGGCGTGGTTTCCCGCCAGGACTTAAACGAAAGCCCCGCCTTAGCGGGGCTTTCGTGTTTCCGGCCCCAATGTCGCGAAGGTTGTGAACCCGTTGGCATTAACCCATATGCACAGGGAACGATGTTAATGAGCCATGTTCCAACCTGCCGTGCCAAGCCCGCCCAATGACGGCAGGGTTCAATCGGCCCCGCATAAACAGCGGTGCGCGCAACCCCATTACAAGGACGCAAGCGTTATGCAGTCATCCCCCTCCCAAGCGCCTTCCGCCACCGGCGAACTGATCGCCAGTTTCCGTCACGGCAAGGGTTTTCTGATTTTCAGTTTGATATTTGGCGTTGTGTTGTTAGGTCTCGCCGGGTTTGTGTTGTATCTGGGCACGATCCTGCCACCGGGCAATGAAGGGCCGGTCAGCCTCCAGACGTCCCGTGGCATGGCCTTCAGCTTCAGCAGCCCCCATACCTTGATTTACGCCACCAGCGCTTTGCTGGCGGTTCTCGGGCTGGGTGTATTTGCCGCTTACGCCTGGCACAGGAAACTGCGTGCGCCGCTTTACGACGTGTATGAGCATGGTATCGAGCGCATCATCAACGATCAGCGCGAATACACCGCCTTTGCCGAGATCGATGACTTGTATCTGTTTGGCTCCGGGCAAACCGTGCTGACCGGCATGATCACCAACGTGGCTTACCGTCGTAATGCCACGGAGCCGTTTCATCGAGTGATCGAGAGCCTCAAGGGCTTTCACGATTTCCAGCAGTTGGTCCGTGAGCTGCACGTACGTGCACGTCTGCCGGGGGTGCGGGCGACGCTGGAGTCGGGTGGGGCGGTCAGGTTCAATTGCATCAGCTCCGGGCAGGTCTGGGGCAAGCGTGTCAGCGGCAACTTCCTCAAAATCACCACGACGCCGATTGTGGTGAGCCAGGATTTTCTCGAATACCAGGGGCGCAAGGTGCCGATGTCGTCGCTGCGTACCGTCGACCTCAACGCCTGGACCGAAAAGGTGGTGATCAAGGACGAGAGCGGCAAACCCGTGTTGTCGACCATCGCCACCGGCATTCTGAGCCACGACCTGTTCCTCAACACACTCGATGCCGTGTTTGCGGCTGAAGAGCAAGCACGCGAACCGGCTTGAGCCAATCGTGTCATTCATGAGGATTAAACGATGATCTATCGCGGCGCAGGCTGGCTGACACTGTTCACGCCGGTGGCCATGGTGTTGCTGCTGATGGGGGTGTGGCCCGACCCCAGCGTCAAACCCGGCAATACCTCACTGATGCAACTGTTGATGGGTGTGGGGATTGGCTCGGCCATCAATACCGTGCTGGGCTTTGTCCTGAATCGGCAGGTGCATGAAGATGGCGTGCGCCATCACTTCTTTTTCATGCCCATGCAGTGGCCGGCGCTGGCGATCATGATTGTCTGCGCGGTGATTGCCCTGCTCAAGTAAGGCCGCCCGTAGGCGGGCGTCCAACTAACGGTTTGAGGGGAACGCAAAGGTTCCTGGCTTTTCGCCCATTATTGAACGCTGCAACCCCTGGAGCCTGTTGGATGAACCGTCAAGACCCACCTCACCTCGTCGCCACGCTTCCCGGAGCGCCAAGCACTGGAAGCCCGGTCGCGCACCCACCCACCTGGTATTACGGCCCGGATCTACCGAGCGTTGGCGGCAGTGGTCGGGGGATCCTGGGGTTCTACATTGCGCTACTGATGCTGTTGCCGGGCTATGGGCTGGTGATGTTGCTCCTGGCCGGGCTCGGAGCGCTTCAGGGCACGCCGCCCAGCGCTGAATCGAGTTTACGACGTCGGCGCTCATCCTGTTCATGCTCGGTACCGCAGTGCTCATCGGTGCGATGTTTGCCTGGATGGCCTCTACGCCTCATGTGGAGGCCTTCACGTTCGATGAAAACCAGCAACTGCTTAGCCTCACGGTTATCCGTCGTGGCCGCAGGCCCTACGAAGTGCGGGTGCCATTCAGCAACATCATTTACGTCTGCCCCTACGTCCTCGCCCGGTTTGATCGCTATGGGCATTTCCACCTCGTGGGTCAGGTACCCAAGGACAAGGTTTTCGAATATCGGTTGGGTGAGGGTATCTCTCTGGACGAAATGGCGTTTCACGCTGAATGGTTGCGGGGAATGATAGGGGCGCGGATGCACGAGCTGGTGAATCTGGATAAATGAAACATTCGCGTTAATACCAGACGCGTAGTGTCGGGCCGTCTGCGCTTGAAACCCGCGCGAACGCTACTGCGGCAGCAATGGCATTTAAGTTGATGGGCCCAAATACAGGGCGAAAACTGCCCCAGCCACACGCGCAGCTGATCTTAAAGGCAGTGACCCATGGCTCAGCAGAAAAGCTGAGCCACCGAAAGCAGGCATATCACCTGGACAAAAATCTGAGCTCGAATGGGATGTTTCATCTGTGCGACCCTCCTGTACAGCTGCGGGGGGAAGTGCCATACGCGATGTAGATCCTCCCTGGATCGCCCACAACACTCGTAACTGTTCCATGGAGTATAGGCCCTGAAACGAATCTTTCACGATTGGGCCGATTCAGTCCCCGGCGGGCTCTGCTTACAACTATATGCCCAGCCCATTGCACTTTTTTTCATTTATCCAATCTATCTTTGTCCCAGCCCTGCCGATTTCCCGCGTGGGCAAAAGAACCAGATCGGGTGCCGATGGATCGCACGTTACTTTTATTCAAGACTCGACGAGTGCCTCGGCCCCTGTGGCTGGCCGTGGTGTTGATACTCTGCGCCAGTGGCTGCACCCAGCAGCAGGGGCGGGATATCGCCAAGCAGTTCAGCGATGGCAAACCCGATGAATTCTTCCAGACCAGTGTCGATCGCATGGCGACCCTGGGCATGCGCGACAACTTGCAAAGCCTGTATTTGCTCATGAACAAGCTCTACCTGCGTAACCCCAACCAGTGGCGCCAGTCGGGTTATCCGGATGCGGTGAGCGCTGCGCGGGAGATCCGCCTGGCCATTGAGCAGCGCCGCTCATTACCCGCCCTCGGGGAGCGTCGCGACCTGGCGGCGCTGAGCTACTCCTTGAGCCCTGAGTTTCAGGGCGATCGGGTCGGGGCGTTTATCTATGCCATCGGCAGTATGATCGTGACCGCCCACGGTGGGCGTACCGAGTTCTACATTACCGACTCGATCAACCCGCAGTTCGTCAGCAATGCCGCGCGCAACATCGAGAAGGCCACCTGGTTGCTCAGCAAGCGCCAGGATGCAAATGGCGTCCTGCTCCTGTTTTCCAACGAGATTTCGGAGGAGGGCAGCAACCTGAGTTTCGCCGTCGAGTTCGGCAAGATTGTTGCGCGTCTGGACCTGTTGACCCAGATGCTCGACGAACGCTACCGCCGTATTGGCCTTAACTATGCACAAAGCCTGTTGTTGATGAATTTCCTGCCCGTGCAGTAATTGGGTTGTTCGGTATGCTGTTTCTGCTTTGGATGTAGGAAGCGGCCTATCTTGCATTCCGATGCTTGAAACACCTCCCTGTGCGCAATAGCCTCGGATTTTTCTGAAAAAACGAGGCCCTACCTTGGGTAAGCGAAAAACGGCTTGGCCGACGGACCGCGAAATACGCCTGCGCTTTATCCTCTTTGCTGTGATCGACGCCGCGAGCGTTCACGGCGTCCCCTCTGAGCTGTTGCTGCCCGCGCATAAATTGCTGCGAGACTCGCCGACAGAGGCGCAGTTGCTCGCTGCTCTGGGGGAAATTCTGGCCACTGATGAAATGCATGGGTTCAGGCTACCACCAGGGTCGGAGGCCGATGAATTGATGCAGTCGCTGGAAAAGCCCGACGGCTAGGCTCATCCGTTAGACCGTTTATTTCCTTAAGATTGGACGAGATTCCTCAATCGAATATCCATGACGTCCATATCCGCCAGGTAACGGATATAAGTAACGCAATAGCGTCCTAATCACTGTTATCACGCCAAATACAGCTGTCTTGTTCGACTAAGCGTGCCTGGGAACACCCATTCCTGCTGCTCTGCCGGCGTCTTGCGCAGCCCTCCGGTCTCTCTAGAATCGGCGCCAGAACCTAGCCATTTCCTGTCGATTACGGAGTTTCGAACATGATGAATGCAATGCAGATGCCGATGAACACCTCCATGCCAATGATGCCGATGATGGGCATGCCGATGATGATGGCAACCATGAAATGCGAAATGGCCGCTGACGCCATGATGTGCACCATGAAGCCGGCAGCCGGCATGGACATGGCCCAGTTCAAGACCAATGCCGAAATGATGGCGATGATGATGAACTGCGGCATGCCGATGATGATGCAGTGCGCCAACCTGTCGATGATGTGCATGTCGGCCGACGCCATGGCCATGATGACCGGCATGAACATGATGCCGATGATGGGCATGCCGATGCCGATGATGAAGTGCGTCATGGAATGCACCATGATGGCTGACGGCATGATGTGCAAAATGATGCCGATGCCGGGCATGAGCATGGACATGATGAACAACTGCTGCATGCTCATGAACAAAATGATGAATGACTGCGCCATGCCCATGATGATGAGCTGCAACGGCATGCCGATGATGTGCTGCACCTGCTGACAGGTCCCGCGCGATGAAAAAACGCCCCGATAAGTCGGGGCGTTTTTTTTGCCGTGATTAATCCAGCCGTTCGGGGTAGGTGATCACCAGGAACGCCACGGCTTCGCTGTCCGCCGGGTTGCGGTAGCGGTGGGGCTGGTCGGCGTAGAACAGGATTGAATCGCCGGTGGACAGCAGGTAGCGCTCGTCATTGACGCTGACTTCCAGTACGCCTTGGGCCACCACCAGGTTTTCCTGGATGCCCGGGCCGTGGCCTTGGGAGACTTCCTCGCCGAGTGCCCGCAGGCGAATCTCGTAGAACTCGGACTGGCGTGCCGTATCGTAGGGAAACAATGCGCGGCTGATAAACGCGCCATCGGCACTCACCAGGCGCTTGCTCTGCTGCGCCGGCAACACTTCCACCCCTTCGAACGCGCGGTCTTCCAGGAACGCCGCCACCGACACCTTCAAGCCCTTGGCAATTTTGCACAACACCTTGATCGACGGCACGCTGCGCCCGGATTCGATCTGCGCCAGCATTGCCCGGCTCACGCTGCAGGCGCGTGCCAGGGCGTCCAGTGACAAGTGCCGTTTGCTGCGCAGGCGTTGCAGGTTATGCGCAACGCACAGGCTGATCACATCGTCATCGGTGTTGGGCTTGGGCAGCGGTTCGGGCGGTTCGGGAATCACATGCAGGAAATTCATTGGCCTACGCCCGGCGTGTATCGCTGGGCGTTGCGGCGTGGGTGGTAAACACCGCCAACCCTGCGCGCGCTGCGTACATCGCCCACATCAACTCGGCCGCAGCACGTGCCTGGCGGCGTTTGCGGTGGAGGGTAAAGTCGATGACGGTGGCGGATGCAGGCATGGGAGGCGATCTCGTAGGTGACTCGATGGCTCCACAGTAATGCGTACTGGTTATTTCTTTAAATACTGAGTTTGCATGTATTAATTCGATTTTGGACTTAAAAAATAAATCCGGTCCGACGCTGTTGTGGGAAGCGTCTGGTCCGTTATTAAGGCGTGACTTGGCGGGCATCGTTGTCTTCCCATCACTGTTCGCGTGACGGCCCAGCCTTTCACGCCCCCGAATTCCAAGGATCCGCCCATGCTGCTGCGCCCACCTCCGTTCCTGTTCGCCGCCCTGACCTTTAGCTCCCTGGTGCACGCCGAAGACCTGCAATTGGCGCCGGTCGAAGTTACCACGCCCGAGGCCGGCGCCGGCGAAGTCGCCCAGGCGCAGCTCAAGAGCGTGCCCGGTGCTACCAATTACATCGACATGAGCAGCGTGCAGCAGGGGCGGGTGAGCACCAATGAAGACGTGTTCAAGTACCAGCCTGGGGTGTATGCCAAGGCGGCAAACAATGAAGGGGTGAAGCTGTCCATTCGTGGTTCGGGCCTGAACCGCAGCCCGGGCGCCCATGCTTCAGGGCTGTACGAAATGTTCGATGGCTTGCCGCTGACCGGCCCCGGCGGCACCCCTTATGAACTCAAGGACCCGCTGTGGCAAAGCCGCGTCGAGGTGCTGCGTGGCGCCAACGGTTTTGATCAAGGCGCGTTGGCCCTGGGCGGCGCGGTCAACTACGTGACCCATACCGGCTACGATGCGCCCAAGCTGCAAGTGCGCTACGAAGCCGGCAGCCGTGGCTATGCCCAGCGCGAGATCAGTTCGGGCCAGGTGCTGGGGGATGCCGACTACTACATCAGCCTCACCGACTCGGAATCCGACGGCTACCAGCGCCAGAGCGCCGCCACCGGCAAGGGCATGGCCGCCAACTTCGGCTACCGCTTCAACCCGGACCTGGAAACCCGCTTTTATTTCCGCTACCGCGAAACCACCAACGACACCCCCGGCAAACTCACCCGCGCCCAGATCAGCCACGACCCGCGTGCCGCCAACAGTCTCAACGTTGCCCGCGATTCCAAGCGCCTGCAACCGGGTTCCACCTGGATCGCCAACAAGACCACCTTGCAGTTGGACGACAATTCGCGCCTGGAAGTCGGGCTGGCCTATCACGATTACCCGATGGACCTGCGCGAAGGCACCAACCGTCTCAAGGTGGCCTACACCGATATCAGCAGCACCCTGAATTACATCCGCCAGGACACGCTGTTCGGCCACGACAGCAAAACCACCCTCGGCCTGCGCACCACCCAGGCGATGCCCAACAACGGCACGTCGGAATACGTGCGCACGCCGGCCGGCAACACCGCAACCTACGCCCCCGGCACCAAGACCCGCGACTACAGCTACCTGGGCTCCGACACCGTGCTGCATATCGGCAACGACCTGGAGCTGGTCCAGGACCTGTGGCTGACCACCGGCCTGGCCGCGATCTACACCCGCCGTGAGACCCAGGTCACCTATCCCGAAGGCCAGGCGCCGCTCAGCCAGCATGACTGGGACTACGCGCCGCGCATCGGCCTACGCTATGACTTCACCCCGCAGCTGCAGGTGTACGGCAACCTGAGCCGCTCGGTCGAGCCGCCGCATGCGTGGTCGATGATCTGGGGTTCCAACAAATACTTTCCAGCGGGCAGCGGCCCGGCCACTGGATTACAGCGCGAAGGCGTCAGCCTGAAAAACCAGACCGCCACCACCTTGGAAATCGGTGGCCGTGGCGAAGCATGGCTCGGCCAGTGGGACCTGGCGCTGTACCGCTCCGAAGTGCGCCACGAACTGCTCACCGTGGAAACCCGGGCCCAGACCTCGACCAGCAATGCCATCGTCGCCGAATCCAATGCCAGCCCCACCGTGCATCAGGGCGTGGAGCTGGGCCTGCTCAGCCCGCTGTGGGACGGCGGCCGCAGCGGTAAGCTCGACCTGCGCCAGGCCTATACCTTCAGCGACTTCCACTACCGCGACGACGACCGTTTCGGCGGCAACCGCTTGCCGGGCATCCCCCAGCACTACTATCAGGCGCAACTGCGCTACGGCCACCCGACGGGCTTCTACACCAGCCTCAATACCGAGCATTCCTCGCGGGTGGCGGTGGATTACGCCAATTCCTATTACGCCGCGTCCTACACCCTTCTGGGCGCGACCCTCGGCTACGACGCACCCAAGCAGGACTGGCAAGCCTGGGTCGACCTGCGCAACCTCACCAACCGCCGCTACGCCAACACCGTCACGCCGGGCTACGACGACAAGGGCCTGGATGTCGCACGCTCAACCCCGGCCGATGGCCGCGGGATCTACACCGGTGTCTCATGGAGCTGGCGCTAAGAGGACACACAGTTACCTGCTGCATGGAGATCAAACTGTGGGAGGGGGCTTGTGCGCCCCTTGCCCCACTATCGTTTTACTGGCATTGTTTGCGCAATTGGTAACTCTTCCCATTTGAGACTCTTTTGCGCATGCATGACATTCCGGCCGCGCTGGGCGATTCAGTGCGTCAGCAGACCCTTACGGCGATGTACCGCGAGCACCACGGCTGGTTGCAAGGCTGGCTGCGCAGAAAACTGGGGTGTTCCCAGCACGCCGCCGACCTGGCCCACGATGCCTTCATCCGTGTGCTGATGCTGGCCGAGCCGCAAAATATCCAGGAACCCAGGGCCTTCCTGGCCACCACGGCGGGGCGCCTGCTGATCGATGGCGCCCGGCGTCGACGCATTGAAAAAGCCTACATGGAAGCCCTGGTGATCCAGAGCGAGGATGCCGGCATGCCCGACCCGGCCGCGATCCATATCGCCCTGCAAGCCCTGGAACGCATCGCCGAAATGCTTGCCGGCTTGCCCGCCAAGGCTCGCGAAGCCTTCCTGTTGAGTCGCCTCGACGGGCTGACCTACAGCGAAATCGCCACGCGCCTGGAGGTGTCCGCCAGCACTGTCAAAAACTACATCTCCAGCGCCCTGGTGCACTGCTACCACAGCCTGCACGCGGCAGACCCGCTGGCATGAGTTCCGAACAGATCATCCAGCAAGCGGCGAATTGGCTGACCCGCCTGCACGACGAAGAGGTCAGCGACGCCGAGCGTCAGGCCTTCAACGCCTGGTGCCAGGCAGACCCTCGTCACGCCGTCGCCATCGACCGCATGCGCGCGCTGTGGGGAAGCCTCGACGCCTTGCCTGCACAACCCGCACGCGTGGCCCTGAACCGCGCATTTGCCCCGCGTCGCGCGCGCGGTGCCCAGGCGATGGGCGTGCTCGGCGTATTACTCTGCGGCTGGCTGGGCCTTACGCACCTGCCGGTGTGGATGGCCGACCAGCGCACCGACGTGGGCGAGCGGCGCCAGATCGTCCTTGAAGACGGCAGCCAGTTGCAACTCAACAGCAACTCGGCGGTGGACGTGAAATTCGACGGCCACCAACGGGTGATCGAACTGCTGCAAGGCGAGCTCTGGGTCGACGTGGCCAAGGATGCGACGCGGCCCTTCGTGGTGCGTACCGACCAAGGCACGGCGACGGCACTGGGCACGCGTTATTTGGTCAAGCGCGCGCCAGACGGCACGACGGTGGTGACGGTGATCGAGTCCACCGTGGCGGTCAAAGGGGACAGCAGCGAAGGGGTCAAGGTCACTGCCGGCCAGCGTTCGATCCTCGACCATGGTCGCGCCCAATCGCCCCAGGCCACCGACGACACCGACCCGGACGCCTGGACCCGTGGCCTGCTCAAGGTCAACGACCAACCCCTGAGCGAAGTGCTGCAAACCCTGGCCAGCTACCGCCACGGCCTGCTGCGCTTCGACCCCCAGGCCTTGCAGAACCTGCGGGTGACGGGGGTGTTCAAACTGGATGACACGGCGGCGGCGCTGTCGACCCTGGCGGATAACCTGCCGATCCAGGTGGAGTACTTCACCGACCTGCTGGTGGTGGTCAAGCCGCGCTAGCGTTCGTTCTGGCGCAGGCGCTTGTACAGGGTGTTGCGGCTCACCCCCAGCTCCCGCGCCAGGTGGGAAATATTCCCGCCAGCGGCCTTCAAGCGCTGGGTCAGGTCGATGCGGGCATCCAGGTGTTCACTGGCGGGCAGTGGCGCCGTCACGTTCAAATCGACAAAAAAATCGTCCGGCAGATGCTCCGGGCGGATCGGCTGTTCCTCGGCCATCGCCAGCGCCACCTGCAGCACGCTGCTCACCTGGCGCAGGTTGCCGGGCCACGGGTGCTGTTCGAACAGTGCCAGCACCTCGGCGCTGAGCCCGGCCCACTGGCCTGGCTCCCGGTGTTGCTGCCACAGTTGCTGGAACAGCGCCCGTTTGTCGCTGCGCTCGCGTAGCGGTGGCAATTCAAGGGTCAGGCCGCCGATGCGGTAGTACAAGTCCTCGCGAAAGCGCCCGGCCTGGACCTGCTCGCGCAAGGCCCGGTTAGTGGCCGAGATGATGCGCAAATCCACCGGGAACAACTCGCTGCTGCCCACCGGCTGCACACAACGCTCCTGCAATACCCGCAACAGGCGCGCTTGCGTCGGCAGCGGCATATCGCCGATTTCATCGAGGAACAGCGTGCCCTTGTCGGCCTTGCGGATCAGGCCAATGCTGCCTTTCTGGTTGGCGCCGGTGAACGCGCCTTTTTCGTAGCCGAACAGTTCCGATTCCACCAGCTCGGCGGGAATCGCCGCACAGTTCACCGCGATAAACGCCTGCTGGCTGCGGGAACTGGCCTGGTGCAGGGCCTTGACGAAGACTTCCTTGCCCACGCCGGTTTCTCCGTGGATCAGCAGCGGGATGTCCTTCTCCAGCAGGCGCTCGGCCTGGCGCACGGCTTTTTCCACGCGCACATCGCCAAAGTGCAGGGTCTTCAAACCAATCGCGGCGGGCTTTGGCGCAACGGGTTCGCTGAACACGCGGGCCTGCACCGGCATCTGCTTCGGTCGCTTCAGCAGGCACTGGAAGCGATTGCGTCCCGCCGCCTGCAACGAAAAGGGCAGACCCTCCGGTTGATTGAGCAACTCCAGCAGCGACACCTTGAACAAACTGTCGATCATCACCCGCGACAGGCTGATGCCCAACAGGTTGTCGGCCCGGCGGTTGGCCGAGAGCACCTGGCCGCTCTCGTCAAAGATCAGCAGGCCCGCCCATTGGCTGTCGAGGTTGCTCAGGCCGGTGTTGAAGGTCAGTTGGAAATGCTCACCGCGAAACAGGTTGAGGATCAGCCGATTCTCCACGGTCTGGCTCATCATCTTGACCATGCCCAGGGTGTGGGAGGGCGGCAGGTAGCTGTCACTGGAGACATCCAGCACCGCGATGATTTCGCGCTGGGCATCGAAGATCGGTGCTGCCGAGCCGGTCATGAAGCGGTTGGCCTTGAGGAAGTGTTCGTCATGTTCGATATGCACCGCCTGGGCACAGGCCAGTGCGGTGCCGATGGCATTGGTGCCGCTGGAACGCTCCATCCAGCTGGCGCCGGCGCTGAACCCTCGGGCCAGCTTGGGCTCGATAAAGCGCTGAGTGCCCCAACTGGTCAGCACCTGGCCCTGGTTGTCGGCCAGCATGATCAGGCAGTTGGAATTGCTCAGGATGTTTTCGTAGTAGGGCAGGACTTCCTGGTGCGTGGTCTGCACCAGGGAATGCTGGCTTTCCAGCAATTGGCTGATGCCCTCGGCGGGCAGTTGATCGAAGCTGGGCGTGCTCTGGTGGTCCAGGCCGAAGGCGCGGCAACGGCGCCAGGATTCCTGGATAAGGGTGTCGTGAGCCAGGGGTTCGGCCATGGGGCGACCTTCTTTTTATTGTTTTGGGGTCTTGCACAATCAACGGATGCAACCACGTCAATCGGGTTCAAAGAGTGTTGTTCATAACTGTTCATTGTCAACCCCCGGATTGTTCAGTTGTTCAGCCAGACCTGTTCATTTCTGTTCGCTCCTGAACATCCCGTTTCACCCATTTCCTTGCGGATCAAGCACCTGCCGTTTTTGGCATGAAACTCGCTCTGACGACTGGCCAGATTCATTCCAATAATAAAAAGGTCGTGTCATGTCATTGACCCTGGAACATGTCTCCCGCGTCGTCGAAGGCCAAACCTGGATCGACGACGCCAACCTGCGCTTCGAAGCCGGCTCCTTCAACGTCTTGCTTGGTCGCACCCTGTCCGGCAAGACCAGCCTGATGCGCCTGATGGCGGGCCTGGACAAGCCCGACAGCGGGCGCATCCTGATGAACGGCGTGGATGTCACCCACAAACCGGTGCGCCTGCGCAACGTGTCGATGGTGTATCAGCAGTTCATCAACTACCCGACCATGACCGTGTTCGAAAACATCGCCTCGCCGTTGCGCCAGGCCGGTGTGTCCAACGAGCTGATCCAGAGCAAGGTGCTGGAAACCGCGCGGATGCTGCGCATCGAGAAATTCCTGCAACGCCACCCGTTGGAGTTGTCCGGTGGCCAGCAGCAACGCACGGCCATGGCCCGCGCGTTGGTGAAAGACGCCGAACTGATCCTGTTCGACGAGCCACTGGTGAACCTGGACTACAAACTGCGCGAAGAGCTGCGTCAGGAAATGCGCGAGCTGTTCAAGGCGCGGCATACCATTGCCATCTACGCCACCACCGAGCCCAACGAGGCCCTGGCCCTGGGCGGCACCACCACCATTCTTCACGAGGGCCGGGTGATCCAGAGCGGCAAGGCCGCCGAGGTGTATCACCAGCCACAGACCGTGTTGGCCGCCGAGCTGTTTTCCGAGCCGCCGATCAACCTGATGCCGGGGCGTATCAGCGGTAACGAGGTGAGCTTCGCCAATTTCGTGCACTTCCCGCTGAACGTTGACCTGCGTCCCATCGGCGAAGGCGAATTCCGCTTTGGTGTGCGCCCCAGCCATATCAGCCTGGTGCCGAGCAACGACGACGACCTCGAGCTGGCGGTGACCGTGGAAGTCGCCGAGATCAGCGGTTCGGAAACCTTCCTGCATGTGCGCAGCGAGCACTTCCTGCTGGTGCTGCACCTGCCGGGGGTGCATGAGTACGACGTCGACGCGCCGATCCGCGTGTACATCCCCACCCATAAACTGTTTGTGTTCGATGGCCAGGGCCGTTTGGTCCAGGCCCCCGGGCGCCGCGTCGCGAGGGTTGCCTGATGGCCGAGATCCATTTGCAGAACCTGGCGCACAGCTACAGTCCCACGCCGAGCGGCCCTGAGGACTACGCCATCCGGGCAATGAACCACGTGTGGGAGCAGGGCGGTGCCTACGCCTTGCTCGGGCCGTCGGGCTGCGGCAAGTCGACGTTGCTCAATATCATCTCCGGCCTGCTGAGCCCGTCCGAAGGGCAGGTGCTGTTCGATAGCAAAGTGGTCAATGACCTCACCCCGGAAAAACGCAACATCGCCCAGGTGTTCCAGTTCCCGGTGGTGTACGACACCATGACCGTGTTCGATAACCTGGCCTTTCCCCTGCGAAACCAAGGCATGGCCGAGGCGAAAATTCACAGCAAGGTGCAGGAAATTGCCGAAGTCCTCGACCTGCAAAACCTGCTGAGCAAAAAAGCCCGCAACCTCACCGCCGACGAAAAACAGAAAGTCTCCATGGGCCGTGGCCTGGTGCGGGATGACGTGTCGGCCATCCTCTTTGACGAACCGCTGACGGTGATCGACCCGCACCTGAAGTGGAAGCTGCGGCGCAAGCTCAAGCAGATCCATGAGCAGTTCAATATCACCATGGTCTACGTCACCCATGACCAGCTTGAGGCCTCGACTTTCGCCGACAAGATCGCGGTGATGTACGGCGGGCAGATCGTGCAGTTCGGCACGCCCCGTGAGTTGTTCGAACGGCCCAGCCACACCTTTGTCGGCTATTTCATCGGTAGCCCTGGGATGAATCTGATCGAAGTGCAGGCCGAGGCCGGCGGTGTGCGCTTTGCCGGTACGCTTCTGCCGTTATCCGAGGCCTTGCAGCAACGCATTGCCGGCAGCGACTACAAGACGCTGCAGGTGGGGATCCGCCCGGAATTCATTCACGTGTGGGACGAGTACAACCCTGACGCCCTGCAGGCCGATGTCACTCACCTCGAAGACCTCGGCACCTACAAGATCATGACCCTCAACCTCGACGGCGCCACCCTCAAAGTGCGCCTGGCCGAAGACAAACCGGTGCCCGAGGGCAGAGCGTCCATCAGCTTTCCCGCGCAGTGGCTGATGGTGTATGCCGACGACTACCTGCTGGAGGTGCAGCCATGAACAAGGTGCAGAACAACAAGGCCTGGTGGCTGGTGTTGCCGGTGTTCCTGCTGGTGGCGTTCAGTGCGGTGATCCCGATGATGACGGTGGTCAACTATTCGGTGCAGGACATCTTCGACCAGTCCAGCCGCTACTTCGTCGGCGCCGACTGGTACAAGCAGGTGCTGCTCGACCCACGCCTGCATGACTCGCTGCTGCGCCAGTTCATCTATTCGGCTTGCGTGCTGCTGATCGAAATCCCCCTGGGTATCGCCATCGCCCTGACCATGCCGACCAAGGGCCGCTGGTCGTCGCTGGTGCTGATCATCCTGGCCATTCCGTTGCTGATTCCGTGGAACGTGGTGGGCACCATCTGGCAGATTTTCGGCCGTGCCGATATCGGTCTGCTGGGCTACAGCCTCAACGCCCTGGGCATCAGCTACAACTATGCGGCCAACACCATGGACGCCTGGGTCACCGTGCTGGTGATGGATGTGTGGCACTGGACCTCACTGGTGGCGCTGCTGTGTTATTCCGGGCTGCGAGCGATCCCGGATGTGTACTACCAGGCCGCACGTATCGATCGGGCTTCGGCGTGGGCGGTGTTCCGGCATATCCAGTTGCCGAAGATGAAAAGCGTGCTGCTGATCGCGGTGATGCTGCGCTTCATGGACAGTTTCATGATCTACACCGAGCCCTTCGTCCTCACGGGGGGCGGGCCGGGGAATGCCACGACGTTCCTCAGTCAGACGCTGACCCAGATGGCCGTAGGCCAATTCGACCTGGGCCCGGCGGCGGCGTTTTCCCTGGTGTACTTCCTGATCATCCTGTTGGTGTCCTGGCTGTTCTACACCGCCATGACCCACTCCGACGCCAACCGCTGAGGCCGCCAACATGAGCAAGCGCAAGGTTATTCCGCTGCTGATCTACATCCTGTTCCTGCTGGTGCCGATCTACTGGCTGCTGAACATGTCCTTCAAGAGCAACACCGAAATCCTCGGCGGGCTGACCCTGTTTCCGCAGGATTTCACCCTGGCCAACTACAAGGTGATCTTCACCGACCCCAGCTGGTACACCGGTTACCTCAACTCGCTGTACTACGTGAGCCTGAACACGGTGATTTCCCTGAGCGTGGCGTTGCCGGCAGCCTATGCCTTCTCGCGCTACCGCTTCCTGGGTGACAAGCACCTGTTCTTCTGGCTGCTGACCAACCGCATGGCGCCACCCGCGGTGTTCCTGCTGCCGTTTTTCCAGCTGTATTCGTCCATCGGCCTGTTCGACACGCACATCGCCGTGGCCTTGGCCCACTGCCTGTTCAACGTACCGCTGGCGGTGTGGATCCTGGAGGGCTTCATGTCGGGGGTGCCCAAGGAAATCGACGAAACCGCCTACATCGACGGCTATAGTTTTCCCAAGTTCTTCGTGAAGATTTTTATCCCGTTGATCGGCTCCGGCATCGGTGTGACCGCGTTTTTCTGCTTCATGTTTTCCTGGGTCGAGCTGCTGCTGGCGCGCACCCTGACCTCGGTCAACGCCAAGCCCATCGCCGCGGTGATGACCCGCACGGTGTCGGCGTCGGGTATCGATTGGGGGGTGCTGGCAGCGGCGGGGGTGTTGACCATCCTGCCCGGCATGCTGGTGATCTGGTTTGTTCGCAACCATGTGGCCAAGGGCTTTGCCCTGGGCCGGGTCTGAGGAGTCGATGATGGAATGGATGGCCTGGACCACCCCCACTGCACTGTTCTTTGGCGGCATTGCCCTGATTCTGGCGGGCATGACCACCTGGGAGCTGCGCTCGCCGAGCATTCCGCGGCGCGGCGTCCTGCCGATCAGCACCACCCGTGGTGATCGCTTGTTTATCGGTCTTCTCGGCAGCGCCTACCTGCATTTGCTGGTGATCGGCGTTACCGACTGGAGCATCTGGGTAGCGTCCGCGCTCTCCCTGGTATGGCTGTTGAGTGTGATGCGTTGGGGCTAGTGCCCCGACACCTTGTAGGAGCGAGCTTGCTCGCGAAAATCGCCAACGATAACGCGGGCATTCTGGATGTACGCGGTGTCCTCGGGTTTTTCGCGAACAAGCTCGCTCCTACAGAGGGTTGTGGCGTTTGTAGTCCTTTTTGAAATTAACCAGGAGGTCTCTATGTTGAATAAAAACAATAAGCTGCGACATAGCATTTCATTGGCCGCCGTACTGGCCCTCAGCGGTTTGAGCGCTTCGGCCTGGGCTGATGCGTATGAAGATGCGGCGAAGAAATGGATCGGCAGCGAGTTCAAGCCGTCGACCCTCACGGCCGACCAGCAGTTGGAGGAGTTGAAGTGGTTTATCAAAGCCTCGGAACCGTTCCGTGGGATGAAGATCAACGTGGTGTCGGAAACCCTCACCACCCACGAGTACGAATCCAAGGTGCTGGCCAAGGCCTTCAGCGAAATCACCGGCATCAAGCTGACTCACGACCTGCTGCAGGAAGGCGACGTGGTGGAGAAACTGCAAACCCAGATGCAGTCCGACAAGAATATCTATGACGGCTGGGTCAACGATTCCGACTTGATCGGTACGCACTTTCGCTATGGCAAGACCGAATCCATCACCGACCTGATGGCCAACGAAGGCAAGGCCTTTACCTCGCCAACCCTGGATATCAAGGACTTTATCGGCATCTCCTTCACCACCGCGCCGGACGGCAAGATCTACCAGCTGCCCGACCAGCAGTTTGCCAACCTCTACTGGTTCCGCGCCGACTGGTTCGAGCGTCCGGAGCTGAAAGCCAAGTTCAAGGAAAAATACGGCTATGACCTCGGCGTGCCGGTGAACTGGTCGGCCTATGAAGACATCGCCAAATTCTTCAGCGAAGACGTCAAGGAAATCGACGGCAAGCGCATCTATGGGCACATGGACTACGGCAAGAAAGACCCGTCCCTGGGCTGGCGCTTCACCGATGCCTGGTTCTCCATGGCCGGTGGCGGCGACAAGGGCCTGCCCAACGGCTTGCCGGTGGACGAGTGGGGCATCCGCGTGGAGGACTGCCACCCGGTGGGCTCCAGCGTCACCCGTGGCGGCGACACCAACGGCCCGGCGGCGGTGTTCGCCACGCAGAAATACGTGGACTGGATGAAAGCCTACGCCCCCCCGGAAGCGGCGGGCATGACCTTCTCCGAATCCGGCCCGGTGCCGTCCCAGGGCAACATCGCCCAGCAGATATTCTGGTACACCGCGTTTACCGCCGACATGACCAAGCCGGGCCTGCCGGTGGTGAACGCCGACGGCACGCCGAAATGGCGCATGGCGCCGTCGCCGGTCGGACCGTATTGGGAAAAAGGCATGAAGAAGGGGTACCAGGACGTGGGTTCCTGGACCTTCCTCAAGTCCACCCCGGAGAAACAGAAACTCGCGGCCTGGTTGTACGCGCAGTTCGTCACCTCGAAAACCGTGTCCCTGAAGAAAACCATCGTCGGCCTGACGCCGATTCGTGAGTCCGATATCAACTCCCAGGCCATGACCGACATGGCGCCGAAACTCGGTGGCCTGGTGGAGTTCTACCGCAGCCCGGCGCGGGTCGAGTGGACCCCGACCGGTACCAACGTGCCGGACTACCCACGTCTGGCGCAACTGTGGTGGAGCAACATCGCCGCCGCCGCCAGCGGCGAGAAAACCCCGCAACAGGCCCTCGACAACCTGGCCAAGGAGCAGGACGCGATCATGACGCGCCTGGAGCGCTCCAAGGTGCAACCGGTGTGCGGCCCGAAAATGAACCCTGAGCGTGACGCGCAATACTGGTTCGACCAGCCGGGCGCGCCGAAACCGAAACTGGCCAACGAGAAACCGAAAGGCGAGACCGTGGCCTACGGCGACCTGCTCAAGCAGTGGGAGGCAGCGCGTAAGTAAACGTGCCGGGGCGTGGAACACAAAACGGCACCCAGGTGCCGTTTTGTTTTGGTGCAAACATGAAGGCGCAGCTCTGTGACCGATGACGCGCGGTGGTCAGGCAATCCTGAGTATGGGCAGCTTACTTTCGTGGCGGCCTTCGGGCCGACCATGTCGTTGGAGTTGACCGAGTACATATCCGTTGCTGCGGTCACGGCTGCCTATGGTTCCGCTCTTACAGCGGGTCACTTTTGGAAAGACCCAAAAGTAACACACATAACTCTGTGGTGAGCGGGCTTGCCCCGCGCTGGGCTGCGAAGCGGCCCCAATAAGGTCACCGCAGAGTGCCAGAATCAATCGAGGTGAAGGTTTTGGGGCTGCTTCGCAGCCCAGCGCGGGGCAAGCCCGCTCACCACAGAAGCCTAATTGCCATAGATTCCGTATTCACTGGAAGTTGTGTAGATACCCATGCTCATCGGGGGCAAGCCCCCTCCCACATTTGGATCTCCATCCAGCAGGCAGACCTCAGCCTGCTTTTGCTCTGCTTTTGCTCTGGCTTTTGATCCTAGGCGCCCCGTTAACCACGCTGGCCGAACGCAGGCTTGAATCCGTGGGTAACCCGGCAGGACGCCGGGTTAGCCGTCCTGGGCCAGGGATGGCCCATGACGGCGGCCCACGGATTCAAGCCTGCGTTCGGGCATACCGAGCCTAGGCGAGGTACCGAGTGGTGGGGCGAGAGCCTTTTGGTTACTTTTGGGCTCTTTCCAAAAGTGACCCGCTGTAAGAGCGGAACCCTAAGTGGCCGTGACCGCAGCAACGGATATGTACTCGGTCAAACCCAACGACATGGTCGGCCCAGAGGCCGCCACGGAACCAAGCCCCCTCACCACAAAGAGATTTCTCAGCCTGAAAGACAGACTCGCTCGCCAGCGCTTGCGACAAACCCCTGTTCGGTAAACCACCGCTGATCCTTCAGGAACAAGGACCCAGAACTGACCGATCTGTCACCCACGGTTCATAAACCAGACGGAAGGCACCTAAGTCACCTCAAGTTGCAAGTTACAGCGCAGATAACAACTATGTCACTTACATCCGCAACAACGTTCAAGGATCGAACTCATGCCCCAGCGCCAATCCAGCCGCCTGCCTCTTCCCGTTTATCCACGTTTTCGCTGGTTCGCTTTGATCCCGGTCGTGCCCGCCGTGTTGTGGATACTCGTGCAATCAACCTCGTCGGCCAATCTGCTGGCCTGCACGGTACTGGTGCTGATCGGCCTCGGTGCCTGTGCCTGGAGCGCGAGTTCGCAGCGCAACGCAATGCTGCAAGCGCTTGCACTGGCGGAACAGTCAGATGCGCACGCGGTGCACGACGGCATGGCCTCTCGTGCCCAACTCGACGAGGTATTGCTGGGCGCCATGCCCATCTGGGCCAAGCAGGTGGAAAGCTCGCGCCATCAGACCGAAGAAGCGATCGTGAGCCTGGCCAACCGTTTCACCGGGATCGCCGCACGATTGCAGGAGACGGTACAAGCCTCGCAGCACGCGGCCGGTGAACTGGACGGGCAGGCCGCCGACGGCGCGCTTGAGGTGCTGGCACGCAGTGACAGCGAGCTGAGCCAGGTGATCAATTCGCTCAAGGCCACCCAAACCAGCCGTGACCAGACCCTGGCCCAGGTCCGCAGCCTGACCGCCTATACCGGCGAACTGCGGACCATGGCCGCCGATGTGGCGGCGATTGCCGCGCAAACCAACCTGCTGGCCCTCAACGCCGCCATCGAGGCGGCGCGTGCCGGTGAGGCCGGGCGCGGTTTTGCGGTGGTGGCCGACGCGGTGCGCAGCCTGTCGAGCAAATCCAGTGAAACCGGCCAGCAGATGTCGGCCAAGGTCGACATCATCAACAACGCCATTACGCAATTGGTCCAGGCCGCGTCCAGCAGTGCCGACCAGGACAGCCATTCGGTGGCCGAGTCCGAAAACAGTATTCAAGTAGTGCTCGAACGCTTCCAGAACATCACCGGGCGCCTGGCCGAATCCGCCGACCTGCTCAAGCAGGAAAGCTACGGCATCCGGGATGAGATGACCGAAGTGCTGGTCAACCTGCAATTCCAGGACCGGGTCAGCCAGATCCTCAGCCACGTGCGCGACAACATGCACGCCCTGCATGAGCACCTCCTGCAGGCCAGCCAGGCCCCGGACCAGCCGGTGGCCGTCGACGCCCGCCAATGGTTGGCGCGCATGGAAGCCACCTATGCCACCGACGAGCAACGGCGCCTGCACCATGGAGAGGCGGCCGTCCAGCAGAATTCTCAAGACATCACCTTCTTTTAGGAGCACATCATGGCGAAGAGTGTATTAGTGGTCGACGACTCCAGCAGCGTGCGGCAAGTGGTCGGCATAGCCTTGAAAAGCGCCGGTTACGACGTCATCGAGGCCAGCGACGGCAAGGATGCCCTGGGCAAGCTGACCGGGCAGAAAGTGCACCTGATCATCAGCGACGTGAACATGCCCAACATGGACGGCATCACCTTCGTCAAGGAGGTCAAGAAGCTGGCTAACTACAAGTTCACCCCGATCATCATGCTCACCACCGAGTCCCAGGAGTCGAAGAAGGCCGAGGGCCAGGCCGCCGGCGCCAAGGCCTGGGTGGTCAAGCCGTTCCAGCCTGCGCAGATGTTGGCAGCTGTGTCTAAACTGATCCTGCCTTGATCCCGGCGCCAGGGAGGCTCTCATGCCGATTACCACTGAAACACTCGACGACACTGCCCAGGTGCGCATTGACGGCGAGCTTACGATCTACACCGTAGCGGAACTGGCGGCGGCGCTGCTGCCGCAGATGGGCGCGGCGCCACGCCTGGAGCTGGACCTGTCGCAGGTCACAGAGATGGATGGCGCCGGCTTGCAGTTGCTCGCGGTTATCCGACGAGAGGCCAGTAATGCCGGCATAGCCTTGAGCGTGACCGGCCAGAGCCAGGCGGTCACGCAGGCGCTCCAACTGTGTCGCAGCGCGGCCTCATAGTCAGCGCTTCCCATGTTTTTGATCGACAAGGAAAGTCACGGTGAGCATTAATCTCGATCAGGCACAGCAGACATTCATCGTAGAGGCTCGCGAGCTGTTGCAGGCCATGGAGCAATCCCTGCTGCAATTGGAAAGCGAGCCCGGCGACCAGGATGCCATCGGCGCGATTTTCCGCGCCGCGCACACCATCAAGGGTTCGGCGGGCCTTTTCGGCCTGGCGTCGATCGTGGGGTTCACGCATATCGTCGAAGACGTGCTTGACCGCCTGCGCGAAGGCAGTGTGGCGGTGGACGCCGCCTTGATCGCGCTGCTGCTCAAGTGCGGCGACCACATGCTCGAACTGGTCGAAGTGGTCGCCAACCGCGGTGAGGTGCCGACGCCTGCCGCTCTGGAGCGCGGCGAGGCATTGCGCGAGGCGCTGAGTGCCTACCAGCCGATGCGAACCGCCGTTGCCAGCGTCGAAACCGCCGAGGTGACCGACGACGTGGCGGTCGAAGTGCTTTGGCATATTTCCCTGCGCTTCGGCACGGATGTGTTCCGTAATGGCATGGACCCGCTGTCATTTCTGCGCTACCTCGAGACCTTGGGGCAGTTGATACAGGTCGCCACCCTGACCGACAGCATCCCGCCCATGGACAGCTGGGACCCGGAAAGCTGCTACCTGGGTTTCGAGATCGACCTGCGCTCGATGGCCAGCCACGCCACCCTCAACGAAGTGTTCGACTTTGTGCGTGACGACTGTGAAGTGCACATCAGTGCCGTCGACGAAGCGCCCGACAGCACAGCGGCCATTGCTGGCGAGTTGGTCACGCCGCTCGAGCCGGGCCTTGTGACCGCCGCACCCCAGCGTCCGGCAGCCAGCGAGGCGAAAACCCGCGACGGCAATTACGTGCGCGTCAACGCTGACAAGCTCGACGAGTTGATCAATCTGGTTGGCGAACTGGTCATCGCCAGCGCCGGCGCGAGCCTGCTGGCCCGGTCCTGTAACAACGACCCGTTGCACGAGGCCTCCTCGACGGTATCGGGGCTGGTGGAAGAGATCCTCGATGGCGCCCTGCATTTGCGCATGATCCCCATCGGCGACACATTCAACCGCTTCCGCCGCGTGGTGCGCGATATCAGCCAGGAACTGGGCAAGGACATCGAACTGAGCATCAGCGGCGCGGAAACCGAACTGGACAAGACCGTGGTCGAGAAGATCGGCGACCCGCTGATGCACCTGTTGCGCAACGCCATGGACCACGGCATCGAAAGCGCCGATGCGCGGCGTGCGGCCGGCAAGTCGGCCAAGGGGCATCTGAGCCTCAATGCCTACCACGACTCGGGGAGCATCGTCATTGAGATCGCCGACGACGGCGCCGGCCTCAACCGCGAACGCATCCTGCAAAAGGCCCAGGAACGCGGGCTGGTGGCCAGCGGTGCGGTGCTCAACGACCAGGAGATCTACAACCTGATCTTCGAGGCGGGGTTCTCCACCGCCGAGGCGGTGACCAACCTGTCCGGGCGCGGCGTCGGCATGGACGTGGTCAAGCGCAATATCACCCTGTTGCGCGGCACCGTCGACCTCGACAGCCGTCCCGGCCAGGGCACCGTGGTGCGCATTCGCTTGCCGCTGACCCTGGCGATCATCAATGGGTTCCTGGTCGGCATCGACCAATCCACCTACGTGATTCCCCTGGACATGGTCCAGGAGTGTATCGAGCTGGATGAACAGCAGCGCCAGTCCAGTCGCGACACGGGTTATCTGGACCTGCGTGGCGAGGTGTTGCCGTTGGTGCACCTGCGCGACCACTTCAGCCACGAAGGCCCCGCGACCCGACGCCAGAATGTGGTGGTGGTGCGTTACGCCGAGCATAAGGCCGGGCTGGTGGTGGATGACCTGCTCGGCGAGTTCCAGACCGTGATCAAACCCCTGGGCAAGTTGTTCGGTGCACTGCGTGGCATCAGCGGCTCGACCATATTGGGCAGCGGCGCGGTGGCCCTGATCCTGGATGTACCGGTACTGCTCAACCAAATCGTACAACTGGAAGCCCGCACGGCCCAGGCGCCTCAGTCGCCACCGGCCGTCGCTCGCTGACGCATTTGCAATTCCATGGAGGTTCCCCGATGAAATGGTTCTACGATCTTAAGATTTCCACCAAGTTGATCTGTTCATTCCTGGTGGTCCTGGCGCTCACTGGGGCCATGGGCGGCTTCGCCATCCTCCAGCTCGGTGCCGTCAACCAGGCCGCCCAGGACATCAAGGGCAACTGGATGCCCTCCATGCGTGCCGCGGCAGGCATGCGTTTTTTTGCCGCCAACTATCGCTTGAAAGAGAACCGCCACATCGGCACCGAGATTGCCGAGGAAAAGGCCCAGGCCGAACGCGAGGCCGCTGATGCGCGTCAACAGTTCGAAACCCGCATGGTCAACTACGAGCAGTTGCTGTCGAACGATGAAGATAGGCAACTCCTGGCCAGTGTGAAAAGCGCTTGGGACGCCTACCTGGCATCCAGCAAGCTGTTGCTTGAATTTTCCCGCCAGAACCAGGAAGCCCAGGCGCGCGGTTTGCTCAGGGGAGAATCCAAGGGGCATTTCGATGAGGTGACGGCCCGTCTGCAGAAAATGGTCGAGCTCAATGATGCCGGCGCAACGGCCGCAGGTGACAAGGGCTCGGCGCTGTATGAAAGCGCGCGGGTGTCGATCATCGCGGTACTGGTCGCGGCCCTGTTGATCGGCCTGGGCCTGGCGATGTTCATCGCGCGGATCATTTCCCGCCCATTGCGCCAGGCCGCGAGCGCCGCCGAGCAATTGGCCGAAGGCAACCTCAACGCGCACATCGAGCCGGGCGGGAAGGATGAAACCGGCATGGTGCTCAACGCCATGCGCAACATGGTCGGCAAGCTCGCCCATATTATCGGCGAAGTGCGTAACGCCGCCGACAACCTGGCCAGCGCCTCCGAGGAAGTCAGCGCCACCGCGCAATCGATGAGCCAGGCCACCAGTGAACAGGCCGCCAGCGTCGAGGAAACCAGTGCGTCGGTCGAGCAGATGAGTGCCAGCATCAACCAGAACACCGAAAACGCCAAGGTCACCGATGGCATGGCCAGCAAGGCCGCCAAGGAAGCCACCGAGGGCGGCGAATCGGTGCAGCAGACCGTGGTGGCGATGAAGAAAATCGCCCAGCGCATCAGCATCATCGATGACATCGCCTACCAGACCAATCTGCTCGCGCTCAACGCCGCCATCGAGGCCGCTCGGGCCGGCGAGCACGGCAAGGGATTCGCCGTGGTGGCCGCCGAAGTGCGCAAGTTGGCCGAACGCAGCCAGGTTGCCGCCCAGGAAATCGGTGAACTGTCCTCCAGCAGCGTGGACATGGCCGAGAAGGCCGGCAAGTTGCTCGACGAAATGGTGCCCTCCATCAACAAGACGTCCGACCTTGTGCAGGAAATCAGCGCCGCGTCCGAGGAACAGGCCGCCGGTGTCGCGCAGATCAACACTGCGATGACCCAGCTCAACCAGGTAACCCAGCAAAATGCCTCGAGCAGCGAGGAACTGGCGGCCACGGCGGAAGAAATGAGCAGCCAGGCCGAGCAACTGCAACAGGCCATGAGCTTTTTCGTGCTGGATTCAGCGCCCAAGGCCGCAGTTCAAAGCAACAGCGTGGACAGCCCGGGCAGCAAGCCCAACCGTCAGGCGCCACAGCCGAAACCACCGGCGCAGCGCAAGGCGTTCGCCTACACCATGGCCAGTGCCCCGGACGAAGCGGATTTCACCCGCTTCTGATCCCACGATCAATACGGGCCTACTAGGGAGAGTGACATGGGTGCAGCAATGACGACTCGGCAGACCGCAGCAGCGGTCGATGAGGATGCGCAGTATCTGACCTTCATGCTCGGCGGTGAAATGTTCGCCATCGGCATTCTGGGGATCAAGGAAATTATCGAATACGGCAGCCTGACCGTGGTGCCGATGATGCCCGCGTTCGTACGCGGAGTGATCAACCTGCGCGGCGCGGTGGTGCCGGTGGTCGACCTGTCGGCGCGCTTTGGCCGGGCCAACTCGGCGATCACCCGGCGCTCCTGCGTGATCATCATCGAGGCGAGTACCGAAGATGGCCAGGCCCAGGACATCGGGCTGCTGGTCGATACGGTGTCTGCGGTGCGGGAGATTCCGGCGACGCAGATCGAGCCGCCACCCAACTTCGGCGCACGAATTCGCGCCGATTTCATCAGCGGCATGGCCAAGGTCGACGGCAAGTTCGTGATCGTGCTGGAGGTGAGCAAGGTGCTGTCCATCGATGAGATGTCCAGCCTCGCCGAGGCCGGCCAGGCGCCGGCCCTCGACTTCGACCCGCGTTGAGACCCGACCATGGCAGACACCGTGTCCATCGATGACCATGAATTCGGTCAGTTCCAGACCTGGCTCTACCGCGCGGCGGGCATCAACCTGTCGCCGACCAAGAAAGCCCTGGTGGCCGGGCGCCTGTTCAAGCGCCTCAAGCACTATGAGCTGCACAGCTATGGTGAGTATTTCAAGCTGATCATGAATGACCAGCGCAAGGGCGAACTGCAGGTTGCGCTGGATTTGCTGACCACCAACGAAACCTATTTTTTTCGCGAGCCCAAGCACTTCGACTTCCTGCGTCAGCACGTGCTGCCCCGGGCCGCGCCGGGCAAGGTGTTTCGCGTGTGGAGCGCGGCCAGCTCCTCCGGTGAAGAACCCTACAGCCTGGCGATGACCCTGGCCGAAAGCCTCGGCAGCACGCCCTGGGAAGTGGTCGGCTCGGACATCAGCTCCCAAGTGCTGGCCAAGGCGCGCACCGGCCATTACTCCCTGGAACGCACCGAGACATTGCCCCAACCGCTGCTGGCCAAGTACTGCCTCAAGGGCATTGGTCGCCAGGAGGGCAC
Source organism: Pseudomonas sp. JV449 (assembly GCF_032424295.1). NCBI lineage: Bacteria > Pseudomonadati > Pseudomonadota > Gammaproteobacteria > Pseudomonadales > Pseudomonadaceae > Pseudomonas > Pseudomonas sp. JV449. The sequence continues at coordinate 92,621 of NZ_VYKD01000019.1, read as the reverse complement.
CTTGCTGATCGACAAGGCCTTGCGTAGCCGCGTCAATTTTGTCCAGGTCAACCTTAACGAAGCGCTGCCGGCCCTGGGTGAGTTCGAGGTGATTTTCCTGCGCAACGTGATGATTTATTTCGACCAGCAGACCAAGAGCCAGGTGGTCGCGCGCCTGTTGCCGCTGCTCAAGCCGGGCGGTTACCTGATCATCAGTCACTCGGAAAGCCTCCACGGTGTCAATGACACCTTGAAACTGGTGGCTCCGTCGATTTACCGCAAGCCATGAAAAAGCCCGTCGGTACGGCCGAAGTGGTATTGGCGCCTGGCCAAGTCAGCTTTGCGACGCGGCCGACGCGCCTGCGCACCTTGCTCGGCTCTTGCGTGGCGATCACCTTTTGGCACCCGCAACGGCTGATTGGCGGCATGTGTCACTTCATGCTGCCGGGGCGCGTGCGCGACCGTCAGCCCCTGGACGGCCGATATGCCGACGAAGCCCTGGAGCTGCTGCTGCGCCACGCCGAGATCAATGGCACGCATGCACAGGATTACCAGGTCAAATTGTTCGGCGGCGGCAAGATGTTTCCCCAGCTGTGCCGCCTGCCGACGCAGGACGTGGCCAGCCTGAATATTCGCGCGGCACTGGCCCTGGCCGAGCGCTATCACCTGCACCTGACGGCCCAGGACATGGGTAGTACCGGTTACCGCACGATCATGTTCGACCTGTGGAACGGCAACGTCTGGGTCCGGCACCAACCAATGGGAACAATTCAACAAGATGCCTACCAAAAAAATCAGTGTGCTGCTGGTCGATGATTCGGCCGTGGTGCGCCAGGTACTGCTGGCGATTCTCAGCGATACGCCGGATATCCATGTCATGGGCGCCGCCTCCGACCCGATTTTCGCCATGGACAAACTCGCCCGGGAATGGCCGGATGTGATCGTGCTGGACGTGGAAATGCCGCGCATGGACGGCATCACCTTTCTCAAGAAAATCATGAGCGAACGGCCGACGCCGGTGGTGATCTGTTCCTCGCTGACCCAGAAAGGCGCGGAAACCTCCCTGCAGGCGCTGTCGGCGGGCGCGGTGGAAATCATCACCAAGCCCACTACCGGGTTGAAGAATTTCCTGATCGAGTCGGCGGCCGAGCTGGTGGCCGCGATCCGCGCCGCAGCGAACTCCAACGTCAGGAACCTGGGCAAGCGCAGCGCCAGCCCGGCGCCGGCACTGGCCCCGGCCAGCAAGCTCACCGCAGATGCGATCCTGCCTGCCGCCAATGGCCATGCCATGGCACAGACCACCGAGCGTATCGTCGCCATCGGCACGTCCACCGGCGGTACCCAAGCGTTGGAGGCGGTTCTGACGGCACTGCCGAGGGTGTGCCCAGGCATGGTGATCGTGCAGCACATGCCGGAAAAGTTCACCGCCTCGTTTGCCGAGCGCCTCAACAGCGTATGCGAGATCGAGGTGCGCGAAGCGCGCAACAACGACCGCATTCTGCCGGGCCTGGCCCTGATCGCGCCGGGTGGCAAGCACCTGATGGTGACTCGCAGCGGCGCCTATTATCACGCCCAGGTCATTGATGGGCCCTTGGTCAACCGGCACCGGCCATCCGTGGATGTGCTGTTTCGCTCGGTGGCCAAGTTCGCCGGCAGGAACGCCACCGGCATCATCATGACCGGCATGGGCGACGACGGCGCGCGCGGGCTCAAGGAGATGCTCGAGGCCGGCGCCGCCACGGTGGCCCAGGACGAGGCCAGTTGCGTGGTGTTCGGCATGCCCAAGGAGGCCATCAAGCTGAATGCCGCCCAGCGCATCATGGCGCTGGAGGATATCCATCAGGCGATCTTGTATAAGTGACGTCGCGCGCCGGCTTTTGCGCTGCGCCAGAATCCGCGGCGTGGGCTACTGACGACCACTGATCCGCAGCCGCACAACCCCGATTGAATTTTCCCCATGCCCGCAGGCTCTGCATTTTAGACGCGTGTGCTGTTGAGCGCGCTTGCGGGGCCTCCTTGTCGGGAGGCCTGGTTGGATCGGACTTTGCGGAAACTGCCATCATGACGCTTCTCACAGCGCTGTCGGGCCAGCCGGCCTCCATCACCCAACCGGGTCAGTATCAGTGGTCGTACCAACACCTGTATGGCGAAACCCCTGGCGCTGAAGAGGTTGCGCGGGAGTTTCTACGCACGCACTTGGCGCAGGTGCGCGACGCGCCCAGTGAGTTGCCGCAGATGCCCGAACAACTGCCGGCCTGGATCGAACAGCGCTGCGCCGACGTGGCCCAGGCCTATGCCGATTACCTGGAGCAACGCCAGCAAGGCCGGCCACGTCGTTATTTCCAGAACAAGGCCCATGCGCTGTATTTCCTGCAGCGCGTGGCACCGACCAAACAGGTCGACGGTGCCTGGCTCAATGGCCTGCTGCGCTATTGGCACGACCCGCGCTTCGACGGCCTGCTCACCACCTATCTCGAAGAGCTGGGTGACGGCGAAGCGGCGCAGAATCATGTGGTGATCTACCGCAAATTACTCAGCTAGCATGATGCCGACAGCGACGCCGGCCTTGAGGACGACCATTACCTGCAAGGCGCCCTGCAACTGGCGCTGGGCCTGTGCGCCGACGACTTCCTGCCGGAGATCATCGGTTTCAACCTCGGTTATGAGCAGTTGCCGTTGCACCTGCTGATCACCGCGTATGAGCTGAGCGAACTGGGCATCGACCCGTATTACTTCACCCTCCACGTCACCATCGACAATGCCAGCAGCGGCCACGCCTGCAAGGCCGCGCAGTCGGTGTTGAACCTGCTGCCGCTGGGGGAGGGCAGGGAGGACTTCTATCGCCGCGTGGCCGAGGGGTACCGCCTGAATGACCTCGGCCCAGGGACCTGCGCGGTTATCCACGACTTCAACCTGAATGACGAAGTGGTCGCCATGCTTGAACGCAAGCGCACGTTCGGCCAGCACATGCATTCGGATTACTGCCGCTTCGAAGGCAAGACCGTCAACCAATGGCTGGCGCGGCCGGGGCAGATCGGCGCCTTTCTCCAGGCCCTGGAAGACAAGGGCTGGATCAAGCGCAACCAGGATCCGGCCGAGAGCCGCTTCTGGCAGTTGATCGAAGGTGCGGGCGCGGCGATGTTTGGCGTGTTCAGCGGCTATGAGAAACAGCTGCTGCGCGATTGGATCGCGGGTGATTGGATCAGCGCTCAACGTGTGGCGCCCGTGCGGCCCGGACGCGGCAGCCGCTTCTCCCGCGAGCAGCATCGCCCGTCCGACCCGGACACCCAGGCGCTGGTGGATTCGCTGTGGAACCTGCCCGATGAGCAGCAGCTCAATGCGCTGATCCCGTGGCTGTCGGCGCGGCGTCACTGCACGCCCGCCGGGTTGTATGCCACTCGCCGCTTTATCCAACTGCGTGCGCGCCTGCGCTAAGGAAATCATCCATGTCTGCACAACAACTCGCCGACCGCGCCCTGCTGAACCTGGGCCGGGGGTTGAAGGAAAATGGCTACCGCTTCATCACGCCAACGCCCTTGACCCATGAACGGTTTTTCCAGCGCCAGGGGGCGCCGCTGGCGAAGGACCTGCGGGATGTCTTCGGCTGGTCGCTGCCGTTTGACCGCGAGCTGTTGCCGGAGGCGTTTCGAGAGGAGCTGCAGCAGGCCGATGTGGTCGAAAAACACGAGGCGCTGTGGCGCAGTGCGGTGCGTTGGTCGAGCCTGGACGACCTGCTGTTTGCCCACTCGGCATACCCCACCATCCAAGCGGACGCGGTGTTTTTCGGGCCTGACAGCTATCGGTTTGCCCAACTGATCGAAGCCCATCTGCAACAGCGCGTCGAGCCGATCAAACGCGCCGTGGACATCGGCTGCGGCGCCGGTGTGGGCGCGTTGGTGGTCGCCCGGGCGCGGTCTGACGCCGAGGTGCTGGCGGTGGACATCAACCCGCGCGCCTTGCGCCTGACGGCAGTGAATGCCGAGCTGGCCGGGCTGGCGAACGTCACCGCGTACCACAGCGATGTACTGGGCAGCGTCGAAGGCACGTTCGACCTGATCGTCGCCAACCCGCCCTATATGAACGACGACCGCCAGCGTGCCTACCGGCATGGCGGCGGGGCACTGGGCGAGCAACTGTCGGTGCGCATCACCGGCGAGGCCGTTGGGCGCCTGGCCCTGGGCGGCAGCCTGGTGCTCTACACCGGCGTGGCGATTGTCGCCGGGGAAGACCCGTTCCTGGCCGCCGTCACGCCGTTGCTGGGCAGCGATGCCTTTGGGTGGACCTACCGCGAACTTGACCCCGATGTGTTCGGCGAAGAGCTGGAAAAGCCCGGCTATGAGCGTGTGGAGCGGATCGCCGTGGTGGCGCTCACCGTCACCCGTTTGCGCTGACGCTCATCTATCCCCCGTAGCAGCTGCCGAGCGCAAGCGAGGCTGCGTCAGGCGCGCTGCCGATTCAGGTTCTAGTCGCGGCCGACGCAGCCTCGCTTGGGCTCGACAGCTGCTACGCGACGATTTGATTCAGGGAGAAGGCGTCAGGCCGTGGCTTGTGGCTGCAGGTGCAACTCGCCGTCGACATCCTTGGCCAAACCACTGGCCAGAAACAGCGGCACCAGGCGCTTGTGCAACTGCGGTTCGACAAATTCCTTCACCGTCTCCAGCGCCAGCGCGCCATTCGAAGGCAACTCAGCCTTGGTGAAGGACAACCAGGCCTTTTTCAGCGCCATCAACACATCACTGCCCGCCGTGGAGGCAAAGCGGCGCTGGGTTGGTTTGCCGTCGAAGCTGAAGGTGTGTTGGAACGCGTAGCCGGTTTCGTCACCGCCGCTGGCGGTGCAACGAATGCAGGTGCACGGGCCGTCGCCGAAAGCGCTGCGCAGGTAGCTGTTGAAGTCCACCACGGGTTTGAGTGACAGGCGCTTATCCACCTCGAACAGGTCCCCGGTCATTTTTTCGTCAGTGTTCAACGTGCAGTTCCTCACAGTGTGCGGCAGTTTTTTCAAAGCGCGGCACGATACCAGCCGCGCGCCGTTTTAGGGGTATTTGCATAACAATAGACCCAGATATTCTTTTGCTGTCTAAAAAACCGCGGCTACGCTCCATCACCTTCTCGAAAACGCGGCAGATTCCCCATGACGTTCAAGCGTTCCTCCCTGACTCTCTTGGCCGCGTCCCTCGCCGCCGCCAGCGTCTTGCTCAGCCCTGGTGCCCAGGCCGAAGGCAAGATCAGCATCGCCCAGCAATTCGGCATCGGCTACCTGATCCTCGATGTGGTGCGCGACCAGCACCTGATCGAAAAACACGGCAAGGCCCAGGGCCTGAACATCCAGGTGGAATGGAACAGCATTTCCGGCGCCACCGCCATGAACGAATCGCTGCTGGCCGGCGCTCTGGATGTGGTGTCCGCCGGTGTGCCGCCGATGCTCACCCTGTGGGACCGCACCAAGGGCAAGCAGAACGTCAAGGCCATCGCCTCCTTGGGTTCGATGCCCAACTACCTGTTGACCAACAACCCCAAGGTAAAGACTCTCAAGGACTTCACCGAGAAAGACCGCATCGCCGTGCCCGCTGCTGGGGTGGGTTTCCAGTCGCGGACCTTACAGATTGAAACCGCCAGGCAGTTCGGCGATGCCAACTACAAGAAGTTCGATGACATCTCCATCAGCCTGGCCCACCCCGATGCCACCGCCGCGTTGATTGCCGGTGGTTCGGAGATCAACGCGCACTTCTCCAGCCCGCCGTTCCAGTACCAGGAACTGTTGAACCCCAATGTGCACAAGGTGCTCAGTTCCTACGACATCCTTGGCGGTCCGGCGACGTTCAACGTGCTGTACACCACACAGAAATTCCACGACGAAAACCCCAAGACCTACCAGGCGTTCTACGCCGCGCTGGCCGAAGCCGAGCAGATCATCAAGGCCGACAAACCCGCAGCGGCCAAGGCGTACATCCGCGTAGAACAGTCCAAGCTGCCGTTGGACCTGGTGGAAAAAATCGTCCAGGACCCGGAAATCGATTTCACTATCGTGCCGCAGCGTACCTATATCTATGCCGAGAAATTGCAGGAATTGGGCGTACTGAAAAACAAGGCGGCGAGCTGGAAGGACTACTTTTTCGAAGAGGCTCATGGCGGTAACGGCAGCTGAACGTCGATCCCCATTGGAAATACGCTCAACTTTGTGGGAGGGGGCTTGCCCTAATACCGGTCAGTTAAGGAGGAACACTGTAACTGTGGCACGTTCAGCGTTTGAAGTGTCAGCGGAAGAACTCACCCGGCGTGGCATCGAACTGCTGCCGAAACGCGTTGATAAACGCCGAGGTGGACTCATAGCCACAGTTCAACGCCACATCCGTCACCCGCTCGCCTTGCTCCAGGGCGGGCAGGGCGCTCAGTAACCTTAAACGCTGGCGCCAGGCCCGAAACGTCAGGCCGGTGTCACGCAAGAACAACCGGCTCAGCGTCTTCTCACTCACCCCTAGCTTCTGGCTCCAGTGCCCCAGGGTGGTCTGCTGTTCCGGGTGCAGGTTCAGGCTGCGATAGATTTGCCGCAGGCGCGGGTCCAGCGGCAAGGGCAGCATCAGGTCCACCTGGGGCGCTGCCGCTAACTGGTCCAGCACCACCTGGGCCAAGCGCCCATCCGGGCCATCCTCGGCATATTCCACCGGCAGCTCGCTGAAACTGCGGATCAACTCGCGCAGCAGGCTGCTTACCTCCAGCACCTGGCAGCGCTCTGCGGCCCAGGCGGTGACGCTGCAATCAAGGTACAGGCTGCGCATCTCGGTATGGGGCGAGCTGTACACCCGATGCGGCATGCCCGCCGGGATCCACACCGCCCGCTGGGGCGGTGCGACGAAGCGGCCGGCGCTGGTCTGGATCTCCAGCACCCCGGAAATGGCGTAGGACAATTGCACCCATGGGTGGCTGTGCCGGCGGGTCAGCGCACGGTTGGGCAGCGATTCGGTGCGCCCATACACCGGCCGTGGCAGGCTGGAAAGCCCAGGCACACTGCGACGTACGGTATTGGCATGTCCTTTAGGCGGCATTTACTGGCTCATTGGCGTTAGTCGGTAACAAGGCGTTACGTTAGAGTCGCCATGACGCTCTTGGCAACCCCCGGAAGATTCGCTTATGACTCGCCCCCGTTTTCTGCCCGACAACTTCACCCTGACCTTGATCGCCACGGTGATCCTCGCCTCCCTGCTGCCCGCCAGCGGCCAGACCGCCGTGGCCTTCGGCTGGGTCACCAACCTGGCCATCGCGCTGTTGTTCTTTTTGCACGGCGCCAAGCTGTCGCGCCAGGCCATCGTCGCCGGCGCGGGCCACTGGCGTCTGCACCTGCTGGTGTTCAGCCTGACCTTTGTGCTGTTCCCGCTGTTGGGCCTGGCGCTCAAACCGGTGTTGTCGCCGCTGATCGGCAAAGACCTGTACATGGGCATGCTTTATCTCTGCGCCTTGCCGGCCACGGTGCAATCGGCGATTGCCTTTACTTCGCTGGCACGGGGCAATATCCCGGCGGCGATCTGCAGCGCGGCGGCCTCCAGCCTGTTCGGCATCTTCCTCACGCCGTTGCTGGTGACGCTGTTGCTCAATGTGCACGGCGAGGGCAGCTCCACCGTCGATGCGATCCTGAAAATCAGCGTGCAACTGCTGCTGCCGTTTATCGCCGGGCAGATCGCCCGCCGCTGGATTGGCGCGTGGGTGGGGCGCAATAAAGCCTGGCTGAAGTTCGTCGACCAGGGTTCGATCCTGCTGGTGGTGTACGGCGCGTTCAGCGAAGCGGTCAACGAAGGCATCTGGCACCAGATCCCGCTGTGGGAACTGGGCGGCCTGGTGGTGGCCTGCTGCGTGTTGCTGGCCTTGGTGCTGGTGGCGTCCACCGTGCTGGGCAAGGCCTTTGGTTTTAACCAGGAAGACCGCATCACCATCCTGTTCTGCGGTTCGAAGAAAAGCCTGGCCACTGGCGTGCCGATGGCCCAGGTGCTGTTCGCCGGGGCGAGCATGGGCGTGCTGATTTTGCCGTTGATGCTGTTTCACCAGATCCAGTTGATGGTCTGTGCGGCGTTGGCGCAGCGTTATGCCAAGCGGCCGGAGTCAATCCCGGAACTGATGGCACAGGTGGATCCTTGAAGGTCCGTGTTACTATTTTTCCGCGCTGCTCAAGGGCTGGCATTGGGCCGCCTTGACCCGCGCGGAAACCGAGTACGACGACCTGTAAATGAGCATTTCAGCCGCAACCCCCCAAGCCAACTGGCAACCGGTCATCGCCCTCGCGTTGGCCGCGTTTGTGTTCAATACCACTGAATTCGTCCCCGTCGGGCTGCTCAGCGCCATTGGCGCCAGCTTCGACATGCCCGTGTCCAGCGTCGGCCTGATGCTCACCATTTATGCCTGGATCGTGTCCCTGACCTCGCTGCCGGTGATGCTGCTGACGCGTAACGTCGAGCGACGCAAGCTGCTGATCGTGCTGTTCTGCCTGTTTATCGCCAGCCACATCTTGTCCAGCGTCGCCACCAGCTTCGGCCTGTTGATGGTCAGTCGCGTCGGCATTGCCTTGTCCCATGCACTGTTCTGGTCGATCACCGCGTCCCTGGCGGTGCGCCTGGCGCCGGAAGGCAAGCAGGTGCAAGCCCTCGGACTGCTCGCCACCGGTACGTCCCTGGCGATGGTGCTGGGTATTCCCCTGGGGCGTCTGCTCGGCGAAGCCATGGGTTGGCGCACCACGTTCCTGGTGATCGGCGCGTTCGCCGCCGCCCTGGTGTTCTGGCTGGCGCGCACCTTGCCCTTGCTGCCGAGCCAGAACTCCGGTTCCCTGCGTAGCCTGCCACTGCTGTTCAAGCGTCCGGCGCTGGTGGCGTTGTATGTGCTCACCGCCATGACCGTGACCGCGCAATTCACAGCCTACAGCTACATCGAACCCTTCGTCGAAGGCGTGGCCGGCATGAGCGGCAGCGCGGTGACCCTGATCCTGCTGGTGTTCGGCGGCGCGGGCATCATCGGTTCGCTGTTGTTCAGCCTGGTGCACCGCTTCAACCCCCACCTGTTCGTGGTCGGCGCGGTGTTTATCCTGGCCGCGTGCCTGGCGCTGATGCTGCCGTTGAGCGGTGCCGAGTCGTACCTGGTGATCCTCAGCGTGTTCTGGGGCATGGCGATCATGGGCTTCGGCCTCGCCATGCAATCGAAGGTGCTGGTGCTGGCCCCGGACGCCACCGACGTGGCCATGGCGATGTTCTCCGGCATCTACAACATCGGCATCGGCGGCGGCGCCCTGATGGGCAGCTGGGTCGGCAGCCACTTCGGCTTCGCCTGGGTCGGCCTGGCGGGCGGGTTGCTGGCGGCGCTGGCATTGATCGGGTATTGCCTGGCGATTCGCAAGTTTGGGACGGGTGTCGCGCAAAGCTGAGGCAGGAGCGAGCCTGATCGCTCCTGGCATTTATGCTCGCCAGCAAACAGTGGGCTGGCGGGCACCGGGTGTGGGGCGTCAGGCCACCGGAATCAGCGGGTCAGCCGCCGCCAGGGCGGTGGCCCGTTCTGCGGCTGGCGGGTAGATCCACACCGTGTTGATCTGCTGCTTGAGCTCCTTGGCTTCCTGGCCCACCAGCTTGAGTTGACGATCCCAGCCCTCGGTGTACACCGCGCCCCAGGCCCCGAGGTCGAGGCAGGTGACGTATTTGGGCTGGCTGTAGGTCATCGGGGCCACGCCGATCAGGTCGGCGGCGACGTTGTTGCCGGCGTAGCGGCCCAGGGCGATGGCGTGCTGGCAGGACATGCCGGCGAAGTGACCGAGGTCGTCGGTGGCGGCGTAGGCCACATCACCGGCGGCAAAGACATCGGCCTGGCCCTTCACCTTGAGGTTGCCGTCCACATGCAGGCGGCCCTGGGGGTCAAGGGTGCCGCTGACCTGTTCGGTCAGCGGGTTGGCGCGAAAGCCGATGGTCCAGATCACGGTGCTGGACTCGATGCGCTGCCCATCGGCCAGGGTCACGCCGCCGGCATCCATCGCGGCCACGGAGGTGTTCAATCGCCATTCGAGGCCCAGGTGTTGGCTGGCTTCGACGATGGACGGGCGAATGCCATCGCCCATGGATGCCCCGATCTGCGGGCCACGGTCCACCACGATCACACGGATAGTGGCGTCGTCACCCAGTGCTGCGCGCAGGCGTGCCGGCATTTCGGTGGCGGTCTCGATCCCGGTAAACCCGCCGCCGGCCACCACCACGGTGTTGCGTGCCGGGCTGTCGGGCAGGTTTTTCAAACCCTTGATATGGGCTTCGAGGCGCGTGGCGTCTTCGATCTGGTCCACATCGAACACGTGCTGGAGGCCTTCCATCTGCGGGCGATTGAGACGACTGCCGGCGGCCAGCACCAGGCGGTCGTACTTGAGGGTGGTGGGGATGCCTGCTGCGTTGCGGTAGGTCACCTGCTTGCCGTGTTCATCGATGCGGTCGGCGGCGCCCTCGATGAAGTCCACGCCGACTGCCGCAAACAAGGGGCCCAGCGGTGCCTGCATGGCATGCACGTCGGCCTCGTAGAAACGTGGGCGAATACGTAGCGCCGGCTGTGGGGCCAGGACGCTGATCTGCACGTCATGGCGATCATGTTTATCCAGCAGGCGCGCGGCGCTCAAGGCGCTCCAGACACCGCTGAACCCGGCGCCGATGATAAGGATGTGCTGCTTCATGGGGATGCTCCAGGGACCAGGTCGATACGATTGCTCAAGGCGCAATGCGTTACCGGCCTACTCTAAGAGCGCCGCGGTTTGGCGGGTAGGACAGAAAACCCTGAATAACTGCCAAGCGGCCTGCCGTCAGCGGGAAAAGCGTGCGCGGTAGTCGCGAGGGGAAATCGCAAGGTGGCGATGGAAGGTGTAGCGCATGCGTTCTTCATCGCCAAAGCCACACAGGTGCGCCACCTGGTCGATGTTGCGCTGGGAGTCTTCCAGCAGGCGCCGTGCCGCCTCCACGCGAAACAACTCGATGGCCTTGGCCGGGGTGCGCCCGGTTTTTTGCTTGTAGACCCGGGCGAAGTTGCGCGGGCTCATGCGGCTTTGTTCCGCCAGGCGCTCCACCGTAAGCTCGCGGTCGCTGAGGTTGTCGGCGATCCACAGGTGCAACGCATCGAAACCGGCAGTGTCGTCGGTCTGGGCTTGCAGCAGTTGGCTGAACTGGGCCTGGCCGCCAGGCCTTTTGAGAAACACCACCAGTTCCCGTGCCACTTGCAGGGCGACGTGACGCCCGCAATCGGCCTCTACCAACGCCAGCGCAAGGTCGATGCCGGCACTCACGCCTGCCGACGTCCACACATTGCCTTGCTGGACAAAGATCGCGTCCATGTCCACATCGATGCTGGGGAACCCGCGCTTGAGCATGTCGCACATCGCCCAGTGCGTGGCAGCACGCCGGCCCTGGAGCAAGCCGGCCTGGGCCAGCAGGAAGGTGCCGCTGCACACCGAGGCCGTGCGCCGGGCCCGAGTGGAGGCGTGACGCAGCCAGTCCACCAGGTCGGTGTTGGCGGCCAGCGCCTGTTGAATGGCGGGGGCGCCGGGTACGATCAAGGTGTCCAGGGCGGCGGGGTCAAATTGCGCCAATGGCAGGGTGTCGACGCTCAATCCTTCGGCCGTTGGCATCAAGCCGCCCGCCAGGCTGGCGGTGTGCACCACATAGCCCGGCAGGCCACGCTCGACCATGGCCTTGGTGGCAGCCCAGAACACGGTCTGGGCACCGGTCAGGTCGAGCAGGCCCATTTGCGGGTAGGCCAGGAACACCAAGGTGCGCGACTGGCCGAGCGGCTGGACGGGGGTCATAGCGCCGACAACACCGCCTCGAGTTTTTCCTGATCCCGCGCAAACTGTCGAATCCCTTCCGCCAGCTTCTCCGTGGCCATCGCATCTTCGTTCGACGCCCAGCGGAACTGCGCTTCGTTCATTGGCTGGCGTGCTTCACCTTCGGTCACCGGCACCAATTTGCGCGCCAGCGTGCCCTGGTCTTCGTCGAGCTTCTGCAGCAGCTCCGGGCTGATGGTCAGGCGATCGCACCCCGCCAGCTGTTCGATCTGGCTGAGGGTGCGGAAGCTCGCGCCCATCACCACGGTGTTGATCTGGTTGGCCTTGTAGTAGTTGTAGATGCGCGTCACCGATTGCACGCCTGGGTCATCAGCGCCGGTGTAGTCCAGGCCGGTGTTCTTGCGGTACCAGTCGTAGATGCGGCCCACGAACGGTGAGATCAGGAACACCCCGGCATCGGCGCAGGCCTGGGCCTGGGCGAACGAGAACAGCAGGGTGAGGTTGGTCTGGATGCCGGCTTTTTCCAGGCGTTCGGCCGTGCGGATGCCTTCCCAGGTGGAGGCGAGTTTGATCAGCACGCGGTCGCGGCTGATACCGGCCTGGTCGTACAGGGCGATCAACTGGTTGGCCTTGGCCCACAGCGCGTCTTCATCGAAGGACAGGCGCGCGTCGACTTCGGTGGAAATACGCCCGGGGATAACCTTCAAAATGCCGGCACCGACGGACACCGCGAAGTGGTCGCAGGCCAGGCCGACGTCGCCCTTGGCCAGGTTGACGGCATTGCGCAGCAGCTCGGCGTATTCCGGGATCGCGGCGGCCTTGAGCAGCAGCGACGGGTTGGTGGTGGCGTCCACCGGGCGCAGGCGGCTGATGGCTTCGAGGTCGCCGGTGTCGCAGACCACGGTGGTGAATTGCTTGAGTTGTTCGAGTTTGGACGTCATGAGCGGCAATCTCCAAAAAAGGTTATTGGTTGAGGGCCTGTGCGGTGTCCAGGTCGGTGATCAGGATATCCAGGTAGCCGCCCTTGAGCGCGCCACGAATGGCCTGGACCTTGTTCAGCCCGCCGGCCAGGCCGAGCACGCGGTGGATACTGCGCAACTTGGGCAGCGCCACCGAGACCACGAATTCTTCATCTTCCTCCAGCACCGGCTTGCCCTGGGCATCGAAGTAGCGCAGGCAGATATCGCCGACGGCACCGCGCTCGGCCAGCAGGCGCAGCATGTCCTCGGTGTAGTAGTTGCCACTGTTGCGTAGCAACTGTGAGGGTTCCAGGTCGCCGATGCCGACGATCGCCAGGGTGATGCTGTCAAAGCGTTGCAGCACTTCCTTGACCTCTTCCATCTGCACGATGCGCTGTTTGCTTTCCACCGATTGCTCGATGCTTTGCGACGGCAGCAGGAACGCCGGGCAGTTGAGTAGGGTGGCCAGGCGCTGGGTGAGCAGGGTGGCTTCAAACGCGCCTTTGTGGCCGACGCCGCCCAACAGTTGTACGACTTCCTGGGCGCCTTGTTTGCCCGGCTGGGCATGCAAGTGGCCGACCATGGCGCGAATGGTGCTGCTCCACGACGAAATGCCGATATGGTCCTGGGGCGACAGGCTGGTCTCCAGGTAGTGGGCAGCCGCCGAGCCGATGGCTTGCTTGATGCTTTCATCGTTGCCGGGCTCGGTGGCTTCCACCACGATCACCTGGCGCACGTCGTAGCGGCGTTGCAATTGGTTTTCCAGCTCCAGGTGCAGGCCTTGCAGGCGCATCACGCTGATCTTCACCACGCCTTCCTGCAGCGCCCGGCGCAGGGCACGGCTGATAAAGGATTGGGACAGGTCCAGCTGGGCGGAAATCTCGGACTGCTTGAGCCCGTCTTCGTAATAGAGGCTCGCGATCTTGGTGATCAGGCGCTGTTCTTCGATCTGGCTCATGAAGGCCTCAGTGATGACATCAATGCGGGTGAGGATACCAAACCCTTACGACATGATCAGGCCGCCGTCGATATTGATCGCCTGGCCGGTCAGGTAGGCCGCGTCATCCGAGGCCAGGAACGCCACCAGGCCGGCGACATCCGAGGGCTTGCCGGCCCGGCGCAGGGGGATGTTCCTGACCCATTCGGCCATCAACTCGCCCTTGGCGTAGCGTTTTTCGTCGGTGCTGAGGATCTCGCCCCACACGCGGTCGTTGTAGTCCCACATCTCGCTTTCGATGATGCCGGGGCAAAACGCGTTGACCGTGATGTTATGCCGCGCCAGTTCCAGTGCCAGGCTCTGGGTAATGCCGATCACGCCCATTTTGCTGGCGGCGTAGTGCGGGGTGTAGATAAACCCCTGGCGGCCCTGGCCGGACGAGGTGTTGATCAAGCGCCCGCTGCCTTGCTTGACCATGTACTTGGCCGCCTCCCGGCAGCCCAGCCACACGCCGGTGGTGTTGACCTGCAGCACCTTGTCGAAGTCGGCGCGGGGCATCTTGTCGTAGTGGTCGATGGTGATGATGCCGGCGTTCTGCACTGACACGTCGATGCTGCCGAAGCGCGCGTGACCCTCGCGGTAGAGGGTTTCGATGTCTTCTTCGCGGGTCACGTCGATGCCCAGGGCCAGGGTGTCGACCTTGTATTCCCGGGCCAGTTGGTCGGCGGTGAATGTCACGCGCTCCAGGTCGTTGGAGGCCAGCACCAGGTTGGCGCCTTCCTGGGCGAAGCGCTCGGCAATGCCGGCACCGATGCCACGGCAGGCGCCGGTGATCACGATGGTTTTACCGCTGAAACGTTGCGACATGACAAAACTCCTTACCAGCAGACAAAACCACCATCGACCAGCAGGTCGACACCGGTGCAGAAAGACGAGGCCTGGCTGACCAGGAAAATCGCCGGGCCGACCATTTCGTCCACGCTGGCCATGCGGCCCATGGGCGTGGTCTGTTCAAAGATCTTCACCTGGTCGGCGACTTCCGGGCGTGAGTTCATCGGCGTGGCGGTGTAGCCGGGGCTGATGCAGTTGACGCGCAGGCCTTTGTCGGCCCATTCCATCGCCAGGCTTTTGCTCAGGTGGATCACCCCGGCCTTGGAGGTGTTGTAGTGCGCCTGCAACAGGCCGCGGTTGACGATGCTGCCGGACATGGAGGCGATATTGACGATGGCGCCTTTGCCACGCGGCAACATCACCGCGGCCTGGGCCTGGCAACTGAGGAAAATGCCGGTGAGGTTGATGTCCAGGGTGGTTTGCCAGCGTTGCAGCTCCAGGTCTTCGGCGGCCTGGGCATTGGCGATGCCGGCGCAGTTGACGGCCACGCTGAGCGGGCCGAGCTCATGCTCGGTGTGCGCGACCGCTGCATCCAGGGCAGCTCGCTCGGTGACGGTGCCGCTGAGGGCCAGGGCGCGCCGGCCCAGGGCCTGGATGCGTTCTACCGTGCTGGCGATGCCGGGGCTGCCCGGAAGATCAAAGCAGGCTACATCCGCGCCCGCTTCGGCGAGCCCGACGGCGATAGCCTGGCCAATGCCGCTGCCGGCGCCGGTAACAAAGGCCACTTGGCCTTGAAGACTAAAAAGCTGCATGAATAACTCCAATTTTTGAAATCACAGTGGAACCCCTGTGGAAGGAGGCTTGCCCCAAGGTTTTTTGTAGGAGCGAGCTTGCTCGCGAAGAACCCACAGGCGCCGCGTACATTCAGGAAGCACGCGTTATCATTGACGTTTTTCGCGAGCAAGCTTGCTCCTACAGAGGCCGATGTACGCTTAACTGACTGGCATTAGGGCAAGCCCCCTCCCACATTTGGATCTTTGTAGGTCTTTGGTTATGCGGTGGCCATTTCCATGACCGCAACCGGAGTGGCCTCGCCACGCTCCAGAATCCCCATCTGCCGCCCTCGGCTCATCACCATCACCCGATGGGACAAGCCCAGCACTTCATCCAGGTCGGAACTGACCACAATCACCGCCATGCCCTTGGCCGCCAGGTCCGCGATCACTTCATAAATCGCCGCCCGCGCGCCCACGTCGATGCCGCGTGTGGGTTCATCGAGGATGAACACCTTGGGGTTGCGCGCCAGCCACTTTGCAATGATCACCTTCTGCTGGTTACCGCCGGACAAGCTGGAAATCCGCGACTGCGGCGCACCTTTGACCCCCAGTCGCGCCACCGCCGTGCGCGCGAATTCGCGCAGTGGGGCAGGGAACACCCAGCCGCGTTTATCCAGCAGGTCGGTGTTGCCATAAATCAGGTTGTCTTCGATGCGATGCTCCACCACCACGCCTTGCTGCTTGCGGTCTTCGGGCACCAGCACCACGCCGGCCTGGATCGCCTCGAAGGGCGAGCGCAACTGGCGGACCTCGCCATCCAGCACCATATGGCCGCGAATATCCTGGGCCGCGCCGGCAATGGTACGCACCAGCTCGGTTCGCCCGGCGCCGACCACCCCGGCAATGCCGAATACCTCGCCGGCACGCACGCTGAAGTCGATGCCGTGCAAGGCAAACTCACGGCAGCTCAACTCCTTGACCTGCAACATCACCTGCTCCTGGGGCGCCTGCAACGCAGGAAAGATCCGCTCCAGGCTGCGCCCGACCATCTGCTCCACCAACTCCCGCACCGGCACCTGGGCCGTGGCATGCAGGGCGATCTGGCGACCGTCGCGCAGCACCAGCACGCGGTCGGCGATGCGTGCGATCTCTTCCAGGCGGTGGCTGATATAGATAAACGACACACCCTCGGCCTTCAGCCGTTCCACCTGCTTGAACAGCAGCTCGGTTTCCTCGCCACCCAATGCGGCGGTGGGTTCATCGAGGATCAACAGGCTGGCCTTCAGTGTCAGCGCCTTGGCGATTTCCACCAGTTGCTGGGCCGCCACGCTCAGGCCTTCGACCTTGCGCGAGGCCGGCACCTTGAGCCCCAGGCGCTCTAACTGGATCTGCGCCTGGGCCTCCATGTACTCGCGGTCCACCCGCCCACGGCGCATGGGCAGGCGGCCGACGAAGATGTTCTCGGCAATCGACAGTTGCGGCAGCAGGCGGATTTCCTGGTGGATCAGGCCGATCCCGGCGCCCAGCGCAGCCCCCGGTGAAGCGGGGGCGTAGGGCGCGCCGAGCCAGGTCATGCTGCCCCCGGCTTCCGGTTGCACCAGCCCGGCGATGATCGACGACAAGGTCGACTTGCCCGCGCCGTTCTCACCGAGCAGGGCCAGTACTTCACCGGGGCGAATGTCCACGTTGACCTGCGACAACACCTGCACCGGCCCGTAGGCCTTGCTGATATTGCGCAGGCACAGCACCGCGTCTGATCGAGCGGTGTCAACGGCTGCTGCTTGCATGACGACCTCCAAGGCTTACGGGTGCTGTTGCAGGAACGGCGCGACGTTTTCTTTAGTGGTCAGCACGGTGGGCAACAACTGCTCCTTGGGCAGGGTCTTGCCGGCTTTGAGGTCGATGGCCGAGGCCACGGCCAGGCGCCCCATTTTCTGCGTCTGCTGGGTCATGGTCGCGTTCAGCACACCGCTTTGCACGGCCTTGAGCCCGGCCACGTCACCGTCGAAACCGACCACGACCACCTTGTGATCGAGGTTGCCGACTTTCACCGCCTGGGCAGCGCCCAAGGCCATGGCATCGGCTCGGCCGAAGAACACGGTGATGTTCGGGTCACGCTGGAGCAGGTCCTGGGCCACGGCGAAGCCTTTGTCCTGGGCCCATTCAGCTGGTTGCTGGGCGACGACCTTGAGGTCCGGGAAGGCTTTCAGGCCCTCTTCAAAGCCTTTGGCGCGATCATTCTCGGGGGTGGTACCGATCTGGCCTTGCAGGATCGCGATGCGGCCCTTGCCGTCGGTGATCTTGCCCACGTACTCGGCCAGGGTCTTGGCGCCGGCCACGCTGTCGCTGGCGATAAAGGTGTCGCCCGGTGCGTCGGGGGCGTTGCGGTCCACGGCGATCACCGGGATGCCCGCAGCCTTGGCGGCTTTCACCGGCACACCGGCGGCGGTGGCACCGGCCGGGATGTAGATCAGCACGTCGATCTGGCGGGTGATCAGGTCTTCAATCTGGCTGACCTGGGTGGAGGAGTTGCCCTGGGCGTCCACGGTGATCACCTTGACCCCCTTGGCTTTGCCTTCGGCTTCCACCGATTGCTTGATCTGGTTGAAGAAGTCGGCCTGCAGGTTGGCCACGGCCAGGCCGATGGTCAAATCCTTGGCCCAGGTGGTGCCAGCAACGGTGAGGGTGGCGGCGGCGAGAGCGGTGGCCAACAGCAGTTTCTTGGGGCTGAACATGTCGGTGACTCCTGGTTTTATTGTTGGAGGGTGTCAACTGTCGAACAGGTTTAACGGGCAGTGCTGGAGCGGCGTCGCAGGGTGTCGATGGTGACGGCGAGGGCGATGACCACGCCGATCACCACTTGTTGAATAAAGGGCGAAACCCCCAGCAGGTTGAGGCCATTGCGCAATACGCCAATGATCAGTACGCCCACCAGGGTGCCGCCGATGCTGCCGACGCCGCCACTGAGGCTTGCGCCGCCAATCACCACGGCGGCGATGGCGTCCAGCTCCAGGCTCAGCCCGGCGCTCGGTTGCGAGGAGTCCAGGCGCGCGGCCAGGGTCACGGCGGCGATGCCGGCCAGCGCACCGCTGATGGCGTACACCCAGAGGGTAATCGCCCGCACCTTGATGCCCGACAGCCGCGCCACTTCCGGGCTGCCGCCCATGGCGTAGAGGTTGCGGCCGCCGGCACGAAAGCGCAGGAACACCCAGGCCACCACCAGCATCACCAGGAACAGGCCCACGGTGGCCGAGAGGAAACCGAAGTGACGCACCGTCGCCAGGCTGGTGAACCAGTCCGGATAGCCGACGATCTGCCGGCCTTCGGTGAGGATATTCGCCAGGCCACGGGCCACCGACATCATGGTCAGCGTGGCAATAAAGGGTGGCAGCTTGGCGTAGGTGATCAACGCGCCGGAGACCAGCCCGGCGAGCATGCCGCTGGCAATCGAGATCGGAATCGCAAAGCCCAGGGGCACCGCCTGATCCTGATACAGCCAGCCGAGCATCATCATCGAGAAGGCCAGCACCGAGCCGACCGACAGGTCGATGCCGCCGATCACGATCACCGCCGTCATGCCGATCGCCAGGATGCCCAGCACCGTGACCTGATCGAGGATGTTCAGGCCATTGCGCAACGAGAAGAAGAATTCGGAACTGAAGGAGAAGACCAGCACCAGCAGCACCAGCCCGATCAACGGGCCGCCGATATTACTGGGCAGCAGTTTGACAATACGTGGGCGAGGTGGCGGCTTGAGTTCGGCCGGGTGCTGGACAATAGCTTTGGCGTCCACAGTGTTCTCCTGAGTTATTTTTTTTGGAGTGCTTCAGGCTTCTTGAATATTTATGCGTGCCTGACTGTTAATTCAGATTCCAGTGACACCGTGTCAAAGTCAAGCGCTTAATTTTTCTTGCCTGCCGCTGAAACGGTGTTTTTGCCCGGCGCAAAGCCACGGTCTAGAGGAGCCGGCGTGGGATTTTGGCCGTTTGTCCGAGGGGGATTTCCGAGTTTTATTTGATTTTTCGGCGGTTCGCTCACTTGACCTGCCGGAGGATCGGCGTCTAAATAGAAATATATTGTCACTGCTGAATAAATATTCAAAGACAGCCTTGGACACTTTCACCCCGCGTGGTCAGCCTCAAAGGAGCCGCTGCATGAATGCCTTCCAGTACGACGCCCACCAGATCAAGGAACAGGCCCGCCTGATTCGTCGCCATGTGATCCGCCTGAACGCCGACTCACCGGCCGGCGGGCACACCGGGGCGGATCTTTCCGAAACCGACATCCTCGCCACCCTGTATTTCCGCGTCCTCAACACCGGCCCGGAACGCACCGAAGACCCCGAGCGCGATATTTATATCCAGAGCAAGGGCCACGGCGTGGGCGGTTTGTACTGCTGCCTGGCGCAGGCGGGCTACATCCCCACCGAGTGGCTGCCCACCTACCAGCACTTCAACTCGCACCTGCCCGGCCACCCGGTACGCCAGAAAACCCCCGGCATCGAACTGAACACCGGCGCCCTCGGCCACGGTTTGCCGGTGGCGGTCGGGCTGGCCCTCGCGGCGAAGATGTCCGGCAGCAACAAGCGCATCTACGTGCTCACCGGTGACGGCGAACTGGCCGAAGGCTCCAACTGGGAAGCGGCGATGGCGGCGGCCAAGTACGGCCTGGATAACCTGTTTGTGATCGTCGACAAGAACAAGCTGCAGCTTGCCGGTTTGACCGCCGAGATCATGCCGCTGGACCCACTGGACGTGAAATGGGCGGCCTTTGGCTTCCGCGTCAGCGAGTGCGACGGTAACGATGTCGGCCAATTGATCGAAGCCCTGGAAAGCATGCAGACCAAGACCGGCGCGCCCCAGGTGCTGATCGCCCACACCATTAAAGGCAAGGGCGTGTCGTTTATCGAAGCCCGCCCCGAATGGCACCACCGCGTGCCCAAGGGTGATGAAATCAACGCAGCACTGGAGGAGTTGAACCATGGCGAGTGAACATTTGGCGAGCGTCATGGTGCAAGCGTTTATCGCTGCCGTGGATGCCGGGCTGGACGTAGTGCCGGTGGTCAGCGACTCCACCTCCACGGCCAAGATCGGCCCGTTTGCCCAGCGGTTTCCCGAGCGGCTGATCAATGTGGGCATTGCCGAGCAATCCCTGGTCAGCGTCGCGGCGGGCCTGGCCCTGGGCGGCAAGATCGCCGCCACCTGCAATGCGGCGCCGTTCCTGATCTCGCGGGCCAATGAGCAGATCAAGGTGGACGTCTGCTACAACCAGGCCAACGTGAAGATGTTCGGCCTGAATGCCGGCACCAGTTATGGCCCGCTTGCCAGCACCCACCACAGCCTCGACGATATTTCGGTGATGCGCGGGTTTGGCAATGTGCAGATCTTCGCCCCCGCCGATGCCGTCGAGTGCCGGCAGATCGTCGATTACGCGCTGCGCTACCACGGCCCGGTGTATATCCGCCTCGACGGCAAAGCCTTGCCCGACGTGCACGGCGCCGATTATCAGTTTGTGCCCGGTCAGGTCGACATCCTGCGCCAGGGCGCCGATGTGAGCATCGTGGCCCTGGGCTCGGTGGTGCATGAAGCGGTGGATGCAGCGGCATTGCTGGCGGAGCAGGGCATCCAGGCGCAGGTGATCAACCTGTCGTCGATCCGGCCCTTGCAGCGTGATGTGTTGCTCAGCGCTTTGAGCGGCACCCGCGCGGTCATCAGTGTGGAGGAACACAACATCAATGGCGGCGTCGGCAGCCTGGTCGCCGAAGTGCTGGCCGAAGCCGGGTTGGGCATTGCCCTGATCCGCCTGGGTATCGGCGATGGCGAGTACGCCGCCGCCGGTGCCCGCGAACCGACCCGCGCCTTGCATAACATCGACGCGGCTGGGATCGTGGCGGCTGCCACTCGGTTGCGGTGAATTCAATGAATAACAATACCCCGCTGATCCTGGCGATAGATGAAGGCACCAGCAACGCCAAGGCGGTGCTGGTCAACGAACTTGGCCAGGTGATTGCGCGCGGTTCGCGACCCTTGAGCATCAGCCATCCCCAGGCCGGGTTTTCCGAGCAGGACCCGCTGCTGATCTGGCAAAACACGTTGGCTGCGATTGAAGAATGCCTAGCCCAGGTGGACCGTCCGATCACTGCGTTGGCCATCAGCAACCAGCGTGAATCGGTGGTGGCTTGGGATAGGCATACCGGTGAGCCATTGTCGCCGTGCATCAGTTGGCAGTGCCGACGCTCTACGGCGTTGTGCACGCACCTGCATGAGCAGGGCCATGAAGCGCTGATCCTGGAAAAGACCGGGCTGGCGTTGGACCCGATGTTCTCGGCGGGCAAGTTCCGCTGGATTCTCGATCACCTTGAGGATGGTCACGCCCGCGCTGCTGCAGGCGATATCTGGCTGGGCACCGTCGACAGCTGGCTGTTGTGGCAACTCAGCGGCGGCCAGGTGTTCGCCACCGACTATTCCAACGCCGCACGTACCCAACTGTTCAACCTGCACACCTGCGCCTGGGATCCTGAGCTGTTGGCGCTGTTCGGCATTCCGGCTGCGGCGTTGGCGCCGATCCGGCCGAGCGCCGGTTTCTTCGCCGAAACCGTCGCGTTGGGCGGCTTGCCCGCCGGCATCCCGGTGATGTCGATGATCGGCGACTCCCATGCGGCGCTGTACGGGCAGGGCGGTTTCGCGCCGGGGCTGGTCAAGGCCACCCTCGGCACTGGTTCGTCCTTGATGACGCCCATGGGCGGGCCGATTGCCTCCACCCATGGCCTGTCGACCACCCTGGCCTGGCACGATGGCAGCCAACCTACTTTCGGCATGGAAGGCAATATCGTCCATACCGGCGCTGCCGTGCAGTGGGCGTCGAAGCTGGTGGCGGGAGAATCCCTGGATGCGCTGACCGAACAGGCCGCGCAATTGCCGGATAACGGCGGCGTGTATTTTGTCCCGGCGCTGTCCGGCCTCGGCGCACCGCACTGGAAGGCCGACGCCCGTGGACTGATCTGCGGGCTGACCGAAGCCACGTCCGGCGCGCACATCCTGCGCGCGGCGCTGGAATCCATCGGCTATCAGATTCGCGATGTGTTCGAGGCCATGCAGCAAGACATCGGCAGCCCGCTCAAGGAACTGTGGGTGGATGGCGGCGCCACGCGCAACCGCTGGCTGATGCAGTTCCTCGCCAACCTGCTGCAACGCCCGGTGGTGCGCAGCCTGTCGCCGGAGGTTTCGGCATTGGGCGCCGCGCACCTGGCGGGACGGGCGTTGGGGGTGTGGGCGAGTGATGCGGCGCTGGGGCAGTTGGAGCGCCAGCGCGAGCGCTTTGAGCCGCAGGAGGATCCGGCGATGGCGGAGCGTTACTCAGAGTGGAAAAAGGCTCTAGCCCGAACACTCCTCTAACCGCATATGCAAACCAACTGTGGGAGGGGCTTGCCGCCGATGAGCATAGGGATCTACATAACGTTGACTCAACACTGAACGTCCGGCAGATAGGGCTGTTGTGGTGAGCGGGCTTGTCGAATCGTCGCACCGCCCCTCCCACATTGAGATCACACCCGCCTTCAAGGCCGCCAGGTCTGCACGTCCTTGGCATCCACCGCCTTGGGCAATAACCCCGCCTTGAAGAACGCATCGGCAATTTTCTGCTGCTCACCCAACTGATCCACCGTCACTTGCTGCACCTGATAACTGCGGTGCGCGTTCGCCGCTTCCACCGTGGCCACATCCAGGTTGCCCCACAGCGGGCCGAGCACTTTCGCTGCTTCTTGCGGATGGGCTTTCACCCACTTGCCGGTCTTTTCCAATTC
This sequence comes from Pseudomonas sp. JV449, assembly GCF_032424295.1. Taxonomy (NCBI): domain Bacteria; kingdom Pseudomonadati; phylum Pseudomonadota; class Gammaproteobacteria; order Pseudomonadales; family Pseudomonadaceae; genus Pseudomonas; species Pseudomonas sp. JV449. The sequence continues at coordinate 69,559 of NZ_VYKD01000019.1, read as the reverse complement.
CCCATACACCACCTTCAACACTTCCGGGTGCGCCTTGGCGTACGGCGTGCCGGTCAGGTAATAGCGCTTGTAGCTCGCCAGCCCAGCACCATCCGCCAGGGTGCGCGTCGGCAGTTGCCGCTGCACGCTGGTGAGGAAGGGTTCCCAGGTGACCCAGGCGTCCACCTTGTTGTTCTCGAACGCCGCGCGGCCATCGGCCGGCGACAGGTAAGCCGGCTCGATATCCGAGAACGCCAGGCCGGCCTTGGCCAACGCGGCAATCAACAGGTAGTGGGTGCCGGCGGCCTTGGTCACCGCGATCTTCTTGCCCTTCAAGTCTGCCAATTGTTGGATCGGCGAGTCCTTGCGCACCACGATGGCCTGGGCCGAAGGCGAGGGCGCTTCCTGGGCAAAGTAGGTGAGTTTGGCCTGGGCAGCCTGGGCGAAGATCGGCACGGTGTCAGCCACGTCGGCGCTGATGTCCACGTTGCCGACGTTCAGCGCTTCCAGCAGCGGCAGGCCGCTGGGGAACTCATGCCAGCTCACATCGATGTTGTCGGCCTTGAGGGCTTTCTCCAGGGTGCCCTGGGTCTTGAGCAGGGTGATCAGCGTGGAGGATTTCTGGTAACCGATGCGCACGGTTTCCTGGGCTTGCGCACTGACAGCGACGGAAAAAGCCAGCAATCCTAATACAGCGGCGAGGGGACGACGAAGGGGCATGGTGGGCTCGATTTTCAACGAAATATGCCCAAGCTTAATGATCTAAAAACCATTCGATAAATACTCTTTCGATCTGAGCTTAGGGCGCTTTCATCCGCTTCCTGCCCATCAGGCATAACCATAGAATTATATGGTTCTTTCATAAAAGTCAGTCATTAATATAATAAAAATGGTTTTTTTGACGCTTTCGGCCCTTCTTTGGAGTGGGCTGATCCATTAAATAGGGATAGTTCGCATGGCTGCTTTTGATCACCTGACCCGTCGCCGCCTGCTGGGTCTGGCCGGCCTCACCCTGGCCAGCCTGTCGCTGCCGCGCCTGGGTTTTTCCGCCGACGCACACGCCGGCCACACTACCGCCCAGGAGCCTGCCGGCACCGGTGAGTTCATCCGCCTCGACGCACCGCGCAAACTCAAACTGGCAGTCAACCTCAACGCGGTGTGCCTGGCGCCGGTGGTGATCGCCCATGGGCAGGGCTTCTTCACCAAGCACAACCTGGACGTGGAACTGGTCAACTTCGGCAACTCCACCGAGGTCTTGCTGGAAGCCATCGCCACCGGCAAGGCCGACGCAGGCGTGGGCATGGCGCTGCGCTGGCTCAAGGCCCTGGAGCAGGGCTTTGACGTGAAGCTCACCGCCGGCACCCATGGCGGTTGCCTGCGGTTGCTCAGTGCCGCCAACGGCGGCGTGAGCAAGCTGGAAGACCTCAAGGGCAAGGCCATCGGCGTCACCGACATGGCCAGCCCGGACCGCAATTTCTTTTCGATCCTGCTGAAAAAACACGGCGTCGACCCGGTGCGCGATGTGGAGTGGCGCCTGTACCCGGCCGACCTGCTCGGCACGGCGCTGGAGCGTGGCGAAGTGCAGGCAGTGAGCGGCAGTGACCCGTTCATGTACCGCCTGATCAAGTCCGGCGTGGCGCGGGAGTTGTCCACCAACCTGGTGGAGGAATACGCCAACCTCAGTTGCTGCGTGGTCGGCGTCACCGGCAAATTGGTGCGTGAAGACAAGCGCGTGGTCGCGGCGCTGACCCAGGCGATCCTGGAGGCCCATGACTATTCCGTGCAGCACCCGGAGGACGTCGCCAAAGGCTTCCAGGCCTACGCACTGAACACCTCCACCGAAGAAGTCCAGGCGATCCTCCACGACCACACCCACGGCCACCACGCGGTCGGCGCGGCGCTGACCCAGGAGATCACCACCTACGTCACCGACCTGAAAACCGTGGAAGTGATCAGCAAAGGCACCGACCCGATAGCGTTTGCCAAGGAGATCACTGCCGATGTCTTCAACTGACGCAACCGTCCTCAACCCGCCTGTGGCGCTCAAGCTCGGGTGGCAAGGCGCGGCGGTGGTGACGGCCTGGGTGGCCGTCGCGCTGCTGATCAGTTACTGGCCCAACGCGGTGCGCAATTGGCCGATGACCCAAGGCTTGGCCAACCTGTGCGTTGGCGCGGCAGCGTTGTTCATTGTGCTGAGCCTGCTGGGCCGAAGGTTGTCGAAACTCGCGCTGCGCTTGCGCACGGCCGCACCCTGGCTGATCGCCTTGCCGGTGCTGCTGGGCCTCTGGGAATTGCTCACCGCCAAGCTTGCGCTGTTGCCGGTGCCGTTCTTCGCACCCCCCCAAGCCTTGCTCGCGGTGTATATCGAAGACTACGCACGCCTGGCCGACAGCCTGCTGCATTCGGCGCTGCTGCTGGGCTCGGGGGTGGCGCTGGGCGCGGCCACCGGGTTTGTCGCCGGCGTCGCCATTGGCTGGTCCACGCGTATCGGCTACTGGCTGCACCCGGTGCTGCGCATCCTCGGCCCGGTGCCATCGACGGCGTTGTTGCCGCTGTGTTTTTTCCTGTTTCCCAGCAGTTGGAGTGCGAGCGTGTTTTTGATCGCCCTGGCCACCTGGTTTCCGGTCACGGTGCTCACCTGGTCCGGCGTGGCCAGCGTCGATAAAGCCTATTACGACGTGGCGCGCACCCTCGGCGCCCGGCCGGGCTTTCTGATTTTCAAAGTAGCGATTCCCGCCGCGCTGCCCCACGTCTTCGTCGGCCTGTTCATGGGCCTGGGCGCCTCATTCTCAACCTTGGTGGTGGCGGAAATGATGGGGGTCAAATCCGGCATCGGCTGGTACCTGCAATGGGCCCAGGGCTGGGCCGCCTACGCGAACATGTACGCCGCACTGCTGATCATGGCGCTGGCCTGTTCGGGGTTGATCACCGGGTTGTTCCTGGTGCGTGATCGGTTGCTGGCCTGGCAGAAAGGAGCGATGAAATGGTAGCCCTGGCACACGCGGTATCGGCTTCGGAAGGATTGGCGCTGCGCATAGAAAACCTCAGCCATGGTTTTGCGCTGGACGGACGGCATTTGCCGGTGTTGGAGCGGGTGTCCCTGGACGTGGCGCCGGGAGAGTTTGTGGCTTTACTCGGGCCTTCGGGCTGCGGCAAGTCCACCTTGCTGCGCCTGGTGGCGGGGCTGGAACCGGCGGACGCCGGACGGCTGTTGGCCGATGGCGAACCCATCACCGGGCCGGACCCGAGCCGCGTGGTGGTGTTCCAGGACCCGACCCTGTACCCATGGCGCCGGGTGTGGGACAACGTCGCCCTCGGCCTCGAAGCCCAAGGCCTGCTCAAGACCCATTCGGCCAAGGTCGATGAGGCCCTGCACAAGGTCGGCCTCGGCCCGTTCGCACGCGCTTATCCCCGGCAATTGTCCGGCGGCATGGCCCAGCGGGTGGCGTTGGCCCGTGCACTGGTCAATCAGCCGCGGTTGCTGATCCTCGACGAACCCTTGGGCAAGCTCGACTCCCTGACCCGCATCACCATGCAAAAAGAGCTGATCGACCTGTGGCAGCGCCAGGGCTACACGGCGTTGCTGGTGACCCACGATGTGGAAGAAGCCTTGCTGCTGGCTAACCGGGTGATTGTGTTCAGCGACCGCCCGGCGAAGATCCAGGCACAGTTGAGCATCGATAGGCCCTATCCACGGCACCGGGATGATCCTTACCTGGTGGACCTGCGGCGGCAGATACTGGGCCTGCTGGGGTTGGGCGAAAACTGGTAGTCAGTGGGCGTCTTTCAGCGCAATGGCCTGGGTGGTCGCACTTGACACACCGGCACGGTCCGCCAGGTAACGCGCGGGCGGCTGGCCCACCGCCTTGCGGAACATGGTGATGAAGCCGCTGGCGTTTTCATAACCCAGGTCCAGGGCCACCCGTTGCACACTTTCACCCTTGGCCAGCCGTTGCAGGGACAGGATTACATGCAACTGCCGGCGCCAGCGGCCGAAACTCAAGCCCAGTTCCTCCAACAACAGGCGCGTCATGCTGCGCTCGCTCATGCCGATGCGCACGGCCCATTGACCGAGGGTGGCTTTGTCGGTCGGGTCGGCCAGCAGGCTGTTGGCCAGGCGGCGCAAGCGGGCGTCCTGGGGCATGGGCAGGTGCAGGGCTTCGATCGGTGCGGCGGCCAGTTCATCCAGCAAGGTGTTGATCAAGCGGCCTTGGGCGCCGGCCTCGTCATAGAATTGCGGGAAGCTGACGGCCTTGCTGATCAGCTCATGCAGCAACCCGGACACGGCCAGGGTGCAGCATTTTGGGGGCAGGGCGTGGGCGGCGTCGGGCTCGATCAACAGGCAATACACCTCCGCTTCGCCTGACCCGCGTGCCGAATGTGGCGTGCCGCCAGGAATCCACAGTGCACACTGGGGCGGCACGATCCAGATCCCCGCTTCGATTTCACAGTGGATGACCCCGCGCAGGGTGTACATCAACTGGCCCTTGCGGTGCGCGTGCTGGGCATGTTCCCAGGTGTCCGACGTGCTGGTGGCGCCCACGGCCACCACGGCGCGGGGGAACAGGTCGGCGTCCTTGGCCATCAACGGGTCGAGCAGATCAAGACGGTGGTGCTTCATGGCGCGGGTCGCAAGTTGGCCGGATTGCGAAACAGTCTGGCTATTCTGTGCAATGCCGTCCAGGGGTTCGAGCTTTATATTGAGATCCACTCTCATTAAGGAGCTTTGCCATGCGACTCGACAGTACAACGTTCCCTGTGGTGAAAATCGTCTTCGATGCGCCCAGCGAAGGTGGGCCGCAGGATGCTTTCCTGGCCTTTGAAGGGCTATTGGCGAGGGAGCAGGCCTTTATGTTGCTGCACGAAAAATCCGTGGATGAAAACAACCATGAGCACTCCCACGAAGAGCGTAAGCAGGCGTCGATCTGGATGAAGAAAAACAAACAGGCGCTGCGCATGTTCGTCAAAGGCATGATCCAAGTTGAGCCCAGCGCCGCCAAACGCCTGGCACTCAAGCCGTTCGCGGTGATGTTCAGCAAGGCCTGGGGCTACCCGTTGCTGGTGGTGGAATCCAAGGACCAGGCCTGGGCACTGGCGCGGGATGTGCTGGATGAGCGGGTGTCGGATGTGGCGCATTTTTGAAGGGTAAAGTGGAGCAAAAAATGTGCGAGCGGGTCTGGCCGCGGGCCCGCTCCCACATGGGTTGGTGGTATGGCTCAGTCCACGCAGTTCGCTCGGCCCAGCTTGCCTTTCTCCACCGTCGCCGAGCAGCCGAAGTGGCCGTTATCCACTTGGCACGCGCCGGTCACCGGACCGTTGCCGGACTGGGTGGTGACGCTGGTCTGGCAATCGCCTTCACACTGGCTCGAATCGGTACATGCCTTGCCCGCATCCTTGTACGGGGTGATGCATTTCCAGCTCTGCAGCTTGCCGACTTGCTTCATGGTACCGCCGCCTGCCAGGCAGGTGGACGCCGCAGCGTCCTGGGCGGGTGGGGTCGTGGTACAGGCCGATACCAGCAGTACAGCGGCCAGGCCAATCATCAATTTCATGCAAAGTCCTCGTGGAGTAAGCGCAACGGTGCAGTGTACGGGCATATGGACTACTTTGATTGACAAGCGATCCCCACCCGGTAATGACTCATGCGCACGTTATGGAAGCGGTATGTGGCCCTGCTGGAAAACGACCTGAGCACGCAAATTTTCGACAACGTCAAAAACCTGCTGGTGTGCGCGCTGTTGTTTGCGGCGGGCACCAATACCCTCGTAGGGCAGCAGGACCTGTTTATCGGGGTGTTTGCCTCCAGCGTGGCAGGGTGGGGGCTGATCCTTCTGTCGACAGTGCTGATGCTGTTGAACGTCAGCGATGGCATTCGCCGGCTGGCCAAGCTGCGTTATCACCTGGCATTGCAGCTGTTGCTGATCCTGGTTTATCTGGTGGTGGCCGAGCGGGTGGTAGAGATTGTGTGGGGCTTCAGGGCGCATTGAATCGAGGTGTTCACCGCGTTCGCGCTAGAATTGCCCGCCCGCGGACCAGGATGCGCACCATGCACACGCTTTATTGTTACGTCGATGGATCTGACAACCAAGCAATCGAACCGGTATTGGCCGACGCCTTTCGCGCATTGGTCAGCGATTGGGCGCAATATTGCGCCGTGTTTGTGAATCACCAGCACGAGCGTACACCCGACCTGGCGCCTGATGATCTGAATGACTGGTTTATCGGGCTCAACCTTCCTTTATCTCGTGTCAGCCAATCTCAAATTGACCAATTGGTCGTGTTTGCCAAAGCCCTGGCTGGCGCAACAGGGCGTGATTTTGTGGTGGGTATTTCGTTGCCGTCGGGGCTTTGCGAGGACCTGGTGTTTCTCGACGCGAACGCTGACGAGACTGAGGGATTACGCTTGTACACACGGTTGGAGGCTGCGCTCCATGGGGCTTGATATTCATCTTGAGGCTGATAAGCGAATGTCCCTGGTCCATCTGGCTGACGCCGTGAACGCGGTGGGCGTTGCTGAACTGGAACAGAATGAACACTCGGTGGTGGCGCACTTTCATTCAGGTCTTTTTCTGAGCGGCTGCTATGAAGTGGATGATCCTGATATTCGGGCGCAAGGCCCGAGCGATCTGGCATTTCCGGTGGCCGTTCGTGGTTATCTGCGCATCAAGGGGCCTGCGCCGGAGGACGCTGATCCATTGGCTGACGTCAGGCACCTGGTTGAGCAACTGACTGCGAGGTGTGAGGCCTGTTTCTTGATATCGTTTCAGTACGAGTCCCTTATGTATTGCCGGGACGAGGAGGGCCTTCACGTTATGTAGTACGCCACCTGGCCTGCGTGTTTCAGGTATCCTCCGCACCCCGCTTTCCACTGATTCAAAGACAGATGACAGGACAAGACATGCAGGCGCTGCTGGAGTCGATCCTCGACGAAGTGCGCCCCCTGATCGGCCTCGGCAAAGTCGCCGACTACATTCCCGCGCTGGCCGATGTACCGGCCAACCAACTGGGCATCGCGGTATACGGCAATGACGGCTCGGCCTATCGCGCCGGTGACGCCGATACGCTGTTCTCGGTGCAGAGCATTTCCAAGGTGTTCAGCCTGGTGCAGGCCATCGACCACGGTGGTGAAACCATCTGGGAGCGCCTGGGCCACGAGCCTTCGGGGCAACCGTTCAATTCGTTGGTGCAACTGGAATTCGAACGCGGCCGCCCGCGTAACCCCTTCATCAATGCCGGCGCGCTGGTGATCTGCGACATCAACCAATCACGCTTTGCCGTGCCGATCCTGTCGATGCGCGACTTCGTGCGGCGCCTGTCGGGCAACCCGCAGATCCTGGTCAACAGCGTGGTCGCCGACTCCGAAGCCCAGCACGGCGCACGCAATGCGGCCATGGCCTACCTGATGAAGTCCTTCGGCAACTTCCACAACGATGTGGACGCGGTGCTGCACAGCTACTTCAACTACTGCGCCCTGCAGATGAGCTGCCTGGACCTGGCCAAGGCGTTCAGCTTCCTCGCCAACGAGGGCACCAGTGCCCACAGCGGCGAACAGATCCTCACCGCGCGGCAGACCAAGCAAGTCAACTCGATCATGGCTACCAGCGGACTGTATGACGAGGCGGGCAACTTTGCCTACCGTGTGGGCTTGCCGGGCAAGAGCGGTGTGGGCGGCGGCATTGTCGCGGTGGTGCCGGGGCAGTTTACGGTGTGCGTGTGGTCGCCGGAATTGAACGCGGCGGGCAACTCGCTGGCGGGGATCAAGGCGTTGGAGTTGTTGAGTGAGCGGATTGGGTGGTCGGTGTTTTGAGATCGTTCCCACGCGCGTGGGAACGATGATCTGGGTGTCATGCCGCTGGATGGGCGTCATCCAGTGCTTTGTCTACCAACAGTTGCACACCTTCCAGCATTCGGCAGATGCCCAACGCCACATTGCGTTGCGCACCGTCGATTTCAAAGGCCAGGTGCGTGGCGATGTCGGTGATGGAGGATAGATCCTGGGAGGCGTTGACCAGCAGGGTTTCCGTGCCCAGGTCGGGGCGCACGGTGAAGAGTTTATCTGGAGGATTTGGGGTGTCTTTGATCATGGTGGAACTCCGTCGACAAGTGGAGCCGCCAGCGTTCGCGGTCAAACGAAGAGGGTGGCAGCTGTACGCGGGTTGACCGACCGGTTGTCAACGAACCCGGCATACCCGAAAGTATCCCGCGCACAACTGCCGCGACACGATACCTCAGGCACAAAAAAAACGCCTGGGATAGGTGCAGGGCGTAGCAGTTCGTTAACAAGGCCGGACGGTCAAATCCGGTCGCTGAATTGACAGCGACGGCGGAGAGGTTAGTCAGCCGCGTTCCGATCGACAACCTGAAACAGTCGTGGGAAAACTCTGAGAGTCTGGGGCGAAGTGCTATCCCTGTGGGAGGGGCTTGCCCCTGATAGCAGTGTGTCAGCCAAGATGCATCAACTGACACGGCCTCATCGGGCATGAGTATCTACACAACTCTTAAAGGCTTATACATAACTCTGTGGTGAGCGGGCTTGCCCCGCGCTGGGCTGCGAAGCAGCCCCAATCCAGGCACCGCGTTTTTTCAGTCATAACCCATTGGCCGGTTTTGGGGCCGCTTCGCAGCCCAGCGCGGGGCAAGCCCGCTCACCACAAAAGCCCCCTCCCACATTTGGATCTTTATTGGTTTGTAATCGCTACCTACCCCAAACAAAAAATGCGCCCCTGAGGGCGCATTTTTTTGTTCGGTCAGCTATCGCCTGTCAGGCAATCGCATCCCAGGCCCGATCACCGTGCTCGTCCTTGATGCGAGTCGGCAGGCCCATCACGTCCAGCGCCTTGAGAAACGGCTCAGCCGGCAGTTCCTCGACGTTGGCCATGTGTTTCACATCCCACTCGCCCCGGGCGACCAGCAGCGCTGCGGCTACCGGTGGAACGCCTGCGGTGTAGGAGATGCCCTGGCTGTCCGTCTCGGCAAAGGCTTCTTCGTGGCACGCCACGTTGTAGATGAACATCTCGCGTGGCTGGCCATCCTTGGTGCCTTTGACCAGGTCGCCGATGCAGGTCTTGCCGGTGTAGCCCGGGGCAAGCGAAGACGGGTCGGGCAGCACGGCCTTGACCACTTTCAACGGCACCACTTCCAGGCCTTCGGCGGTGGTGACCGGCTTCTCGGAGAGCAGGCCGAGGTTTTTCAGCACGGTGAACACGTTGATGTAGTGTTCGCCGAAGCTCATCCAGAACCGCACGTTGGGCACGTCGAGGTTTTTCGACAGCGAGTGCACTTCATCGTGGCCGGTGAGGTAGAGGTTCTGCGAACCCACGACCGGCAGGTCGTCGGTGCGTTTGACTTCGAACATGGTGTTGCTGGTCCACTGGCTGTTCTGCCAGCTCCACACCTGCCCGGTGAATTCGCGGAAGTTGATTTCCGGATCGAAATTGGTGGCGAAGTATTTGCCATGGGAGCCGGCATTGACGTCGAGGATGTCGATCGAATCAATGCGGTCGAAATGCTGTTGCTGCGCCAGCGCGGCATACGCGTTGACGACACCCGGGTCGAAGCCCACGCCAAGGATGGCGGTGATGTTCTTCTGTTTGCACTCTTCCAGGTGGTTCCATTCGTAGTTGCCGTACCACGGCGGGGTCTCGCAGACCTTGCCCGGCTCTTCGTGGATGGCGGTGTCGAGGTACGCAACGCCCGTGTCGATGCAGGCACGCAGTACCGACATGTTGAGGAACGCGGAACCCACGTTGATGACGATCTGCGATTCGGTCTCGCGGATCAGGGCCTTGGTCGCTTCCACGTCCAGGGCGTTCAGCGCGAAGGCCTGGATGTCGGCGGGAACCTTGAGGCTACCCTTGGCCTTGACGCTGTCGATGATGGCCTGGCATTTGGAGATGTTGCGCGACGCGATAGCAATACGACCGAGTTCGTCGTTGTGCTGCGCGCACTTGTGGGCCACCACCTTGGCGACACCTCCTGCACCAATGATAAGAACGTTCTTTTTCAATTGCTTTATTTCTCCTATATCCGCCAGCTTACGAAAGGCTGGACAGGTAGTCGTCGTAACCAAATTCACGAACCACTTCGACTGTACCGTCGAGTTGTTTCACTACGATGGACGGCATTTTCAGGCCGTTGAACCAATTTTTCTTGACCATGGTGTAGCCCGCGGTGTCGATGAACGACAGCCGATCGCCGATGGCCAGCGGACGATCAAATTGATACTCGCCGAAGATGTCCCCGGCCAGGCAGGATTTGCCGCACACCATGTAGGTGTGTTCACCCTCGCTCGGCGCCAGCTTGGCGTTGAGGCGATAGATCAACAGGTCCAGCAGGTGGGCTTCGATGGAGCTGTCCACGACGGCGAGGTTTTTGCCGTTGTAGAGGGTGTCGAGCACGGTGACTTCCAGGGAGGCGCTGTTGGTGATCGCCGCTTCGCCGGGTTCCAGGTAGACCTGCACGTCGTACTTCTGCGAGAACGCCTTGAGGCGCTGGCAGAAGGCGTCGATGGCATAGCCTTCACCGGTGAAGTGGATGCCGCCGCCGAGGCTGACCCAGTTGACCTTTTGCAGCAGCGCGCCGAAGCGTTCTTCGATGGTGTTCAGCATCTGGTCGAACAGGTTGAAATCGCCGTTCTCGCAGTTGTTGTGGAACATGAAGCCGGAGATCTGCTCGATCACGCCTTCGATCTTCACCGGGTCCCATTCGCCCAGGCGGCTGAACGGACGCGCCGGGTCGGCCAGCAGGTAGTCGGAGCTGCTCACCTGCGGGTTGACGCGCAGGCCGCGGGTCTTGCCTTCGCTGCGTTCGGCAAAACGCTGCAGCTGGCTGATGGAGTTGAAGATGATCTTGTCGCAGTTATCGAGCATCTCTTCGATTTCATCATCGGCCCAGGCCACGCTGTAGGCGTGCGCCTCACCTTCGAACTTCTGGCGACCGAGCTTCAACTCATACAGCGACGACGAGGTAGTGCCGTCCATGTATTCCTGCATCAGGTCGAACACCGACCAGGTGGCAAAGCACTTGAGCGCCAGCAGGGCCTTGGCGCCGGACTGCTCGCGCACGTAAGCAATCTTCTGCATGTTGACCAGAAGCTTCTGTTTATCGATGAGGTAGTACGGCGTTTTGATCATTTTTGAGAGCCTGCGGCGGTGCCTGCCAAAAAAGGACACGCATTGTGCCCGCACTTGGATCGAATCGAAAGGTTAGTGGGCGGATTTTGCACGCCGGTTTTTCAAGCATAGCCCCGGAGTATGACTATCTAAGGATATGCACCGGCCCGGTGTGGGAGGGGGCTTGCTCCCGATAGCGGTGGATCAGCCCGCCAATAGGGTGCCTGACACACCACTATCGGGTTCAAGCCCCCTCCCACATTTTGGCCTATGTGACTTTGTTGCACTGCCATCAAACCGTCATCTCCCCACCACCTTCCTGCCACATTCCCCCGTTACTGTCCTCGCCAATGAGATCGATCTCAAGCGAGTGAACATGACTGACCTGAAAGACGTAGCGCGACTGGCCGGCGTATCCCGCGCGACCGCCGCCCGCACCTTTGCCTCTCCCGACCAGGTGCGCCCGGCGACCCGTGAGCAGGTGTTCGCCGCTGCCCGGGAGTTGGGGTTTCGGCCCAACCTGCTCGGCCGCCAACTGCGCCTGCAAACGACCCAGTTGATCGGCGTGGTGGTGCCCAACCTGCTCAACCCGGTGTTCGCCGAACAGTTCCAGGCCATGGAGCGTGCCGCACGTTTGCGTGGCTACAGCCTGGTGCTGGCGACCACCGACTACAGCAGCGAGCGCGAGTGCATCGTAGTGGAAGAACTGCTGCGCCAGCGCGTCGATGGCCTGGTGCTGACGGTCACCGATGCCGAAAGCAACAGCGTGCTCAGCAGCCTGAATACCGAACGGACGCCGTTCGTGCTGGCCTATCACCAACCGAGCAACCCCAACTACAGCGCCGTGTCGGTGGACAACCGCGCCGGCATGGCCTTGGCCACGCGTTACCTGCTGGAGGCCGGTCATCGACGCATCAGCATGGTCGCCGGCCCCGCCTTGCAGTCCGACCGCGCACGCCTGCGCTATGCCGGTTACTGCGACGCGATGAAGGCATACGGTCTCAAAAACCGCGCGGTGATCGAAATGCCCGCCCATACCCAGGCTGAATTCGCTGCCATCCAGCCGTACCTCAACGGCCCCGACGCCCCCAGCGCGCTGGTGTGTTCCAACGATTTCCTGGCTATCAGCCTGATCGCCGAGCTGCGCCGCAACGCCTGGAATGTACCTGGGCAACTGTCGGTGATGGGCTTTGACGGCATCGCCCTCGGCACCCAGATGCACCCGACCCTGTGCAGCGTGGTACAGCCCATCGCGCTGCTGGCCAGCACGGTGATTGACCAACTGCTGGCGCAGATCGCCGGCAACGATCCCATTTCCCATTGCCTGCCTTGCCATATCCGGCCGGGCGAAAGTACCCAACCCTTTGAGGAGTCCCTTGATGCGCGCATTCAGTAAAACCCTGGCCACCGTGCTGCTCTGCGGTGTGGCCAGCCTGGCCCAGGCCGCCGACACCGCGATTTGCTACAACTGCCCGCCGGACTGGGCCGACTGGGGCACCCAGCTCAAGGCCATCGCCGCCAGCACCGGTGTGCAGGTGCCGCTGGACAACAAGAACTCCGGCCAGTCCCTGGCGCAACTGGTGGCCGAAAAGGCCGCGCCCGTCGCCGACGTGGTCTACTACGGCGTGACCTTCGGCTTGCAGGCGCAAAAGGCCGGCGTGGTCGAGGGTTATAAGCCCAAGGGCTGGGAACAGATCCCCGCCGGGTTGAAAGACCCCGCCGGCCAGTGGTTTGCGATCCACTCCGGCACCCTGGGCATCATGGTCAACGTCGAGGCATTGGGTGGCCTGCCGGTGCCGCAAAGCTGGGCCGACCTGCTCAAGCCTGAATATAAAGGCATGGTCGGCTACCTGGACCCGTCCAGCGCCTTCGTCGGTTACGTCTCTGCCGTGGCGATCAACCGCGCAATGGGCGGCGACCTGGACAACTTCGCCCCGGCCATCGACTACTTCCAGAAACTGGCGAAAAACGCCCCCATCGTGCCCAAGCAGACCGCCTATGCGCGGGTACTGTCCGGCGAGTTGCCGATCCTGGTGGACTACGACTTCAACGCCTACCGCGCCCGCTATAAGGACAACGCCAATGTCGCCTTCGTGATCCCCAAGGAAGGCAGCATCAGCGTGCCCTATGTGATGAGCCTGGTGGCCAACGCACCGCACCGCGCCAATGGCGAGAAGGTGCTGGACTTCGTATTGTCGGACCAAGGCCAGGCCCTCTGGGCCAAGGCGTACTTGCGCCCGGTACGCCCAGTGAACATGCCGGCCGACGTCGCCGCGCAGTTCCTGCCCGACAGCGATTACGCCCGCGCCGGTGTGGTGGACTATCAGAAAATGGCCGCTGTGCAGGAAGCCTTCGCCGCCCGTTACCTGAACGAGGTCAAGTAAGTGGCTGCATCGGCAAAACAAGCGGCCTGGGCGCTGGCCCCGGCCTTTGCGGTGCTGTTCGCGTTCTGGCTGTTGCCGCTGGCGCACTTGATGCTGCTCGGCGCCGACAGCCGCGACAGCCACGGCAGCGGCTATTGGCAGGTGCTCAGCAGCGCGCAGTACCTGGGCAGCCTGGCGCAGACCTGCGTGCTGGCGATCGTGGTGACGTTCACCGCGTTGTTGATCGGTGGCATCAGTGGGGTGTTCCTCGCGCGCCAGCAGTTTTTCGGGCGCTCGGCGTTGGTGGCGTTGCTCACGTTTCCCCTGGCGTTTCCGGGGGTGGTGGTGGGCTTCCTGGTGATCCTGCTGGCCGGACGCCAGGGGTTGCTGGCGTCCCTGGGCCTGCAATTGGCCGGTGAGCGCTGGATCTTTGCCTACTCGCTGGCCGGGCTGTTTGTCGGCTACCTGTACTTCTCGATTCCGCGGGTGATCCTCACGGTGATGGCCGCGTGCGAAAGCCTCGACCGCAGCCTGGAAGAAGTCGCGCATTCGCTGGGAGCAGGGCACTGGCGGGTGGTCTGCGACGTGATCGTGCCGGGCCTGGCGCCGGCGTTGGCGTCCTGCGGTGCGATCTGCTTCGCCACGTCCATGGGCGCGTTCGGCACCGCGTTCACCTTGGGCACGCGCCTGAATGTAACCCCGGTGGCGATCTACAATGTATTCACCAACTACGCCAATTTTGCCGTCGCCGCCGCGTTGTCGGTGGTGCTCGGCGCGGTGACCTGGGCGGTGCTGTTGCTCACGCGACGCCTGGTGAAAAATGCGGGGACGGTCTTGTGAAACGCTCATCGCTGTTTGTGATGCAACTGCTGTTCACCCTGCTGGTGTGCGCGTTCATGCTGGTGCCGGTGCTGATGTCGTTGCTGGCCGGGTTGACGCGCAATTTCTTCGTCGGCCTGTCCAGCGGCCTGACGTTCGACTGGCTGATCCAGGTATGGCAGGCCTATTCGCCCACCGTATGGCTGTCGTTGCAATTGGCCCTGGCGTGCGCGGTGTGTGTCTGCGTGATCGGCGTGCCGGCGGCCTATGCGCTGGTGCGCATGAACAACCGCTTCAGCCGTGCCTTCGAAGAGCTGATGGTGCTGCCCGTGGCGATGCCGGGGCTGGCCAGTGCGCTGGCGTTGCTGCTCACCTATGGCCAGTTCGGCACGTTTCGCAGCAGTTGGCTGTTCATCCTGGTCGGCCATGTGTTGTTCACCTTGCCGTTCCTGGTACGTCCGGTGATGGCGGTGATGCAACGCCAGCAACTGCCGGTGCTGGAAGAGGCGGCGGCCAGTCTGGGCGCCGGGCCGATCAGGCGCTTTTTCAGCGTGGTGGTGCCCAACTGCCGGGCGGGGATTCTGGCGGGCGTGCTGATGGTGGTGACCTTGTCGTTGGGGGAATTCAACCTGACCTGGATGCTCCACACGCCGATGACCAAGACATTGCCCGTGGGCCTGGCCGACAGCTACGCCTCGGCGCGCCTGGAAATCGCCAGCGCCTATACCCTTATCTTTTTGCTGATGATCGTGCCGCTGCTGATTGCGTTGCAGGCCATCAGCGCTCGTTTGTCCCGTGGAGAGCGTCGATGACCGCTATCACTATCCGCCTGCAAGGCTGTCGCAAGGCATTCGCCGACGGCACCGTGGCTGTGCATGACCTGAACCTGACCGTCGAAGGCGGTGAGACCCTGGCGATCCTCGGCCCGTCCGGCTGCGGCAAGACCACCACCTTGCGCCTGATTGCCGGCCTGGAACGCCCGGATGTAGGCCAGGTTTTTTTCGGTATCGACGACGTCACCCGCCTGCCCATCGAGCGCCGCGACGTGGGCATGGTGTTCCAGAACTACGCGCTGTTTCCCAACCTCGATGTGGCCGGCAATATCGTCTACGGCTTGAAGATTCGCGGCATGGCGCCGCTTGCGCGGAACAAGCGCTGCGAGGAACTGCTGGAGCTGGTCGGCCTGCAACAGCATGGCAAGCGCAGCATCCACGAATTGTCCGGTGGCCAACGTCAACGGGTGGCCCTGGCCCGTGCCCTGGCGCCGCGCCCTAAAGTGCTGTTGCTGGATGAACCGCTGGCCGCCCTGGATGCGCAATTGCGCGAGCGCCTGCGCAGCGAGCTGAATGAACTGCTGCGCGGCCTCGGTATCACCTCGGTATTTGTCACCCACGACCAGGGCGAAGCCATGGCCCTGGGCGATCGTATCCTGGTGATGGAGCACGGCCGCGTCGCGCAACTGGCCAGCCCACGGGAGATCTACCAAAAGCCGGCGAATGCCTTCGTCGCCGGTTTTGTCGGCAACCTCAATGCCTTTGCCGTCACCTCGCGAACAGCCCATGGCCTGAAAGTCTGCGGCGGCGAGTTGCCGTGGCAGGCCGTCGACGTGCCCAACACGGTGTACTGCCGCCCCGAACACTTGCGGGTGATGGAGAGCGAAGGGCACTTGCACGGCCATCTATTGGCGCAGTTTTTCCAGGGCGCGCAAAGCCGCCTGTTGGTGGACGTGGGCGGCCCGCAACCGCTGCTGGTGGACAGCAGCGACAACCACCTGTACGCCGTCGGCGCGCCGATTGCCCTGGCGATTGCGCCGCACATGTTGTTCACCCTGAATGCGTGAGAGTTTGCTTGTGAATCGTCCGTTTCTTGTTGCGCAAATCAGCGACCTGCACCTTAAAGCCGGCCAGCGCCTGACGTATGGGGTGGTCGATACCCTGGGCGCGCTGCGCCGTGCCGTCGACCATTTGAACGCCAGCCACCCACGGCCCGATATCGTGGTGGTCAGCGGTGACCTGGTGGACTTCGGCCGCGCCGATGAATACGCCGTGCTGCACCCCGAACTCGCGCGCCTGCACATGCCGTGCTACCTGGTGCCCGGCAACCACGACACACGCGGTCCGTTGCTCGAGGCATTCCGTGATCACGCCTATTTGCCGTTGTCGGCAGAGGGCCCGTTGGACTGGGTGGTGGACGAGCATCCGCTGCGTTTGATCGGCCTGGACTCGACTATCCCGGGTGGGCACGGCGGCCAGCTACTGGACAGCCAATTGCACTGGTTGGACGCGCAACTGGCACGACGCCCGGACGTGCCGACGTTGCTGATCCTGCACCATCCACCGTTTATCAGCGGCATCGGCCATATGGACCGCGAACCCTTTATCAACGCTGCGGCGCTGGAAGCAGTTGTGTCTCGCCACCCGCAAGTGGAACGCCTGCTGTGCGGGCACCTGCACCGACCGATGCAACGACGCTTTGGCGGCAGCTTGAGTTGTGTGTGCCCCGGTACTTCCCATCAGATTGTGCTGGACCTGCAGGACGCCGCGCCCGCGCATTTCAACCTGGAGCCGGCGGGGTATCTGTTGCATCGCTGGGATGCGCAACAGGGCCTGATCAGCCACAACGGCGTGTTCGGGGATTACCCGGGGCCGTACCCGTTTTATGACGCTCATGGATTGATTGACTGAGGTTTACGGAGGTTTCACTTCACTCAACTCGCTAACAACTAAGCAACTGAATAACCGTTAACGCCGCGGCCAACTTCACATTTGGCCGACGGCATCCTGCTGCCCATTTTTTGCGCCCGGAACCTGGGTTCCGCGCCGGAGTTCGTCCTGATGAAAGCCACGTTGAATGTATTAAGTGTATTGACCGGCGGCCTGGGCATTGCCCTGAGCCCCTTGGCGTCTGCTGACTTTTTGAGCGACAGCAAAGCCAACTTGAGCATGCGTAACTTCTACTTCAATAACGACAACCGCGACGGCACGGCGGCACCGTCGAAGACCGAAGAGTGGGGCCAGGCCTTTATCCTCAACTACCAGTCGGGCTTTACCGACGGCACCGTCGGCTTTGGCCTGGACGCCATCGGCATGCTCGGCGTGACCCTCGACAGCAGCGCCGCGCGCCATGTCGGCAGCTCGATGATCCCCACCGAAGACGGCAAGGCCACGGATAACTGGGCCCGTGGTGGCGCGACGGCCAAGGCACGCTTTGCCAAGACCGAAGCGCGCTACGGCTACCTGCGCCCGAACCTGCCGATCCTGGTGAGCAACGACGGCCGCCTGTTGCCGCAGTCGTTCGAAGGCGGGCAGGTCACCAGCAAGGACATCGACAACCTGACCCTGGTCGGCGGCCAGCTTGAGCACACCACCGGTCGCGGTTCCAGCGACCGCAGTGGCCTGGCAGCGGCGGGCGGTACCCAGGAAAGCAATAAATTTACCTACGCCGGTGCGGACTACCAGCTGACCAAGGACCTGATGGTCCAGTACTACTACGCCAACCTCGAAGACTATTACCAACAACACTTCGCCGGGTTGATCCACGTATTGCCGTTGGGCGAATACGGCTCATTGAAAACCGACCTGCGCTACTTCAAGACCAGCTCCGACGGTAAAAACAGCAGCGCCGCCGGCCGTGCCGAGGGCTACAAGCTGGGCGGCTATACCAAGAACGGTAACGGTGAAATCGACAACAACACCTGGAGCGCCGCGTTCATCTACTCCCTGGGCCCGCACGCGATCACTGCCGGTTACCAGCAAGTCTCGGACGACAGCAACTTCGCCCAACTCAACCAGGGCGGCCTGGTGAACAAAGGCGAGGGCGGTGCCAGCCTGTACCTCTACACCGACCGTACCGTGCAGACCTTCATCCAGGCCGGCGAACGCACCGCCTTTGCCCAGTACGCCTACGACTTCGCGTCGCTGGGTGTACCCGGCCTGAAGGCCTCGGTGATGTACCTCAAGGGCGAGCACATCCTCACCACCAGCGGCAACGACGCCAGCGAGTGGGAGCGGGACATCTCGTTGGATTACGTGGTGCAGAGCGGCACATTCAAGAACGTCGGCTTCGGCTGGCGTAACGGCGTGTCACGCAGTGAAGTGGCGCGGGACCAGGACCAGAATCGGGTGTTTGTGAGTTATTCGATTCCGTTGATGTAGTACCGCTGAGCCCCTCATCTTTGTAGGAGCGAGCTTGCTCGCGAAAAACGTCAACGATAACGCGCCTGTTCAGAATGCCAGCGGTGTCCTTGGGTTCTTCGCGAGCAAGCTCGCTCCTACAGGGGGGCTTGCTCACGCCACCCGATTCCTGCCCGCGCCCTTGGCCTCATACAAGCGCATGTCCGCGCGCTTGAGCAATGCCAGGGAGTCGCGGTCAGAAGGCTCGGCCACGCCCACGCCGATACTCACGGTCAGGCGACCCACGCTTGGGAACACTGCCGCCTCGACAGCCACACGGATCTTTTCGGCGACCACGTCAGGGCTGTCCGGCGCTTCGACTTCCGGCAGCAGCACGGCGAATTCTTCTCCGCCATAACGGGCAACGAAGTCGGTGGCGCGCGTGGTGTTTTCTATCAGGGCTGCCAGTTGGCACAGCACATCGTCACCGATGGCATGGCCGTAGGTATCGTTGACGCGCTTGAAATAGTCGGCGTCGATCAGCAGCAGGGCGAAGGTGCGGCCGGTACGTTGGAACAGCAGGCTGTTCTCGGCGAGTTTTTCGTCGAAGCGGCGCCGGTTGAACACGCCGGTGAGGGCGTCGTGGGTGGCCAGCTTGAGCAGGTCGGCGTTGGCCTGGGTGAGGTCGGCGGTGCGTTGCGCCACGGTGGCTTCCAGGGAGGCGTTGGCGTCTTGCAGTTCACGTTCCTTGGCAAGCAGCGATTGCGTCATGCCGGTGAGCGATTGTCCCAGTTGGGCAATCTCCAGCACCGGGTGTTCCTGGGGGAAGACCGCGCCGGGCTGATGGTCCTGCACCTGTTTGGCGGACTTTGCCAGGCGCTCGATGGGACGGCTGAGGGAGGAGGCGAGGTAATACGCGGCCACTACAAAAGTGATCGCCGCGAGCAGGCCGAGCACGAGCAATTTGTACAGCAGGCTGCGCGCCGGTTGCAGGGCTACGTCCAACGGCTGGCGCACCATGATGTACCAGTTCATCCTGGCGTTGGACGGGCTTGGCACGGCGACGGAGGCCGTGACGTAGCCGTTGCCGGAGAACCAGCCGGCCGACGTGAGCAGCTTGTCTGCGGGTATCTGTTCACCCGCGAGGGCTTCGGGGTAAAGCACCTTGCCATCGAAGTCGACAATCAAGGCCTCGATATCGGGGAGGGCGTCTTTTTGCGTTACGGCAGCAGTTTGGCCAGCAGCACTGCCTCGTGGGGATCGCCGGTGTACTCACCGCGCAGGCCGGCCTGGAACCATGCTGCACCGATTGATTGACCAGCAGCCCGTTGACGGCCTGGCGCACTTGGCCATCGGCGTCGGCGATGCCCATCCAGGCATATTCGGCGCGTGATTGCGTACGCAGTTCCATCAGCGTGAGGATATCCGGTGCGTCCAGGTCGCCCTTGCGCATGATCGGTGCTTTGCTCAACAAAGACACTTCCAGCTGGCGCTCGTGCAGTTGCACCGCCAACAGCGCTGCGGTCGAGCGCGCCGTGCTCAGCAGGGGGCTGGCGCTGTTGGGGTGTGCGTATTTCATGTTTTACGCGTTTTACCTGCACGTGATTGCGCCCTGAGATGAGTGGTTGAAATGGGCGGTTGTACTTCACGCGGAACCGTTGGCGCTCTCTGCACCAATTGTTCATTGTGGCAAAAAGCCGGACAACCACGGAGATCAAGATTGTGATGACAGGAATTAATATTCAGCCATTTATACCGCCTTCCTACGCCCAGCCGAATGATGACACTGGCCAGAAACAGCCCGTCGACGCACCGCTTTTATCCAGGAGCAAGCGTGGGGTGGCCCTAAAGGCTGCGTTGTGGCCACAGTTTTCGACGGTCAGGATTTCTCTGATGGGGATGACCAAGGAACAGGAAAAATTCACCAAGGACAACATCAACAAATGGGCGCCGTATATCAACCTGAAACTGGAGTTCACCAAAGAGCTCGATGGCGATATCAGAATCAAGGCAGATAATGACGTCAGCGGTGGGTATTCCTATTTCGGCACGGCAGGCAAACAAACCGTGGGCGCTGGTGAGCCTACGATGGAAATCGGCTTCAAGGGCGGGTTTAATGAATTCAACGCTGGCACGGTATTACATGAGTTCGGCCATGCATTGGGTTTAGTCCATGAGCATCAGCACCCGGACAATACACTCGACCTGGATTTTGACCGGATTCGCACAATTTACGCAGCGACAAATCAGCCTGGCTCGGTTGATGAAAACTTTGCCCCAGTCGATTCGCGGGATGTTGTCAGCTCCGCCTATGATCAAGCCTCCATCATGCACTACAGCATTCCAGAGACCTATCTAAACAGCGGGCATCGTGTCGAGGAGGGGAATGAGTTGTCAGAAGGCGACAAGCAATTTGCGCGCGAGCTCTATCCCATCCCCCGGCCTCCGGTACCGCCTCGTTGGTGGAACCTTTACAACGGACACGTCCCTTCTTCGCGAGCCTGAGCTGATCCCCATTCAGACATCACCCAATGCGCCACTGTGAAAAGGGCGGGGTTGCACCGGCTGATCATGAATTAAATTTGTGTTCGTATAAAATAAAATGAGTTTGTCTCACTATGATTGACTGCCGACAATGGCTCCCATCTCAACAGATTGGAGTTTTTTGTCATGGCAGTCGCTCATTCCCTCGGATTTCCGCGCATTGGACGCGATCGTGAACTGAAAAAAGCGCAGGAAGCGTTCTGGAAGGGCGAACTCGACGAAGCCGGCCTGCGGGCCGTCGGCCGTGAACTGCGCAAGGCCCACTGGGATCTGCAGAAACAGGCCGGTATCGAGTTGCTGCCCGCCGGTGATTTCGCCTGGTACGACCAGGTGCTGACCCACTCGCTGATGTTCGGTGTGATCCCCGAGCGTTTCCGTCCAGCCGACGGCAACGCCACCCTGCACACGTTGTTCGGCATGGCCCGGGGTGTCAGCGACAGCTGCTGCGGCGGTGCCCACGCCCAGGAAATGACCAAGTGGTTCGATACCAACTACCACTACCTGGTGCCTGAATTCAGCGTCGACCAGCAATTTCACCTGGGTTGGGAGCAGTTGTTCGAAGAGGTGCAGGAAGCCCTCGACCTGGGCCACACCGTCAAGCCGGTGGTGATCGGCCCGCTGACCTACCTGTGGCTGGGCAAGGCCAAGGGGGGTGATTTCGACAAGCTCGACCTGCTTGAGCGCCTGCTGCCGTTGTACGGCCAGATCTTCCAGCGCCTGGCCGACCTCGGCGTGGAATGGGTGCAGATCGACGAGCCGATCCTGGTCCTCGACCTGCCGCAGGAATGGAAGAACGCGTTCGAGCGTGCCTACAACCTGATCCAGCGCGACCCGCTGAAAAAGCTGGTGGCGACCTACTTCGGTGGCCTGGAAGAGAACCTCGGCCTGGCCGCGAACCTGCCAGTGGATGGCCTGCACATCGACCTGGTGCGCGCGCCGGAGCAGTACCCGACCATCCTTGACCGCCTGCCGGCGTACAAGGTGCTGTCCCTGGGTGTGGTCAACGGCCGCAATGTGTGGCGCTGCGACCTGGAAAACGCCCTGGCCATCTTGCAGCACGCCCATGAAAAACTCGGTGATCGCCTGTGGGTGGCGCCATCCTGCTCGCTGCTGCACAGCCCGGTGGACCTGGGCCGTGAAGACCAGTTGGATGCCGAGCTGAAAAGCTGGCTGGCATTCGCCGTGCAAAAATGCGCTGAAGTGGCGGTGCTGGCGCAAGCGGTTAACCAGCCTGAAGCGCCCAACGTCCTTGCTGCCCTGGCCGAAAGCCGCGCGGTGCAGGCGGCCCGCGCGGTCTCGCCGCGTATCCACAAGCCTGCGGTACAGGCGCGGGTGGCGGCGATTACCCGCCAGGACAGCCAGCGCCAGTCGCCGTTTACCCAGCGTATCGAGAAACAACGTGCGGGCCTGAACCTGCCGCTGTTTCCGACCACCACCATCGGTTCGTTCCCGCAGACCGCATCGATCCGCCTGGCGCGGCAGTCCTACAAACAGGGCAAGTTGAGCCAGGCCGAATACGTCGAAGCCATGCACAGCGAGATTCGTCACGCCGTCGAGGTGCAGGAAAACCTCGGTCTGGATGTGCTGGTGCACGGGGAAGCCGAGCGCAACGACATGGTCGAGTACTTCGCCGAGCAGTTGGACGGCTATGTGTTCACCCGCTTCGGCTGGGTGCAGAGCTACGGTTCGCGTTGCGTGAAGCCGGCAGTGATCTTCGGCGACCTGAGCCGCCCGAAGGCGATGACGGTGGAGTGGATCGGCTACGCCCAAGGCCTGACCCGCAAGGTGATGAAGGGCATGCTGACCGGCCCTGTGACCATGCTGATGTGGTCGTTCCCGCGCGAAGACGTGAGCCGCGAAGTGCAGGCCCGCCAACTGGCCCTGGCGATTCGCGACGAAGTGGTCGACCTGGAAGCTGCCGGCATCCAGATCGTGCAGATCGACGAAGCCGCGTTCCGCGAAGGCCTGCCGTTGCGCCAGGCGCAGTGGCAAGGCTACCTGGACTGGGCCACCGAAGTGTTCCGCCTGTGCGCCTCGGGCGTGCGCGATGAAACCCAGATCCACACGCACATGTGCTACAGCGAGTTCAACGATGTGATCGAGTCCATCGCCGCCATGGATGCCGACGTGATCACCATCGAGACCTCGCGCTCGGACATGGAGTTGCTGGACGCGTTCGAAGCCTTTGCCTACCCCAATGACATTGGCCCAGGCGTCTACGACATCCACTCGCCACGGGTGCCGGATGCCTCGGAAATGGCCAACCTGTTGCGCAAGGCGGCGAAACGGATTCCTGCCGAGCGCCTGTGGGTGAACCCGGATTGCGGGTTGAAGACGCGGGGGTGGCCGGAGACGGAGGCGGCGTTGATTCATATGGTCACTGCAGCTCGCCAGCTACGCGCTGAGTTGGCTTGATATCGTAAAAAATGTGGGAGGGGGCTTGCTGTGGTGAGCGGGCTTGCCCCGCGCTGGGCCGCGCAGCAGCCCCAGTAAAGCAGAATGCGGTATATCAGAAACTCCATAGCGGCTGTTTTGGGGCCGCTACGCGGCCCAACGCGGGACAAGCCCGCTCGCCACAGGGGGAACTCGCCAGTCTCTGAAAATTGTGTAGATACCTATGCCACGATGAGTATGGGCGAGCTCCCACATTTGGATCTGTGTCAGATTAGAGGTATTTGAGCCAGGCCAGGTCGCGCCGCCGCGCCTTGAGCCCGGCGAACCAGCGCACCGGCGGGTAGAGCGCCAGGGGTAATACTAGCGCCATCAGCCACACCGCGCCCATGCTGTCGAAGCCAAAGTAGTTGCCCTGGTTCAGGCCAAGCAGCGCGACACAGGCGACATACAGCACTTTCAGCACATAAAGGTGCAACAGGTAAAAGAACATCGGCACGGATCCAAACACCGCCAACACGCCGATCCAGCGTCGATGCCCCGCGCGTTCAAACGCCAGCAACAGTAACAGTCCAATGCCCAGGGTCAACGCCAGGAACAGCAGCGAAGGCGGGTACTTGGTGACGTTGAAAAAGCTCATCAGCGTCTGCACGCCGTTGTCATACGCCTGCCAGGGTTTCTCGCCGTAGCCATTGAGCTCACGCAACAGCACAAACCCCAGCAACGCACCCAAGCCGCCGAGCAGCAAATACCGCTGGCGCACGGCAGGCCGCGTGGCATTGGCAAACCACGGTCCCAGGCCGTAACCCAGGGCAATCACGCCGATCCACGGCAGTACCGGGTAGGTCGTGCGCAGGCGCAGGGTGTCGGACACGTCAATCCAACTGCGTTCATGCAGGATCGTCCACGGAATATGCAGCGCCGAGCCTGGGTCGAAGTGCAGGCCATCCAGCAGGTTGTGCCCGCCGATGATCACCAGCGCCAGCACGATCAACAGCGGGCGCGGCAACCACACCAGGGCGGCGAGGGCGAGCATGCTGATGCCAATCGCCCAGATCACCTGCAGATAGATCACGCTGGGCGGCAACTGGAAGGTCCAGGCGAAGTTGACCAGGGTGAACTCCAGCACCACCAGGAACAACCCGCGCTTGAACAGGAACGCCGACACATCGCGGCGGCCCTGGTATTTCTGGCCGTATAAAAACGCGGATAAGCCCGTGAGCAACACAAACACCGGCGCGCACAGGTGGGCGAGGGTGCGGCTGATAAACAACGCGGGCTCGGTGCTGTCGATGCTCATCGGGTCGCTGACCTGGCGATGCAGCAGGAAGGTCTCGCGTACGTGGTCGAGCAGCATGAACAGGATCACCAGGCCGCGCAGGGCGTCGATGGAGAGCAGGCGTTGGCGCAGGGGAACGGCATCGGTCATGGGCGGGATCACAGGGCAGGGCGGAAAATTGGCGTTATCCTATAACATTAATCGACGCGTTGCCCTCCATTGATCCCGCTTCTGATACCTTCAGTAAACCCATACCCGGAGCCCCTGAGCATGAGCACCCCTCAAACCGTCATCGACTTCTGGCAGCACGCCGGCCCCAAGCGCTGGTTCGCCAAGGACGATGGGTTCGACGCCACCTTCCGCGACACCTTCCACGCCACCCACCTGCAAGCCGCCCGGCGCGAGCTGGAAAGCTGGCTGGATTCGGCCGAAGGCGCCTTGGCCTTGTTGATCCTGCTCGACCAATACCCACGCAACGCCTTTCGCGGCACTGCGCACATGTTCGCCACCGACCCGCTCGCGCGTCTGTATGCCGCGCGCATGGTGGACGCCGGGCTCGACCAGCAGGTGGAGCCGGCATTGCGCGCGTTCTGTTATTTGCCGTTCGAACACTCGGAAGACCCAAGGGACCAGCAACGCTCCCTGGCCCTCAACCAGCCACTGGACGCCAACACTTACCGCTGGGCCAAGGAACACGCGCAGATCATCGAGCGCTTCGGGCGTTTTCCCCATCGCAATGCGGTGCTGGCCAGGGTCACCACGGATGAAGAGCGCGCCTTTCTGGACAAGGGCGGGTTTGCCGGTTAACCCGCTATTCCGCCCGGGAATGCCCCCATAAAAACCGCGCATTGTCTTTCTCGGCGCGCATCTCGTAGCGTAGGGCTTCACCCAAGGAGCCCCGTTATGAACCAGCCCCCGTTGCGCCTCTACGTTGATTCGCTCTACACCAGCCCGTACGCGATGTCGGTGTTCGTCACCCTGCGGGAAAAAGGCCTGGCCTTCGACCTGGTCACCCTGGACCTGGACACCGCGCAAAACCAGACAGCCGACTTTGCCCAGCTATCCGTGACCCAGCGCGTGCCGACCCTGGTGGAAGGCGATTTTGCCTTGTCGGAATCCTCCGCGATTACCGAATACCTGGACCAGGCCTACCCCGAGACAGCCGTGTACCCGGCCGATCCCAAACAGCGGGCGAGGGCACGACAGGTGCAGGCGTGGTTGCGCAGTGATTTGCTGCCGATTCGCCAGGAGCGTTCGACCCTGGTGGTGTTTTATGGGCAGAAAATGCCGCCGTTGTCAGCCGACGCCCAAGGGGCAGCCCGGCGCTTGATCAGTGCGGCGCAGGTGCTGTTGGCGGGCAACCCTTCGTACTTGTTCGGTGAGTGGTGCATTGCTGACGTGGACCTGGCGGTGATGCTCAATCGCCTGATTCTCAACGGCGACAGCGTACCTGCCGAGTTGCTGGCTTATGCGCAGCGCCAGTGGCGCCGGCCGTCCGTGCAGGCGTGGGTCAACCTGCAACGTCCTGCGCTGTAGCGCTGGTCGTCATTTGCATGACGCGCCGGTCCAGGTCTTCCCAATCGGCCATGCCCAGCACCCGCGTGGTGTTCAAACCACGCAGGTAGCCGCGCAACTGCTGGGCACTGGCGTGCACCTGGTCGGCCTCCGACGCCTCATCCAGCAGTACCTGTTCATACTCGACCAGGTAATCGGCGACCCGCTCGCGAAACTCCGGCAAGACGGCTTCGCGGATGCGATCGAAGGTTTTCTGGTGAGGCTTCATGGCGTGGTCCTTATAGGTTTTATGTGAGCACTATCGGTTCAGATAATAGTCACCATCATGCAACGCAAGTTCTGTTTTTTCAGGAAAAGCGCAAAATCGCCTGCATCGAGACGCTGTTCAAGGAAATGCGCGATGAGGACGTTGATTCAGCTGGGTTTAATGATGCTGATGCTGGGCACTGTGATCGTCAACAACGCAGCGATCGCTGATGAATTGCGTGCAGGCCATTTGCTACCTATCGTCGGTAGCGTAGACTCCCTGCAGCATGCGCAATCGGTGGGGGTGTTGTTAAGCGATAACACCCGCGACAACCTCAGCTACCTTGAACGCTACCACGACATGGCCTTGAACGGCGCCAGGGATGCCCTTGACGCAGGTATCCGCGAGGCGTTCGTCAACAGCTCCGACCCGGAACTGGCCATTGATTGGTTGATGAGCTCGCTGCAGGGAACCTTTTTGTCGGTGACGGTCTACGACAACCTGGATGCCCTGGTGCAGGCTCGCCCCGATGTGGTGGTGATGCTCGATACCCATAACCAATTGCTGACCCAGCGCAACGATCAGGTCGAAGCGCGTTTTATCGCACGGTTTTATGACGCGAACCTGCAATACATCGCCAAGGCCGAAGGCTCGGTGCACAGGCAGGTGCCCTCGGTGTGGGTGCACGACAAGGCCGCACCGGAGATTGCCGCGCGGATCGAACAGCAGCGGGATGTGCAGCTCGATGCGTTGAAGCAGTTCGATGCCTCGCTCAAGGCGCTGGTTCGCGCGGGTTGATGTGAACCTTTATTTTTAGACTCAGGATTTTTTCATGCGCTCTTTTTTCGTACCGGTCGCGGCCCTGTTGCTGGCCGGTTGTGTTTCCGCTCCCAATAATCCGACCTTGACCCTGCAAACCGGCAAGAGCCCGGATGACTATGTGCAATGCCTGCTTCCCAAGCTGGAAAAGCACGGCATCACGTCGACGGTGACCCAGAACTCGCGCCACGCCAAGCTGGTGTTGACCAGCAAGATTGCCGCCGATGACGTGCTGGAGGTCTACAAGGCGGGGGACGGCGGCAAGGTGTTTTTGTATGAGCGCAAGCCGCTGGCGTCGACCATTACGCCGTCGCGGCTTGAACAGGTGGCGCAGGACTGCAGATAACCGATGTGGGAGGGGGCAAGCCCGCTCACCACAGCGGTTCGATCCTGCTGCTGGCGGTGGTCATCGACCGCATGAAACAACGCTGATGGTGGTAAACAAGCCCGTCGTAGTGAGCGGGCTTGCCCCGCGCTGGGGCGCGAAGCGGCCCCAATACAGTCACTGCATTCTTCCAGGCTGAACCGGGTTGCGGGTTTTAGGGCCGCTTCGGGTCCCAACGCGGGCAAGCCCGCTCACCACAGTTACAGTGTTCCTCCTTAACTGACTGGCATTTGGGGCAAGCCCCCTCCCACATTTGAATCTGCATAAGGCCTAAGGTCTGGCTTCATTGCTGAAGCTGTTAACCGTTTTCACCAGCCCTTGAGCCGCCAGCGCCACCAACTCCCCACCTTTCTCCACCGTCGCCAGCGCCGGGTCCGAGCCCATGCGCCCGTCGGGGAAGCGGGCGCGGAAGTCCAGGGCTTCACGGATCGGCCCGGTGTTGGCGATCTGCGGGGAGTAGTCGGCCGACTTGATCGCGTCCGGGTACGCCCACTGCGTCACCGCGATTTCCGAAGGCGTCGCATGGCTGCCATGGCCCACCGGGAATTGGCGGTGCGCCAGGTCAGTGACGCCTTCCAAGTCCCACCAGTTCACCAGCTTCAACGCAAACCCGGCAGGGCGACGGCCAAAGCTCGCCTCGGCGTACAGCTCGGAAAACGCCGCTTCAATCGTGGCGATATTGCCGCCGTGACCGTTCAGAAACAGGATCTTGTCGAAACCATGCCCGGCCAGCGAGCGCACCCAGTCGCCAATCGCAGCGATAAAGGTGGAAGGGCGCAGGGAAATGGTGCCAGGGAAACCCAGGTGGTGCTGGGCCATGCCGATATTGAAGGTCGGGCCGATGAGGATGTCGGCGTTCTTTTGCGCCTCATGGGCGATGATTTCCGGGCACATCCAGTCGGTGCCCAGCAGGCCGGTGGGGCCGTGTTGTTCGTTGGAGCCGATGGGGATCACCACCGTGCGGCTGCGTTCCAGGAACTGCCCGATCTCGATCCAGGTCGATTGATGTAGAAGCATGCGAAGCTCTCTTTTATCTGTGGGGACAGGCTAACCGCCACGGATTGTACGACTACTCGCCACCTGCTGGGGTTTGCAATTGAGGTACGTCGAGGACTTCAACCAGCGTTGGTCGGGGTACCACGAAAACATGAACTGCCCATCCTTGAGCTTGTCCACCACCTGGCGCGCCACCTGCGGGCGCACGGCCGGACAACCCTGGCTGCGGCCGATGCGGCCTTCGCGCTTGCTCCACAAGGGGCTGACGTAGTTGGCGGCGTGAATCACGATGGCGCGGTCGCGGGCCTGGTCATTGAACCCCGGCTCCAGGCCGTCCATGCGCAGCGAGTAGCCATGGGTGCCCAGGTAGCTTTCCTGGGTGCGGAACAGGCCCAGGCTGGATTGATGGCTGCCTTCCAGGTTGGAGAATTGGGTGGCGAAGTTTTCCCCGGACTTTGCGCCGTGGGCCACCAGGTCGCGCAGCACCAGGGTTTTCTTGCGCAGGTCGAAGATCCACAGCCGACGGGCGGTTGAAGGTTGGGAATAGTCAATCACGGCCAGGCGCTCGGAGCGTTCCTCGCCATTATTGACGGCGCATTGCACGGCGTTCAGGGCGCTTTTCAGTACCGTGGGATTGAGTTCTGGAGCCGAGCGCGCCAGGCTGCTATACAAGGAAGGAGGGTTGCCATTGGCGGCGAGCGTAATAGTGCTCAGTAAAGCCAGGCCCACGGTGACCAAACCGAGGCGGCACATAAAAGTCAGCATCTACAGTACATCCCCCCACTGTGGATTGGAGCAAAGCTATTGTTCAAAAAACACGCATGTTACTTGAGCATTTGCCTGCTCGTTGCACCATTGGTCGCCACAGCCGACGTGCTGCCGGTCGAGCCATTGCCGGTCACCACGCCGGCGCCGGTCGAACTGGCCCCGCTGCAACAGGCACTGGCGCAACTGCCGGGTGTCTGCCCCGGCCTTGCCGCGCAGATAGACGCCGCCCAATTGCGCCTGCAAGCGTTCTACCAGCAGCAGGGGAATGGGCCGCTGTGGTCCGCCAACGATCGCCGCGAGGCACTGCACGCCCAATTGCAGCTGCTCGCCGATGACGGGCTGGACCCCACCCACTATAGTCTGCCTGCGGCGGATGCCACGGCCAATGTGCTGTGCAGCGACATCGACATCAGCCAGCACTACCTGCAAGCCCTGCAGGATCTGCATTACGGGCGCCTGCAGCAATCGCGCTTCGAACCGCTGTGGCATTCGCAGCCGCCCACCCGCGACCCCGACACCGAAGTGCTGGCCCTCGCTGCCCTCGGCCTGCAAAACATGGCGCAAGCCTTTGACCAGGCGCGCCCCAGCGCCGACCTGTACCGCAGCCTGCGCAACGCCTATTCCACGGTCCGCCTGCAACCCTTGCCCCATTGGGATCCGGTCGGCAGCGGCCCGTTATTGCGTCCCGGCATGGACGACCCGCGTGTCCCGGAACTGGCCCGTCGGCTCCACAGCGGTGGCTACCTGTCTGTCGAGCCCAAGGGCGCGGGCAAACAATACGGTCCGGAACTGGTCACCGCGGTGAAGGCCTTCCAGCTCAGCCACTCCCTGCAATCGGACGGCGTGATCGGTGCCGGCACCGTGGCCGAACTCAATATCAGCCCGGCCATGCGCCGCGAACAACTGCGCATCAACCTCGAGCGTTTCCGCTGGCTGGCCCAGGACCTGGAGCCCGAAGGCGTACTGGTCAACGTCGCCGCCGCGCAACTGAGCGTGTACCAGAGCGGCATCCCGGTGTGGCAGACCCGCCTGCAAGTGGGCCGCGCCGAACGCCAGACGCCGCTGCTCAAGTCACGCATCACCCGGTTGACCCTCAACCCCACCTGGACCATCCCGCCCACCATCATGCGCGAGGACAAACTCCCGGCCATCCGCCTCAACCCCGAGTACCTGCGCCAGCAGAACCTGCAAGTGCTCGACGCCGAAGGCCACCCGCTGGCGCCGGAAAATATCGACTGGGCGCGCCCCGGCAATATCCTCCTGCGCCAGGAAGCGGGCCCGCGCAACCCACTGGGCAAGATCGTGATGCGCTTTCCCAACCCGTACTCGGTGTACCTGCACGACACCCCCAGCCAACCGCTGTTCACCAAGGGCCCGCGGGCGTTCAGCTCCGGTTGCGTGCGGGTCGAACAACCGCTGCTGCTGCGCGACCTGCTGGTCAGCCCGGCCGAACGCGCGCGCACCGATGAACTGCTGGCCACCGGCGTGACCCATGAATTCCGGCTGGCCACCCCGGTGCCGGTGCTGTTGGGCTACTGGACGGTGCAGGTCGACGGCCAGGGTGACCTGGTGTATGCGCCGGATATTTATGGGCGGGACTTGGTGTTGATGAAGGCGATGGGGAGTGTGCTCTAGGGCATTGCCGTGTGGGCAACGATTGACGCGACGGCCTCGGTAGCTGTCACGGAGGCCGTGTCCAGGGTCAACACGGGTTGGTCCCAACGCTCATATTCATGCGCCGATACCGACTGCCAAGTCGGCGGCGTCAACCCAGGAATGTCGCCCCTACGGGTTTCCACCCGGCGCCGGTGTTCCTGTGCGTCTGTACACACCACCTGAATATTGACCAGCGCCACGTCTGCCGTCGCGGCCGTCGCTGTCCAGGCTGCCCGACTCTCCTTGACCGGGTTCACGCAATCGGCGACGACCCTATGGCCCAACTGCAAGTTACTCAGCGCCAGCGCATTCGCCACGCCGTAACCGCTGGCACCGACATCACCCGCCAATACGCCAGCGTCGCGAATCGCCTGTTCGATGACATCGATGCGCAGGTAAACCGCACCGGTCTGGCGCGCCAACTCGCGGGCAATCGTGGTTTTGCCGGTGCCGGGCAGGCCGCTGAAGACGATAAGCATGCTTGACTCTCGATAAGCTTGGGTCGGTTCAGGGTATCCTCCAGTTCCCCCACCGGTCGACCCCAGGACAGCCCATGACCTTGCCGTTCACAAAAATGCACGCCCACGGCGACGACTTCATCATCATCGACCGCCGTGGCCTGGACGACCCTGTTACCCCCGAGGTCGCCCGTCGCCTTGGCAATCGCCACACCGGCATTGGCTTCAATCAACTGGCCGTGGTGCTCGACTGCGAAGACGCCGCTGCGCGCATCAAGTTCTGGAACCCCAACGGCACGCCGCTGCAAACCTGTGGCAGCGCCACGCGTGGGGTGGCCGACCGTTTGATGCATGAAACCCGCAGCGATTCGGTTGTGCTGCGCACCGACCGGGGCCTGCTGACCTGCGTGCGGGTAGCGGATCGTCAAGTGTCGGTCAACATGGGCGCGCCGTCCCTGGACTGGGCGGCCGTGCCGCTGGCCGAGGCCATGGATACGGTTACGTTACCGCTGCCGGGCAACCCGGCGGCGTGCAGCATGGGCAACCCCCATTGCACGTTTTTTGTGGCCGACATCAACGCCATCGATCCGGCCGCCGTCGGCCCGGCGCTGGAAATTCACCCGCTGTTCCCGGCCAGGACCAATGTGCATTTCGTGCAGGTGCTCGACCGTGGGCATATCCGCCTGCGCATCTGGGAGCGTGGCGGCGGCGTGCCGCTGGGTTCCGGTTCGTGCTGTTGCGGCGCGGTGGTCAATGGCATTCGCCGTGGCTTGCTGGATGCCACGGTGCAGGTGCAGTGCGACGGCGGTACGGTCACGGTGCACTGGGACGGGCAGGGCGGTGTGGTGTTGACGGGCAGTGTGGAGCCGATCATGCAGGGCAGCGCCTACCTGTTCTGAAACGTCACCGTGAAGGTGGTGCCGGCCGTGGCACAGGAACTCACCGCCACATCGCCGCCATGGACCTTGGCCAACTCCCGCACGATATACAGGCCCAGGCCCACACTGCGCACGTCGCTGCCCTGGTCGGTGCCACGGGTCATGGGCTCGAACAGCCCGGCCAGCAAACCTGCCGGAATCGCCGTGCCGTGGTTGTGCACCGCCACTTCGCAAGCGCCGGCACCCAGGCGCGAGGTGATGGTGATCGGTTGTTGCGGATCGCCATAGGCCACGCTGTTGGCCACCAGGTTGCCGATGATCTGCTGCACGCGATCGGCATCCAGGCAGGCGTCGCCACGGCCCTGTGCGTGATGCTCCAGCGTTGCCTTGGGGAACGCCACGCGCAGTTCGTCCACCGCGCGATGGATCACCTCGTGCAGGTCCAGCGGCGCCGCCTTGATGGTGATGCCCTGGCCGACCCGTGCCTGGGTAAAGTCCAGCAGGTCGGCGATCATGCGTTGCGCGCGCTCGGAGGACTGGTCGATATGCCCCAGCAGTTGGCGCTCCTTGGGTGTGCGTTCGCCACGGCTGAGAAAGTCCGAGGCCATGCGGATCGCCGTGAGCGGGTTTTTCAGGTCATGGCTGACAATCGCGACCATCTGCTCGGCAAACAGGGCGCGACGCTGGGCGATGGCGTAGGCCTCGTTCAGTTCGGCCTGGGCTTGTTGCAGCGCGACTTCGGTGGCGGTTTTTTCCTGCAACAGCGCTTCGGCCAGGTGGCGCGCGTTGAGCAGCTCGCGCTCGTACTTGTCGCGGTCGGTGGTGCCGAACAGCGCCAGGTCGTACACCACGGCGCCGGCCTGTTCGCGTTTGTTGCCGTTGAGCAGCACGGTCAGCTTGTGGCCATCGCGGTGCAGCAGGTCCAGCTTCACCTCGGTGACGCTGCCGTGCATGCGCAGCATGGGCGCCAGGTGAGTCTGGTGGAAGATCCTCCCGCCCATGCTCAGCAGGTCCTGGAAACGCCGGCCCTGCAGCTCGGCGATGCTGAACCCCAGCCCGTCGCTGAAGCGTGCGTTGGCCTGCAGGATCGTGCCATCTTCCGTGGTGACAGCCAGGGCGCAGGCGGCGCTGTCGAACAGATCAGCCGGCACGTGCGGCCATCCACGGCACCAGGAAGGCGTCCATGGCCACCGCGCAGGCCTGCGGTGCGCTCATGTGCGGGCAATGGCCGACGTTGTCCACCAGGCAATAGGTGCTGTTGGGCAGCACGCTGTGCAGGTATTCACCCACGGCCACCGGGGCGATCAGGTCGTCACTCGATTGCAGGATCAGCACCGGGGTGGGCAGGCCGATCACGTCCTGGCGGTTGTCCGACATAAAGGTCACGCGCGCGAACTGCCTGGCGATCTCCGGCTCGGTGCGGCAGAAACTCTCGGTCAACTCGTCGCTCAGCGCCGGTTGGTCGGGGGCTCCCATGATCACCGGGGCCATGGCGCTGGACCAGCCGAGGTAGTTGCTGTCGAGGGTGTCGAGCAGGTCGTCGATGTCGGCGCGTTTGAAACCGCCCACGTAGCCGTCGGCATCGAGATAGCGTGGCGACGGTCCGATCATTACATGGGCTGCGACACGGCCGGGGGCCAGGCGGTCGGCGAGGGTGCCGATCATGGCACTGACCGAGTGTCCCACCAGGATGACCGGGCCCTCGGCAAAGGCTTCGATGATCTCGTTCAAGTCGCGGGCATAGCCGTCCAGCGCGCTGTACTTGGCTTTGTCAAAAGCGTTGAGGTCGGACAGGCCTGCGCCCGTCAGGTCATACATCACCACGCGAAAACGCTCTTTGAACTGCGGCGCAAGGTAGTTCCACATGGCCTGGTTGCAGCCAAAACCATGGGAAAACACCAGGGTCGAGTGGCCGTCACCCATCACGTTGACGTTGTTGCGCTGGAGTAGGCCCATGGGGATCTCGAAGTTATGGCGTATTGCTAGGTGTGCTGCAGTTTAGATAGTCGATGGCTTTGGGTCACGCGTTATAGCGCCGATAGGGTAAAGTCGGCGCCTTCAGGAAGAAACTTCAGGTAACAAACATGATGCGGTGGTTGCGGCAATCCGTCTTGAGTCTGCTGGTATTGATGTCCGCCGGCCTGTTTATCACCGCCCAGGGCGAGACGTCGCCCATCGGCGTGGCCCTCGACCAGCGGGTGATCGACCTCACCAACACCCTCGACGCCGCCACCACCACCCGTCTGCAAGACCAGCTCGCCGCCCTTGAGCAGCGCAAAGGCGCGCAGGTGGCGGTGTTGCTGGTGCCCACCACCCGTGGCGCGAGCATCGAGGACTACGCCAACCAACTGTTCCGTGCCTGGAAACTGGGGCGCAAGGACATCAACGACGGCATTCTGCTGGTCGTGGCCAAGGACGATCGCAAGGTGCGCATCGAGGTGGGCTATGGCCTGGAGGGCACGGTGACCGACCTGCTGGCCCATCGGATTATCGAAGAGCACATCACCCCGGCGTTTCGCCAGGGCGACTATGCGGGAGGCGTTACCCAGGGCGTCAATGACCTGGTTGTGCTGGTGGACGGTGGTGACTTGCCGCAGGTGAAAGGGCCGGGGGTTGCTCCCGAGGCCATCGCCGTGTTGCTGGCGTTTATCTGTGGCGCCATCGGTGGCGTGTTGATCGCCGCGCGCAAGCTGGGCTGGCGTGGGGCGCTGATCGCCACGGCGGCCGTCACCGTGTTGCTGGCGGTATTCGCCGGTGGCCGGGAATGGCCGATGTACCTGCTGGTACTGCCGCTGACCCTCCTGATCGGCGGCGCCACCTTCGGCGCCTTGTGGCTGGCGCGCACGGCGTTCTACTGCGTGATAGGGCTGTTGGCCTACATCGCCGGGGTGGTGATCGCCAACCGGTTCGTGGAGGTCAGCTATATCCATTGGCTGGTGTGGCCGTTTGGCGCGGCGTTGGTGCTGGGCTTGTACCTCGGGTTGTTCTTCGTCATCAGGGCATCCTGGAAAAAGCGCCCGCGCTTTTTCCTCCTGCGTGCGCTGGCGGTCATGGCCATCTACGTCGCTGCGGCGACACTGCTGGGGCACGGGTATCAGGGCTGGATCGTGGCGATTCCAGTGGCCTCCTTTGTGGCGTTTATCGTGTTTGTGCAGAGCATCGCCAGTTCCGGCTCGGGGTCCGGTTCGGGCGGTGGTTCCGGTTCGGGCTCCAGTGGCTCCAGCTCCAGCAGCAGTTCCTCGGGGGGCGGTGGTTCCAGTGGCGGTGGCGGGGCGTCGGGGAGTTGGTAATCGGCGGTTGTTCGGCGTGACGCCAGGCTGCAAGCGGCTGTCGGGCAAAGCCTTGGACGTTACAGCCGCTTGGACAGAAACACGCGACTGCTGCCTGCCGGTTCACATGGGACTTCCCCGAACCGCACCCACCCATGCTTTTCATAAAAGCCCGGTGCCTGAAAACTGAGGGTATAGAGCACCGCGTTCGCGCAGCCGCGACGCCGGGCTTCGTGCTCAAAGGCGTGCAGCAATCGGCTGCCGAGGCCTGTGCCGCGCAGGGTCTCGGGCAGGTGGAACAGGTCGAGAAAAGCCATGCCCAGGGTGGTTTTGCCGGTGATGCCGCCGACGATCTGCCGGGTATCGGGATCTTTGAGCAATACCGTCAGAGGCAGGCGATCGTTGTAGCCGGCGATACCTTCGTTGAACGCAGCCAGGCCGTTGCCGAGCATACGCTCGGCGTCGGGATTGGCCTGGTCGCTGACTTCAATAAGCGCTGCGGTCATTGCGAAACCCTCCGTTGGTTAAAGCGTCATCAGCATCTCATGCCAGGCCATGCCGCCATGATCCGAGGGTGACGGCTGCATGTAGGTGTAGCCCATGCGGGTGTACAACGGCACATGCTGTTCCTTGCACATCAGGTGAATCGTGCGCTTGCCCATGGCGCGCATGCGCTGCACGAACTCGCTCATCAGCACCTTGGAATACCCCATGCCCTGATGCGCCGGGTCGACCACCACCGACATGATCACCGCATTCGGCGCCTCGGCCGAATGCCCCACCAGTTCCTTGAACGCCTCGTCCGACATCACCACTTCGTGGGCACAGCCGCTGTTGATAAAACCTGCCACTTCGCCATCGGCTTCCAGGATCAAAAAACCTTGCGGGTATAGGGCAATGCGCGTGGCGATCTTTTCCAGGGTCGCGGCTTCGTCGCCCTCGTAGGCGGTGATTTCAATTTCAAAGCAACGGGCGGCGTCGGCGGGGAGGGCGTTGCGCAAGGTGAGGGCGGGCATGGGCGTTTCCTGGGGCGTTGAGCGAAAGGCCACATCATAACGGCCTCGCTGGGACTCTGCGCAGAACACAGATCGAAATTGTGGGAGGGGGCAAGCCCCCTCCCACAGTTTTGTCCGCGCCAGGCTTGGTGGTGGGTGCTGTTTTCGATGCATGTTGGTCAGGGCCATGACGTTCAAGAGGCAGTGTGGAACCCGCCAAAGCGGGTTTCCTCACTGCTCAAGTCACATCAACTCACCGTAAACACATCCGCCACGTCCTGGACCAGGATCCGGGCGGTATTGGCGACGGTGCAACCGATTGGCAGAACGACTGCTCGGCCTGAGTGCTTGATAGGATTAAACTGCCAAAGCGGGAGCAAGCTCCCTCACCTCCGTTATTCATTCACCCGGGCGGGCACCGGAAATCCATGAAGGAAGGACCCATGCTGGAAATAAAACGCGCCACCCCCACCGACGCCAACGCCGCTTTTGACATCCGCCGCGCAGCCATTCGCAGCCAATGCATCGGTGCCTACACCGCTGAACAAATGGCGCTCTGGACCCGTGGCAAGGCCGAGGACGGCTACAGCGCGCTGATGGAAAAACCGTTCTACCTGGGCTGGTTGAACGGTGAGCCGATCGCCACTGGCATGCTCGACCCGGCCAACAACGAAGTCGGCGCGCTGTTCGTGTTGCCCGCATTTACCGGATGCGGGTATGGCAAGGCGATGCTGGATCACCTTGAGCAGGTCGCGCGGGAACTGGCGATTGAAGAGGTGGTGCTGGACGCGACGTTGAATGCCGCGAGTTTTTATCGCGCGTGCGGCTATGTGGGCGATGAACAGGCGATTTATCACTCGCCGTCGGGGTTGCGGTTGGCGTGTATTCCGATGAAAAAACCGCTGCCGCGCTGACGCACCGACTGTAGGAGCCGGCTTGCCGGCGAAAAGCCCGAGGGCAATGCGCTTATTCAGAATGGCCGCGTCATCGTTGACGATTTTCGCTGGCAAGCCAGCTCCTACGGGTGGGCTTGTTCAGTGGAAAAAGTGGGTTCGCAAGGTTGCGATCACTTGTGTAACGGACGGCCCGTGGATCGGTGGAGGCATCAGGCTCTCACCAAACTCCCGCCACACAAACAGCGTCAGTTCCGCACCATCGGTGAGCGTTTTTGCCAGGCCCTGCGAACCCAAACCCTGCAACCGCCGATAGCGCTCATCCCGCCAGAATGCTTCCTCCACCCAGTCATACACCGGGATGAAATGAAAGTGCAGCGGGAACCCCGGCATATGCCCATAGCGGCTGATATACAACCACTTGGGCTTGAGTTGCGCGTCCATGACTCGCTGGGTTTTTGCCAGCAGTCCACCCAGTTCGGCCAGCGCTGCATCCGGCATATCGGCCAGGGAATCAACAGGCGCCTTGGCACCCAGCAACAGGTAACCCGGCAGCTTCGAAGCCAGGTGATGGTTGAGCAGCCAGTGCTCGGTCTCAAGCAGGATGTAGGTGGGGTCGATCTGCATCAGTGCGCGTCCTTGGGAGCAAGGTCGGCAGGATAACAAGCACGCACGCCTGTATCCCATAAAACCACGGGATCTGTGTCTACCCCATGCAGCCTCAGCCCGATAGCTTCCCGTCACGACCACCCACGACCGAGCAAACCATGGAACTCACCGCTGTCCCGTTTGGCATCACCGACTGGTCCACCGTCGAACCCGAGCTTCACCCCGGCGTCAGCGGCAGTGCCTCATGGCGCACCTGCCACTTTGGCACCACCCGCGTGCGCAGGGTCGATTACAGCCCCGGCTACCTGGCCGATCATTGGTGCAAGCGCGGGCATGTGCTGCTGTGCCTGGAAGGCGAGTTGCACACCGAGCTGGAAGACGGCCGTCGGTTCACGCTGACGGCGGGGATGAGTTACCAGGTGGGCAATGATATGGAGGCGCATCGTTCCTCGACGAGTGTCGGGGCGAAGCTGTTTATCGTGGATTGAGGAGTGACCTTTGCGGCGAGCGGGCTTGTTGTGGTGAGCGGGCTTGCCCCGCGTTGGGCTGCGAAGCAGCCCCAATAAGATCATGAAGTTCCTTCAGATAGACCTCGTCGGCAGGCTTCAGGGCCGCTTCGCAGCCCAACGCGGGGCAAGCCCGCTCGCCACAAAAACAGGAACAGCCACAGAAACAACCACAAAAATCCGGTGCATCAATGCATCTTGCTATGGTCCATGCCATCCAGCCCACGCGCCGTGGCCTGGACCTCAACGGTCTGCTTTTCGCCCTTGGCGTCCTGCACCGTCAGGGTCAGCGGCACCTGGTCACCTTCCTTGATCTGGCCGGTCAGGCCCATCAGCATCACGTGGTAGCCGTCCGGGTCGAGCTTGACTGCCTTGCCCGTCGGCAGGGCCACCGAGTCCACGGGGGCCATGCGCATCACGTCGTCCTTCATGCTCATCTCATGGATCTGCACATCCTTGGCCACCGGCGAGGCCACGCTGAGCAGCTTGCTGTCGCTGTCGGCGGTCACGGTCATGAATGCCCCGCTGGACGGTTGGCCCGGCACCGAGGCGCGCACCCAGGCGTCGGTGACTTGCACCTGGGCACTGGCGTGGGCGGCGAGGCCCAGCAGGGTGAGGCCAAGGGTGAAGCGCTTGAGGTGTTGAACGGCAGTCATTAGCAGACCTCCATGACGGTGAGCAGGTCTTCTGCGCACTCTTTAGCGGTAAGGGATGCCTGCAACCCCAGGCGCAGGTTGCCACGGGTGTCGAAGACAAAACTGGTGGCCGTGTGGGACAGGGTGTAGGTGTCGCCGGCGGGGATCTTTTCATAGAAGATCCCGAACTCCTTGGCGGCCACGGCGATTTCTTCCGGGGTGCCGTACAGCGCTTCGAAGCTGGGGTCGAAGGCCTTGACGTACTTGTCGAGAATCTCCGGCGTGTCGCGTTCCGGGTCCAGGGTGATAAAGATCACCTGCATGATCTCGCCGTCGCGGCCCATCAGTTTCTTGGCCTGGGCGGCGCGGGCCAGCGTGGTCGGGCACACGGCCGGGCACTGGGTGAAACCGAAGAACACCACCGGCATCAGGCCACGGTAGGAACTGAGGGTGACGGTGTCGCCCTCGGTGTTCTTGAGCTTGAAGGTGCGGCCCATGATCTTGTCGCTCAAGTCCTTGCCGTACTTGAAGTTCAACTTGGGGCTGTTGTCACAACCGGCCAGCAGGCCCAGGCCCAACAGGCCCATGCCGGTGAGGACCTTGCGGCGGGTGAATAACGTACTCATCAACGGTGCATCCTGTGAAACGCCCGCATTGCGCGAAATCAACTCGGCGGGCTTTGAATAGGAGTAAACGAGGAGGGCGCCAAGTCTACCA
Organism: Pseudomonas sp. JV449; assembly: GCF_032424295.1. NCBI lineage: Bacteria > Pseudomonadati > Pseudomonadota > Gammaproteobacteria > Pseudomonadales > Pseudomonadaceae > Pseudomonas > Pseudomonas sp. JV449. Next base: position 29,615 of record NZ_VYKD01000019.1, on the reverse strand, counting down.
ACCCTGGCCAGCCCGCGTAATCTGCGACGTTCTGCCACAGGGGCACGCTGGATTTCATCCTTTTGCACCGCTGGTGGTAGAGTCGCCGCCATGAAATCGAGCCGCCCCGACCGTTCCCTGATCGTCTGGACCCTGTACTTCTGCGTGCTGATGAACCTGTTCGTGTGCGGTTTGGGCCATGGCCAGATGACCGGCCAGCAGCTCAACGGGATCGGTGGCGCGTTCTGTGGAGTGGACGGCCAACAGGCGCCACTTTCCGACAAAGGGCTGGGCGCCCCGTCTTCCAGTAACATCTCGAACTACTTTGCCTGCCCGGTGTGCAACGCCGTGACCGTCGCGCTGGTGTTCCTGATCGGCCTGGCCTGGTTGCTGGGCCTGGGGCAGACCCCACGCCCGGCCCATGAGCGGCGCAACAAGGCGCCGCCGCGTTATTCCTGGCCTTCGGCCAACCCCCGCGCATCCCCCGCATTCTGACGTGTGCCCTGGGCCTCCTGTGAACAGGGGGCGTTCTATCGTCACGACTGTGAGTGCGCTTTATGAACCATCACTTGCCTGCAGGCGCCAGCCGCCTGGTCAGCCAGGCGTCCCGCCGCACGCGCGCGGAGCCGGCACGCCCGGACTACCCGAGCAATGCCCGCTGCTTTGTGCACCTGGATGCACGCCTGTTGCCGTATTGGCACACCGTGTTCGACATCTGCCCGACGCTGCTCAAGCTCGACCCGCCCGAAGGCCTGAACCTGTTTCGCAGCTTCATGACCTGGGCCTATCGCAACCGCCCGGCCCAGGACTGGACGTATCACTTGAGCGTCTGTCGTTGGCTGTTGGGCTCGGCGTATCGCGCGCAGATTGGCGACGAGCCCATCGAGGCCTTCATGGCCGCCGCCGCAGCGCGCTGGATCAGTACCGATCAGAGCCCTGCGCTGGGCATCGTCCTGGCGTGGCGCGGGTCGAAGGTGTTCGATTGGAAGGACGCTCGGTTCGCGGCTGCCGAACAACAGGTGCTGCCCGCTCCAGCGTGGGAGTTTGCCTGGAGCCCGCTGACGCACCTGGGCGAATTCAACCGCTGGTTGCCGCTGCCGTGAACCGCGCTTGATCGGCATCAAGGCCACGGCCTGCGCAAGTCCGCACACTGAGGGTCCTCACTGGCCGGTCCCTCTGCGAGGCCTCCATGCTCTACCTCCTGTTGCTATTGGCCCACCTGTTCGCCGCGCTGATCTTTATCGGCACGGTGTTTTTCGAGGTGCTGATCCTGGGGCACCTGCACCAGCACTTGCCGATTCGGGTGATGGTGCTGGTGGAGCAGGGCGTCGGCCGGCGCGCCCGGGTAGTGATGCCGTGGGTGTTGCTGGTGCTGTTCGGCGCCGGGCTCGGCATGGTCTGGCTGCGTTATCTGCCGGCGTTGGCGGCACCGTTGGCGTCCTCGTTCGGCACGTTGCTGAGCCTCAAGTTGATCCTGGCCGCCAGCGTATTGCTGCACTTTCTGGTGACCATGGCGCGGATGCGCTGGGGCAAGGTCAGCGCGCGCTATAGCCGCTTTATTCACCTGAGCCTGTTCGCGCACATGGTCGCCATTGTGTTGCTGGCCAAGGGCATGTTTTACCTCAGTTGGTAACGACCTTGATGCATATCAAGGTGCGCCGACCAGTCGCACCGGACAATGTACCACCGCCGCCCGCTCCGGAGTCCGCCATGCGCACCCATCTTCATCCCACCCGCTTTCGTCAGGGCCAGGGCGTGCTGGACCTGGCCTGCGATGCGGACACGCGCCGCTTCCATGGCGGTGTGGGTTCCCTCGACCTGTTGCGTGCCCTGCGCGACAGTCGCCAGCGCCAGCGGCCCCTGGCGTTGAACCTGCAGTGGCCGGCGGTTGACGGCGGCGCCGACTACCTGCGCAGCCTCACCGAGGAAATCCAGTTGATCGGCTGCCAGCTCGGCCCGCGCCAACCGGTCGAGCACTTTCACCTGCGCGGCACCACGCCGACGATCGAGCAGGTGTGTACGTTGCTGGAACACCTGCACAGCCGCTTCAACTTTCTCGACCACGACCGTGGCGACTACCGAATCGACCTCGACCCCTGGCACATCGACTGGGCCACCATGGGCCTGTTGCGCGACCAGGGCTTCAACCATGCCAGCATCGGCGTGCCCGACGTCAGTCGCGAGGGACCGCTGTGCCAGGCGCGCTACCAGGACCCGGCGCCTATCGAATCGCTGGTGGATGCGGCGCGCACCTTTGGCTTTCGCTCGGTGAACATCGACCTCGGCTACGGCCATGCCTGGCAGACGCCGGCCAGTTTCGAGTTGAAACTGGCCAGCCTGATTGCCCTGGAGCCGGATCGCCTGCAACTGTTCGATTACGCCCAGCCACCGGTGCGCTACCAGGGCCGGCAACCCCAGGCGTTTTGCAGCGCGGCGGATAAGATCGTCATGCGCCGCAGCGGCTTTGAACACCTCACCGCCGCCGGGTATCACTACATCGGCCTGGGCCAGTTCGCCCGCGCCGACGATGACCTCAAACAGGCCCAGGAGCGCGGTCGCCTCAGCCGTAACTGCGAAGGCTTTACCCTGCACGGTTACTGCGACCACATCGGCTTCGGCCTGGGCGCCATCAGCCAGATCGATACATTGTGCGCGCAGAACACGGCGGTTCTGCCGCACTACCGTGAGCAGCTGGCCAGTGGTCAACCGGCCACGTGCCGAGGCTGGTTTCGCGAGGCGGCCGACCCGGTGCGCCTGCATGTCGCCGAACGCCTGGCCTGTGACCTGGAACTGAATATCCAGGCCGTGGAGCGCCGTTACGGCCTGGTGTTCAGACGTTATTTCGCCAACCTCTGGCCGCTGCTGGAGGCGTTGCACCGCGACGGTCTGCTCGAGTTGTCGCCTACGTTTATCTGGCTGCTGCCTGCGGGCCTGCCCCAGGTGGATGCCATCTGCGCATTGTTCGAACGGGCGGTGCTCGCCACCCCCGTCAGCGCCAACGACGAGGTGATCGACCATGACGGCGTTTGAGTTCGACCGTGCCCTGGTGCACAAATACGACCGCCCGGGGCCGCGCTACACCTCGTACCCGACCGCGCCGCAGTTCAACAGCGCGTTTGCCCTGGACGACTATCACCAGGCCGTGCGCGCCAGTCACCAACTCGCCGCGCCCAAGGCGTTGTCGATGTACATCCATATTCCGTTCTGCCAGAGCCTTTGCTACTACTGCGGCTGCCACAAGATCATCACCCGCAAGACCCATCGCGCCGTCGAGTATGTGGCGTACCTCAAGCGCGAGATCCAGATGCAGGGCGCGCTGTTCGAGCGCTCGCGACGCCTGACCCAATTGCACCTGGGCGGCGGCACCCCGACGTATCTGGACGACGCGCAACTGGCCGAACTGATGGCCTGCCTGGCGGACAACTTCAGCCTGGATGACAGCGACGCCCATGAGTTTTCCATCGAGGTCGACCCGCGCACCATCAGCCTTGAGCGCATCAACACCCTGCGCCGCCTGGGCTTCAATCGCCTGAGCTTCGGCGTGCAGGACTTCGACCCCGACGTCCAGGCCGCCGTCAATCGCGTGCAAAGCGAAGCGCAGATCCTGCAACTGGTGGCGGCGGCCCGCGAGGCGCGCTTCAAGTCGGTGAGTGTCGACCTGATCTACGGCCTGCCCCTGCAAACCGTGGCCAGCTTCGACGTGACCCTGAGCAAGCTGATCGCCCTGCGCCCCGACCGCGTGGCCGCCTACAGCTACGCGCACCTGCCAAGCCAGATCCGCGCCCAGCGCATGATCCGCCCCGAAGACATGCCACCCCCGGCACGCAAGCTGGAGCTGCTGGAACTGACCATTCGCCGCCTCACCGAGGCCGGGTATGTCTACATCGGCATGGACCATTTCGCCCTGCCCGACGATGAGTTGGCACTGGCCCGCGTCAACGGCAGCCTGCAACGTAACTTCCAGGGTTACTCCACCCATGCCGATTGCGACTTGATCGGCCTGGGCGTATCGGCCATCGGCAAGGTCGGCGACAGCTACAGCCAGAGCGTCAAGGAACTGTCCCAGTACTACGCGCGCATCGATGCGGGCATGCTGCCGGTGCAACGCGGTTACCGGCTTAACCCCGACGACGTACTGCGCCGCGAGGTGATCAATGGGTTGATGTGCGACGGCCGCGTCGATGTCGCCCAGGTGGAAGCGGCCCATGGCATTCGGTTCAATGAGTATTTTGCCCAAGCGTTGACGCAGTTGGACGAGCAAGTGGCGGACGGCTTATTGCTGGTTCGGGACGACGCGCTGCAACTGCTGCCCAAGGGCCAACTGATGGTGCGCAGCGTGGCCATGGCCTTCGACGCCTACCTGGGCGGCGCCCACAAAGGCCAATTCTCCCGCACCGTCTGACCCACCACGCAGCCCGATAGCAGTGTGTCAGCCAACACCTCTACCAACCCTGCCACCGCCATCGAAGCCTCGCTGAAGCTCGACATCTCCCACAGGGGATCAGCGGTGCCCATCAGACCTACGGCCGGACGTTTTCTACCTGTCAACAACATTCAAATGTGGGAGGGGCGGTGCGACGATTCGACTTGCTCCCGATAGCGGTGGGTCAGCCAGCACCTCTATCAACTGTGCCGCCGTCATCGAAGCCTCGCTGAAGCTCGACATCTCCCAGAGGGGATCAGCGGTGCCCATGCGCTCTATGACCTGGCTGCTTCCTGCCTGTCACCCGTGTTCAATGCGATGTCCCTTCCGCAAACTCCACCTTATTGCCCACGTTGTACTTGCCCGACGGCTTATTCATGGGAATGCGCTTCACCTCCTCGAGCGTCTGGCTGTCATACACAATCAGCGCCCCCTCCGTGGCCCAGATGCTCAGCAACACATACCGCCCATCCCGGGTGAATTCCACATGGGCTGCCGTCTTGCCCGGCACTGGCCTCAGGGTGTGGGCGATCTCGAGGGTCTGCTTGTCGATCAGGTGAATCGCATCATTGTCCGGCCCGAAAAACACGTCGCTCCACACATAGCGCGAGTTCACATGGCTGCGCATGAAAAAGCCCGGCCCGAGGGTGGGAATCTGTTTGATCAGGCTCCAGGTCTTGAGGTCGATCACCGAGATTTGCCCCTTGCTGATATTCGGCGTGGCAAACACCCATTGCCCGTTGCGTTGCCAGTACGTCCCCGAACCCAGGTGCGGCATGCCGGACAGCGGGACGTCGGTGACCACGCGGCCGCTGTCCAGGTCGATCACCTGGCCGCCGCCGGCCTTGCGTGAGGTGGCGATCAGTTGCCGGTAGTCGGGCGAGAACGAGAAGTCGTCGAGCACGTCCTGGGCCTGGATGCGCCGGGGCTCGAAGCTGGGGCGGGCATCGGCATAGGACAATTCCCAGACTTCGTTCACGTCCTTGAGCGCGACGATAAAGCTGTTGCGCGGTGGTGCAGTGTACACCGCACTGACCCGTGAGCCCGTTTCCAGGGTCTTGACCAGCGACAGGTCGCGGGCATCCAGCAGCACCAGGTTGCCCGGCAGGTAGTTGCCCGCCAGCACCCAGCGCCCATCCTTGCTCACCGCCAGGTTGCGGGTGTTGAGGCCCACGCGGATCTCGGCGATCAGCTTGAGGTTGTGCAGGTCGTACTGGCTGATCCAGCCGTCCCGCGAGGCGAAGTACACAAAGCGTCCATCCGGGGAGAATTTCGGCCCGCCGTGCACCGCGAAATGGGTGGGGAAACGGTCCAGCACGGCAAAGGTGTCGCCGTCGAGAATATCCATGTGATGGTCGCCGGATTCCACCACCACAAACAGGTTGAGCGGGTCGGCGTGATGCTGCGGCGTGCTCGGCAATTGGCGCAGGTCCGCCAGCACGCTGTGGCTGGTGCGGATGTCATGCTCGTTCCAGGTCGCCGGTGAGTCAGGCGGCTGTTGCAGAAACTGCGCCAGCCCATCCATCTGCGCGGCGCTCAGTTGCGCACTGAACGCGGCCATCTGGCTGGCGGGCCGGCCGTGTTCGATGACCTTGCGCACTTCCTCCGGCTTGATCCGCCCCAGGCTCTCCGGCAGCAGCGCCGGGCCGGTGGCGCCGATGCGATTAAGCCCGTGGCAGCTTTCGCAATACTGGCGGTAGTCCTGCGCGGGCGTAGCGTGCGCGGCCGTGGCCCACAGCAGCGGCATCAGCAGCAGGCGTTTCATACCGCCACCGCTTCACGGGCCGGTGCCAGGCTGGCGGGGAAGTGCAGGGCGGCGTCGGCAAACAGGTTGACGACGTGGCCGATCACCGTCAGCGTCGGTACGCCGGGTTCGCAGTCGGCGGCCAGGGTGGGCAACTGGCGCAGGGTGCCACGGGCCACCTGTTGATCGGCGCGCGCACCGTTGCTGATCAGGGCGGCCGGCGTATCTGCGGGCAAACCGGCCGCCACCAAATGCTCGGCGATCAGTGCCAGGTTCGACAGGCCCATGTAGAACACCAGGGTCTGGCTCGGCTCGGCCAGGCTGGCCCATGGCAGTTTCAACGCGCCGTCGCGTTGCAGGTGGCCGGTGACGAAGCGGCACGAATTGACCAGCTCGCGGTGGGTCAGCGGGATACCGGCATAGGCGCTGCAGCCGGAGGCGGCGGTGATGCCCGGCACCACCTGGCACGGGATACCGCGCGCGAGCAGGTACTCCAGCTCCTCGGCGCCGCGCCCGAAGATAAACGGGTCGCCGCCCTTGAGGCGCACCACCCGCTGGCCCTGGTCGGCCAACTCAGCCAGCAGTTCATTGAGTTGATCCTGGGGCAGGCTGTGGCAACCGCTGGCCTTGCCCACGTAATGACGGGCGCAGGTCAACGGGATCAGCGCCAGCAATTCAGCGCTGATCAGCCGGTCGAACACCACCGCATCGGCCTGCATCAACAGGCTCCAGGCGCGCAGGGTCAGCAGGCGCGGGTCACCGGGGCCGGCGCCCACCAACGCGACTTCGCCGGGGTGCAAGGGGCTGTGCAGACTGGCTGGCAGGCCAGTGGAGGAGTGGGCAGTTGAAGTGTGCATGCGACGTCCTTGGTTCATCATCAGGTAGGCGGCCCCCGGTTGTGTCACCGGGTAGTCGAGCAAGGGATCAGGTTGAGCGGCTGGCGCGCGATCTCGGCGTCGCTGAAGTAGCAACCGGGGTCCGGGCCCCACAGGTCGCCATCGGCCCAGGCGCGGGTGCGGGTATTGCCGTTGCAGATCGCCAGCCAGCGGCACTCGGCGCAGCGTCCGCCAATGCTGCGCGGGTGTTCGCGCAGGCGTAGCAGCAACGGGTCGGGCTGCTCCAGCCAGAGTTGGCGGAAGGTGGTGTTGCGCACATTGCCCACCGATTGCTGCCACCAGTAGGTGTCCGGGTGCACCTCGCCGGTGTTGTCGATATTGGCGATGCCGCTGCCCGAGGCATTGCCGCCCCAGCCGTGCAGCAGGTGTTCAAGCTGCGGGTAGTGTTCGGGCAGGTGCTGGTGCACCCATTGCAGCAACAGCACGGCGTCGGCGTCGTTGTTGCCGCTGACGAAATCGCTGTCCACGCCGTGTTGAATATCGCTCCAGGCCTGCTGGAAGATCAGCGCCATGGCCTCGCGGCTCATCTGCCGGTGCGCATCCAGCTGGCGGCTGCGCTTGCCGCGCCCGCTGTAGTTGAGGTGCGACAGGTAGAACTTCTGCACGTCATAGGTGCGCATCAGCGCCAGCAACTGCGGGAGCTGCCCATGGTTGTCCTGGGTCAGAGTGGTGCGCAGGCCCACGCGAATCCCGGCTTCGCGGCACAGGCGGATGGCGTGCATGGAGCGCTGGAAACTGCCGTGCAGTTGGCGAAACGCATCGTGGGTCGCCTCCAGGCCGTCGATGCTGATGCCCACATAGTCGAAGCGCGCGTCGGCGATCTGCTGGATGTTGTGCTCATCGATCAGCGTGCCGTTGGTCGACAGCGCGACGAAAAAACCCTTGTCACGGGCATAGGCGCTCAGCTCGAAGAGGTCTTCGCGCAGCAGCGGCTCGCCCCCGGACAGGATCAACACGCGAACCCCGGCGTCGTGCAAATCGTCGATCACCCGCAATGCTGCCGGGGTGTCGAGTTCATCGCGAAACACGCTGTCGGCGCTGGTGGCGTAGCAGTGCTTGCAGGTGAGATTGCAGCGCCGCAGCAGGTTCCAGATCACCACCGGCGGCCGCTCTCTGCCAGGGGGCGAGGTGCGCGGCGGCGGGCATTGGCCGGCGAGGGTGCGCAGGTACTGACTGATTCGCAGCATGGGCTATTCCTTTGAGTGCGCCGGCGTCAGGCGCAGGCCGGTCTTTTTCAGGATGCGGCTGCTCACCAGCATCTCGTCGGCGTGGCAGGCATCCCCCAGCAGGAAACGCAGGTGCTCGCGGTAGCTGTCGATTTCTTCGCGGCTGCGGCCATGCACCATGGCGAACAGGTTGTAGGGCCAGTTCGGGCGCCGGGGGCGACGGTAGCAATGGCTGACAAACGGCTGGGCGCCGAGCAGTTCTCCCAGGCGCGGCAGGTGCACATCGGCCACGTCCCACACGGTCATGCCGTTATGCCGATAGCCCAGGCGGTAGTGGTTGGGCACGGCGGCGATACGCCGGATCGCGCCTTCGGCCTGCAGGCGCTTGAGCAGGTCGAGGGTCGATTCGACGCTGATGCCCAACTGCTCGGCGAGCCAGGCCCACGGGTCCTCCACCAGCGGCAGGCCGCTTTGGGTGAGGGCGACCAGCTGCAGGGCCAGGGTGTTGTCAGACCGGGAAATACAGACCGACATGGTAGGTGTGCTCCTTCGGCAGATTGAGCACCGCCAGCCCGGTGAGGGCCTCGATGTGCGATAGGGTGGCGGCCAACTCCTGCGCGGTGGCGCAGGCCAGCACGAACCACATGTTCCAGCGGTGTTCGCGGCGGTAGTTGTGGGCCACCTGGGGCAGGGCGTTGAGCTGCTCGGCGACCGCGTCAAAGCGCGCCTCGGGTACGGCGAGCGCCGCGAGGGTGAAAGCGCCGCCGAGACGCTCGATATCGAACATCGGGCCGAAGCGCGTGAGCACGCCGTCTTCGAGCAGGGCATACAAGCGGTCGAGCAGTTCACTCGGATGGCTGTGCAGTTCCTCTGCCACCTGTTGCCAGGTCTGGCGCACCAGCGGCAGGCCGTGTTGCAGGCGGTTGATCAATTGTCGATCCAGCTCATCCATGGGCCCATACCTGTGACGTCGGCGGCGCGAAACGCCCGCCGCATTGCTTGAAGGCGCGGGTGCTGAACAGCAGTTGGTGGGGCAGGTCGCTGAGCAGATGCTGCTCCAGCAACGCCTGGATCTGCGTCTCGACCACCGCGCGCTCGCGCCCGTGCACCATGCAGAACAGGTTGTAGCGCCACTGCGGCAGGCGTCGCGGGCGCTGGTAACACAGATTCACGCCGGGCGCGCGGCCCAGGCGCGCACCGACTTCATCGACCAGCGCATCCGGCACATCCAGCACCAGCATGGCGTTGGCCACATAGCCCAGGGCGCGGTGATTGAGCACCAGGCCGACACGACGGAACAGGCCCTGGTCGTGCCATTGCTGCATCTGTTGCAGCACCTGATCGTGGTGGGCACCAATCTGCTCGGCGAGCTCGTCGTAGGGCCGTGGCACGATGGGCAAACCGCGTTCCAGGCACTGGCGCAGATCGAGCATCTGCTCGTGGTTCAGTGGCGCGATCACGGCTGCTCTCCCAAACTACCCACCTCAAAAAAATCTCCCGTAGCAGCTGCCGAGCCTTGGCAAGGCTGCGTTTGCGGTGTGTCTGACCCACCGCTGACGCAGCCTCGCCAAGGCTCGGCAGCTGCTACGCGCGGGGCTTCTCCCGCTTCGAGGGGGAAACCGAGGTCGATGCGATAGGCGGTGAGCATCGGCAGGTCCAGGGGCGTGAGGCCGGTGTCTTGCTCCAGCTCATCGAGGATTTGCTGCAGGTGCTGGCGGTGGGGACCGGTGAGCACGAACCACAGGTTGTAACGGTGCTCGCGGGCATAGTTGTGATTGACCTCCGGGTACTGGCTGACCCGCGCCGCCACTTGTTCCAGGCGCTCGATCGGCACCGCCAGGGCGGCCAGGGTGCTGGCGCCGGCGCGGGTGTGTTCGAACACCGGGCCGATGCGCGACAAGGCGCCGGCCAGTTCCAGGCGTTGCAGGCAGGCCATCACCTCGGCCGCGCTGCAACCCAGCACCTGGGCCATTTCGCGGTAGGGCTCGGCGCACAGCGGCATGCCGTGCTGGAAGCGTTCGATCAATTGCTGGCTGAGCGAATCAAGGTCCATTTCAATACCCCATTTTTTGCGCGCGCAGGCTGAAGAAAATCCCGCTGGGACTCTGGGCCGGCAGGCTTTTCAGCAGGGTCAGGCGGTACGGGTCCCACACTTGCAGCTGTTCGCCATCGCGCACCGACAGCCACAGTTGCTCGCCACGCCCGCTGAATTCCATGTGCAGCACACCGGGGCCGGGGCGCAGGTCGGCGACCACTTGGTGGGTTTCGGTGTCGAGTACCTGCACCCGGTCGTTGTCCGGGTAGGCGAAGTTGACCCACAACTGGCGCCCGTCGGGCCGCGCAGTGACAAAGATCGGCTGCCCGGCCACCGGGATCGCCGCCGTCTGCTGCCAGGTGCGCGCGTCCATCACCAGCACCTGGTGGCGTCCCACCGCCGGCACGAACGCCTGGTCATCGGCGACGGCCCAGCCCTCCAGGTGGGGCATCTTGTACACCGGCAGCTTGGCCTGGCCCCGGCCATAGTCCTTGAGCACGCGCACCACGCCGCGCTCCGGGTGCCACAGGTCGAGCTGGGCCATGCCGTCTTCACCGAACAGCCCGGCCATGTAGTAGCGGCCGTCGGCGGTGATCAGCGCGTCATAGGGTTGCTCGCCGACGTCCTTGAAGCGGGTGATGAGCGGCGGGTTGCCGTGGCTGAAGTCGGCGCTCCAGATCTCGCCGGTGTCGAACAGGCTGAACACAAAGCGCTGCCCGGGCGCATCCACCAGGCCGACCACCCGCGAGCGTTTGCCATCGGCCATTTCCGTCGAGGGGATGTCGGCAATGAGTGCCAGGTTCTCGGCATCGAACACCTTGACCCCGCCCGGCACGTAATTGGATACGGCGATCAAGCGCCCATCCTGGCTGATGGCGCCGCCGATGCTGTTGCCGCCCTGGACGATGCGCCGCTCGATGCGTTGGCGCAGCAGGTCGATCTTGGTCAGGCCGCCATCGCGGGCAAACACGTAGGCATAGCGCTGGTCGCGGGAAAACACCGCCGAGGCGTGGGACAGGTCGCCCAGCCCCTCGATACGGGCCAGTTCGGTCATGCCGGTGCTCTCGATAATCTGCACGCTGCCACTGGCGCGTTCGATCACCAGGCCCAGGTCGCCGCTGCCGCGCAAGGCAGGTTGGGCGCAGGCACCCAGCAACAGGCACAGGGATAACAGGGTAGGACGCATCATGGTGGGGGGCTTCCTTGCAATAGGCGGTCGACCAGCCAGGCAATATCGCCGGCACTCAGCAGCGGGCCCCAACCGGGCATGGCGCGGGCAGGACGGCCGTAGGTCACGGTGGCGATCAGGCTGTCGCGGCTGTGGTGGGCGAGGGCTTGCGGTGTGAGGGCCGGACCCAGGCCGCCGGTGAGGTGCAGGCCATGGCAGGCCCCGCAATCCTGGGTCAACAGGTGTTCAAGGCGGGCAGCGTCCGGGGTGGCCGCTGCCCGCGCGGGAATCAGCAGGAGCAGCGCCATGGCCGTACCGATCATCGATGCTTGCATGGCGTGCTCCTTGTGCTTATTTCAAGGTCAGGACCCAATCGGCCAACACCTTGGCTTCATCATCGGTGACCTGGTTCGGCGGCATCGGCACCGGCCCCCAGTTGCCCTGGCTGCCGTTCTTGATGTGGCTGGCCAGGGTGGTGGCTGCGTCTTTCACACCGGCATTCTTGGCGGCGACGTCCTTCAAGGCCGGCCCCACCAGTTTGCTGTCAATCATGTGGCAGCCCACACAGGGTTTGCTGTTGAACAACCCCGGCCCGTCTTGTGCCAACACCGGTTGCAGGCTGAGCGCAGCGGCGGATGCCAGCAGTGCGAGGAGAATATTTTTCATTCGGTGACCTCGTGTTGATGGGGCTCAATAAATGTCGTGTTGGGTGTTGTAGACGTTGAATTTTCCGGTCGGCGTGATCAGGCGCTTGTCGCGGATCACCTGCTTGAGCTTCAAGGTCTTGTCATCGATCACCACCAGCGCCGACTCTTCGGTCTGGCCGTTCCACACCGAGAACCACACCTCGTCACCGGCCTTGTTGTATTCCGGTTGCACCACCCGCAGCGCGCCTTGCTTGATGCCCGAATACTCGGCAATCGGCAGCACGGTGTAGCCCTTGTCCAGCTGGTTGATGTCGAACACCGCCACCGACTGGCTGAGCTTGGCGTCGGGGTTGAGGGTGGTGTCGACATACAGGTGATGGGAGTTGGGGTGGGTCTTGATAAACAGCGAACCGCCGCCCTGGCCCTTGAGGGATTCCACCTGCTTCCAGGCGTATTGCGGGTGCTTGACCGGGTCGGTGCCGATCACCGAAATACCGCCGTCGCCCAGGTGGCTGGTAGCCCACACCGGGCCGTATTTGGGGTGAATGAAGTTGGCGCCACGGCCAGGGTGCGGGGTCTTGCCGACCTCTACCAACGCGGTGAGCTTGCGCTCCTTGGAGTCGATCACCGCGACCTTGTTGGAGTTATTCGCGGCGGTCATGAAGTAGCGGTGGGTGCTGTCCCAGCCGCCGTCATGCAGGAACGGCGCGGCGTCGATGGTGGTGATGGTGAGGTTCTTGATGTCCTGGTAATTGACCAGCATCACCTTGCCGGTTTCCTTGATATTGACGATGAACTCCGGCCACTCGTGGGAGGCGATGATCGCCGCCACGCGGGGTTCGGGGTGGTATTCCTGCTTATCGACGGTCATGCCCCGGGTGGACACGATCTGCCTGGGCTCCAGGGTTTCGCCATCCATGATGGTGAACTGCGGCGGCCAGTAGGAGCCGGCAATCGCGTACTTGTCTTCATAGCCCTTGAACTTCGAAGTCTCCACCGAGCGCGCTTCGATACCCACCTTGATCTCGGCGACTTTGGTCGGCTCCAGGGGCCACAGGTCGATCATGTCGATCTTGGCATCGCGGCCGATCACCAGCAGGTAGCGGCCAGACGCGGAGATACGCGAGATATGCACGGCGTAACCGGTGTCGATCAGCTTGATGATCTGCTTGGTGTCACCGTCCACCAGGGCGATCTTGCCGTCGTCGCGCAGGGTGACCGAGAACAGGTTTTGCAGGTTGAGGGTGTTCAGTTGTTTTTTCGGCCGGTCTTCGGGCTTGACCAGCACTTTCCAGGTCTTGAGGGTTTCGGCCATGCCCCATTCAGGCGGGGTGGGCGCGGTGTGCTGGATGAAGGTGGCCATGCTGGTGATCTGCGCCTTGGTCAGCGCATTGGACGTGCCCCAGTTGGGCATGCCGGCCGGGGAACCGTAGGTGATCAGCGCTTCCAGATACGCCTGGCCACGGGCCTGGGTGATGTCCGGGGTCAGCGGCTTGCCGGTGGCGCCCTTGCGCAACACGCCGTGGCAGCCTGCGCAGCGTTCGAAGTAAATCTGCTTGGAGGCGTCGAACTCCGCCTGGCTCATATCCGGCGCGCCGGGGCTTTTCACCATCCCGGTCGGCGCGTCGCCATGGGCGTTGATGGGCAATGCGAGGGCCAGGGCGCAGCTCAGGCTGGCAAGACTCAGGACCCAGGGTTTTCTGTTGCGAGTCAGCATTCCATATCTCCTCAGGCAAGACCTTTGCGATGCCCGGCGAAGGCGGGGTAGAGCGCAGGTTCTTAGTGCCAGGCAAGACTATGTTGCAGTGGCGCAAGGCTCGCTTGACGGCGATCAAGTTTGCCGTTGTACGTGCTTGCCAGGTTGTCGCAGGGGCCCTTAGCGTGGGGGCCGAACCCGTTGCGAGTACGCGTAATGACCGAGCCCTTCTACCAACCGCTGGATAACGAACAGCAACTGTTCGAACACGCCTGGCGCCACCATCTGCCGGTGCTGATCAAAGGCCCCACCGGCTGTGGCAAGACGCGCTTCGTGCAGCACATGGCGCATCGCCTGAACCTGCCGCTGTACACCGTGGCCTGCCACGACGACCTCAGCGCCGCCGACCTGCTCGGCCGCCACCTGATCGGCACCGACGGCACCTGGTGGCAGGACGGCCCACTGACCCGCGCCGTGCGCGAAGGCGGGATCTGCTACCTCGACGAAGTTGTCGAAGCACGCCAGGACACCGCCGTGGTGCTGCACCCGATTGCCGATGAACGCCGTGAACTGTTCCTGGAACGCACCGGCGAAGTGCTCAAGGCGCCGTCGTCGTTCATGCTGGTGGTGTCGTACAACCCCGGCTACCAGAACCTGCTCAAGGGCATGAAACCCAGCACCCGCCAGCGCTTCGTGGCGATGCGGTTTGCCTACCCGCCGGTGGCCGACGAAGAACGCATCGTCGCCCGCGAGGCCGGTGTGGATGTGGCGCTGGCCGCCCAGGTCGTGCGCCTGGGCCAGGCGTTGCGTCGGCTTGACCAGCATGACCTGGAGGAGGTGGCCTCCACCCGGCTGCTGATCTTCACCGCCCGCCTGATCGGCGCCGGCATGAGCCCACGCGCAGCCTGCCTTGCGTGCCTGGCCGAACCGCTGAGCGACGACCCGCAGACCGTCGCCGCGCTGATGGACGTGGTGGATGTGCACTTTGCCTGAACCGCGCCGGCTGCCAGGCGACCTGGCGATGTGGTTTTTTATCCTCGCCGAGCTGTCGGTGTTCGCGCTTCTGATCCTCACGTTTGCCGTGACCCAGGTGCTCAAGCCCGAGCTGTTTGCCGCCGGGCGCGCACAGCTGGATACCTCGACCGGGTTGGCGATGACCTTGAGCCTGCTGACCGCAGGCTTGTTGGCAGCGTTGGCGGTGCAGCAGGTGCGTTTGGGACACTCGCGTCGGGGCGCTTGCTTGTTGTGGGGGGCGTTGTTGGTGGCGCTGGTGTATGTGGCGATCAAACTCACCGAGTACGCCCACCTGGGCGCTGCCGGACTGGGCCTGGAGCACAGCACGTTTTTTACCTTGTACTGGATACTCACGGGGTTTCATTTCCTGCATGTGCTACTGGGGATGGTGATTCTCGGGTGGCTGGCGCTGGGCTGCTGGTGCGGCGGGCTGTCAGTCGGCGGGCTGGAGTCCGGGGTGCTGTATTGGCACATGGTGGATCTGGTGTGGGTGGTGCTGTTTCCGTTGGTCTATGTGATTCACTGAGGTGGGTATGACGGATTCCCAGACGCTGATCCTGTGTTGGCTGATGTTGGTGGTGCTGAGCGTTGGCACTGTACTGACGGGGGCGTCCGGGTTGTGGTGGGGGGTGTTGTTGCTGGCGGTGGTCAAGGGGTGGGTGATTGTGGATGGGTTTATGGAATTGCGGCGTGGGCCGTGGTTGTGGCGGTTTGTGATGGTGGGGTGGGTGGGGGTGTTGATCGCGTTGGTTGGGCTGAGTACATATCCGTTTTTTCGGTAACGGCGGCCTATGGTTCCGCTCTTACAGCGGGTCACTTTGGAAAAGAGCCGGAATGCCGGCCCAGCCCAAAGTAACCAAAGGGCTCTTGCCCCAACACTCGGTGCCTCGCCTAGGCTCGGCATACCCTCACTCCGGCTTGAATCCGTGGGCCGCCGTCATGGGCCAAGGATGGCCCATCGCGGCGGCCCACGCTCCAAAGCCTTCGTTCGGGCACACCGAGCCTAGGCGAGGTGCCGAGTGTTGGGGCGAAGCGTTTTTGGTTACTTTTGGCGCTCTTCCAAAAGTGACCCGCTGTAAGAGCGGAACCATAGGCCGCCGTTACCTTAATAACGGATATGTACCCAACCCCCCCCCAAAAAAAATACCCCACCAAAACCATCAACAATTCTTGATCGCCATCAAGCAGTTTCCACCCCCCACCTCCCTATCATTCCCTGGCCAAGCAATGAGGAAGCGACCATGTCAGAGACCTTCACCAAGGGCATGGCCAGGAATATCTACTTCGGAGGAAGCGTGTTCTTCTTCCTGATTTTCCTGGCCCTGACCTACCACACCGAACAAACCTTTCCCGCCCGCAGCAACGTCGACCAACTCAGCGAATCCGTCGTTCGCGGCAAGGGCGTCTGGGAGCGCAACAACTGCGTCGGCTGCCACACCTTGCTGGGCGAGGGCGCTTATTTCGCGCCGGAGCTGGGCAATGTGTTCAAGCGCCGGGGCGGCGAAGAAGGGTTCAAGCCGTTCCTGCAAGCCTGGATGAAAATGCAGCCCCTGGGTGTACCGGGGCGGCGGGCCATGCCGCAATTCAATCTCAGTGACCAGGAGGTGGACGATATGGCCGAGTTCCTCAAATGGAGCTCGAAGATCAATACCAATAACTGGCCACCGAACAAGGAGGGCTGAGCCATGCGCAGTGCCAATCCATACTTGAAATTCCAATCCCAGGCCGTGGCCAAACCCTACTTTGTGTTCGCCCTGATCCTGTTTCTCGGTCAGGTGCTGTTCGGTTTGATCATGGGCCTGCAATACGTCATCGGCGACTTTCTGTTCCCGTTGATCCCCTTCAACGTGGCACGGATGGTCCACACCAACCTGCTGATCGTGTGGCTGCTGTTCGGCTTTATGGGCGCGGCTTACTACCTGATACCCGAGGAGGCCGAACGCGAGCTGCACAGCCCGAAACTGGCGATCATCCTGTTCTGGGTGTTCGCCGCCGCCGGGGTGTTGACCATCCTCGGCTACCTGATGGTGCCGTATGCGGCGCTGGCCAGGCTGACCCACAACGAGCTGCTGCCGACCATGGGTCGTGAGTTCCTGGAGCAACCGACCATTACCAAAATGGGCATCGTCGTGGTGTGCCTGGGCTTTCTGTACAACATCGGCATGACCCTGCTCAAGGGCCGCAAGACCACCGTCAGCATGGTGATGATGACCGGGTTGATTGGTCTCGCGGTGTTCTTCCTGTTCTCTTTCTACAACCCCGGCAACCTGGCGCGTGACAAGTTCTACTGGTGGTGGGTGGTGCATCTGTGGGTCGAAGGCGTGTGGGAACTGATCATGGGCTCGATGCTGGCTTTCGTGCTGATCAAGGTCACCGGCGTCGACCGCGAAGTGGTGGAGAAATGGCTTTACGTGATCATCGCCATGGCCTTGATCACCGGGATCATCGGCACCGGTCACCACTTTTTCTGGATCGGTGCGCCTGAGGTGTGGCTGTGGGTTGGTTCGATCTTCTCGGCCCTGGAGCCGCTGCCGTTCCTGGCGATGGTGATGTTCGCCTTCACCATGGTGAAGCAACGTCGGCGCCAGCACCCGAATCGCGCGGCGACGTTGTGGGCTAAGGGCACCACGGTCACGGCGTTCTTCGGCGCAGGCGTGTGGGGGTTCCTGCACACCCTGGCACCAGTCAACTTCTACACCCACGGCACCCAACTCACCGCCGCCCACGGGCACCTGGCGTTCTTCGGTGCCTACGCAATGATCGTGATGACCCTGATCAGCTACGCCATGCCCCGCCTGCGCGGTATCGGTGAAGCGCCGGACGCGCGTTCGCAGACCCTCGAAATCTGGGGCTTCTGGATGATGGTGCTGTCGATGGTGATGATCACGCTGTTCCTCACCGCCGCCGGGGCCGTGCAGGTCTGGCTGCAACGCTGGCAGGTGGACGGGGTGGCCTTGCCGTTCATGGCCACGGTGGAGCATTTGCAGGGACTGTTCTGGGCGCGGTTGGTCAGTGGGGTGGGCTTTCTGATGGGGTTGCTCTGCTACCTGCTCAGCTTCCGGCAACGTGCTCGGATGGCTGGAGCACCGGTGCCGATCGTCTACTGAAGTAACGCGGTCCAAATGTGGGAGGGGCGGTGCGACGATTCGACTTGCCCCCGATGGCGGCCTCTGGGCCGACCGCTTTTTGGGGGGTGAGTACATATCCGTTGCTGCGGTAACGGCTGCTTAGGGTTCCGCTCTTACAGCGGGTCACTTTTGGAAGAGCGCCAAAAGTAACCAAAAACGCTTCGCCCCAACACTCGGCACCTCGCCTAGGCTCGGTGTGCCCGAACGAAGGCTTTGGAGCGTGGGCCGCCGCAATGGGCCATCCATGGCCCAGTGCGGCTAACCCGGCGTCCTGCCGGGTTACCCACGCTCCAAAGCCTGCGTTCGGCCAGCGTGTTTGACGGGGCGATTTGAGATCAAGAGCCAAAGCGCGGCGGCCTTAGAGCCGACCGGAGTTGGGGCTGGTGTACTCGGTAAATGTGTGGGGCTTGCCCCCGATGAGGGAGTGTCAGTCACTTATTTTTTAACTGACCCGGCGCTATCGGGGGCAAGTCGAATTGTCGCACCGCCCCTCCCACATTTTGACTGCAGTGTGCCTGTCAAATATCAAACAGTTGGAGCCCATCCCATGGCCTTTACCCTTGAATTGGAAGAATGGGTCGGCAGTGCCTGGCACCGCTTTATCACCCGCCGCGCCAGCGCCGATTTCCCGGCGGCGCGGGTCGAGCTGGTCGACCGCCAGCGCAGCCTCGCCGTATTGTTTCGCGCCTTGGGCGGTGCCAGCGGGATCGCCCTCGAAGCCGCCAGCGAACGCGACCTGCTGCTGCGCCGCAACCTGTTGATGCGCATCGCCGGCACCTGCCGGCATGCGCCGCTGGCCTCCTGCGATGGCAACCGCCTGCGCCTGCCGTCGAGCCTGGCGGTGTACCCCACCGTCGCCTTGAACCGGGAGCTGTACCGCTGGCTGGCGCTGCTGGCCGCCCATGCAGGCCCCATGGCCCATTGGGCCCGGGACAACCAGCGCTGGACCTGGCTGCTGCTGCAACGCTACCCGGCGCTGTTGCCCAGTTACCAGCGCCTGGTGGACGCCCATATTACGCTGCGCCCCGACCCGGCCAGCCTGAGCCCCGCTGAAGCTGCCCTGGAAAAAGCCTTGCGCAAGGCCCTGCGCGAGCCCGGCAGCGTGCGCCATTTACCCCGCAGCGAACGCGCCGCCTGGCCGTTGCCCTTATGGCTTTACCCGCCGTTGCACCTGGACACGCCCCAGGCCCTCGACCTTGAAGACGACGGCGACGACCTCGCCACCCCGTCCGGGGAGCAGCAGGGCGCGCCCAAACGTGCCTGCCGTGTGGATGATCACAGCCGTGATGGCGGCCTGCTGGTGGTGCGCCTGGAAAACCTGTTCAGCTGGACCGAGCACGT
This sequence comes from Pseudomonas sp. JV449, assembly GCF_032424295.1. Lineage (NCBI taxonomy): Bacteria > Pseudomonadati > Pseudomonadota > Gammaproteobacteria > Pseudomonadales > Pseudomonadaceae > Pseudomonas > Pseudomonas sp. JV449. The sequence continues at coordinate 10,378 of NZ_VYKD01000019.1, read as the reverse complement.
CGACCTCGATCGCTGGGCCGACGACAGTGAGGACCCGGACGCCGCCCGCGTCGCCGAAGACCTCGACCAGTTGAGCCTGTCGCGCCAGCGCGTGCGCAAGAGTGGCGGCTTGAAGCTGCACCTCGACCTGCCTCCCGCCGAAGTGGATGACATCCCCCTCGGCGAGGGCATCAAGCTGCCCGAGTGGGATTACCGTCAACAATGCCTGCAACCCGGTTTCGTCAATCTGCAACGGATGCAGCCACGTGCCGATGCACCGCAACCGTTACCAGCCCGATTACTCGGCCCGGCCCAGCGCCTGCGCCGCCAGTTCCAGCAACTGCGCACCGACCGCCAATGGCTGCGCCAGCAACCCCAGGGCGCGGAGCTGGACCTGCAAGCCTGGGTGGATTTTTACGTGCAACGCCAACACGGCGCCTGCACCGAACGCGGCTTGTACCAGGAGCAACGTCACACCCGACGCGACCTGGCATGCCTGCTGCTGGCGGACCTGTCGATGTCCACCGACGCGCATTTGAACGACGAGCAAAAGGTCATCGACGTGATCCGCGACAGCCTGTTGCTGTTCGGCGAAAGCCTGGACGGGCTGGGGGATGCGTTTGCGTTGTATGGCTTCTCGTCCCTGCGCCGCCATCAGGTGCGCCTGCACCAGCTCAAGACCTTCGAGCAAGTCTATGACGACCGCACGCGCGGCTGCATCCAGGCCCTCAAACCGGGGTACTACACGCGCATGGGCGCCGCGATTCGCCAGGCCACCCAGTTGCTGGGCGCGTGCAAACAGCGGCGCAAGTTGTTGTTGCTACTGACCGATGGCAAACCCAATGACCTGGATCTGTATGAGGGCCGCTACGGGGTCGAAGACACCCGCCAGGCAGTGGTCGAGGCGCGGCGCCAGGGCCTGATTCCGTTCTGCATCACCATCGACAGACAGGCCGGGGATTATTTGCCCTATATGTTCGGTGCCCATGGCTACACCCTGATCCGCCAGCCGGAGCAGCTGCCGCTGCGGTTGCCCCAGCTGTACCGGCAACTGACCGAGGGTCAGTAGAAGTCGCGCGGCAACCAGAAGAACATCGCGATGCAAAACAGCGTCAGGCTCAGGCAGAACCACTGGAAACGCCGCAAGCGAAGGGCCTGTATGCCGGCGTCCGAGGCGGGCAGGGCCATACCGCAATCCGTGCACTGCTGATGCTTGTCGGCATTGCGCTGCTGGCAGTACAGACAGGTTTTCACTCGAATTGCTCCAGGCGCAGCCGGTCCAGAATGGCGATCTGACGTCCGTCCTGGGTGATGATCTTTTCATCGATCAGGCGCCGGATAATCCGCGAAAAGGTTTCCGGCTGGATCGACAGATGCCCGGCAATCAACTGCTTGGCCATGGGCAGTTCGAAGGTGGCGTCGGTGCTGTGCAGGCGCATCAGTTGGGTCAGCAGGTAGCGCACCACGCGGTGGGTGGCGTTTTTCAGCGACAGGGTCTCGATCTCGTTGACCCGCTGGTGCAGGCGCACGCACAACGTGCCGAGCAGGGCGAAGGTCAGGCGGCTGTTGCTGTGCAGCAGGCGCATGTAGGTGGCGTTGGACAAACGGTACAATTGGGTGGGGCACACCGCTTCGGCGCAGGCCACGTAGTTGGGGGTGTCCATCAGCATCATGGCCTCGGCGAAGGTCTGGCGCTCGCCGATCACTTCGAAGACCTTCTCCTGGCCGTCGGGGGTCAAACGGTAGATCTTCACCGCACCGGCAATCACGAAGTAAAACGCATCGGCCGGTTCGCCCTGGCGGAACAGCGGCTCGCCTTTGTCGATACTCAGCAACTGGCTGTTGCCCATCAGCTCGTTGAGTTCTTCGTCGTTCAGCGGTTCGAACAGGTGATGGCTGCGCAGGATCTGGTGGTGCACGCGATGCAGCACCATGCCCGGTTCCTTGAACAGCAGCGGCGCGTTCACACCAGCACCAGCGAAAGCCCGCTGGCGGCGGCCAGCATGGAGCCGAGGATCACAAACCAGGCGAGGGGGACATAGGCGTTTTTCATCATGGCTCCAAAGCATGCTAAGGGTGTTGTAGGAGCGAGCTTGCTCGCGAAAAACCCACAGACACCGCGTTTAATCAGGATGCCCGCGTCATCGTTAACGTTCTTCGCGAGCAAGCTCGCTCCTACAGTGAGCGCAAGCGTAAGCGTTGAAGTGGGTTTGCGACTTGATCTACGACAAGGGCAACGCGCAGGTATCGGCGCAAGATTGCCGCAGTCCTGAAGGGAGACCGTGTCATGCAAGTGCTCGATCGGCGCAAGGCCATGTCGATTACCCCGTTGTTTCGCCTGGCCTTCCGGCCATTCTTCCTCGGCGCCTGTGTATTGGCGACGCTGGCAATCCCCCTGTGGCTGCTGGCCCTGGGCGGTCACCTCGGCAGCTGGCAGCCGGCGGGCGGCTGGCTGGCCTGGCATCGCCATGAGCTGCTGTTCGGCTTTGGCCTGGCGATTATCGCCGGCTTCCTGCTCACGGCAGTGCAGACCTGGACCGGCCGTCCGGGCATCAGCGGCAACGCCCTGGCGCTGCTTGCCGGCGTGTGGCTGGCGGCGCGCCTGGGGTGGTTGTTCAACCTGCACTGGCCGCTGTTGGCGGTGCTGGAGCTGACCTTTCCCCTGGCCGTCGCCGCGGTGATGGGCTGGACCCTCTGGCAGGTAAGACAGAAGCGTAATTACCCGATTGTGCTGGTGCTGGCGCTGCTGACCGTGGCCGATGCGCTGTCGCTGTATGGCTTGCTGCGCAATGACCCCGGCCTGCAACGCCAGGCGGTGCTCACCGGCCTGTGGCTGGTGGCGGCGATGATGGGCCTGATCGGCGGACGGGTGATTCCGTTTTTCACCCAGCGCGGTTTGGGCCGGGTCGAAGCGGTCAAACCCTGGGTGTGGCTGGACCTTATATTGCTTGGCGGCTCGCTGCTGATCGCCGTGCTGTATGCCGCAGGGCCCGCGTTGGGCGCCAACCTGTGGATCGGCCTGCTGTTCGCCGCACTCGGGCTGGGGCACCTGGTGCGCCTGGTCCGCTGGCATGATCGTGGCCTGTGGCGCGTGCCGTTGCTGTGGTCATTGCACCTGGCGTATGCCTGGCTGGCCGTGGCCTGCCTGGGCATGGCGCTGTGGCACTGCGGCGCGCCGCTCAATCCCAGCCTGGCCGTGCATGCATTGACCATCGGCGCCATGGCCGGGCTGATCCTGGCCATGATCGCCCGCGTCAGCTTGGGCCACACCGGCCGCCCGTTGCAGCCGCCCGCAGGGATGACCCTGGCCTTTGGGCTGCTGAACCTGGCGTGTGTGTGCCGGGTGGTGCTGGTCCTGCTGTTGCCGATGGCCGCGTTGTGGCTGGCGGGGGTGTGCTGGACCCTCGGGCTCGGCCTGTACCTGTGGCGGTATGGCCCGATGCTGTGGCAGGCGCGGGTCGATGGGCATCCAGGCTAGGGGGACGTCATGCTCTATTCCACCTTGTTGATCGTGCATCTGCTGGCGGCGATTGCGTTTATCGGCACGCTGTTTTTCGAAGTAGTGATCTGGCACAGCGCCCGTGAGGAATTGGCCTGGTCGGCGCAGTTCACCTCCGACCACGCCATTGCACGGCGTTCGCGCCAGGTACTGCACGGCGTGGTGGTGTTGCTGTACGGCGCCGGCATCGGCCTGGCCTGGCACTATCGCGGGCTGTTGGCGGTGCCCTGGGCCAGCCATTTCGGGGCGCTGCTGAGCCTGAAAATTTTGCTGGCCCTGAGCATCATCGGCCATTACCTGTGGCTGGCGTACCTGCTGGGCCATCAGCGCTTGAGCCCGAGGCGTGCGACGTGGATTCGTCGCAGCATCCTGGGGCATATGGTCGTGATCGTGATTCTGGCCAAGTTGATGTTGCGCTGATCAGGCAGGCTGATAGGTACCTGATGTATAGAGATCAAATGTGGGAGGGGCGGTGCGACGATTCGACTTGCTCCCGATGGGTCCTCTGGACCGACCATTTGCTGGGGTTGGAATGAGTACATATCCGTTGCTGCGGTAACGGCCACTTAGGGTTCCGCTCTTACAGCGGGTCACTTTTGGAAAAGAGCCCCAAAAGTAACCAAAAGGGCTCTTGCCCCAACACTCGGCACCTCGCCTAGGCTCGGTGTGCCCGAACGCAGGCTTGAATCCGTGGGCCGCCGTCATGGGCCATCCTTGGCCCAGGACGGCTAACCCGGCGTCCTGCCGGGTTACCCACGGATTCAAGCCTGCGTTCGGCCAGCGTGTTTGACGGGGCGCCTAGGATCAAGATCAAAAGCCAGAGCCAGAGCCAGAGCCAGAGCAACAGCAACAGCAACAGCAACAGCAACAACGCGATCCGTTCTGTAGAGCCCCACACCTCAAGCAATCACATGCGGCGTCATGCCACGGGTGAATGTTGATCGTGGTCAAGGGATAACGGCGCGGTAGTTCCCACACTGTGGCGAACTTTCTGGAGGACCGTGTCATGCCCTTGTCTCTTGCGCAATTGCGCCGTAACTACACCCTTTATGGTTTGCGTGATGACTTGGCGCAGGACGATCCCCTGGTGCTGTTCGGTCAGTGGCTGGATCAGGCGCGCAAAACCGAGGTGCCTCCGGCGGAGGCCAATAGCATGGCGCTGGCCACCGTGGACAGCCAGGGCCATGCGCATTGCCGCATCTTGCTGCTCAAGGGTTTCAGCGCCGAGGGTTTTTTCTTTTTCGGCCATTACCAGAGTGCCAAGGGCCAGGAGTTGGCGAGCAATCCCCATGCGGCCATGACGTTTTTCTGGCCGGGGCTGGAGCGTCAGGTGCGTATCGAAGGCCCGGTGGTGCGGGCGGATGCGCAGCTGTCGGACGATTATTTCGATGCGCGCCCGGCCGCCAGCCAGTTGGGCGCCTGGGCGTCGCCGCAAAGCCAGCCCCTTGGCCATCGCAGCGAGCTGGAAAGCCGCCTGCGTGAGGTCACCGAGCGTTTCGCCGGGCAGCAACCGCCACGCCCCGAGCATTGGGGCGGCTACCGCCTGCAGCCGCAGCGCATCGAGTTCTGGCAGGGCCGGCCCGACCGTCTGCATGACCGTCTTGACTACCGCCTGCACGCGGGCATTTGGCAGCGCACGCGCCTGGCCCCCTGAACGAGATACCTCCTTGGAGGAATAGGCCCTGCGCCCGTTGCGGCGCAGGCTGACGGCAACTTTCTTGACGCCTGGAGCCTTGATCATGGCCCATTTGAAACAACGCAATTTCGTGCCCCTGAACATCGCCGTGCTGACCATCAGTGACACCCGTACCCTCGACACCGACACCTCCGGCCAGACCCTGGTGGACCGCCTCGAAAGTGCCGGGCATGTGCTCATCGACCGTGGCCTGGTGATCGACGATATCTACCAGATTCGTGCGCAAGTCTCCCTGTGGATCGCGGACCCCGAGGTGCAAGTGGTGCTGATGACCGGCGGCACCGGTTTCACCGCCCGTGACAACACGCCCCAGGCGGTGTTGCCGTTGCTGGACAAACATGTCGAAGGCTTCGGTGAGTTGTTCCGCCAGGTGTCCCTGGCCGAGATCGGCACTTCCACCGTGCAGTCCCGCGCGTTGGCCGGCATCAGCAACGGCGTGCTGGTGTGCTGCATGCCGGGCTCGCCGGGGGCGTGTCGCACCGGCTGGGACCAGATCCTGGCGGGGCAGTTGGACAGCCGCACCGGCCCGTGCAACTTCGTGCCGCACCTCAAGCCCCAGCCTGAGCAAACCCTGCAAGCCTGCGAGTCGCGTTCATGAGTGTCTCGGTGTGTGACAGCGGCCACCTGATGCCGGTGGACGAAGCCATCGCTACGCTGCTGGCCCAGGCGCCGCCGCCGCCGAGCACCCAGGTGATTGGCCTGGAGCAGGCGCTGGGGCGGGTGGTCGCTGAAGAGCTGTTCTCGCCCCTGGATTTGCCCGGTTTCGACAACAGCGCCATGGACGGCTACGCCCTGCGCGCCGAGGACGTGCCGGCCGAAGGCGGCTACCTGATGCTCGCCGGGCGCATTGCGGCGGGGCAGCACAGCAAGGTGAGCGTGCAGGCCGGGCAGGCCGTGCGCATCTTTACCGGTGCGCCGCTACCGCCTGGCGCTGACACGGTGGTGGCCCAGGAGCGTTGCCGCCTGTACGGCCAGCGCATCTGGTGCCCGCCGGTACGTCTCGGCGAGCACGTGCGCAAGCAGGGTGAAGAGCTGCAGCGCGGGCAGACCCTGATCGCCGTCGGCAAGCGCCTGCGCGCCCAGGATATCGGCTTGCTCGCCTCGGCAGGCATCCCTCGGTTGAAAGTCTATCGCCCGTTGCGGGTGTGCCTGCTCAGCAGCGGCAACGAGTTGCGTGATCCGGGCGAGGCGCTGGTGCCGGGGCAGATCTACAACAGCAACCGCTATGCCCTGGCCGCGTTGTTGCGTGGCTGGGGCGTGGACGTGCACGACTACGGGGTGATGGCCGATGAGTTGGCCGCCAGCCGTGATGCCCTGGCCCTGGCCTCGTCCGAATGCGACCTGTTGCTGACCTCGGCGGGGGTGTCGGTGGGGGAGGAGGACCATCTCAAGCAGGCCATCGAAGCGCTCGGTCGCGTGGACTTCTGGCGCCTGGCGATCCAGCCCGGCAAACCCCTGGCATTTGGCGAAGTGGCGGGCAAGCCGTGGCTGGGCCTGCCCGGTAACCCGTCGGCGGCGCTGATCACCGCGCTGGTGGTGGTGCGCCCGTTCCTGCTGCGCGCCCAAGGGGTGGAGCGGGTGCTGCCGGTGCCGATCCAGGTGCCGGCCGCGTTCGAATGGCTCAAGCCCAACAAGCGCCGCCAGTACCTGCGTGCACGCCTGAGCCCTGGCGAGGACGGGCAATTGCGCGCCGTGCTGCATCCCCAGCAAAGCTCGGCGATGCTCACCGCCGCCTGTTGGGCCGATGGCCTGGTGATCGTCGAGCGTGAGCGTCAGGTGCTCAAGGATGAACCGGTGCCGTTTGTGTCTTTCGCTGAATTTCTCTGAGGAGCCCCCATGCAACTGGTCTGCCCGGCAGGCAACCTGCCTGCGCTTAAAGCCGCTGTGCGTCAAGGCGCCGATGCGGTGTATGTCGGTTTTCGCGATGACACCAATGCCCGGCACTTTGCCGGGTTGAACATGGACGACAAACAGTTCGACGGTGCCGTCGCCTTTATTCGCCAGCACCAGCGCAAGCTGTACGTGGCGGTCAACACCTACCCGCAACCGAAGATCTGGGCGCGCTGGCAACGCGCCGTCGACCGCGCGGCGGACCACGGCGTGGACGCCCTGATCGCCGCCGACCCCGGCGTGCTCGACTACGCCAGCCGCCAGCATCCGCACATGGCCTTGCACCTGTCGGTACAGGGCTCGGCCACCCACGCGGCGGCGCTGAAGTTCTATGCCGAACGCTATGGCATTCGCCGCGCGGTATTGCCCCGTGTGCTGTCCCTGGCCCAGGTCAAGCAGGTGGCTGCGAGCAGCCCGGTGCCCATCGAAGTGTTCGGGTTTGGCAGCCTGTGCATCATGGCCGAGGGGCGTTGCCACCTGTCTTCCTATATCACCGGCGAGTCGCCGAACCTGTGCGGCGTGTGCTCGCCGGCCAAGGCGGTGCGCTGGAGCGAAGATGCCGAGGGCTTGAGTGCGCGCCTGAGCGAAGTACTGATCGACCGCTATACCGCCGACGAACCCGCCGGTTACCCGACCCTGTGCAAGGGCCGCTTCCTGGTCGGCGGCAAACGCTTCCATGCCCTCGAAGAACCCACCAGCCTCGACACCCTCGACCTGCTGCCGGAGCTCAGCGCCATCGGCGTCGAAGCGGTCAAGATCGAAGGCCGCCAACGCAGCCCGGCGTATGTGGAACAAGTCACCCGGGTCTGGCGCGCCGCGCTCGACGCCCACCGCAGCGCACCGGCCAGCTTTGTGGTCAAGGACCAATGGCGCCAGGTGCTGGCCGGGTTATCCGAAGGCAGCCAGACCACACTCGGCGCCTACCATCGTGCATGGCAGTGAGGAGACACAGATGAAACTCAGCCTGGGACCGGTGCTGTTTTATTGGGATAAGGAACACCTGGGGCGCTTCTACTCGGACATGGCCGGCTTGCCCCTGGACGTGATTTACCTGGGCGAAACCGTGTGTGCCAAGCGCCGCGCGTTTTCCCTGGACCGTTGGTTGGGCCTGGGGCGGGAGCTGCAGACCTGCAGCCCGGCGCAGATCGTGTTGTCGAGCCTGACCTTGATCGAAGCCGCCTCCGAACTGTCGAGCCTGCGCCGCCTGTGCGACAACAGCGAGTGGCTGGTGGAGGCCAACGACATGGGCGCGGTGCAGATGCTGATCGAACGCAAATTGCCCTTTGTCGGCGGCCCGGCGCTCAACCTCTACAACGGTCAAGCCCTGGTGCAACTGCTCGACGCCGGCATGCAGCGCTGGGTGCCGCCGGTGGAGTGCTCCCAGGGCTTGATCGCCGACGTGCTGGAACAGGTGCGCGAATTGGGCCGGCCGTTACCCGAGGTGGAAATCTTCGCCTACGGCCATTTGCCCCTGGCCTACTCGGCGCGTTGCTTCACCGCCCGCGCGGAAAACCGCCCCAAGGACGATTGCCAGTTCTGCTGCATCAACTACCCCGACGGCATGCCACTGACCAGCCAGGAAGGGCAGGCGCTGTTCACCTTGAATGGCATCCAGACCATGTCCGCCGACGTTACCAACCTGCTGGCCGATTACCCCGGCCTGGTGTCCAGCGGTGCCGATCTGTTGCGCCTGAGCCCACGGGCCGAGGGCATGGTCGAGGTGGTGCGTGCCTACGACCAGGTACGCCAGGGCGCTACGCCGCCGCTGTATGTCGAAGGCTGCAACGGCTACTGGCACGGCCAGGCGGGCATGTTGCGGGTTGAGGAGGTGGGCCTGTGCTGAGTCGTAAACCATGGCTGCTCAAGGGTGCCGACCGGTTGTTGCCATTGATTCGCCGTGTTCCGTTTGGCGTACAGCGCCTGGTCTTGCAGCAGGCCCTCAACCGCTGCCTGGCCGAACCCCTGCGCGACGGCGGGTTTGACCTGCTACGCGGGCGTTGGCTGTGTTTGCGTATTCCTGACCTGGGGTTGTGCTGGTACCTGACCCTGGGGCGGGATGGGTTGCGGATTGCGCAAAAGGCTGAGGCGCAGGTCAGCATCAGTGGTAATTGGCGGGAGTTTCTGTTGCTGGCCAGCCGCCAGGAAGATCCGGATACGCTGTTCTTTCGCCGCCGGTTGGTGATTGAGGGGGATACGGAATTGGGGTTGGGGTTGAAGAATCTGATCGACAGTTTGGACCCGGATGTGTTGCCGCCTTGGTTGTGGCGGAATCTGGAGCGGGCGGGGCGGGCGTCAGCGGGCCATAGCGGGCACTGATCAGCCGGCCTGATAGCCCATCAACTGTTCTTCGCAGAGGATTCGAATGGTGCGCCGCTGCACCTCGATCAACCCGCCTTCCACCAGCCGGTGCAGGATCCTTGAAAAGGTCTCCGGCTGGATCCCCAGCTTCGACGCCACCAGGCGCTTGGGCACTTGCAGCACCACCTCGCCACTCAGCGCATCGCGCTCCTGGAACAGGAAGTTGATCACCCGACGGCTGGCGTTGGCCAGGGTCAGGGTGTCGATGTCCTTGAGGCGCTGATGCAGGTGGATGCTCATGCTGGCCAGGATCGCCAGGCAGATTTTCGGCTGGTCTTCCAGGGCCCGGCGGTAGTGCTGGCCTTCGATGCTGACCAGCACGCTGTCCTTGAGCGCGGTGGCGCTCACCGGATAGGCCTTGGCCTGGGTGAACAGCAGCGCTTCGGCAAAGGTCTGGCCGGGCTGGATGACTTCCACCAGATGTTCCTGGCCTTCACCCGTGACCCGGTGCAGCTTGATCTGGCCGCTGACCAGCAGGAAAAAACGCTCGGCCGCGTCGCCCTGATGCATCAAGGGCGCATGGCCGGGCAGGCGCTTGAGATTGGCCAGAGTGCAGACGTCCTGGAAGGTTTTTTCCGGGAGCTGGCTGAACAGGTGATGGCGACGCAGGGTGAGCACGATGTGGGGATGGGTGAGCATGGTTGGGCCTCCGCAATGGGCTAGCGTAGAGGGCTTGGGGCGGGGTTGATATGCCTCTGTGGGGGTACCTCTTGCGGGGCTTGTGTAAACAATGTGGGAGGAGGCTTGCCCCCGAAGTCCATAAGTCTCTACACAACTTTTCAGACCCAGACAAATCTCCCTGTGGTGAGCGGGCTTGTCCCGCGCTGGGCTGCGTAGCAGCCCCAAAACCAGTGTCTACAGAGTGTCTGATACACCGCATTCTTCTGGACTTGGGCTGCTACGCAGCCCAGCGCGGGACAAGCCCGCTCACCACAACAGCCCTATCTGCCGCGCGT
>NZ_VYKD01000018.1:0-33414 GCF_032424295.1 Pseudomonas sp. JV449 | reverse complement strand
GATACTCCTTGGCAACTGCCACGGAGGTGCTCAGCAGCAGGGCAAGGCACAGCAAAGAAGGGGTACGCATGGAGGCTTCCTGATGGGTGTGGAGAGAGAACCCGAGTCTAGGAAGATCAGCAGTAAATAATAATGATTCTTGTCAAGTTCCGAGGATATTTCATCTTGGCCAGGCTTGATGCCGGTCAAGGTTGTACAGGCTGTATGGGGGTAGGTTGCAGGGAGTGTTCGTCGCCAGGGAGTCGACTCATGGCCAAGCCTTTTCCGCTGCACCCCAAGCATCCCGAACGTATCTGTTGGGGCTGTGATCGCTACTGTGCTGCCACCGACCTGGCTTGCGGCAATGGCGCCGACCGCACCATGCACCCGGCCGAGATGATCGGGGATGACTGGTACGAGCATGGCGACTGGGGGCTTGCGCCCGAGCCGCCGGTGGCGGATGAGCCGTCAGCTGCCTGAGCGGGGTTTTTCCTTGTCGTCTTTAGGGGTGTCAGCCGGCCTGACGGGTTTGCTCGGCGGTTTGGCGGTGTCCTTGGTTTTTTTGTCGCTGTCCGAGGGGCTGCTGGGGTAGGTCCCCGGTGGCAGGGCGGAGCCGGCGGCGCTGTCGCCACTCAAGGCGTTGGCGGCAGGTTCCGGGTTATCGCCAAAGGCGGCGAGGGCGGGGCCGGAGAGCAGGGCTGACAGGCCGACGATAAGCACAATCCGTTGGGACGATCTGGTCTTCATGACGCTATCCCCTATCGTGTAGATGTATCAGGAGCCTGGATGAATTCCAGGCTCCGGTCCTGCCTCGATCAAGCCGCCATGGGCTTGCTTGATAGCGACTTTTTATGCGCCGCTTTCATGGCTTCCATTTCGGCGCCCAACTCTTCAAGCAGCGCCTTGCCGAGCAGTTTTTTGGCCTGAGGGAACATCTCGGTTTCCTCTTCTTCGATATGGTGCTCGAGCAATTCCTTGACCACCTTGACGCGGCCGGAAAACTCGGTGGTCGACGGTTCGGTCTGCTTCAGGTCGGGCAGCACCAGGGCGTCGACGGTGCGGTGCTCTTCCTTGGCCTCGTGGTACATGATGTCCTGTTCCTTGCCGCCGGCCTTTCTGAACGCCGGGTAGAGGATTTCTTCTTCCAGCCTGGTGTGCAGGCTGATTTCCGCTTCCAGCTTGGCCAGCAGCTCCGTGCGCTTTTTCACCCCGCGTTCGGTGGACTCACTCAATTGAGTCAACAGGGCCTTTACGCGTTCGTGGTCGGCTTTGAGCAGGTCAATGGCATTCATCGGTGACACCTCACGGGAAACTCAGGGCGCGTCGATATGCACGCCTCGTCCCGTGCAGTGGTGCATCAGGCGTACCAACTTGAGCGATTTTAAATTGGCCTTTTAATTCAATTGGTTGAAGAGGATTGGAGAGAGGGCCTGTCGTGCAGGTTGCATGGTCGGCCTGGGGGCACGTTGCATTCCACCACCCAGGAAAATTTAAATGAACCCTCGCGGCCGATGCTTGAACTAACGCATACGACCTAGGAGGTGAAGCATGGAAATTCAATATATCTGGATTGCGTTGGCGGTAGTTCTGCTGCTTTTGGAATTGTGGGCGATCAATATCGTATTGCGCAGCACCAGTGGCTGGGAGACCAAGGGCTTATGGCTGGTGATCCTGATCTTCGTACCGCTGCTGGGCCTTATTGCATGGGCCATGTTCGGGCCCAAGCGGGAGATGCCGGAACAGCGTAAAAGCTGAGTGGCAGGGGTAAAGCAAAACAGGCGCCGAAAGGCGCCTGTTTGCGTTCAATGTTGGCGGTTCAACCAGCGACAGCCTGGGCAATCGCCTCGTTGAAAGCAGGCAGATCGTCCGGTGTACGCGAGGTGATCAAGGTCCAGCCATTGGCCTGGCATTGCTTGACTTCGGTATCGACCCACCCGGCCGCGCCAGCGTTTTCCAGGTCGATGCGCACGCTTTTGTACGAGGTCAGGGTCTTGCCCTTGATTACGCCGGCGTCGATCAGCGTCCATGGGCCGTGACAGATCGCCGCGATGGTTTTACCGGCTTGGGCAAAGTCCTTGATCAGGCGCAGCGCCGCCGCGTCCTGGCGCAGGGTATCGGCATTGACGGTACCGCCAGGGATCACAAGGGCGTCAAAGTCGCTGCTGGCCACGTCCGACAGTTGCACGTCGGATTCCACGGTTTTGTCCTTTTCGGTGTCGCCGACAAAGGTCTGGGTGGAGCCGCCTTTGCTGGACGCGTGGGTCACCGTGGCGCCATAGCCACGCAGTGCTTCCAGGGGCTTGAGCAGTTCGTCGCGCTCGATGCCGGTGTTGGAGGTGATGACCAGAATCTTCTTGCCGTTGAGTTGCGAACTCATGATCGAATGTCTCCTTGAGTCAGGAATGAATTAATGGTCGTGCTTGGCTTGCAGCTCCTTGGCCATTTTCAAATGGGCTTCAAGGGTTGGCAGCGTCTTGGTGGCGAAGGCTTTCAGCTCGGCATTGTCCGAGGAAGCAGCTTCCTTCTTGAACAGCTCGACGGTTTTTTCATGGGCGTCGACCTGGTTGTTGGCGTAGGCCTTGTCAAATGATTCGTCGCGCAGTTCCAGGATGGCTTTCTTGGCCTTGTCAGTCAGGGCCGCGTCATCCGGCACTTCGATGTCGAGTTTTTTTGCCAGGGCCATCAGTTCCTGATTGGCCTTGGTATGGTCGGTGACCATGTGCTGGGCAAACGTCTTCACGTCGGCCGAGCTGCTTTTTTCGAGGGCCAGTTTGCCGGCTTCCACCTCGGTGATACCGCCTTGGGCTGCGTCATCGACGAAGCTGTTGGAGGTGGCGGCCATGGCGTTGGATATTGCGCCCGCAACCAGTACGAAAGTCAGGCCCATTTGTTTTATCAGCAGAGTGGTCATGATGGAGCTCCTTGAAAGTGGCGGGATGCCGTTACCTGACTGTTGAGCCGAGGCCGGGGCAAAAGGTTTAAATTTTTTTGTTCCTGTTTGTCCGCGGCAATTTCCTTGAACTATCGACATTCACAGGCCTCTGCTGCGTAAGTGCCCGCCGCTTTCGCGAGCCTTCAACTGCCAGGAGATTTCACTGTGACTGCCGATAAAACCCCAGACCCGATCAGTTCCGAACAGGCGCAAAAAGGTACTGATAAAGCCGCCAAGGACCAGCCACTGGAACGCCCGAATCCCAGCACCGAAACCGTCGACAAAGTGCTGACACCCACCTCGATCAAGGACACCGAACGCCAGGCCGACGCCATCAACGAACGGGCGGATGATGCCGAGCGCAAGCTGGGGCACTGAGCATGGCCAAGTCTATTTCAGCGGCTGAACTGGGCATCGATCTCAAGCCTGGGGATGACGCCAGCCTGTTCAAGTGGCTTGTCGCCAGCTTCCTGATGGGCAAGCGCATCCAGGCGCCGATTGCGGCGCAGGCCTACAAGGTGATCGTTGAGGAAGAGGGGCGCGATACGGCGCGCAAGCTGCAACATTGCACCTCCAAGGAATTGGTGGCGATGTTGGGGCGTGGCCACTACGTGCGGTACGACGAAAGCACCGCACAGCGCCTGCTGGACCTGAGTGCCAAGCTGAACGCCGAGTACGCCGGCAAGATCAGCCACATCCGCAGTGCCAGCGAAAACCGCCAGGCGTTCGAACAGCGCCTGGGTGAATTTGACGGCGTGGGGCCCAAGACCATCGAGATTTTCATGCGCGATGCGGCCAAGGTGCTGTCGTGGTGAGCAGGCTTGTTGTGGCTAGTGAGCTTGCTGTGGTGAGCAAGCTTTTTTGGGGTGAGTGAGCTTGTTGTGGTGAGCGGGCTTGCCCCGCGCTGGGCTGCGAAGCGGCCCTAAAACCAGTCACCGCGTTCAGGCAGGCAGGATAATGGCGGTGGCCTTATGAGGGGCCGCTACGCGCCCCAGCGCGGGGCAAGCCCGCTCACCACAAAAAAAGCCTGCCAGCCACACCGCCATTTGATGCCCTGTACCTACTCGACCTCGACCCGCAACACCTCCAACCCTAATTGCTCATACGCCTCCACACTCGGCACATGCCACTCCGTGATCAACGTGTGAATACGGTTGCACGGAGCCACCACAAACGGTTCAACCGCACCCAGTTTGTCGGCCATGGTCACCGCCACCACATAGGAGGCGCTGTCGAGCAGGGCCTGCTTGACCGCCACTTCATCAAAATGCAGCGAGCTGATGCCCACTTGCGGATGCAGTGCGCATACCCCGGTAAACAGCAGGTCGGCCTTGATGCCCTGGATCAGGCGCACCGCCTCGTGACCGCTGGTGGACAAGGTGGCCGGGTTGAGTTGGCCGCCGGCAAGTATCACTTTCACATCGCGGTGGTCGGCCAGGGCGATGGCGATCATCGGTGATGGCGTGACCACCGTGAGGCGGATCGAATGCGGCAATGACTGGGCGATCTGCAAGGTGGTGGAGCCGGAATCGAACAGCACGATCTGGCCGTCTTGCACCTGGTCGGCGGCGAGTTGCGCGAGTTGACGCTTGGCTTCATTGGTCTCGCCGACGCGGGTGAAGAAGTCCTTGCCGGTGTCCTTGGGCCGGGGCAGGGCGCCACCGTGCACGCGCTGCAACAGGCCGGCGGCGGCGAGTTCGCCGAGGTCGCGGCGGATGGTGTCCTGGGACACGGCGAAGTGCTCCACCATCTCCGAGGCAGTGACTTTGCCGTCGCGTTCCAGCAATAACAGGATCTTTTGTTTTCGCAGGGAAGGCAGGTCGATGGCGTGATGGGTGTTGTGCATGTTTGTGCGCTTTTTTGCGGGTTTGTGCGAGATTAGTCTGCAGTCGATATAAACGCAATGGCTGGTTGCCCACCCGTGGGGCGGTTACTCTCTGCGCTCAGTTCAGGGAGAGGTGACCTAGATGTCGTTGATTACAACCATCGAAGATTTACGCAAGCTGGCGCAAAAGCGGGTGCCACGGATGTTCTACGATTACGCCGATTCCGGGTCCTGGACTGAAAGCACCTACCGCGCCAATGAAAGCGATTTTGCCCGGATCAAATTCCGCCAGCGCGTGGCGCGCAATATCGATGAACGTTCGATCCGCGCCACCATGCTCGGCCAGGACATGGCCATGCCCGTTGCCTTGGCCCCCACCGGTCTGGCGGGCATGCAACATGCCGATGGCGAGATTCTTACCGCCCGGGCCGCCGCCGCGTTTGGCCTGCGCTATACCTTGTCGACCATGAGTATCTGTTCGTTGGAGGACATCGCCGAACAGGTCGGCAAGCCGTTCTGGTTCCAGCTGTATGTGATGCGCGACCGTGGCTTTGTCGAGCAATTGATCGAGCGTGCCAAGGCGGCCGGTGTGGACGCACTGGTGCTGACCCTGGACCTGCAGATCCTCGGGCAGCGTCACAAGGATTTGATCAACGGCTTGTCGGCACCGCCCAGGTTGACCTTGCCGAACCTCCTCAACATGGCCACCAGGCCGCGCTGGGTGATGGGCATGCTCGGTACCCGGCGGCGTGGCTTCGGCAATATCGTCGGGCATGTGAAGGGCGTCGCGGACATGGGTTCGCTGTCATCGTGGACCGCCCAGCAATTCGACCCGCGCCTGAGCTGGGACGATGTGGAATGGATCAAGCAGTGCTGGGGCGGCAAGCTGATCATCAAGGGCATCCTCGATGTGGAAGACGCGCGCCTGGCTGCCAATTCCGGGGCGGATGCACTGGTGGTGAGCAACCACGGTGGCCGCCAGTTGGATGGTGCGCCGTCGAGCATCAGCCAGTTGCCGGCGATTGTCGACGCGGTGGGCGAGCGCATTGAGGTGTGGCTGGACGGCGGCATTCGCTCCGGCCAGGACGTGCTCAAGGCGATGGCACTCGGCGCCAAGGGCACCATGATCGGTCGCCCGCATTTGTATGGTCTGGGCGCGATGGGCGAAGCAGGGGTGACCAAGGCGCTCGAGATCATCGCCCGTGAATTGGACGTGTCGATGGCGCTGTGTGGCTATAACGATATACGCGATGTGAATCGCGAGATTCTGCTGCCGGGTACATTTCCAAAAATCGTTTAATCAGCAAAAAAATCGTAAAAAAATAAAAAGAGTTGTCCACGAAAACCGTGGGTATCTCTGTGGATAACTTTGCGAACGCCCGGCAGGGTTGGCGATTTAACCAAAGGTTAATATTTGATCAACTGCCGGCGAGGGCCAGTATGGGCAGGGTTTGCGCTTGACAGCCAAGCGCGAACCCAGTGCCGAAAAACGGATTTATGACTCGTTGTCACGGCCGGTTGCGTGGGTGACAACCTGGGCGGGCATCTTCGCTTGCATCAGGTTGTCGAGTGCCTGGCGATAGCTGCGACCGGCCAGGCTCATGCTGTTGTTGTGGCTGGCACCCGGCACCAATAAGAGGCGTTTGGGTTGCCGGGCCGCTTCAAATAGTTGCTCGCTGAAGCGGGGCGGCACATAGCGATCATCCAGGCCATGCACCACCAGCAATGGCATATGGATATCGGCGATCTTGTCGATGGAGTCGAACTTCTGCGACAGCAACCAACGCACCGGCAGCGAAGTATTGGCCACCGCCGCGGCTACATCGGCCAGGGAGGTGAAGGTGGATTCGATGACCAGCCCACGTACCGGCAGTGGCGTTTGCTTGCCCAGTTCGGCGGCCAGGTCGATGGCTACCGCGCCGCCGAGTGAGTGCCCGTAGATCAGGCGCTTGCCGGGGTCCGGTTGCAGCACCTGGAAGCGTTCCCAGGCGATGCGCGCGTCTTCGTAGACCGTGGTTTCCGAGGGCAGCTCGCCGTGGCTCTGGCCAAAACCGCGATAGTCGATGGCCAGCACCGAGTAACCCAGGGCGTGCAATTGCTCGATGCGAAACAGCTGCCCGGTGAGGTTCCAGCGCACGCCATGCAGGTAGAGGATCGCCGGCGCGTCCTTGTTGGCTGCCGGGTACCACCAGCCATGAATGTTCTGCCCCGATTTGAAACTGGCGGGCTTAAGCTCGAATTCCTGCACCGCCTTGGGTAAGCCGCTGTACCAACTGGCGGTGCCGGGCTCGATGCGAAACACCAGCTCGCGCTCCTTGTGTTGCAGCACCGCGCAGCCCACGGGCAGGCCGACGATCAACAGTGCCATGCACAGCAGGGGAAACCAGCGCAGGCTCAGGCGCGATAGAAAACGAGAGGGCATGAAGATTCCAGGGCAAAGGTGAAGTGGGGGTTTTACCAGATGGCCTACACAGGCAGGTATAAATTCGACGGCCGCCCACGGCGATTGCTTGCAAAGTGTTACAGCATTTGACGCCATTGATGCCAGCGCGACATGCTCGCGCTCTTTTGAGCAAAGGACTGACCATGGACAACAGCCCCGTTCGCATCACCGCCGAAGAAACCCTCTCGGACAACTGGTACCTGCTGAAAAAATACAGCTTCGACCTGCGTCGCCGCGACGGCAGTTGGCAAGCCCAGACCCGCGAGGTGTATGACCGCGGCAATGGCGCGACCATCCTGCTGTACAACCGCGAGCAACGCACCGTGTTGCTGATTCGCCAGTTCCGCATGCCCACCTTCGTCAATGACTATCCCGGTTACCTGATTGAAGCGGCGGCGGGGTTGCTGGACAACGCCAGCCCCGAAGAGCGCATTCGCCTGGAGGCGGAGGAGGAAACCGGTTATCGCGTCGGGCATGTGGAGAAGATCTATGCGGCGTTCATGAGCCCCGGGTCGGTCACTGAGCGGATTCACTTTTTCCTCGGCGAGTACCAGCCGGGGGACCGGGTCGGCCATGGCGGCGGCCTGGAAGAGGAGGGCGAGGACATCGAGGTGCTGGAGCTGGGTTTTGAGCGCGCGCTGGCCATGGTGCAGAGCGGCGAGATCGCCGACGGCAAGACCATCATGCTGTTGCAGCACCTGGAGTTGCGCATGCTGAAAGAAGGCTGGTGAGCCCTTTCCAGCCATCCCCCTCAAACAGCACGTACATGCAATTTTCCTGACGCTGTCCTCGGCAAACTCCCCTCATCGCTGAAATTTCAAGGCAGAGGGGCATACCATGGACCCAGCACCACAGACAGGGCCCGACGAAGTCGTCACCCTGGTCGTCAAACACCTGATCAAGGCCGGCCGCGAAGCCGACTACGAAGCCTGGCTACGCCGCACCGTGCGCATCGCCGGCGAGCGTCCCGGCCACCTCGGTGTCGACGTCGTGCGCAGCAAACAGAACGGCCTGGCGCTGTTCACCTGCGTATTGCGCTACCGCTCCACCGACGACCTGGAAACCTGGCTCAATTCACCCGAGCGCAAAACCCTGATCGCCGAAGCCACGCCGATGCTGGCCGACGGCGACAAGACCGAAATCGGTGCGGTCAACGAATTCTGGTTCACGCCCCTGGCCGACAGCGCCGCCAAGCCGCCGCGCTGGAAGCAGGCGGTGGTCAGCCTGTTTGTAATTTTGCCGCAGACCTTGCTGTTGCCGTTTATCTGGGGGCCGATCCTGCGTCTGCACCCGTTCCTGTCCAACTACGTGGTCTCCACCTTCCTGGTCACCGTGACCATCGTCCTGCTGGTGGTCTACCTGCTGATGCCGGCGGCTACCCGCCTGTTCGCTCCCTGGCTTGAAGCCTCTGTAAAGGAAACCCTATGAACGCCGATCTGATTCTGTTCAATGGCCAGTTCCACACCGTGGACCGGGAAAACCCGCGGGCAACTGCCGTCGCCATCCGCGAGGGGCGCTTCGTTGCCGTCGGCACCGATGGCGAGGCCATGGCCCTGCGTGGCAGCGGCACCCAGGTCATCGACCTCAAGGGCCGTACCGTGATCCCTGGCCTCAATGACTCGCACCTGCACCTGATCCGTGGCGGGCTGAACTACAACCTCGAGCTGCGCTGGGAAGGCGTGCCGTCCCTGGCCGATGCCCTGCGCATGCTCAAGGAGCAGGCCGACCGAACCCCTACGCCGCAATGGGTGCGGGTGGTCGGTGGCTGGAACGAATTCCAGTTCGCCGAAAAACGCATGCCGACCCTGGAAGAGCTCAACCAGGCCGCGCCGGACACCCCGGTGTTTGTGCTGCACCTGTATGACCGCGCCTTGCTCAACCGCGCCGCCCTGCGCGTGGCCGGCTACACCAAGGACACGCCGAACCCGCCGGGTGGCGAGATCGTGCGCGACAGCCACGGCAACCCCACCGGCATGCTGGTGGCGCGGCCGAATGCGATGATCCTCTACTCGACCCTGGCCAAAGGCCCGAAACTGCCGCTGGAATACCAGGTCAACTCCACCCGCCAGTTCATGCGTGAACTCAATCGTCTCGGCCTGACCAGCGCCATCGATGCCGGCGGTGGTTTCCAGAACTACCCCGATGACTACGCGGTGATCGAACAACTGGCCAAGGATGAACAGTTGACGGTGCGCATCGCCTACAACCTGTTCACCCAGAAGCCCAAGGAAGAACTCAGCGACTTCAAGAACTGGACCGGCAGCGTCACCCTGCACCAGGGCGATGACTACCTGCGTCACAACGGCGCCGGCGAGATGCTGGTGTTCTCGGCCGCCGACTTCGAAGACTTCCTCGAACCCCGTCCCGACCTGCCGCTGACCATGGAGCAGGAGCTGGAACCGGTGGTGCGCCATCTGGTGGAGCAGCGCTGGCCGTTCCGCCTGCATGCCACCTATGACGAGTCCATCTCGCGCATGCTTGATGTGTTCGAGAAGGTCAACCGCGACATCCCGTTCAATGGCTTGCCGTGGTTCTTCGACCATGCCGAAACCATCACCCCGAAGAATATCGAGCGGGTCCGCGCCCTCGGTGGTGGTATCGCGATCCAGGACCGCATGGCGTTCCAGGGCGAATATTTTGTCGAGCGCTACGGCGCCAAGGCCGCCGAAGCCACGCCACCGATCAAGCGCATGCTGGCCGAAGGCGTGCCGGTAGGGGCGGGCACCGATGCCACGCGGGTCTCGAGCTACAACCCGTGGACTTCGCTGTACTGGATGGTCAGCGGCCGCACCGTCGGTGGCCTGGAGCTGCACGCCGAAGGCCTGCCGCGCCTGACCGCGCTGGAACTGTTCACCCATGGCAGCGCCTGGTTCTCGTCCGAGCAGGGCAAGAAAGGCCAGATCAAGGTCGGCCAATTGGCGGACGTGGCGGCGCTGTCGGCGGACTTTTTCAGCGTCGATGAAGAAGCCATCAAGTGGATCGAATCGGTGCTCACCGTGGTTGGCGGCAAGGTGGTCTACGGCGCCGGCGACTTCGAAGACTTTGCACCGCCGCGGGTGCCCGTGCTGCCGGACTGGTCGCCGGTGGTCAAGGTGCCGGGGCACTGGCGTCCGAGTTCGCCTGTGCAGGCTCAAGTTCACCAATGCAGCGGCCCGTGCGGCGTGCATTCCCACAGCCACGAAAAGGCGCGCCTTTCCAGCGTGCCGGTCAGCGACTTCCAGGGTTTCTGGGGGGCGTTTGGCTGCTCGTGCTTTGCGTTCTGATACCTAAACCCACAAAGGAGTTAACCCATGACTTACAAGCGCTTGAACAAAGATGACGCCGTGGTGCTGTTGGTGGATCACCAGACCGGCCTGATCTCCCTGGTGCAGGATTTCTCCCCCAACGAATTCAAGAACAACGTATTGGCCCTGGCCGACGTGGCGAAGTTCTTCAACCTGCCGACCATCCTGACCACCAGTTTTGAAGGCGGTCCCAACGGCCCACTGGTGCCGGAACTCAAGGCACTGTTCCCGGACGCGCCGTACATTGCCCGTCCTGGCCAGATCAACGCCTGGGACAACGAGGATTTCGTCAAGGCGGTCAAGGCTACCGGTCGTAAGCAGATCATCATTGCCGGTGTGGTGACGGACGTGTGCGTGGCGTTCCCGACCCTGTGCGCCCTCGACGAAGGCTTCGAGGTGTTCGTGGTCACCGACGCCTCCGGTACCTTCAACGAAACCGTGCAACAAGCCGCCTGGGCGCGTATGACCGCCGCCGGTGCGCAACTGGTGAACTGGTTCGCCGTGGCCTGCGAGCTGCAAGTGGACTGGCGCAACGACATGGAAGGCCTGGCCAACCTGCTGTCGCCGCGCATCCCCAACTACCGCAACCTGATGAACAGCTACTCGGCGTTTACGGCCAAGTAAGTTGTTCTCAGCCTGTAAGTGATCAATGTGGGAGGGGGCTTGCCCCCGATTGCGGTGTGTCAGTCTCAGTATTGTTGACTGATGCACCGCTATCGGGGGCAAGCCCTAATGCCTAGTCAGTTAAGCGTACATCGCCTCCTGTAGGAGCGAGCTTGCTCGCGAAAAACGTCAACGATAACGCGTGCTTCCTGAATGAACGCGGCGCCTTTGAGTTTTTCGCGAGCAAGCTCGCTCCTACAAAAAGCCTTAACTGACTGGCATTAGGGCAAGCTCCCTTCCACATTTGATTTGTGGTGTTGCGACCATCCAGTTATAAAACAGCCCATCGTCTACCGAGAAGCGACAATGAACCCCTTCGAAGACATGCGCCTGTTCTGCCAGGTCATGGAATCCGGCAGCTTCACCGCCGCCGCCGAACAATTGGGCCTGTCCAAGCAATTCGTCAGCCGCCGCCTGATCCAGCTGGAAGATCGCCTCGGCGTGCGCCTGCTCAACCGCTCCACGCGCCGCCTGGATGTCACGCCCCTGGGCCAGAGTTACTACGAGTCCGCCTTGCGCCTGCTCGGCGAAGTCGAGCAAGTGGAGCAGGGCATCGCCGGCCAGAACAGTGAACCGCGCGGCACCATTCGCCTGAGTGCGCCGTTGTCGTTCGCCATGGCGCACCTGGGTTGCCTGTTGCCGGTGTTCTTGCAGCGCCATCCCCAGGTCTCGGTGGAAGTTGACCTCAGCGACCGCCCGGTGGACCTCATCGGTGAGGGCTACGACCTGGTGCTGCGCATCGGCACCCTGGAAGATTCCACCCTCATCGCTCGCCGTATCGCCAGCATCGAGCGCGTGTATTGCGCCAGCCCCGAGTACCTGGCACTGCGCGGTACGCCGCTTAAACCCGAAGACCTCGCCGAACACGACTGCCTGCCCTACGGCCATGGCCGCCAGGTGCAATGGCGCTTCAAAGGCAAGCTGCAAGCACTGAATGTCACCGGCCGTATGCGCGTGAATAACGGCGAGTTGCTGCGCGATACCGCCGTCGCCGGCCTGGGCGTCACCTACCTGCCGACCTTCATCGTCGGCGACGCCTTGAAGGACGGCCGGCTGGTCACGCTCCTCGATGATTTTGCCCCCGAAGCCCTGACCCTGTCGGCGGTGTATCCCCAGCATCGGCAAAGCTCACGGCCGGTGCAGGCGCTGGTGGAGTTTCTGCGCGAACGCCTGGCTAGCGGCTGTTGAACAGCTGGCGGATCAGGTTCGGGGTGCTGCCGGTCCAGCGCTTGAATGAGCGCCGGAAATTCGCCGCATCGTTGAAGTTCAGGTACGCCGCCACTTCATCATTGCTGTAGCCCTTGACCTGGTACAGGTGCAACGCCACCTGCTTGCGCACTCGGTCCACCTGCTGTTGAAAACCGGTGTCGTGCTTGTGCAACTTGCGCTTGAGGGTCGCCGGGCTCATGGCGAAGGCCTGGGCCGCCTGTTCCAGGCTGGGCGGCTGGCGCACCTGGTCGCGCAGGTACTCGTAGAGGCAGTCGAGAAAGCTGCCGGCAAAGCCCAACTGCTCGATCTGCTCGCGGGCTTGCCGACGTGCAACCTGGCCGGCCGTGGTCGAGGCGCCCGGCCAGGTGCGGGTGAGGTATTCGCGCGGGATCGTCATCATGTCCAGCGGGCGCTCGAAGCGCGTGTTTTCGCCCAGATGCACCCAGTACTGCTCGATATAACGCGGTTCGGCATGGCTGAAACTGCACGCCCACGGCAGGCGTTCGCCGCTGAGCCATTGGCTCATGGCAACCAGCGAGGTCATGCTGGCTTCCAGCAGGAAGCGCCAGTGTTCGCCGGCGCCGCAACTGTCCAGCCAGTACAGGTAGGCGTGGTGCTCATCCAGCTCCAGTTGCAGGGTGGCCAACGGGCTGAGCAGCACCTGTTGCTGGATCAGGATCTCCAGGGCCTGGTGCAGGTTCTGCGCATGCCCAAGGGCGTGGCTGGCGGCGCCGTAATAGCCCGGTAGCAGGCGCTGGCCAAACAGGAAGCTGCTGTCGTCGGCGTCCAGTAACTTGCGGCTGTTGCCGATCAAGCCGAAAAACTGCTGCGGGCTCAGGTGCGCGGTGCCGGCCAGGATGTCCTCGTGAAACAGCCCGGTGCCGCGCAGCAGGCGATGGCTGTCGATGTCGCGGGACAAGGCCAGGTCGATCAGCGTGGCGGGTTGGTAATGCCCTGGGATAAAGCGGCTGTCGGCTTCATACCAGCTGGTTTTCACGGCCATCTCAGGCACTTTTCGCAAGGGGTTGCTTGGCCCTGGCCAATGCCAGGTTCAGGCGCTTGAGCAAGTCCTGGGGCGGTTCTTCAAGGGCCATGACCACGGCGGTGGTCGCCGCCAGTTGCAGGCGTTCGCCCTGTTGCCGGGTCTTGTGGGCCAGGCCGCGCACCGCTTGCTGCAACTCCAGCGCCAGCTCCTTGGCCTGGCGTTCGCCGGTGTTGGGCAGCAGCACCACAAAACGGTCGCCGGCCAGGCGGCACAGCAGGTCCTGGCGGCGCAGGTTGAGCAGCAGCAAATGGCTGAGGGCCTGCAACACCGCGTCGCCCTCGGCATGCCCGTAGGCCTGGTTGATCGCGGCGAAGTTGTCCAGGTCCAGGGCCAGCAGCGACAGCGGTTGTTGCTGCTCGCGGCTGTCCTGCAGGCTGTCGGCCAACTGGCGCTTGAGGTAGTCGGCGCCGGCCAGCGGTGTGAGTTTGTCGAACAGTCGATGTTCACGGAACAAGCGCTCGCGCTTTTCCATCTGCGCGCTGATCGCCAGTTGTTCGCGGTGCCAGTGGTAGATGCCGATGGTCAGCAGGATCATGCCCACCGGCATCGGCCCGGACTCGAGCCAATGGTCCCAAGTGATGCTGTCGGGCAGGCGGATAAATTCGTCGAGGCTGTCGATCCACCAGGAGAAAAAGATGCACGACAGGCCCAGCGCCAGGTAATTGGTGACGCGCCCGGCGGGGCGGCTTTTGAGCACCAGGCCCAGCCATACCAGAGCGAGCAGGGCGGAACCGCCTTCGCCGAAGATATCCAGCCACACCCATTCGCTGACGCTTTTCAACTCGCCACAGGCCAGGTGCAGGATCAGCCCGAGGTTGGCCGCGATCAGCAGCAACGAGAGTTTCCAGCGGTGGGGCTTGAGCACGGAAAACATGGCCGCAGGTCCTTGGGCAAATGAGTGGTGGGCGCCAGCACAGCAGATGGATGTGACCGTTGGATGACGGTGGAGGAGGGTCGAATCAGCTCAGCTCAAACACACGGGCGATCAAAAAATGTGGGAGGAGCTTGCTGTGGTGAGCGGGCTTGATGTGGTGAGCAGGCTTGCTGTGGTGAGCGGGCTTGCCCCGCGCTGGTCTGCGAAGCAGGCCCCCCGTATCCTCAGTGAACCCGTCGGAGGACAAGCCCCCTCACCACAGCAAGCCCCCACCCACATTCGATCTACTGAGGTCATTTCAGCTCATTTCAAACCGGAAATCGGCTAAACCCCCCGGTTTATGGGCCTGCCACAGACCTGCTGTCACAGAACCGTCATCCCCCACCCCTAGCGTGCCCTCCCAGTTGCCGGGCCCCTTGCCTGGCGCCAACGGATTCTTGGGGAGGATTGCATGTACAAGCGCAACGGGCTCGTCAGCTTTACGCTTACCGCCTTGGCCCTGGCGATGGCCAGTGAACGGTTGAGCGCCGCCGAAGCGAGCGCCACCGAGCACGTCGAGGTGGTCGGCCAGGCTGCCGCCATCGACCAGGCGCTCAAGGAGCAACGCAGCGCCGACAGCATCAAGAGCGTGGTGCATGCCGACGGCGTGGCCCAGTTGCCGGATCAGAACGTCGCCGAAGCGGCGCAGCGCCTGCCGGGCATCAGTGTGGAGCGCGACCAGGGCGAAGGGCGCTTTGTCAGCGTGCGCGGCCTGGGCCCGGACCTCAACAGCGTCACCATCAACGGCACCCTGGTGCCCGCCCCGGAAAGCGCGCGCCGCGCCGTGGCCCTCGATGTACTGCCTTCGGAACTGGTGCAATCGCTGTCGGTGATCAAGACCCTCACCCCGGACATGGACGCCAATTCACTCGGCGGCACCGTCGATGTGCAAAGCCTCTCGGCCTTCGACCATAAAGGTTTGTTCTACACCGGCAGCAGCGAAGCCAGCTACGACAAGAACACCCATCAGACCAGCCCGAAATTCTCCGGCGCCGCCAGTAACCGTTTCAGCCTCGGCGACGGCATTGACAACTTCGGCGTCGCCGCCGCCCTCAGTTGGCAAAAGCGCGACTTCGGCTCGGACAACGTCGAAACCGGCGGCGCCTGGGACTTCACCGACGGCGCCCGGCTCAACGAGTTCGAACAGCGCGACTACGACATCAGCCGCGAGCGTGCCGGCGGTGGCCTGAACTTCGACTACAAGCCCGACGACCTCAGCAGCTACTACCTGCGCACCCTCTACAGCCGCTACACCGACACCGAAACCCGCAACTCCACCAGCATCGAGTTTGCCGACCCCCAGGCCCCGGGCCAACTGGGTGATGCCGAGGGCAAGCGCAAGCTGAAAAACCGTGAGGAAACCCAGGAAATCCAATCCTATGTATTCGGCGGCGAACGCATGCTCGGCCTGTGGACCTTAAGCGGCCAGGCCGGCTACAGCCAGTCCAGCGAAGACAGCCCGGCGCATATCGCCGGCGCCACCTTCGACGGCGGCGACTTTGCAGGCAGCGGTTTCTACGACAAGGACAAACCCCGCCCGATCATCGGCAGCGGCTTCTACGACGCCAGCAACTTCAGCCTCGACAAGGTCGACTGGGAAAAACAGAACACCACGGACACCGAGAAAAACCTGCGCCTGGACCTGGCCCGCGACTATGACCTGAGCGGCTATGCGTCCCAGGTCAAGTTCGGCGGCAAGGTCAGCCGCCGCAACAAGGACAACGACCTGGAGGCCTGGGTCTACGAAGACTTCGACACCCTCGGCTTCAGTGCCGACCAACTCAACCTCAGCCGCTTCCAGAAGGGCAGCGTCGACTATCGCCTGGGCAACTACGGCCCCGGCATCAGCCCCGGTGCCATCAAGCAGCTGATCGGCAGCCTCAACCCGGCGGACTTCTATGACGAGACCGAATCGCGGGTCAACGACTTCACCATCCGCGAGGACATCAACGCCGGCTACCTGATGAACACCCTCGACGTTGACGACTGGCGCTTTATCGCCGGGCTGCGCTACGAAGGCACCGAGTTCGAAGCCAAGGGCACCGGTGCCACCGATGGCGTGTTCACGCCCACCGAGACCAAGCGCCGCTATCACCATTGGCTGCCGGGCCTGCATGCGCGCTACCAGATCGACAAGAACACCCAGGTGCGCGCGGCCTGGACCAAGTCGGTGGTGCGCCCGACGTTCGGCCAGCTGGCGCCGGGTTTTGTGATCGACGATGACGAAGCCACCTTCGGCAACCCGGACCTCAAGCCCCTGGAATCGAGCAACCTTGACCTGGGTATCGAGCACTTCATGGGCCGCGCCGGCACCGTGTCGGCGTTCGTGTTCTACAAGGACATCAAGAATTTCGTCTACAACACCGACCTCGCCGGCACCGGCGCCTGGACCAACTTCGCCGAGGCCCACACCTACGCCAACGGCGACAGCGCCAAGCTCTACGGCCTGGAACTGGCCTACTCACAGAAGTTCGACTGGCTGCCCGCACCGTGGAACGGTTTGCTGATCGGCGCCAACAGCACCTTCAGCCGCTCCAGCGCCGATATGGAAGGCTTCGACGCCGCCAGCGGCACGAATCGCAAGCGCAACATCAGCCTGCCCAACCAGTCGGACACCGTCGGCAATCTGATGCTCGGCTGGGAGGACGACAAGCTCAGCCTGCGCCTGTCGGCCAACTACAAGTCGGCCTACCTGTATGAACTGGCCTCGATCAACGACAAGGCCCACGACCTGCACGTCGACGCCCAGACCTTCGTCGACTTCAGCGCGCGCTACTCGCTGACCAAGAACCTGCAAGTCAGCTTCGAAGCCCAGAACCTCACCGATGAGTCGTACTTCGTCTACACCGGCCACCGCAGCTACAACGGCCAATACGAAGAGTACGGCCCGACCTACAAGGTGGGACTGACCTTCACTCATTTCTAACTCACACCTCGATTCCAATGTGGGAGGGGGCTTGCTCCCGATGAGGGGGGCCAGTTGTGCATCCTTCACTGATTGACCGCTATCGGGAGCAAGCCCCCTCCCACATTGGAACTCCATTGTTTTCGAAGGATTTGTTTGTACATGAGAATTTCCAAGCTGTACTTGCTGATATCGGTGTTGACCTGCACTCATGCACTGGCTGCCGATCTGACCCTGACGCCTTGGGCGCCATCCTTGAAGGCCGAAGCCGTGGCCTTCCTGCCCAACACCACCGAGCGCCTGGCCACCAGCACCCGCGACGGCCTGCAACTGCTCGACAGCCAGGGCGCCGAGCTGGCGCGATTCAAGGGTAACTTCAGCAGCCTCGACACCCGCGCCGCAGGTGCCCAGGTGCTGGTCGCCAGCCTCGACAACGAGCGCCAACAGGCGCTGCTGATCAGCCTGGACAGCGCCAGCAAAAGCTGGGGCAAACCGCTGTACCTGCCGACCCGCGACTACCCGGTAAATGGCTTGTGCCTGTACCGCGACGCCGCGGCCAATCTGTTTGTGTTCCTGGTGGGCGAAGAGGGCAAGGGCGAGCAATGGCTGGTGGGCAACGGCGCGACGCTGCTCACCGCCCCCCAGCGTGTACGGGGTCTGCCGCTGCCGCCGTCGGCGCAGTTCTGTCAGGTGGACGATGCCACCCAGCAGTTGCTGGTGAATGAAGAGAATGTCGGCTGGTGGGCCTACCCGGCGCACCCGGAAGCCGAGGTGAAACGCACGCCGGTGGCGCTGTTCGACACTCCCAGGCGCGAAGCCGGGGCCATGGCGCTGGTACCCGGTGGTGTGGTTGCCCTGGACCCGAAGACCGCCCGGTTACACCTGTTCCAGCACACCGGCGAGCGCTGGGTGGAGCAACCGAGCCTGGGCCTGCCGGGCCTGAAAGAGCCGGAGCAATTGGCGCTCAATGGCCGCCAGCTGCTGGTGCGCGATGATGACAGCGGCACGCTCTACCAGGCCAGGCTCGACTGGCAGGCCAAGCCCGTCGCGGCGGCGCCGGTGCTGCCGGAAGTCGCGGCCTTGCGCCAGAGCGACCCGGTCGGCCGCCAGGGCGATGCGGCGGATGACCCGGCGATCTGGATTCACCCGCAAACCCCGGCCAACAGCCGTGTGCTCGGCACCAACAAGAAACAGGGCCTGCTCGCCTACGACCTCGACGGCAAGCTGTTGCAGGAACTGGCGGTGGGCCGCCTGAATAACGTCGACGTACGCCCCAACTTCAAGCTTGGCGCGCAAACGGTGGACCTGGCGGTGGCGAGCAATCGCGATCACAACAGCCTGAGCCTGTTCAGCATCGACCGCCAGAGCGGCGAGCTGCGAGAGGCCGGTGAAGTGCCCACGCCGCTCAAGGAAATCTATGGCATTTGCCTGTTCCAGCCCGCCAGCGGCGAGATCTACGCGATTGCCAACGGCAAGGACGGCACCTTCCTGCAATACCGCCTCAGTGCGCCGGACGGCCGTGTGCATGGCGAGCTGGTGCGTCAGTTCAAGGTCGACAGCCAACCCGAAGGCTGTGTGGCCGACGACCAGCGCCAGCGCCTGTTTATCGGTGAAGAAGACGTCGGCGTGTGGGCGGTGGATGCGCGCGCCGATCAACCGGCGACGTTGACCAGCGTGATCAAGGTCGGCCCGCAATTGCATGCGGATGTCGAGGGCCTGGCGCTGTACCAAAGCGATAAACATGACTACCTGGTGATCTCCAGCCAAGGCAATGACAGCTACCTGGTGGTGGATGCCGAACCGCCGTTTGCCGTGCACGGCGGCTTTCGCGTCGGCTTGAACGCCGCCGCCGGTATCGACGGTGCGTCGGAAACCGATGGCCTGGAAGTCACCGCCATCAACCTCGGCGGGCCATGGAGCCAAGGCATGCTGGTGGTGCAGGACGGGCGCAAGCGCATGCCCGAGCAAACCCAGAACTTCAAGTTCGTGCCCTGGGCCGAGGTCACCCGTGCATTGAAATTGCCGTGAACCGTCATCAACCGGTCATCACTTTTTAATCGAATGGGAGATTCACCATGCACGCGACGATGGAACATATGACGATCTGGGGTTTGATCAGCGACGCCAGCCTGTTGGTCAAGGCTGTCATGCTCACCTTGCTGTTGGCGTCCTTGCTCAGCTGGTACCTGATTATCCAGCGCGGCAGTGTGCTGCGCCGCCTGGAGCGGCAGTTGAATACGTTTGTGCAGCGCTTTCGCGCCGCGCCGGATCTGCAGGCACTGTGCCGTGAGGTCCAGCTGGCGGGCGAGGGCGGCATTGCGCCGATCTTTATCGCCGGGGTCCAGGAATACCAGCACTTGCATAGCCATGACCCGGCGGTGCTCGAAGGCGTGGAGCGGGCCTTGCAGGTGGCGATCACCGAGCAGGAAATCGAGCTGGAAAAGGGCCTGCAATTTCTCGCGACCGTGGGTTCGGTCAGCCCGTACATTGGCCTGTTCGGCACGGTGTGGGGCATCATGAATTCGTTTATCGGCTTGTCCCAGGTGCAACAGGCGACGTTGTCCACCGTAGCGCCGGGCATTGCCGAAGCCTTGATCGCCACGGCCATCGGCCTGTTCGCGGCGATCCCGGCGGTGATCGCCTACAACCGCTTCGCGGCGCGCGGCCAGACCCTGCTCACCCGTTACTACGCGTTTGGCAATGAGCTGCAGGTACGCCTGCACCGCACCCTGCGCGGTACGTCGATCAACCTGGCCGTCGCCGCCTGAAAGGAGCAACTCCCATGTTAGTCAGGCCGCAACGCAAGCACGGGCCCAAGGCCGAGATGAACGTGGTGCCGTATATCGACGTGATGCTGGTGCTGCTGGTGATCTTCATGGTCACCGCGCCGATGCTGACCCAGGGCGTGAAGATCGACCTGCCCAAGGTCGCCGCCGAGGCGTTGGCCACCGACACCCGCCAGCAGATCCTCACGCTGTCGGTAAAGGCCGACGGTGGCTACTACTGGAACCTCGGCGGCGAACTCGATACCCAGCACCAGACCGACAGCGCCGTGAGCCTGGATGAAATGGGCGCCAAGGTCATGCAGGTGGTGGCGGCGCGCAGCGACACTCAGGTCTATATCCGTGCCGACGACAACGCCGGTTACGGCCGTGTGGTCGCGGCCATGGCGGTGTTGCAGAAGGGTGGTGTCAGCAACCTGGGGCTGGTGACCGAGGCCCCGCAATGACGGCGATGATCATGCACAGTCCCACCCTGACGATGGCGCCCCGGGATGCTTCGGGGTTTTGGAGAAACAGCCTCGCCGCCAGCCTGGCGGTGGCGCTGCACGTCGGCGTGCTGGCCGCGTTGATGCTGGGCTGGTCGACGCAAAAGCCCGTGGTGGATGCCCCTCGGGTGATGCACACGCAGTTGGTCATGCTGCCACCGGCGCCAGCGCCCGAGCCTGAACCGGTGGTGGCTGCCCCCGTACCGCCGGAACCGGTGGTGATACCGGTGCCGGTAAAGCCCGTGGTCGATCCACAGGTCCAGGCGCAAAAACTCGAGAAAGCCGCCTTGGCGCGTAAACGCGTCGAAGACAAGAAACTCGAGCAGCAGCAGGAACGCCTGGCCACCGAACAACGCAACCGCGAGCTGGAACAACAACGCCTCGATCAGCAACGCCTGGCCGCTGAAAAAGCCCGGGCAGCCACCCCCGCGCCAGCCCCTGCACCGGCCTTCGACAGCCGCCAATACCAACCCCTGAGCAAGGAGGCACCGGACTATCCCGAGCGCGCCCTGGACAAGAACATCGAGGGCGACTGCACCTTGGAGTACAGCGTCAACACCCAAGGCCGCGTGGAAAATCCCAAGGTGCTGGACGGCTGCCACCCGTTGTTTATCCGGCCTTCACTGGCGGCGGCGAACACTTTCCGCTACCAGCCGAGGATCGTTGATGGCAAGGCCGTGGCCGTACCGGCGGTGCGCAATACCTTCCATTACCGCATCAAGTAACGCACTCAGAGGTCATAGCGCACCGACAGCAACAGCGTGCGCGGATCGTTGACCGAGTAATAACGGGCGCCGCTGGACGGCACATAGCCCACCGATTGCGGGTAAGCGCGGTCCAGCAGGTTTTTCACCGCCAGGGTGGTGGTCCAGTGGCCGTCGCCGCTGATGTAGCGAGTGTTGGCGTTCCAGAAGGTTTGCTGCGGCACTTCCTGGATGTCGTCGTTCAGCGCGTTGGCGTAGGACTTGGTCTGGAACTGCGCATCCGTGCCCGCCAGCCAGGTGCCCGGCAGGCCTGCGGGAATGGTGTAGTTCAGGCCGACACTGGCGTTCCAGCGCGGCGAGAACACCAGTTGTTTGCCATTGGCATCGACCCCGGCACCGCTGGCGTTCTGGAAGTCGTCGTACTGGCTCTCCAGGTAGCCGAGGTTGGCGCTCAGTTGCAGGTCGCGGCTCAGGGCGGTGAGGGTTTCCAGCTCGACGCCGTAGGTGTGGGCCTGGCCGACGTTGGTGCGCAGGCTCACCCCCAGCGCCGGGTCGTAGGCGTTGGTCTGCAGGTCTTTGTAGTCGTTGTAGAACAGCGCGACGTTGGCCCGCAGGCGCTGGTCGAAGAAGTCGCCCTTGAAGCCGGTTTCCCAGGTGGTCACGTCTTCCGGCGAAAACGCCTGCTCGGCGGCGGCGCGGGTCGGCGCACGGTTGTCGTATCCGCCGGCCTTGAAGCCCTTGGCGACGTAGGCGTACTGGTTGAGGTGCGGCGTCCAGGCATATTCGAAGCCGATTTTCGGGCTGGTGGACTGCCAGGATTTGCTCGACTCGGCCGCGAAGTTGGTGCCGGTAATCTGCCTGTCGGTATTGATCGCGTAATTGGTGAACTCGAAGTTCTTGTGTTCGCGGGTAAAGCGCAGGCCGGCGATCAGCGACAGCTGCGGGGTGATCTTGTAGGTGCCCTGGCCATACAGCGCGTAGCTTTCGGTGTTGGTGGTGCTGTACTGGCCCTGGCCGATCACCCGGTTGCGTGCGATGGAGTAGGTGAGGTTGTCGCGGTCGGCATCGAAGCGTTCGCGGTACAGGTACAGGCCGGTGCTGAAGCTGAAGTCGTCATAGTCGCCGTTGAGCTGGAATTCCTGGGTGGCGTAGTTTTGCTTGTAGAGGATCAGGTTGTTCTGGATCAGCGCGGCCTGGCCAGAGTTGTCGTAGTCCACCGGCTGGTTGAAGGACGACCATGCAGTGACCGATTTGACATTCAAGTGATCGTTGATCGCATAGATCGCGCGCAACACCGAACTGCCCTGGTCAAGGCGGTTTTTCGGGTCGAGGCTGCTGTAGCTCTTGAACTTGTCGAAACGGCCATTGGCGTCGAACGGCGAGTAGCTGGTGGTGTCGCCACGGTCAAAAGTGCCGGCCAGGGTCAACTGCACATCCCAGGGGGAATCCTCCGGTTTGTAGCGCAGCTTGCCGCGGTAGGACTGGATATCGACGTTGTTGACATCCTTGCCCCGGGTCGGGTTGGACACCGTGCCGTCGCGGCTCAGGCGGATCGCCGAAAAGCTGCCGAACAACGCGTTGTCCACCAGCGGGCCGCTGATCAGGAAACGGCCGTTCTGCGCATTGTAATTACCCGCACCGAGCTCGACGAAACCACGGGTTTCCTGGTTGGGGTCGCGGGTGATCACGCGGATCGCCCCCGCGCTGCTGTTGCGCCCGTACAGGGTGCCCTGGGGGCCGCGCAGCACTTCGACGCGCTCGACGTCATTGAAGTCGAGCATCGAGGAAATCGCCCGTGGGATGTACAAGTCGTCGGCGTACACCGCCACGGCGGCTTCCTGGATCGGGTCGGTTTCACCGATGCCGCGAATGCCATAGGTCTGGGCGCTGTAGGAGATCGACTGGCGGCTGAGAGTCAGGTTCGGCACCTGGCCCGACAGGTCGCGCACGCTGCGGATCTGCTTGTCGTCGAGGCTCTTCTCGTCGAAGGCGGAAATCGCCAGCGGGGTTTTCTGCAAGTCTTCACTGCGGTGCTCGGCCGTGACATTGACCACCGGTAGCGCGGCGTCATCGGCGTGGGTGTACGCGCCGAACAGGGCGAGGGAGACAGCAAGGGTGAGGCGATTGGGCGCGGCGATGTGGCTCATGGTAGGACCCTGAGAAAGTGGTGGTTCAGGCAAGGCCTCCACCTGGTCAGGGGTCGGTGCTGGACATAACAATATGGATAGGAAAGGCGTCCGTAAAAGTCCGTTTTGTTATATGTTAATTATTAAAAATATGCAGTTAATATTTGTTTATGATGCGTATATCTGATGATGTTTTTCGCCTGGTCGTATAACCAAATGTGGGAGGGGCGGTGCGACGATTCGACTTGCTCCCGATGGCGGCCTTCGGGCCGACCATGTCGTTGGATTTGACCGAGTACATATCCGTTGCTGCGGTAACGGCTGCTTAGGGTTCCGCTCTTACAGCGGGTCACTTTTGGAAGAGCGCCAAAAGTAACCAAAAACGCTTCGCCCCAACACTCGGCACCTCGCTTAGGCTCGGTGTGCCCTCACTCCGGCTTTGGAGCGTGGGCCGCCGCAATGGGCCATCCATGGCCCAGTGCGGCTAACCCGGCGTCCTGCCGGGTTACCCACGCTCCAAAGCCTGCGTTCGGCCAGCGTGTTTGACGGGGCGATTTGAGATCAAGAGCCAAAGCGCGGCGGCCTTAGAGCCGACCGGAGTTGGGTCTGGTGTACTGGGTTAAAAATGTGGGAGGGGGCTTGCCCCGATAGCGGTGAGTCAGTCAACCCATGTATCACTGACCCACCCTCATCGGGAGCAAGCCCCCTCCCACATTTGGATCTCCATCCAGCAGGTAGGCCTCAGCCTGCTTTTGTTCTGCTTTTGCTCTGCTTTTGCTCTGCTTTTGCTCTGGCTTTTGATCTTGATCCTAGGCGCCCCGTTAAACACGCTGGCCGAACGCAGGCTTGAATCCGTGGGTAACCCGGCAGGACGCCGGGTTAGCCGTCCTGGGCCAAGGATGGCCCATGACGGCGGCCCACGGATTCAAGCCTGCGTTCGGGCATGCCGAGCCTAGGCGAGGCACCGAGTGTTGGGGCAAGAGCCCTTTGGTTACTTTGGGCTGGGCCGGCATTCCGGCTCTTTTCCAAAGTGACCCGCTGTAAGAGCGGAACCATAGGCCGCCGTTACCTAAATAACGGATATGTACCCAATCAAAAAAGCTTGACCCCGATCAAGGGAAGCAAAACCCAGTCTCCGTAATATCACTGCATGTTGTGTTTTAAGTTGTTATTTAATCTATATGTAGTGCCTGGAGCCCGGAAAATGCAAAACACGCTCACCCCGCTGGTCAGCACCCGCCTACACAAACGCGACGGCAGCCTGGTCCCCTTCAACGCCGAAAAAATCCACCACGCCCTGACCGCCGCCGGTACCGCTACCGGCGAGTACCAGGAGGCCGACGTCGACCTGTTACTGGGCGCTGTCCTGGCCCGCCTGAGGGGCATCGAACGCCTGGACGTCGAACAAATCCAGGACAGCGTCGAACGCGTGCTGATGGACGCCGGCTACTTCCTCTCCATGCGCGCCTATATCGTCTACCGCGAACAACACGGCCGCCTGCGTCGCGACCGCAAGACCCTGGTGGAAGTCGCCACCTCGATGAACGAATACCTCGACCGCGAAGACTGGCGCGTGCAAGCCAATGCCAACCAGGGCTACTCCCTGGGGGGGCTGGTGTTGAACGTGTCGGGCAAGGTCACCGCCAATTACTGGCTCGACGAGGTCTACAGCCAGCAGATTGGCCGCGCGCACCGTGAGGCGGATTTGCATATCCATGACCTCGACATGCTAGCCGGGTATTGCGCCGGCTGGTCGCTGCGTTCGCTGCTGCACGAAGGCCTCAATGGCGTGCCGGGCCGTGTCGAAGCGGGGCCGCCCAAGCACTTGAGCAGCGCCCTGGGGCAGATGGTCAACTTCCTCGGCACCCTGCAAAACGAATGGGCCGGCGCCCAGGCGTTCAGCTCGTTCGATACCTACCTGGCGCCCTATGTGCGCAAGGACCAACTGAGTTACGCCGAGGTGCGCCAGGCGGTGCAGGAGTTCATCTACAACCTCAACGTGCCGTCGCGCTGGGGCACTCAGACGCCGTTTACCAACCTGACCTTCGACTGGGTGTGCCCGGAGGATCTGCGCGAGCAGGTGCCGGTGATCGGTGGTGAGGAAATGCCGTTTGCCTATGGCGATCTGCAAGCGGAAATGGAGCTGATCAACCGCGCCTACATCGAAGTGATGCAGGCCGGCGATGCCAAGGGCCGGGTCTTCACCTTCCCGATTCCCACCTACAACATCACCCACGATTTCCCCTGGGACAGCGAGAACGCCGACCGCCTGTTCGAGATGACCGCGCGCTACGGCCTGCCGTATTTCCAGAACTTCCTCAATTCCGATATGCAACCCAACCAGGTGCGCTCGATGTGCTGCCGCCTGCAATTGGACGTGCGCGAGCTGCTCAAGCGCGGCGGTGGGTTGTTCGGTTCGGCGGAGCAGACCGGCAGCCTGGGCGTGGTGACGATCAACTGCGCGCGCCTCGGCTACCTGTTCAAGGGCGACACCTCGGGCCTGTTGCAACGCCTGGACAGCCTGATGGACATGGCCATGGAAAGCCTGGAGGTCAAGCGCAAGGTGATCCAGCACCATATGGACGCCGGTTTGTACCCGTACACCAAGCGTTACCTCGGCACCTTGCGCAATCACTTCTCCACCATCGGCCTCAACGGCATGCACGAGATGCTGCGCAATTTCACCGGCGACGAGCAGGGCATGCACACCGAGGAAGGCCGCGCATTTGCCCTCAAGCTGCTCGACCATGTGCGCGCTACGTTGCTGCGCTTCCAGGAAGACACCGGCCACCTCTACAACCTCGAAGCCACCCCGGCGGAAGGCACCACCTACCGCTTCGCCAAGGAAGACCGCAAGCGCTACCCGGACATCCTGCAGGCCGGCAGCGACGTCGCGCCGTACTACACCAACTCCTCGCAACTGCCGGTGGGCTTTACCCAAGACCCCTTCGAAGCCCTGGAGCTGCAAGACGAACTGCAATGCAAGTACACCGGCGGCACCGTGTTGCACCTGTACATGGCCGAGCAGATTTCCTCGACCCAGGCCTGCAAGCAACTGGTGCGCAAGGCGTTGGGGCGTTTCCGTTTGCCGTACCTGACGATCACCCCGACGTTCTCGATCTGCCCGGTGCACGGTTACCTCGCCGGTGAGCATGAGTTCTGTCCCAAGTGCGATGAAGTGCTGGCACTGGCCGCTGCGCACTGAACCGATCTTCCAACCCGCAAGGAGATTCACATGCAAGCATCCCAGCCACAACGTCAGCGCTGCGAAGTCTGGACCCGGGTGATGGGCTATCACCGGCCCGTGTCGGCGTTCAATCCCGGCAAACAATCCGAGCACAAGGAACGGGTGCATTTCACTGAAACGGCCGCCGTGGCCGGGCGCCAATGAGTCGAGCGCTACGGGTCGGGGGCCTGGTGCCCCTGACCACCCTCGACTACCCCGGCATGCTCGCCTGTGTGCTGTTTTGCCAGGGCTGTGCCTGGCGCTGTCGTTACTGCCACAACCCGGACCTGATCCCGCCGCGCGGTAGCACGGAGGTGGATTGGCGCCGGGTGTTGCTGTTTTTGCAGCGGCGCAAGGACTTGCTCGACGCCGTGGTGTTCAGCGGTGGCGAGCCGACCTTGCAGGAAGGCTTGCCGGCGGCCATGGATGAAGTGCGGGCGATGGGGTTTCGCGTCGGCCTGCACAGCGCCGGGATCAAGCCGGCAGGGTTTGCCAATGCGTTGCGGCATGCCGATTGGGTCGGCTTTGACGTCAAGGCGCTGGCCGAGGATTGCCAGTTGATTACCCAGGTCAAGCACAGCGGCGCCGCCAACTGGCGCAGCCTCGACACCCTGTTGGCCAGCGGCGTCGAGTACGAGTGCCGCACCACGGTGCATTGGCATTTGATCGACCCCCCTCGGTTGCTGTTGCTGGCCCAGCGTTTGCAAGCCAACGGCGTGCAACGCTTTGCGGTGCAAATGGTGCGCACGGCCAGCATGCTCGATGCGCAATTGTCGAGTTCTCCGGCACAGGCTGCCTTGCCGGAGTTATGGAGCCGATTGCGCGAGTTGTTTCCTGCTTTTGTATTGCGAGGGTGATCGGCGCCCTCAA
The DNA here is from genome assembly GCF_032424295.1 of Pseudomonas sp. JV449. Taxonomy (NCBI): domain Bacteria; kingdom Pseudomonadati; phylum Pseudomonadota; class Gammaproteobacteria; order Pseudomonadales; family Pseudomonadaceae; genus Pseudomonas; species Pseudomonas sp. JV449. The sequence continues at coordinate 6,022 of NZ_VYKD01000018.1, read as the reverse complement.
GCGGATTTTTATAGATGCTGCCCATGACGGGCAGGTTTTCATCAGGGACTATCACAATGAAGCAATTAACCACGGCACAACGCATTGTCGTCGGCTTCGCGATTGCGCCGCTGGCGCTGGTCGGCTTGGTGTTTTACGCCCTTCACGACCTGGCGACCCTCAAGCAGCAGTCCGAACAGATCGTGCAGCAGGACTGGCCACGGATCGCGCCGATCATGGTGATAGCCACCGGTGTGCGCGATAACGGGCGCAACACCCGCGACCTGCTGATCGACCAGGATAACCAACAGGCCCAGGCCTCCATCGGCACCACGCGCGAACGCATCACCCAGGCGTTCGCCACCCTTGAGCCGCTGCTCGACACCGCCGAAGGCAAGGCCGCCTATGCCACCTTGAAAACCCACCGTGAAACCTACGTGGCGGCTTTCACCCAAGTGCAGGCGCTGATCAGGCAGGGCGCCCGCGAGCAAGGCCTGGCCCAGCTCAAGCAACAGGTGATCCCGGCCGAGCTTGAGGTGTTCAAGAGCCTGGATGCGCTGATGGCCATGCAGGGGCGGCTGTTCGCCGAGCGCCAGCAGGCGGCGCAAACCCTGTATGACGAGGCTCGGGGCACCATGCTCGGGCTGTTCCTGCTGTGCCTGGCGCTGGTGGTGGTGGCGGCGGTGATCGTCACGCGCAGCGTCACCCGACCGTTGGGCGGCGAGCCGGATGAAGTGGCGCGGGTGTTGAGTCATATCGCCGAGGGCGACCTGACCCTCGAGGTGCCGTTGGGCAACAGTATCGACGGCAGTGTGATGCGCAACCTGCACCAGATGCAGCAGAATCTTAACCAGATGGTCCGCCATATCGCGACGTCGGTGGACGGCGTGGCCAGCTCGTCGGAAGAGTTGAGCGCGGTCAGCGGCCAGACCAGCAGCAGCCTGCAGTTGCAGGGCCAGGAAATCGAACAGGCCGCCACGGCGGTGAATGAAATGACCGCCGCCGTCGACGAAGTGGCACGCAATGCCGTGAGCACCAGCGAAGCTTCGCGCCTGTCGGAGCAGACCGCCCAGCGTGGACAGGCGCAGGTGCAGGAAACCGTGGCGTCGATCAATACCTTGGCCACCGGCGTGGTGGAAACCTCGGAGCGTATCCAGCAACTGGCCGGCCGCGTGCAAGACATCAGCAGCGTGCTCGAAGTGATCCGCAGCATTGCCGACCAGACCAACCTGCTGGCGTTGAACGCCGCCATCGAAGCGGCCCGCGCCGGGGATGCCGGACGCGGGTTTGCGGTAGTCGCCGATGAAGTGCGCGCGTTGGCCCATCGTACCCAGGTCTCGACCCAGGAGATCGAGCAGATGATCGGCAATATCCGCCAGGACACCGAACACGCCGTGGCCGCCATGCACAGCAGCAGCGAGCGGGTACAGGCGACCTTGAACGTGGCGCAACGCTCGGGAGAGGCGCTGGACGAGATCACCCGGTCGATCTCGCAGATCAACGAACGCAATATGATGATTGCCAGCGCCACCGAAGAACAGGCGCTGGTGGCGCGGGAAGTGGATCGCAACCTGGTGGGCATTCGCAACCTGTCCCAGCAGGTGTTGCAGGGCGCGATACATACCGAGACGGCAGGCCATGACCTGGCCGGAATGGCGGGGACGCTGCATCAGACGGTGGCGCGGTTCAAGGTGTAACTTCGGCTGGTGCGGTCAAAACTGTGGGAGGGGGCTTGTTTCCGTGGCGGCCTTCGGGTCGACCATGTCGTTGGATTTGATTGAGTACATATCCATTGCTGCGGTCACGGCCACTTAGGGTTCCGCTCTTACAGCGGGTCACTTTTGGAAGAGCGCCAAAAGTAACCAAAAACGCTTCGCCCCAACACTCGGCACCTCGCCTAGGCTCGGTGTGCCCGAACGAAGGCTTTGGAGCGTGGGCCGCCGCGATGGGCCATCCTTGGCCCAGCGCGGCTAACCCGGCGTCCTGCCGGGTTACCCACGCTCCAAAGCCTGCGTTCGGCCAGCGTGTTTGACGGGGCGATTTGAGATCAAAAGCCAAAGCGCGGCGGCCTTAGAGCCGACCGGAGTTGAGTCTGGTGTACTGGGTTAAAAATGTGGGAGGGGGCTTGCCCCCGATGAGCATAGGTATCTACACAACTCTTAAAGGCTGACACATAACTCTGTGGTGAGCGGGCTTGTCGAATCGTCGCACCGCCCCTCCCACATTTGGATCTCCATCCAGCAGGTAGACCTCAGGCTGCTTTTGCTCTGGCTTTTGATCTTGATCTCAGGCGCCCCGTTAACCACGCTGGCCGAACGCAGGCTTGAATCCGTGGGTAACCCGGCAGGACGCCGGGTTAGCCGTCCTGGGCCAGGGATGGCCCATGACGGCGGCCCACGGATTCAAGCCTGCGTTCGGGCATACCGAGCCTAGGCGAGGTACCGAGTGGTGGGGCGAGAGCCTTTTGGTTACTTTTGGGCTCTTTCCAAAAGTGACCCGCTGTAAGAGCGGAACCAATAGCAGCCGTTACCGCAGCAACGGATATGTACTCATTCCAACCGGTCAACTCCAACGACATGGTCGGCCCGAAGGCCGCCACGGGAGCAAGCGCCCGCGCCACAGATACCCATGCTCATCAGGGGCAAGCCCCCTCCCACATTTGGATCGGTGTGCATCAGCCAGCCCACCCCCAGAACTGCAACCACCAGCCATAGCCCACCAGCCCGTTACTCAGCAGTACGCACAACCACCCCAGGCAGCGCGGTCGGGTTCCAAGCCCCTGGAGCTGCCGCCAGCCCAACCACAAGCACCAGCCAATCGCCGCGCTCAACACCAGTGCACGAGCCGGTTGCACCCACGTCAATGCCAACCCTTCATAGCGCAACAACTTCACCGTCGTCGCCGACAGCCCCAGGAACAGCCCTGCACCCCCCAGGGGCGTGAGTGTCAGTGCCAAGGGCCGAAACAGTGCGCGGTCGCCGGCCACAGACGCGGCCAGGCGCAGCAGCAGCCAGCAGCCACCGCCGAGCAGCAGTGCGCTGCCAGCCAGGTACAGCACGATGCACAGGCCATCGAGCCAACTGAAGCTGTCGTTGAGTGGCGGGTAGTGGGTGAGCAGCCACCAGGGCGCGTTGTCTTGCAGCGGCCATAGCCAGTCGCGGCTTACCAGCCATTCGGCGAGTGTTTGTTTGAGCGCGATAAACCACGGGCTTACGGTCCATTGGAACGCGCCCATGGCCAGGCCGATCACGCCAAACAGCAGCAGGCGCGCATCCCACGGTGAGCCGGGTTGATGGGGCGCGTGGAGAATCTCCTGATTGCATGAGCGGGCGATCAGTTGCACCGCGCCGCGTTGCCCGCTGCAACGGCCACAGGCGTGGCAGTCGCTGGCGCCTTGCAGGCGGCGGATGTCCAGGAGTGGCGCGCAGTTGGGCAGCGGCAGGCGCGGGGCGTCGTTGGCTTTCCAGCGTTGTTCATCCACGGCGAAATGCACCGGCGCCAGGCGGGCGAGCAGGGCGAACACGCCGCTCACCGGGCACAGGTAACGGCACCACACGCGCTTGCCGCGCACGAACAGCAGGCCGACCGCCACCGCCGCCAACGTCGAGCCGCCGAGGATCAGCAATGCTGCCTGGGCGTAGTCGTACACGCTGATCAACTGGCCGTAGAGCGTGGTGAGGCAAAAGCCCAGGGTCGGCCAGCCGCCCCAACGCAGCCAGCGCGGTATGCCGAGGCCGCGCCCGTGCTGGCTGGCCCATTCGCTCAGCGAACCCTCCGGGCACAGCACGCCGCACCACAGGCGCCCGAACAGCACCATCGACAGCAACACGAACGGCCACCAGATCCCCCAGAAGATAAATTGCGCGAGCAGCGTCAGGTTGTTCACCATGCGCGCTTGGCTATCGGGCAACGGCAGCACGGCGGGCAGCACCAGCAACACGGCGTAGACCAGCACCACCAACCATTGCGCAGCACGGATCAAGCGCCCATGGCGGCGCATGCCATCGCCCAGTTGCTGCAACCAGCTCATGCCGCGTGCCGGGCGCGACGCAGGCCGTTGCCCACCCATAGCCAGTAGCCGAGCAGTACCAACACGGTGATAAGGCTGGGGGTCGCCCGGTAGCCGGCAAAGTCGGCCAGCAGCGCGCCGAGGCCATGGCTGTCGCTGAGCAGCGCGCTGCTGTCCCAGCGGCTGTCACCGATTGCGGCGTAGACCCACTCGGGCATGTCCATACCCAGCAGTTGCCCACTGATACGGTCCACGGCCGCGACCAGCAAGGCGCCGCCGAGCAGCAACAGCAGCGCCTCGCTGAGGGCGAAAAACAGTGACCAGGAGATAAAGCGCCGACTGCCGCGCAACAGCAGCACGGTGAGCCCCGCCAGTGCCAGGCCGAGCACACCGCCGACGGCGAACAGGCCTTGCGCCTCATCGTGCAGGCGCGCCCCGGCGCCATACAAAAACACCACGGTTTCACTGCCTTCGCGACTGACCGCCAGCAGCGCCAGTAACAACACCCCCCAGCCGCCCTGGCGCGCCAGGCGCTCGTCGGCCTCGCGTACCAGGCTGTGTTTGAGCGTGGCCGCGTTGCGGTGCATCCAGAACACCATCTGCACCATCAAGCCGCTGGCCAACAGGGTCAGCGCCGCTTGCAGCCACTCGCCCTGTGGGCCGGTCATGGTGTCACCGGCCCACAGCATCAAACCGGCCAGCCCGGCCGAACACAGCAACCCCAGCAGCACCCCGGCCCAGAGGAAGCGGGCCAGTTGCGCATGGCCGGCCTGGCGGCTGATCCAGGCCTGCAGGATACCGATCACCAGCAGGGCCTCGACGCTTTCACGCCAGACAATAAACATCGATTGATTCATCAACGGCTCCTATTCGGCGAGGATGCTGCCTTCGGGCAACTGTGGGTTGAACTCGTCGAAGAACGGGTACAACCCCGGCTTGAGCGGGTGGATCACCACAAAGGTGGTCACCCCCGCAGACAACACCTTCTCGACCCGCAACGGCGTGCTTTCGAATTCGGCCGGGCCTTGGCCGATGTTCTTGAGCACGATCTTGAAACGCTCTTCGGCCTTGACCACCAGTTGTGGCGGGTCGAAGTGGCCGTCCTGCAGGCTCAACTCATAGGTGGGCAACGGCGCCGCCACTGCCGCACCGCTTAGCAGCAGGCCGCCGAGCAACAGGGCGCGGCGCATCAATAGCCGCCTTTTTTGCCGATGCCGGCGTAGACGAATTCGTAGTGCACTTCGCAGCGTTCGAACCACGGGGCGACCCCGGTTTCCTTGTCGGTATGACGGCCCAGGGAGTGGTGGCCGGTGGGCGGCAATACGCTGAAGGTGAGGGTGTATTTGCCCGGGCCTTGCAGCTTGACGTTATCGCCATAGTGCGGCCCGTCGTTGGCGACCATGGCGTGGAAGTCGCCGCTGATGGGCGTGTCGCTGCCTTGTTTCTTCAGGGTGAAAGACAGGTTGAGGTAGGGCACGAAACTGCCTTCCTGAAACCCTTGGGCGTTGTCCGCCGTGGCGCGTACATCGGCCTCCAGGTGCACATCGGAATCGGCCGTGGCGCGCATCATGCCGGCGGGTGCCATCTCGATCGGCTGGAGGTACACCGCGCCGATTTCCAGGCCCGGGCAGTGTTGCGGTTCGCCGATTGGATACTCCTTGGCAACTGCCACGGAGGTGCTCAGCAGCAGGGCAAGGCACAGCAAAGAAGGGGTACGCATGGAGGCTTCCTGATGGGTGTGGAGAGAGAACCCGAGTCTAGGAAGATCAGCAGTAAATAATAATGATTCTTGTCAAGTTCCGAGGATATTTCATCTTGGCCAGGCTTGATGCCGGTCAAGGTTGTACAGGCTGTATGGGGGTAGGTTGCAGGGAGTGTTCGTCGCCAGGGAGTCGACTCATGGCCAAGCCTTTTCCGCTGCACCCCAAGCATCCCGAACGTATCTGTTGGGGCTGTGATCGCTACTGTGCTGCCACCGACCTGGCTTGCGGCAATGGCGCCGACCGCACCATGCACCCGGCCGAGATGATCGGG